>NZ_JBNAFW010000004.1:0-8372 GCF_049800855.1 Aliiroseovarius sp. S253 | reverse complement strand
GTTCCGAAAGGTGCGAATCTGGGTTCCGAAAGGTGCGAACGAAAAACCGCCTGTGGACGGTTCCCGATAGTGCGAATTTTTAGGTTCCCGATAGTGCGAACATGCGCTAGGTTCGCATGATGGGACTGCTACCTGATCGACACCCACAGAAAGACTTTTTCATCCTCGACATTTCCGATGTCGTGCCCAAGGATGACATGGCCTCGATGGAGCATCCCCTGTTCTCGTTGGCGACCAAGCCAGACATGCGCCAGCTTGAGTATCGCAACGGCGACAACAGGCTCAAAATTGTGCCCTCGGGGGTTGGCCTGCCGACCATCTTCGACAAGGACATTCTGATCTTCTGCATCAGCCAGTTGATGCACAAGAAAAACCGCGGCGAGAAGATCGGTAAGCGTGTCCGTTTCAGCGCCCGCGAACTTATGATTGCCACGAACAGGCCAACCAACAATCTCAGCTATCAGCGCCTCGAACAGGCGTTTCACCGCCTCATGGGGGCAACCTTCCAGACCGATATTCAGACGGGCAACAGGCGTGAAACGCGCTTCTTTAGCCTGCTGGAGTCAGGGTCAGGCTTTGTCATGAAGGATGATGGCCGCTGGCGGCTCGACTACTGCGAAGTGATCCTGTCCGATTGGGTCATGCGGGCGATTGAGGCAAACGAAGTCGTCACGATTTCCGAGAAGTATTTTCGCCTGCGTCGGCCGCTTGAGCGCCGCCTGTATGAGATCGCCCGCAAGCATTGCGGCAACTCTCCCAAGTGGCAGATCGGGCTTGCCAAGCTTCAAGACAAGACAGGCAGCAACGCGCCCCTAAAGAAGTTTCGCCATAACCTGCGTGAGATCATCGAGAAGGATGAAACGCCCTTCTACACCTTCGAGCTAGACGACAACGATCTGGTGATCGTGCGTCCGCGCACCAAGCCTGCGAACGAATACCTCCCGACGATCAGCCTGCCCGATTGGGCAGAAGAAAAGGGGCGCGAACACGCCCGCGCCAAAGGCTGGGATTACCACGTCCTGCGCCAGAACTGGCTGGAGTTTGCCAAGGCCGAAGCTGCCAAGGGCAACCCGCCGAAGAATGCCGGCGCGGCCTTCGTGGCGTACTGCAAGAAACAGAAGGCGCTCCGCTAGGGGCGGCTTGCGCCGCCGTTGGGGGCTGTCTGCCCCCAAACCCCCGAGGATATTTGCAGAACAGAATTTTCATGTAAAATGGTGAGGCGGAACAGGCTGGGAAGCCGATGGCCGCGAACGGAATGACGGCCTGCCCCCTATGGGGTCAGGTCGTTTTCATTCATCGTCGCCTTGCTCTACCCAATCTGTGGGCTTGTGGAGCTCTTGGCCGTCCGCATCAACAACGGGGTTAGGAAACTGTGACCTCGCCAAACGGCTATGGCTGATATGACGAACAAAGGAAGCCACATCCTGCAAATCGTTAGCGACGTTCTCAGCAGGGCATATGATGCCAACAGGCTTTTGCAGCTCTTCGACAACAATGCGGATCGGCTCGCAAAGGTCAGTGTCATTTGAGAGAACAACAGCGACGTCAAATGCATTTGTGAATGCATCTCGCACTAAGTGCGCACCCAAGTTCACATCGCTGCCCTTCTCTTCGGTTTTGATAATTCGAACGACAGTCGGCCACGGCTTAAACGGGGACTTCCCATTTTGTGGCGGTGGGGCAAGGGCAGCATAGGGTTTTGTAACCAGAAACTTTCCCTGAAAAATTTCTAGCTCTGGAATGGTCTCAAGCGCATCAAAATAGATTTGCTGTCGCCTTGGGGCATCTGAATCAATTCGCGCCGACACCCTCGCGGTATAGTATTTAACTGCCGTTACAACGTTATCAGACGATAGAACATCCTCTGCCAACGCCTTTACATTCAACCACTTGAATTGAGGGTTATACTTCAATGCTCGATAGTAGAGGTTGAACCCATCTACATAAATAATCGTTCTCATTCCACACGCCCAGAAAAAGCAAAAGCTGCATTGGATTGCTCCGCCGCAGCTCTTGAGCCTACGGCACGCCGTAGGTGGGTTTAAAGCTCATATGGCGTTTGAGGGGTTAAGAATCAATGAAAATCGCAACAAGCGACGTTTCACTTTCAGAGGCTCTTAGCAACAATTGAGTATACTCAATTGTTGCTAAGAGCCTCTGAGATCAATGTCAATCCACATTATGCATTTGAAACAATAAGTTGATGATGGTACAGAGCAGGTACTTTGTTGCAAAATTGGGATTGAAACAATGCCAGAGGAAGCCCAACCACCCCCTACCTACTATGAGCGAAGACTACAGCAGGAGATCGAAACCATCGAACTCAAGCTGAAGGAGTTGACCGCCGAACGCGATGCCTTGAAGCGACAACTCATCAAAGCTCGTTGGGACAACCACCACTTACGAGACGTCAATCGCAAGAACAGTGCTAGTCGAGTGATGATCGAACAGCGGGTGCTTGGCGCACTGGAGCAAGCTACGAAACCCATGACCTCTAGGCAGCTTTTCGAGATTGCTCGGCTGGCAAACTTCGAACTGAAAGAGAATACGTTCCGAACGCAGCTGCATCGCATGAAGGAAAAGGGCTTAATCGAGAACGTGAGCCGTGGCCGATGGCGCGGCCTCAAAACAACAATCTAACCCTTACCCCATAAGGCGCGCCCAGAGGCCACGCTTGGGCGGCTCTGCCGCTCTCTCGCGCTGATCTGTCAGCGCGGCCAATGCCTGCCTGTGATCGGCGCTCTGGCGCGCTGCCTGATCCTTCAAAGCCTCGATCTGGTCAGTCAGTTGCGAGCGTTCGCGGTCGCGTTCTTCGTCCATGCGCTCGATCTGCTCGCGCAGCATCTTAACTTCGATCTCTAGTGCGCTGGTTTCGCTGGTTTTTTGGCCGTTTTCTTGGGGGGTGGGTTGCGGTTTTTGCAGTTCTTCAAAACCAGTTTTTGGATAGGCACGAAAAAGCTCGGCTGGCTCGATCTCCCAATGCCCCTTCTCGTTCTTCGAGGCACTCAATCTGCCCGAAGATATTGCCTCTAAAAGCGTTTTCTTGGCTATGCCCGCCTCCTTGGCGGCTTTGTTCGCGGATAGTTTTGTCATGGTTTTTGCCTGTTTCCTGTGGTGGGTGGGTTGCGGTTTTCACCCTTGTTTTCCACCAGTTTACAGGAAACCACCCAATCGGGGAAGGGCAGGGGGGTGTGCTGTCCACAGGCTAGCGCTTCGGGGGCTTTGGTCGGTCAGGCTGGCGCTCTCTCCCTGCGGGCTTGTCGTCGCGCTGCCATGGCCGCTTGTTGTCATTTGACAGGCTCGCCCGCTGCCATGGCTTTTCCAGCTTCCCGCGCTCGCCAAGGACGGTATCAGGCAAGCGCTTCTTGTCATCAAGGCTCACGCGCTCGGATGATTGTTGCGGCGGCTCTGCCGCTCGCTGGTGCGTCTGCGAGGGCTTGGCCGCTGGTGGGGTAGGGGAAGGCTTCGCAGGGCGCTCTCGTGGCTTCTGTGGCGGTTTTGGAGTGCGCCCGCCTTCCGCTCGCTGCCGCGCCTTCTCGATACCTCGGGCTTGCGCCTGCTGGCGCTGTTCTTGGCGCTCGTGAAGCTGGCGGCGTTCTTTGTCCTGCTGCGCGGCCAATGCCTGCCGCCGTTCGTCCTCGCGGTTCTGGATATCCCGCAAACTTGCGGCCATGTTCTCGCGGGCGGTCTTGTCGGTACGGCTGCGCCCGAACACATCGCGCAAAACCTTCTTCACGCCCTTGGCTTCTAGGCGGCGGTCAATGGCCTGCAACTCGGCTTTGATCGTTGCCTTAGCCTGTCCGTAATCATCCTTGAGCCGCGCCTCTAGGCGCTGCTTTTGATGGTGGTGCTTCTGATCGAGATCCAGCTTTGTGAGATCCTGCGCGGCTTCCAGTTCGGCGGCCTTCTCGTGCGCCCATACCTCGAAGCGGGCTTTCTGGCTGGCAAGACGTGCCGCCTCGATCTGATTATGCGCCCGCTCGGCATTCGCGGAATCAATGGCACGGTTTTCATTGCCGATGCGGCTGGCCTTGCCACCTCGCTCCATATCGCTTGCCGTTGGGCCGAGGTGCTGGGTCGGTTCGCGGTCGATCCCCTGCGCTTCAAAGCTGCGATGATCGACGCGGGCGGCGTGGCCGTGGCGCTCAAGGGTGCGGTTCTGGTGGTGCGCCCATTGCTCGCGCCACTGTGCAAGCTGGTCGGGGCTGTTCCAGTCCCGCGCCTTCTTGCCGAAACCCTCGCCTGTCAGTTCTCGCATGGTGAGCATGACATGGGCGTGGTGGTTTCGTTCATCGCCTTTCGCGCTCGGTGCGTGAATGGCGATGTCGGCAATCATGCCTTTGCCGACAAACTGCTCCTGAACGAAGTCCAAGAGCAGCGCCTTGCGCTGCGCCTGGTCAAGTTCATGGGGCAGGCTCAACTGGATTTCGCGGGCAAGCTGCGCGTCCTTGCGGCGCTCGGCAGCTTCCACCGCGTTCCAGAGTTGAGCGCGGTCGTGCATCCAGTCGGGTGTGCCCTCGGGGGTCATCACCTCGGCATGGATCACGCCCGCCTTGCGGCTGTAGTCAGAGGTTTGCCCTGTGCGGTCATCAAGCAATCGTTCGCCAGCACGATAGGCGGCAGCAGCGACGGCGCTCTGGCCGTTGCTTCGCTTGATGACCTTTGCGCTAAACCGATAGTCTGCCACGCCGCTCCCTTTTGTTGACCTTTTCGGAAAAGGTCACGCACACATTGCTTGCAATGTATAAGTGCGCACTTTGTGATTCTGCCGTTTCACATGGTGTCCCCGATTATGCTATTCTGTCAAACATACAGAAAGGCACTCTCGGATATGTCCACACGCAAAACGCCCGAACAGCAGCTTGAGGAGCTTCGCCAAAAAGAGGCACGGCTCAAAGCGCAGATACAGAAAAAGGCCGCTCAAGTTCGTGGGGCTGAACGCAAACGCGACACACGCCGCAAGATCATCGCGGGAGCATTGGCGCTCGAACACATGGCACATGACAAGGAATTTGCTAACGTGCTGAAAAGACTCCTGAATGAACACGTTACGAGGCCAGAGGATCGCAAGCTTTTCGATCTCTAGGCGAGATTGAAAAGGACGAGGGATGCACTGGTCTGATGCAAGAAATTACCCCTACCAATCAGGCCGCTTGTTTCTCGGTCATGCCGATGGGCAAGAGGTCGGCATAGAAACCGAGCGTCACGCGATTACGATCGCGGGCGCGGGGTCTGGCAAGGGAACGTCTGTCATTATCCCGAACCTGCTCAAGTGGCCGCATAATGCCCTTGTGATCGACCCTAAAGGCGAAGCCGCCGAGGCCACCGCCGAAAAACGCGAGGCCATGGGGCAAGCCGTCCATGTCCTCGATCCTTTCGGCTCGGCGCGTGTGCCTGACCGCTTCAAAGCTTCCTACAATCCGCTCGATGATCTCGATCCCGACGCGCTCACGATCCGCGAAGATATCGAGGCGGTATCGGATGGGATCGTCATGCGCCCTGATCCCCAAGCCGCGCATTGGGATGATGGGGCGCAATCCATCATTTCGGGGCTGATTGCCTTCGTCCTGACCACCGCGCCAGACGACCAGAGGAATCTGGTCGAGGTGCAAAAAATCCTGATCGACGACGATGCTCTGGCCGAAGCCATGCAGCAAATGAAAGGCATGGATGAATGCGCGGGGCTGTGCCGTGAAGCCTATTCTGCGGCCTTCGCCAAGGAAGGCGCTTATTTCATCTCGAACGCCCGCAAAAACACGCGCTGGCTGTCCAGTCACGGCATGGCCGAAACGCTCGCCTCGTCCAGCTTCTCGCTGGCCGATTTGAAGGCTGGCCGCGCCTCGGTCTATTTGGTGCTGCCTGCCAACTATCTAAGCCAGCATGGGCGCTTTCTGCGCCTGTTCGTGCGCTGTGGTATCGAAGCCATGGCGCGAAAGCTCCCCTCTGGTGAGCTTCGCGGTGCTCAATGCCTGTTCATGCTCGATGAGTTCTTTTCACTCGGCTACATTGACGAGATCGCCAAGGCGGCGGGCTTGATGCGGGGCTATGGCCTCCAGCTCTGGCCGATCCTGCAAGACCTCGGCCAGCTCGTCACGCTCTATGGCCGCGAAGGCTCGGAAACCTTCTTCGCCAATGCCGATGTGCATCAGTTCTTCGGGAACACTGACACGCTCACGCTTGAACAGATTTCGGCGCGGCTTGGTGTCAAAGACATGGGCGAAGTGCCTTTGCCGCCTGCCGCGCCTTCCATGGTGCATACAGGCTTCGGGGAAGGCTTAGGGGTCATGTCTGGCCAATCAAAGAAAGCGGCTTACAAAGTCACAGGGCAGGCGCTTGGTGGGGCTATATCTCTGGCTGAAAAGTTGCATAGCGCCAAAGCCCAAAGCCGCTATCAAGACGATATGAACCATTATCAGCGCTACATGGCCGAACATGGCAGGCCGCGCCTAAACCCCGATCAGGTGTCCAACCTGATCCGCAAGAAAGACGATGTGGTTGCCGATCATATGATTTCTTTCGTGTTTGGGCGCGAGCCGCTTCTGTTGAAGCCTGCGCCGTATTTTCGCGCACTGGAAACGCCGCCTCTGGCGGCAGCTTCTCAAGCTCCTGCCGCGCCTGCGTTCCATGTCAAACGAAGTGAAATTGTTGCTTTGGCAATCCTTGTCCCTTTCTGGGCGGGTGGTGCGTGGCTGGGGTGGGCTGTCTATGGTGGATGGTTAGGGCTGTTTGGCGGTGTGGCATTGGGCGTTGGTGTTTCCTTTGCGCTCGACTACTTCGGTTTTCTTGGATCATCAGATGATGATTAGAGCGCTGTCCCCTTTCCTTGCAGGCGGTGCTTGTTTTCCCCTGCCTTCCGTCGCCGCTTCGCTGATGCCGAAAAGAGCCGCCTAAGGTTCTGCGTCAAGTGGCCTAGCGAGCTTGCGAGTGGTTACTTGATGCAGGTTCTTTGGTGGATCAGGCATCACTTCAGCGAACGGCCTACGGATGCAGATCGGGGAAACCTCTCCCTGCCTTTTGTTGTGCGAAGCGAAAACCTAGCAGCGGATCGGCTCTGCCGATCTGATCGCTGCGCATGCCGCGCCCATGGGGCGCGTCTGCTTGGCGAGGCGAAGCTGAGCTTAGTGTTAATAGTGTTACCTACGGAGTAAGTTACGGATTCCAGAAAGCCATAGTAGGCAAAGCCTTAGCCCTGTGGATAGTTCCGAAAGGTGCGAATCTGGGTTCCGAAAGGTGCGAATCTGGGTTCCGAAAGGTGCGAACGAAAAACCGCCTGTGGACGGTTCCCGATAGTGCGAATTTTTAGGTTCCCGATAGTGCGAACATGCGCTAGGTTCGCATGATGGGACTGCTACCTGATCGACACCCACAGAAAGACTTTTTCATCCTCGACATTTCCGATGTCGTGCCCAAGGATGACATGGCCTCGATGGAGCATCCCCTGTTCTCGTTGGCGACCAAGCCAGACATGCGCCAGCTTGAGTATCGCAACGGCGACAACAGGCTCAAAATTGTGCCCTCGGGGGTTGGCCTGCCGACCATCTTCGACAAGGACATTCTGATCTTCTGCATCAGCCAGTTGATGCACAAGAAAAACCGCGGCGAGAAGATCGGTAAGCGTGTCCGTTTCAGCGCCCGCGAACTTATGATTGCCACGAACAGGCCAACCAACAATCTCAGCTATCAGCGCCTCGAACAGGCGTTTCACCGCCTCATGGGGGCAACCTTCCAGACCGATATTCAGACGGGCAACAGGCGTGAAACGCGCTTCTTTAGCCTGCTGGAGTCAGGGTCAGGCTTTGTCATGAAGGATGATGGCCGCTGGCGGCTCGACTACTGCGAAGTGATCCTGTCCGATTGGGTCATGCGGGCGATTGAGGCAAACGAAGTCGTCACGATTTCCGAGAAGTATTTTCGCCTGCGTCGGCCGCTTGAGCGCCGCCTGTATGAGATCGCCCGCAAGCATTGCGGCAACTCTCCCAAGTGGCAGATCGGGCTTGCCAAGCTTCAAGACAAGACAGGCAGCAACGCGCCCCTAAAGAAGTTTCGCCATAACCTGCGTGAGATCATCGAGAAGGATGAAACGCCCTTCTACACCTTCGAGCTAGACGACAACGATCTGGTGATCGTGCGTCCGCGCACCAAGCCTGCGAACGAATACCTCCCGACGATCAGCCTGCCCGATTGGGCAGAAGAAAAGGGGCGCGAACACGCCCGCGCCAAAGGCTGGGATTACCACGTCCTGCGCCAGAACTGGCTGGAGTTTGCCAAGGCCGAAGCTGCCAAGGGCAACCCGCCGAAGAATGCCGGCGCGGCCTTCGTGGCGTACTGCAAGAAACAGAAGGCGCTCCGCTAGGGGCGGCTTGCGCCGCCGT
>NZ_JBNAFW010000003.1:27500-29512 GCF_049800855.1 Aliiroseovarius sp. S253 | reverse complement strand
AAAACGCCGCCGGCATTTCTGCTCGGCGGCGTTTTGTTTGTTTTTATCATCGTTTTGAGAGGATACTGATTGCTCTTTATTAGGTTTGGCGGTGACCTACTCTCCCACACCTTAAGATGCAGTACCATTGGCGCAACCGTGCTTAACGGCCGAGTTCGGGAAGGGATCGGGTGTTTCACTGGTGCTGTGACCACCAAACCGAATAAAGAGCAATTCCAAGTCAAGTTATACTGTGATGTATGCTTTTGATTTTTCAGTAGAACTGTCTTCTACTGGATCAAATCAAGCCTATCGGACCATTAGTACCAGTCAGCTGAACGTGTTACCACGCTTACACCTCTGGCCTATCGACGAGGTAGTCTTCCTCGGTCCTCAGGGATACCTTGTTTTGAGGGGGGCTTCCCGCTTAGATGCCTTCAGCGGTTATCCTGTCCGTTCATAGCTACCCAGCACTACCGTTGGCACGATAACTGGTCCACCAGTGGAACGTTCACCCCGGTCCTCTCGTACTAGGGGCAACTCCTCTCAAGTATCCTACACCCACGGCAGATAGGGACCGAACTGTCTCACGACGTTCTAAACCCAGCTCACGTACCTCTTTAAACGGCGAACAGCCGTACCCTTGGGACCTGCTCCAGCCCCAGGATGAGATGAGCCGACATCGAGGTGCCAAACACTGCCGTCGATATGGACTCTTGGGCAGTATCAGCCTGTTATCCCCGGCGTACCTTTTATCCGTTGAGCGATGGCCCTTCCACTCGGGACCACCGGATCACTATGGCCGTCTTTCGACTCTGCTCGACTTGTCAGTCTCGCAGTCAGGCTGGCTTCTGCCATTGCACTCAACGAGCGATTTCCGACCGCTCTGAGCCAACCTTCGCGCGCCTCCGTTACTCTTTAGGAGGCGACCGCCCCAGTCAAACTACCCGCCACACAGGGTCCCGGATCCGGATAACGGACCGCGGTTAGACATCAAACAGAACAAGGGTGGTATCTCAAAGGAGGCTCCCTCAGAACTGGCGTCCTGAGTTCAAAGCCTACCACCTATTCTGCACATGTTGTGTCTGATGCCAGTGTGAAGCTGTAGTAAAGGTGCACGGGGTCTTTCCGTCTAACCGCGGGAAGCCTGCATCTTGACAGGCAATTCAATTTCGCTGAGTCGATGTTGGAGACAGCGGGGAAGTCGTTACGCCATTCGTGCAGGTCGGAACTTACCCGACAAGGAATTTCGCTACCTTAGGACCGTTATAGTTACGGCCGCCGTTTACCTGGGCTTCAATTCGGAGCTTGCACTCCTCCTTTTAACCTTCAGGCACCGGGCAGGCGTCAGACCCTATACGTCGTCTTGCGACTTCGCAGAGCCCTGTGTTTTTAGTAAACAGTCGCCACCCCCTAGTTTGTGCCCCCAGTCAATACTTGCGTAGAAACTGGGCCTCCTTCTCGCGAACTTACGGAGGTATTTTGCCGAGTTCCTTCAACATCGTTCTCTCAAGCGCCTTGGTATACTCTACCTATCCACCTGTGTCGGTTTAGGGTACGGTCTTATAGGAGGGCTATTTCCAGGAACCTCTAAGCAGCCCATTCAATCCGATAAGGATGAACTACCTTCGAGATCCGTCACCACTCCACGGCCCAGGAATATTAACCTGGTTCCCATCGCCTACGCCTTTCGGCCTCGGCTTAGGGGCCGGCTTACCCTGCTCAGATTAGCTTTAAGCAGGAACCCTTGGATTTTCGGCGAGGGGGTCTCTCACCCCCTTTGTCGCTACTCATGTCATCATTCTCACTAGTGATCTCTCCACGGGATCGCTCACACGCCCGCTTCATCGAAAGCTCCGATCCTCAAATGCATCCGAAGATGCTAATGAGGAATGGAACTATGTCACACTACGCTCTGCTACCGCGTGCATAAATGCACACCCTAAGCTTCGGCTCATGGCTTGAGCCCCGGTACATCTTCGCCGCAAGACAACTTATTTAGACCAGTGAGCTGTTACGCTATCTTTAAAGGA
>NZ_JBNAFW010000003.1:0-22500 GCF_049800855.1 Aliiroseovarius sp. S253 | reverse complement strand
ATCGGAAAGATCAGGAAATGGGGCTTCAAGCAAATCCCGACCGCCGCGACCAGCGCAGGCAGGATAGATCGCGGGCCGATACTTCCGGACAGTTGACCAACGAGCCACGGCAGAATGAGCAAGACCAAAAGATGTTCACGCTGCGCGATGTTGTTGATTGCTGCGACGGTAACGCCAAATCCCATCAAGACTAGGAAGATGGCTCTGGTTCTGTGGGGCAAAAGATCTGCATCCCGCAGAATGTGACCGGACCAAGCAAGGCTTCCTGCCGTCAACACGGCCACGAACAGATACTGACCATTGACGAGGGATACACCGGGAAGCTTGGACAATAGCACTGCGGGGACGGTCAGGAAAAAGTTCAGGGGCGGATTGATTTCGAACACATCCACGTACAGAACCGCGCCAGCCAACAGTTTCTCGGTTGCGACAAGATACCAAGCCACATCGTGATGATGCGGGCGCGACCAATAAACCAACAAAAAGACCATCGCGACTGCTGCCGAGATCAAGATCGAGGTCCAATCCAGCCGGATCTTCTGCCGATGCTGGGCAAACACCCAGAATTTCATGGCAAAGAACGATGCCAAGGGTACCGCGATCGCAACCAAAGCCATCGAAAGCCCAAAGCCCTGCCCCATGCGCTCGGTAATTAACCACACGACGGACGAGCTGGTTAACAAGCCAACCAGAGACACGAACAAAAACCTTGGCATGTGTTGCGCATGATCCGGGCGTGTCTGGAAAGTAATCCGGGCATGCCCGAAATAGGACAGCAGCACCGCTGCGATGAACCCAGAAAAGTTAGCGACCAATCCGTCCAGCCCGAAGACAGAGTTCGCAATGAGCGCAACACAGACATGGACCAGCGTGGCCAGTCCCCCTACCCCTGCAAAGCGCACGAGCTGCATGAACATAGTCAGGCTTTCTCGATCACGGCGGCCAAGGACAAGCCAAAGGGCAACGAGATGCGCCCCAGAAAATGCCGCTCCGACGAAAACAAAGTTTTCATCGCCGCATTCACCGGCGCTGGCGGCATGTCGTCATCCGGCGTGTCGCGTCCGGTTAGCTTTTTCAGGGCCCGCACCACAACAGCGACAGGGAACAGATACATGTTGAAATAGCTGCAATAGGTCACGCGCAAACCGGCACGGGATGCGGCCTCGGTCAGGCTTTTGCGGGTATAGCGGCGGAAGTGGTGGTGCGTTTCGTCATGGCGAGACCACATAAATGGAAACGCCGGGACAGTCACAAGAAGCTTTCCGCCGGGTGCCAATCGTGCGCCAAGTGCGGCCAAAGATGCCTCGTCCTGTTCCACATGCTCAAGCACATCAAACAGGCCAATCAAATGGTAATCACGCGGTGCAAAGGGCAGATCATCTGGCAAGGCGCCAAATTGAACATCAAGACCGGACAGGTCTCGCGACATCTCGCGGGCAACATCGTCATACTCGAATGCATCAAGCTGACCAAACTCTTGCAGCATGGCAAGGTTGCCCCCGCTGCCACAGCCAGCTTCCAGAATACGCGCGTCCGACGGCAAATCGGCCTTTCGACGGACCAACGTGCCAATGATTTTGCGACGTGCGACAAACCACCAGTGGTTCGCCTCAAGCTCGCTCATGCGCTGATAGACATCACGATCCATCACGGGTCTCCTGTTCGTCGCCATGCAGATAGGACCGCACGATATAAAGGGGGCGTTGGCGGACTTCTGTATAAATACGACCGACATACTCGCCGATGATCCCCAAGGCGAACATGTTCATGCCGCCAAAAGTCAGGATCAGAATGATCGTCGAAGCATAACCGGGCGTGTCCACCCCAAGGATCAACACCCGTACGAACAAAAAGACCGAATAGAGAAAAGACATCAGCGCCATGGTCAGACCCACATAGGTCCAGACGCGCAGAGGCATGGTCGAGGCCGCGAAAATTCCATCCAACGCCAGCTTCCACAGCTTCCAGTAAGACCACTGCGTTTCACCGGCCAACCGTGCCGGGCGTTCATAGCTGACCTCGGCGGTTTCAAACCCGACCCAGCTGAAGATGGCTTTGTTGAAACGCGAGCGTTCGCCAAGCGAATTGATGGCTTGCACAACCTCACGGTCCAGAAGACGGAAATCACCGACACCCATTGGGATTGGGTATTCGGCCAGCAAGTTGAAAAGTCGATAGAACATGCCCGCGCTAGTGCGTTTGACCCAGGTATCTTCATCCCGCTTCGCGCGCTGCGCATTTACAACTTTCGCACCTTTGCGCCAGGCTGCGATCATCTGGGGGATAACCTCGGGGGGATCTTGCAGATCCACATCCATCGGGATCACCGCATCCCCCGAGGCATGAGACAAACCAGCCGACAGTGCGGCTTCTTTCCCGAAATTGCGTGACAGGTTCACAAGTGATATCCGCGCGTCCGTTTCACGGGCCTGCGTGATGATCGTTTCCGTCCGATCCGCACTGCCATCATTGACGAACAGGAACTCGAATTCACAGGTGTCATTCAGTTCGGACAGTGCGGTATCGCAACAATCAAGAAACGGCTGAATGCTGTCCATCTCGTTGTAAACCGGGATGATCAGGGTAATGGTCCGACGATCCAGGATCGGGGCCAGCGGAATATCGATTTCGGGGCTGTTTGTGTCTACCCCCATGAATACTGCCTCAACTACTTCAAAAGAACTTTTCGAACATTGGTTCGCGAACAGTCTACGCGTTTCGGGCGCATTGTTCATGTTTAAATTGAGGCATTATGGCGGAATTCTTGGACCCGTGTGATCGATGCCAGTTCCGCAAAGAAAAACCCCCGGTGCAGGTGCCGCCGGGGGTTTCATCTGGGAGAATGAGAAGGCTACTTAGTCTTTGTTGCAGTCTTTCATGAACTCAGTCCAAGTCGGGGTGCATTCCGAGTTCATGAAACGACGGGCTTTGGTTTGCACAGCGACGAAAAGGTCAGCAATGGCCGAAGCCAACGGAGTAACGGGAGCGATCAGAGCGTTCATCTTGGCGGTCCTTAACAGGGTAATGTCTAGTTGCCGCCCTGATAGGAGGGAGCCGCCCAAACAACCACCGTTGAATCGGAAAGCCCGGGTTGCAAGGGATGCATGGGTTGGGTGGTTGTGGCGAGGAAAGTCAGGGAGCCGAAACGTCTATGCATAATGATACATTGCCATAGCGCCCTCCCGTGGGAAGGGTCGTGCGCTACCCGGCGATGCCGGGACACTTCCGGAAAAGCTAGGCTTGTTGTTATCTCGTCAGTCGATGCAACAATCGAACAAAATCTGTTCCCCAACTAATTGCTTCGCTCATTTCCTCGACCGGCACTCGATACATAGCCAACATATCTTCCCCAACTCGTTCAAAAGTCAGAAACACGATATAGCTCGGATCTTCCTTACTACATCCGATGCAGCGCGAATGAGCAACATGGTCACGAAGCGTTGAGAAACGCTCGTATCGCCGTTTAATTTTTCTTAGCTTTCTTGCTGCTTCCGCTCCACTTTCGTGATTCTTCAGTGCCTTGATAACTTGAGCCAGCTTGTGAGACCCTCGAAGCTTTCGTATCTCGTCAGCGGCATCGGCCCATCCCATGGAGCGCACATCTGCGAGCAACATGCTCAGTGCCCCATCAATTGTTGCCCAAGTGAGCACTAAATCCAACAAAACGTCCCGCTGCGAAGAACTTAGCTCAATTACATCTGGAGGTACTTCGTCAACCATATGTCACCTCCAAACAAAAACACCCCGGCCATTTCTGACCGGGGTGCTTTGTGTCTTCAAGAGAAAGTCTAAGCCGGGGCTCAGCCTTTTTCCTCGATGATCTCAACCATATGCGGGATCTTGGCGATCATGCCGCGCACGGCCGGGGTATCCTCCAGCTCGCGGGTTTTGTGCATCTTGTTCAGGCCCAGGCCGATCAGCGTAGCGCGCTGGTCTTGGGGGCGACGGATCGGCGAGCCGACCTGTTTTACAACGATGGTTTTAGCCATTGGTCAGATCTCCTTACGCGTCTGCGGCTTCAGCCGGAGCGTCCGACTTAGCACCCAGAATGTCAGCAACCTTCTTGCCACGACGCTGAGCGACCTGGCGAGGGCTGGATTCTTTCTTCAGACCGTCCATGGTGGCGCGGATCATGTTATAGGGGTTCTGCGAGCCGATCGACTTCGACACAACGTCCTTGATGCCCAGCATCTCGAATACGGCACGCATCGGACCACCGGCGATGATCCCGGTACCTTCCGGAGCGGTACGCATGACGACTTTACCAGCGCCGTGACGACCTTCGGTGTCGTGGTGCAGGGTGCGGCCCTCTTTCAGAGGTACGCGGATCATCTGGCGCTTGGCTTGCTCGGTGGCTTTGCGAATGGCTTCAGGAACCTCTTTCGCTTTACCTTTACCAAAGCCGACGCGGCCTTTCTGGTCACCAACAACTACCAGAGCTGCGAAGCCGAAGTTTTTACCACCCTTGGTGGTTTTCGACACGCGGTTGATCGCAACCAGGCGATCTGCAAATTCCGGAGCTTCGTCGCGATCGCGGCGGTTCCGGCGGTTTTCACGTTCTGCCATGAGAACATCCTTTTATAAGGCGACGTCTTGCGCCGTTTAACTCAATCCCAGTGGGCGCGGATGCACCCCCGGATTATCGGAGGGGCAGCGGAAAACCGTTGCCCCTCTCAAAGTTCTTAGAACTTCAGGCCACCTTCACGGGCAGCGTCGGCCAGAGCCTTCACTTTGCCGTGGAACAGGAAGCCGCCACGATCGAAGTAGCATTCTTCGATCCCAGCTTTTTTCGCGCGCTCGGCAATCGCGGTGCCCACTTTGGAAGCGGCCTCCACGTTGTTCTTGCCAACAACACCAAGTGCTTTTTCCAGCGACGAAGCCGAAGCAAGGGTTGTCCCTTGAACGTCGTCGATGATCTGCACGCTGATGTTTTTCGACGAGCGGTGCACCGAAAGGCGCAGCTTGCCAACATTGTGCTTGCGAAGTTTGTTCCGGACGCGCAGGCGGCGCTTGAGGAACAGGGTCCGTTTGCTGTTTGCCATCTGTCTGGTCCTTACTTCTTCTTACCTTCCTTGCGGAAGATATACTCGTCTTTGTATTTGATGCCTTTGCCTTTGTAGGGCTCGGGCTTACGCCATTCGCGGATGTTTGCCGCGGTCTGGCCGACGAGTTGTTGATCAATGCCTTCAACGATGATGATCGTCGGCTTCGGAGCAGTCACAGTGACGCCCTCCGGAGCAACGAAATCAACGTCGTGCGAGTAGCCAAGGTTCAGCTTCAGGGTGTTGCCCTGCATCTGAGCACGATAACCAACACCGTTGATTTCCAGCTCTTTCTTGAAGCCTTCGCTTACGCCGGTCACCAAGTTGGCAACCATCGTGCGGCTCATGCCCCACTGCTGACGTGCACGTTTCGACTTGCCGCGCGGTTCAACCGACACAGTGTTGTCTTCAATCGCGATGGTCACATCATCTGTGGCGGTGAAAGTTAGGGTTCCCTTGGGGCCCTTCACTTCAACGGTCTGGCCCGACAAGCTGGCAGTTACGCCAGAGGGCAGCTCGACCGGTCGTTTACCAATACGAGACATAGAGACCTCCTTAGAAGACGGTGCAAAGCACTTCGCCACCAACATTCTGGTTGCGAGCGTTTGCATCGGACATGACGCCTTTAGGGGTCGAAACGATCGACACACCCAGACCCTGACGGACCTGCGGGATGTCTTTCGAACCCATGTAGACGCGACGACCCGGCTTCGAAACCCGCTTCAACTCGCGGATAACGGGCGTGCCGTCAAAGTATTTAAGGCTGATTTCAAGAGTGGCGTGGCCACGCTCGTCAGTGCCATTTTCGTAGCCGCGGATGTAGCCTTCGTCAGCCAGTACATCCAGAACCCAGCCGCGCAGTTTCGACGCAGGGGTCGAAACGGTGGACTTGCCGCGCATGTGAGCGTTGCGGATACGGGTGAGCATATCGCCGATAGGATCGTTCATATCTTCTCTCCCTTACCAGCTCGATTTCACCATGCCGGGGATCTGGCCCGCAGAGCCAAGTTCCCGCAGCGCGATACGCGACACCTTCAGCTTACGATAGTAAGCGTGAGGACGACCGGTCAGCTGGCAACGGTTGTGCAAGCGTGTGGCCGAGCTGTTGCGCGGCAGTTTTGCAAGCTTCAGGCGGGCGGTGAAACGCTCTTCCATAGTCTTGCTCTCATCATTCGCGATCTCTTTCAGAGCAGCGCGCTTAGCAGCATACTTTGCCACCAGCTTTTCGCGCTTCTTCTCGCGTTCGATCATTGCTTTTTTAGCCATGTCTATTCCTTCCCGCGGATCAGCTGTTGAAGGGCATGTTGAAGTGCTTCAACAGGCTCTTTGCTTCCGCGTCGGTTTCAGCGGTGGTGGCAATCACGATGTCCATGCCCCAGGTCTCATCAACTTTATCAAAGTCGATTTCCGGGAACACGATGTGCTCTTTCAGGCCGGTGGCATAGTTGCCGCGACCGTCGAACGAGGTACCCGATACGCCGCGGAAGTCGCGGATACGGGGCATCGCGATGGTGATCAGGCGGTCCAGGAATTCATACATCCGGTCGCCGCGCAGGGTCACCTTGGTGCCGATGATCATACCTTCACGCAGACGGAACGGAGCGTGCGACTTGCGCGCTTTCGTACCAACGGCCTGCTGGCCGGCGATCTTGGTCAGATCTTCGATTGCTGACTTGGCTTTTTTCGAGTCCTTAACGGCCTCAGCGCCACAACCAATGTTCAGAACGATTTTTTCCAGACGCGGGATCTGCATGTCGTTCTTGTAACCGAATTCCTCTTTCAGGGCGGCACGGATGCTGTCCTTGTAAGCGGCCTTCAGGCGGGGGGTGTAGTTTGCGGTATCCAGCATCAGACAGTCTCCCCGGTGGTTTTGGCGAAACGCACTTTCTTGCCGTCTTCCTCGCGGAAGCCAACGCGCGTTGCTTTGCCGTTCTTGTCCAGAAGGGCCAGGTTCGACAGCTGGATCGGCATCGCTTTCGGGATGCGGCCACCTTGTGCGTTCTGGCTCTGACGGGTGTGGCGGATTGCGATGTTCACACCATCAACGATGGCTTTACCAGCTTTCGGGTCAACCGACGAAATCTCGCCCTGTTTACCTTTGTCTTTGCCGGCCAGAACGACAACCTTGTCGCCTTTTCTCAACTTAGCAGCCATCTTACAGCACCTCCGGAGCCAGCGAGATGATCTTCATGAAGTTCTTCGCGCGCAGTTCGCGAACAACCGGTCCGAAGATACGGGTGCCCACGGGCTCGTTGTTGTTGTTCAGGATGACAGCAGCGTTGCGGTCAAAACGGATTGCGGTGCCGTCGTCACGACGGACCTCTTTGGCGGTGCGAACGACGACGGCCTTACGGACGTCACCTTTTTTTACGCGACCGCGCGGGATGGCTTCCTTAACCGAGACAACAATGATGTCGCCAACGGATGCGTATTTACGCTTGGAACCACCCAGAACCTTGATGCACTGAACACGGCGAGCGCCGCTGTTGTCAGCTACATCCAGATTGGTTTGCATCTGGATCATGTGGTTTCTCCCGACCTTTGGGGCGCCGATGCATGGCGGAACCCCCAGGGTTTCGACTTGTTAAGTCGTCCGGGAAGGTAAGTTAAACTTAGCCTTCCAGAACTTCCCAACGCTTGGTTTTCGACTTCGGTGCACATTCGATGATGCGAACCTTATCGCCTGCCTTGAAGGCATTCTTTTCGTCGTGAGCGCGATATTTCTTCGACTTACGAACGGTTTTCTGAAGCAGCGGGTGCTTGAAGCGGCGTTCAACCGAAACAGTCACGGTTTGCTCGTTTGCGGCGCTGGTAACAACACCATTCAGGATACGTTTGGGCATTCTTCAGGCTCCTCTTACTCAGCCGCAGATTTGGCTTGTTCACTCAGGATGGTTTTCACACGCGCGGCGTCGCGACGTACTTTACGCATCTGAGAAGTGTTTTCGAGGGCACCTGTCGCCTGCTGAAAACGCAGGTTGAAGCTTTCCTTTTTCAGCTCTGCCAGCTTTTCGCGCAGCTGGTCAGGAGACTGATCACGCAGTTCCTTGGCGTTCATTCGCCTGTTCCTTTCCTTGCACCAGAGAGCTCTTCCCGTCTTAGCGGAAGGTCACCCTATGTCTGGTGGGTTATATGCAATACACACGAATCCCGTTGCCGGGAATCCGCGAGATGTGCGTCTATAGGGGGATTAGGGGGTGGGGGCAAGGGAAAGTTTGGGTATTTGGCATGATCAACTACTTGGCACAGACACCCACTCATGGTTGAGTGTCTGTGAACCAATTAGAGTTCAGTATCATAACGAGGACAGAATGAAGACAATCCCCATTTTGCTTACCATTTCAATGCTTGCCCTTTCCGCCTGCAATCCTGCAACACAAGAAGCAATGAAATCTGGAATTAGAAGCGGCGTCGCGCTGGAAGCATATGCAGCGAAAAGCAGCTTTGGTATGAAACGTCATCAAGATCGCGTTGCAGCCTCTCCAGCGGTCGTAAGTGATCGACTGGCACGATTTGCGCGCGAGTGCGTCAACGGCCGAGGGATCAAAGTTGAAGTCATCCACGTCGGCATTCCACGCGGCGGCCCTGCAAATAAGGAAATCCTGTTTCAGTCCAGGATTACAAATGAAGACGGCACGCCACGTTTGATCATCGCGCAACAAAATGGCGGCGCTGTGCTGCATCTGTCGGAAGGCAGCAAAGGCTATAATGTTCAGTTGTCAACCAAGATCCAAAGTGACGGCGCTGGTGGCACCTTGCTAACCACAACACGGAACATTTCATTTGGAGCCATCTTCAAAGAAGCGTTGAAATGGGCCAGTGGGCAAACCACGACCTGCAAGCCACTCATCAAAGAAACAGTTAGCCGTTTCTAAGCTCACCCATGGCCTCAATCTCTGCTGAAAGCGGTTGAGGCCATGGGGTTAATACCTTGCGTTTGGTTGTTCTGAGGCAGCTTGTCCCCTCGCCCTCCCCATCCTTTTCCGCTATCCCTGCCCCATGGCCAATATCTCTTCCCTCTTCGTGACCCGCCTTTACCATGCTCAACTGTCCGAGTTTGACCCCAAGGTCAGCCAGGACGAGCTTTATGACAGCTGCTATTCCATCGCCGAGGATGACGAGGCGGGGCAGGAGTGGTGCGAGGCCGAGGGCTATCCCGGCTACACCTCTTATGCCTCCCTGACCGACCTGCCCTGGCGCTTCCCGATCTTCAAGGATCTGGTGGACAGCTTGGACAAGCACGTCGCGGCGTTTGCCGAGGATCTGGAGTTCAATCTGGACGACCGCGAGCTGGTGCTGGAAGATATTTGGATCAACATCCTGCCGCCCGGCGGCTATCACTCGGCGCATATCCATCCGCATTCCGTCATTTCCGGCACCACTTATCTGGCCCTGCCAGAAGGCGCTGGTGCGTTGCGCTATGAAGACCCGCGCCACGCCCGCATGATGGCCGCCCCGCCCCGCCGCAAAAACGCGCGTGAAGAACTGCAGAACTTCATCACCAAGCGTCCCGCCGAGGGTGACGTACTGCTGTGGGAAAGCTGGTTGCGCCACGAGGTGATGCAAAACACCGGCGAGGAAGAACGCCTTTCGGTGAGCTTTAACTACAAGTGGGGCGAGTGACCGCCCGCGGCCTCCCCCATCGAACACCACCTCAAACCGCGCCCCATTGGCGCGGTTTCGCTTTCCGGCCCGTAAAATCGGCAAACCGCCGCGCCAGATCCCGTTGATATTGGATAACACTGGTGGCCCTCCTATCGTCATGCTCAACACCCGCATCCGAAACGGCGAAGCCTGCGACCTGTAATACGGAGAGAGACATGAAAACCGCGACCAAAGCCGCCCTGATCCTTGCCCTGCTTCCCCTGACGGCAGGGGCTTCTTGGGCTGGCAACAACAAGGCCAAGGGGCAAGGCGCTGCGGGCTGCCCGCCCGGTCTGGCGAAGAAGAACCCGCCCTGTGTGCCGCCGGGTTTGGCGAAACCAAAATCGGGGGACTACATTCGTGACTATGACTATTACCCCTTCACGGATTACGACCGCTATCAGCTGGATCCCCGCTATAGATACTATCGCGTGGGCGAGATGATCTATCGCGCGGACCCGACCACCTTCCGCATTCTGGAAGTGATCGGCCTGATGGACGAGCTGCTGCGCTAGACGCTCAATGTTGCAATCCTCGGTCCGGTGCCTATCTGCTTCGCATTGCGCCACATCCGAGGACAACATGAGCACATTCCGTGACACCCCCCTTGCCGAGTTGTCAGTCGACTTCGGCACCCGCCCGACCATGCCCGCGATGCCCGAGGCGACGGATGAAGATCGGCGCGCGGGGCGGAGGCTGGCGGCGATCCACCGGATGCATCTGAACGATGTGGGCCGGATCGGGATCGTGCTGGATCGGATCGAGGCGGGCGAGGCGCCGGGCAAAGACCTGTCAGAGGCGCTGACCAATGCCGAGTTCGCACAGAACGTCCGGCAATTCGGCTCGCTTTGCGGGCGGGAGTGCAAAGTGCTGACCATGCACCACGATGCCGAGGAATACATGCTGTTTCCGGAACTGGCCGAGAAGGGCAACGAGGCGCTGCGTGCTGTGGTCGCTCGGTTGGTCGAGGAACATAAGGTCGTGCACGAGCTGCTGGTCCGACTAGAACGCGCCGCAATGGCGCTGATGTTCGAGGTGGACGCCGAAAAGTTCAACGAGGCCCGTGCGGTGTTTCGGCAGCTGGAAACCGTGGTGCAGTCGCATTTCGGCTATGAAGAGACCCAGCTGGAAGAAGCGATTGGTGTTTTGGGGATTGGGATTTAGGTCCAGGCCCGACCCTGGGTGGGCGTGGACCGTGCGGTGCACGGGCCTGCTAACTAGCGCTCGACAGGAGCGGGAGCAACAGCACCCCAAGCCAACAAAATAACCTTAAAAATCGCGAAGTTGAGTGCGTCCAATTCAGGGAAAGAAAACCTACGCTTCTCATTGTCATCCCAATACTCAAGCTCAGACCCATGCGCGACAAAAGTCCCATGACTTATCGCATTTCTAAGTCGTCTGACTTCGTCATCTCGGAGTAGCTTCAGCGCGGATTTGAGGTGATGGTCTTTTTGCTCACGATTAATGTCGCCAAGTGCTGAAACTAGTTCTTCTGAACGCCCCAACACAACTGACACATATGTACGAAAGATAGTCGACGAGTTGTTCAGCGCCTCTGCCTTCGCCCAGAATGCAAGTTCATCATCTTGGATTGAGGGGGCTGGGAAATACTTATCCAATACGTCAGCATCACTGATAACTTGCTTCAAAACAGCTGAATTTGACCAAAGAAGCACTGCTTGATTAAGTCTTGCGGACAAGTTTGCAAGCTGCCCCGAATGCAAACGCAGCAGATTTAGCACCGCAGTATCCGACTTAAACCTGTCAAATTCTTCCAGCCGTTTTTCAATCTGCTCAGGGATATGTTTAGGTTGCAATCTCACACAGATAGTTCTGCACAACGACTTCATTTCATCAATGCAAAAACCCCCGCCGATTTCTCGGCGGGGGTTTTTTAATTTTCTCTACCGGGGTGCGGCCCGCGAGTTTCCTTCGGAAATTCGCTACACCGCACTGCTTCAGTTTGCCGAAGGCAAATTGAAGCTTACCAGTCCTCGCGGACCACGACGCGCGATTTGATCGGCAGTTTCATGGCAGCAAGGCGCAGAGCTTCGCGAGCAACGTCGTCGTTGACGCCGTCGATCTCGAACATAACGCGGCCCGGCTTAACTTTGCAGGTCCAACGGTCCACGGAACCTTTACCTTTACCCATACGAACTTCGATGGGCTTGGCGGTTACCGGGGTGTCCGGGAAGATGCGGATCCATACACGACCCTGACGCTTCATGTGACGCGTCATGGCACGACGGGCAGCTTCGATCTGACGCGCAGTCACACGCTCAGGCTCGAGAGCTTTCAGACCATAGGAACCGAAGTTCAGGTCCGAACCGCCTTTGGCCAGACCTTTGATCCGGCCTTTGTGCATCTTGCGGAATTTTGTACGCTTAGGCTGAAGCATATCTCATATCTCCTTAGCGACGGCCGCCGGCGCCACGGGGCGCGGGACCTTCCTGGAGCTCAGCTTGACGACGATCACGAGCAGCAGGATCGTGCTCCATGATTTCGCCTTTGAAGATCCAGGTTTTGATACCGATGATGCCGTAAGGCGTCATAGCTTCTGCATGTGCATAGTCGATGTCAGCGCGCAGGGTGTGCAGAGGCACACGACCTTCGCGGTACCATTCAGTACGCGCGATTTCAGCACCGCCAAGACGGCCAGCAACGTTGATACGGATGCCAAGGGCGCCCATACGCATGGCGTTCTGTACGCCGCGCTTCATGGCACGACGGAAGGACACACGACGTTCCAGCTGCTGAGCGATCGATTCTGCGACCAGGGCAGCGTCCAGCTCGGGCTTGCGAACTTCAACGATGTTGAGGTGCAGTTCCGAGTCGGTGATGTTGGCGATTTTCTTGCGCAGGGTTTCGATGTCTGCGCCTTTCTTGCCAATGATCACACCGGGACGAGCAGTGTGGATCGTAACGCGGCACTTTTTGTGCGGACGCTCGATGATCACACGGCTGATACCAGCCTGCTTGCATTCGGTCTTGATGAAGTCACGAATCTTCAGGTCTTCCAGAAGAAGATCACCGTAGTCTTTCGTGTCTGCGTACCAGCGGCTATCCCAGGTGCGGTTGACCTGAAGACGCATGCCGATCGGATTTACCTTATGACCCATTAGGCTTGCTCCTCAATTTGACGCACCTTGATGGTGAGTTCCGAGAACGGCTTCATGATCTTGCCGAAACGACCACGGGCGCGCGGACGACCGCGTTTCATGGTCAGGTTTTTACCCACATAGGCCTCGGCAACGATCAGTTCATCGATGTCCAGGTTGTGGTTGTTTTCGGCGTTCGCAATCGCGGACTGAAGGCATTTCTTCACATCCTGAGCGATCCGCTTGTTCGAGAAAGTCAGATCGGTCAGAGCACGATCAACTTTCTTGCCACGGATCATTTGCGCGACCAGGTTCAGTTTCTGCGGGGACGTACGGAGCATGCGAGTTTTCGCCATTGCTTCGTTCTCGGCCACGCGGCGGGGATTTTTATCCTTACCCATGGCTTACTTCCTCTTCGCTTTTTTGTCGGCTGCGTGACCGTAGTAGGTACGGGTCGGCGAGTATTCACCGAACTTCTGGCCGATCATGTCTTCGGTCACCAGCACGGGAACGTGCTTTTGGCCGTTATAGACGCCAAAGGTCAAACCCACGAACTGGGGCAAGATGGTCGAACGACGCGACCAGATCTTGATGACCTCGTTTTTGCCCGACTCGCGGGTCTTTTCGGCTTTTTTGAGGACGTAAGCGTCGACAAAAGGGCCTTTCCAGACAGAACGTGCCATATCTTAGCGGCCCTTCTTCTTGGCGTGACGCGAGCGGATGATCAGCTTCGACGACGCCTTGTTCTTGTTGCGGGTACGTGCACCTTTGGTCGGCTTACCCCAAGGAGTAACCGGGTGACGACCACCAGAGGTACGACCCTCACCACCACCGTGCGGGTGATCGACCGGGTTCATAACAACACCACGGACCGACGGGCGGATGCCTTTGTGGCGCATACGACCGGCTTTACCGTAGTTCTGGTTCGAGTTGTCAGGGTTCGACACGGCACCAACGGTGGCCATGCATTCCTGGCGTACCATGCGCAGTTCGCCCGACGACAGGCGGATCTGAGCGTAGCCACCGTCACGACCAACGAACTGAGCGTAGGTACCAGCTGCACGAGCGATCTGGCCGCCCTTGCCTGGTTTCAGTTCGATGTTGTGAATGATGGTACCGATCGGCATGCCCGAGAACGGCATAGCGTTGCCCGGCTTCACGTCGGCCTTGGCCGATGCGACGATGGTGTCACCAACAGCCAGACGCTGCGGTGCCAGGATGTACGCCTGCTCGCCGTCTTCGTATTTTACGAGGGCGATGAAGGCGGTACGGTTGGGGTCATATTCGATCCGTTCAACCGTGGCTGCGACGTCAAACTTGTTACGTTTGAAGTCAACGATACGATAGAGACGCTTCGCACCACCACCTCGGCGGCGCGACGTGATCCGTCCGGTGTTGTTCCGGCCGCCCGATTTTGTCAAACCCTCAGTCAAGGCTTTGACAGGACGTCCTTTCCACAGCTCCGAACGGTCGATCAGAACCAGCCCACGCTGGCCCGGCGTCGTCGGTTTGTACGACTTAAGTGCCATGTTTACTGTCTTCCGTTTGCATGTGCGGGCAAATGGTTTGCCCGGATGTTATAGGGCCCCGAAGGTCCCCAAGTTCAAAATATCATGGGCCCCGGAACGAATCCGAGGCCTCAAGACTTGCGCGATCTATCAGGGTTGGGGGGGTGTGGCAAGGGCCAAGGCGGAATCATTTCGAACCGATCGCCCTTTATCGTAAGACTTTGCACCATGTCGTCTGCACCACCTTAGCCATCCCTTGCCCATAAACCTTACGCTATGCAAACATGTTTGCGTACGAGGGGGTTCCGTTTCGCAGCCGGACCTACCGATTGGCGGGCAGCGCGAAACCCTGCTTAGGGAGGACTGCGTATGACATCCAAGGCCACAGAGACAACACCACCAAACGACCCAACACCTCAACAGCAGGCCATGATTGAGGTCAATGGTGTGTCTGCGGCGGATGTTACCGCATCACTCAAGGCCGGTTTCTCGGACTTTCTGACGCGCCCGATCATGAGCAGCTTCTTCGGGCTGTTCTATGCAGTCTTCGGCATTCTGTTTGTCTGGTGCCTGGTCTGGCTAGGCAAGATCTGGATGATCATTCCCGCCATGGTCGGCTTTCCGCTGGTTGCGCCCTTCGCCGCTGCGGGGCTTTATGAAATGTCGCGCCGATTGCAAAATGGTGAGAGTTTCAGTTGGTCAGACATTCTCACCGTCATGGCTCAGCAAAGTAAGCGCGAAATGGGCTGGATGGCCTTTGTCACCCTCTTCGTATTCTGGGTCTGGATGTACCAAATTCGGCTTTGGCTCGCGATCATTTTGCAGGATGTATCCTTCTCAAGCTTTGACGGCTTTTTAAACGCCGTTCTTTTCACACCCGAGGGCTGGACCTTTCTTGCAATTGGCACCTGTTCGGGCGCAGTTCTGTCGGCAGTTCTGTTCTCGGTAACGGTGGTTGCCATGCCCATGCTGCTTGAACGGGAAATCGACTTTGTGACCGCAATGTTGACGTCTGTTCGCGTCGTCACGGAAAACCCGCTGGTCATGCTGACATGGGCTGCGATCATCTCGGTCACCATGCTGATATCACTAGCGCCGGCATTTCTAGGCCTGATCTTTGCTCTGCCAATCCTTGGCCACACAACATGGCACCTCTATCAAAAGGCAGTACCTCCAGCGAAGTCATAATCTCCGCTGGCCCACTACTCCTTTGCTTGTTGAGCTATTTGCGGTCTATTCCCCCCTTCCCTTCTGCCTTAAAATCCCCCATCCTCTCGCCAACAAAACTTTGGGAAGAGTGTAATGAAGAACCTTGTTATCTTGGCAGGCGCGGCCGCGTTTGGGCTGGCGGGCTGTGTGACACCAACGGGGACAGCGGTGAATGTCTCGGACCCGAACCTGCAAAGCCGCGCGACCTTGCCGCCTGAGGTCGCTGCAACCGTAGCGCCAGGACAGGACACCAGCGACATTCGTGTGGATGCTCGCGATGGGTGCCTGATGTATCGCCACAGCGGCCCGGTCGAGACGACCTATATCCCGCTGCGCAACAAAAAGGGCCGCGCGATTTGCATCAAACGCGAGGCTTGATCGTAAGCTGAAAATAGAAACGGGCGGCCAGATTGGGCCGCCCGTTTTCGTTTATAGGGTCCGGATCAGGCCGGATAGAGATGCGCGGTCACGCCAGTTTCCACCTGATCATACAAACCAATGATATGGGCCATAACCATACGCACACAGCCCGAGCTGGCGCGCGAGCCGATTGATCGCGGCTGCGGCGAGCCGTGGATACGCAGATAGGTATCGCGGCGGCCTTCATACAGATACAGCGCACGTGACCCGAGCGGGTTCGACGGGCCTCCGTCCATGCCATCTTCGTATTTCTTATACTTGTGCGGCTCGCGCTCGATCATGTCCTTGGTTGGCGTCCAAGTCGGCCATTTGGTCTTGCGGCCGACGGTATAGGTACCGGGCTCGTACAAACCACTGCGGCCGATCGCTACGCCATAGCGCATCGCAGTGCCGTCATCGCGAATGTGATAGAGATAGCGTGCCACCGCATCCACATGGATGTCGCCCGGCTTCAACCCGTCATTGGCATGTACAACACGCGGCAACAAACGCGGCTTCAGCCCCCACGGGTTAGACGTCGCGGGATCGTAATTGGCAGGCATCACACGCGCGTCATAGCTGTTCCACATCGCGCTATTAGACACCGGACGGCGCTTAACCTTGACCGGAGCAGCTGGCGCAGGCGCGACTGGCTCGGGGGTTACTTCAGGCGTCGGAGTTTCCTGCGCCAAAAGAGGCGATGCAATTGGGCCAGAAAACAGTGTGGCAGACGTAATGACGAAATGGCGGCGGGTTAACATTGGCAATCCTCGTATAGGGATGAATCACTCATCGAACAGACCCACACTACCTACGGCGTTGACTAACACGAGTCAAAACTGCGTGTTTTCCGCCCTATTTCTTAATCCGGGTCAGCAAGCCCAAACGGTTCAGGACAAACGCCTGCCAGAAGTTCAATGCGCTCATACGTCGGAAGAGGCTCTCTCCGCGGCCTGCGCTGAGAGCCTCTTCAATCAAGGCCCACTGCTTGAGTCGCATCGGAGCTTTCGTACGCGGGATCGTTCGACCCGAAATGCGCGTGGCCCATTTGGTTTCCCAACGCTCATACCCGATTGCGTCAAAATGGACGATGCGAAGATTGATCCCCCGCGCAATGCCCGGAGGCATAAAGCGAACCCTCTTTCCGCCAAAAACGGAAGAGTGGCTGGTCAATTCCTCGGGGATCATTCCCTTCCGCAGAAGGTGTTTGCCCTCTTTATATCCAGTTACTCCTCGCCGGATCATGAACCAGTCCCGCCCATAGACCAAAATCGGCAGTAAGGTATTGCCCAGATAGCCTGTTGGGAACGGATGACGCTCGTATTCACAACTAAACTCATTATGGATATCGCCCCCCGGGCCCCAGACGGCTTCGGTGTTGCGAATGCGGACACCTTTGAAATCTTCAGGCAACTGCGCAAGCGCAACCCCGAGAGGTTCATCTGACACAACGAACTCATCCGCGTCGCAGATCAGAATCCAATCTGATGTGTTCCGTGTCAGACCATCCCTGAACGCTCCGATCTGTTTGTCTCCCAGATCGATTTGTTCTTTACCGGGATACATCTTGTCCCAATAATTGCTGTCGCAGCAATCGACGCTTACAGAGGAGTCACCCGCGAAAGCTTCTCTTATCGGGCGTGTTTCCTCTTCAGTTCCATCGAAATACAGGAAAACGTGCTCGGCACCTACGCGCTGATGGTGCTCGACGAACCTTTGCAGGACGGGAAGAGTTTCTCGAACCAAGCTACAAATCGAGAAACTGTCGATCCCACTGCTTGCTGAAATTTTGGTCCGAAAGTCAGTGCGCCACATAAGATGTCCACTCGTATTACGTTGGTTCGAGGCCTTCTACCCCCGGTTGGCTCGATCGCCAACACCGACTTGGTGCAAAATGCAAAAAAGCCCCCACCTTTCGGCAGGGGCTTTCTTTATCGGATCAAGCCGACGATCACAGTCCGGTGGACACGTCGATCGTGTTGCCCTCTTCCAGGGTAACATAGGCTTTTTTGACGTCCTTACGCTTGCCCAGCTGACCGCGGAAGCGTTTGACTTTACCCTTGGTGATGGTGGTGTTTACGGCTTTCACCTTCACACCAAACAGGGTCTCAACAGCTTCTTTGATCTGCGGCTTGTTCGAGTCGATAGCGACTTCGAAAACCACGGCGCCGTTCTCCGAAGCCATAGTGGCTTTTTCGGTGATGATCGGCTTGCGGATCACGTCATAGAGTGCAGCTTTATCGGTCATTTCAGGCGAGCCTCCAGAGCTTCGACACCTGCTTTGGTGAGCACCAGAGTGTCACGCTTCAGGATGTCATAGACGTTGGCGCCCATGGTCGGCAGGATGTCCAGGCCTTCGATGTTCTTTGCAGCACGTGCAAAGTTCTCGTTTACCTCGGCACCGTCGATAACCAGAGCACGTTTCCAGCCCAGGTCTTTGACCTGTTTGGCCAGTGCGGCGGTTTTACCTTCCGAGGCAGCGTCTTCGATCACAACCAGTTCGCCAGCTTGCGCTTTTGCGGACAGGGCGTGCTTCAGACCCAGCTTACGGAATTTCTTGGTCAGGTCGTGGCCGTGCGAACGCGGGGTCGGACCTTTGTAGATACCACCTTTACGGAAGATCGGTGCGTTACGGTCACCGTGACGTGCGCCGCCGGTGCCCTTCTGGCGATAGATCTTCTTGGTCGAGTAGCTGGTTTCCGAACGCGTCTTCACCTTGTGGGTGCCGGCTTGTGCGTTGTTACGCTGCCAACGGACCACACGGTGCAGAATGTCTGCGCGCGGCTCAAGGCCGAACAGGGCCTCGTCCAGATCAACCGAACCGGCTTTGCCGCCGTCAAGTTTGATTACATCAAGTTTCATGCTTCACCACCTTCCGCAGGGGCTTCTTCAGCCGGTGCTTCGGTTGCAGCCGATTTAAGAGCAGCCGGGAACGGAACGTTCTCGGGCAGCTTCTTTTTCACGGCGTCTTTAACGGTGACCCAGCCACCCTTCGAGCCGGGGACAGCGCCCTTGATGAACACCAGGCCACGATCGGCATCGGTCTTCACGACTTCCAGGTTTTGAGTGGTCACACGAACCGAACCCATGTGGCCGGCCATTTTCTTGCCTTTGAAAACCTTACCGGGATCCTGACACTGACCAGTCGAACCGTGCGAACGGTGGCTGATCGAAACACCGTGTGTTGCGCGCAGACCGCCGAAGTTGTGACGCTTCATGGCACCGGCAAAGCCTTTACCAATCGAAGTGCCTGCAACGTCAACCTTCTGACCCTCAACATAGTGCTCGGCCGAGATCTCTTCGCCAACGGCGATCAGGTTTTCAGCCGGAACGCGGAACTCGACCAGTTTGCGCTTGGGGGCAACGCCAGCTTTGGCGAAGTAGCCGCGCATCGGCTTCGAGGTGCGTTTGGCTTTTGCTTCACCAGCACCCAGCTGAACGGCGGTGTAACCGTCGGTCTCGTCGGTGCGGTTGGCAACAACCTGCAGGTTTTCCAGTTGAAGAACGGTCACAGGAATCTGCTTGCCGTCTTCCATGAACAAGCGGGTCATGCCCACTTTTTTCGCGATAATACCAGAGCGCATCTGTGATACCCTCCTTAGACCGAGATCTGGACGTCAACGCCAGCAGCCAGGTCGAGCTTCATCAGCGCGTCCACGGTCTGCGGGGTCGGGTCGACGATGTCGAGCAGACGCTTGTGCGTGCGGATCTCGAACTGGTCGCGGGATTTCTTGTCGATGTGAGGACCACGGAGAACCGTGAACTTCTCAATCTTGTTCGGCAGCGGGATGGGGCCGCGAACGTTTGCACCGGTCCGTTTGGCAGTGTTGACGATCTCTTGTGTGGACGCATCCAGCACACGATAGTCAAACGCCTTAAGACGGATACGAATGTTTTGACTGGTCATAGCATTCGCCCTTTCAGGCAGAGAGTTGATAGGACGACAGCTGGCTCATTCCAACTGCCCTCTTCGAACCCCAAGGAAAACGAAAAGCGGGACCGAATCCCGCCACTGCCGCTTTCCTTAGCGAACTCGCGCGTAATAGAGGGGATTTGGGGGTGTGGCAAGGGGTAAACCCACATTCACCCTGAAACGCAAAACGCGGCCCTCGGATGAGAGCCGCGTTTCAAAACTGTCGTCGAAAAGGCTTATGCCAGCTCGATGTTCACTGCCGACTCGCGACCGTCACGGCCAGCTTCAACGTCGAATGTGACTTTCTGGTCGTCAGCCAGGCCGGTCAGGCCCGAACGCTCAACAGCCGAGATGTGTACAAACACGTCTTTGCCGCCAGTTTCCGGTGCGATGAAGCCGAAGCCTTTAGTAGAGTTGAACCATTTTACGGTGCCATTGGCCATATCCGTAGTCTCCTATTTGAGTTGCCGCTCGCGGAAGTGCAGCGGCCTGGCGAGGTCGGTCTGGATCGAAAGACTGAATGCCATTGTAGGAGACAGTTGGTCGAAAAAGAAAAACGTTAGCACCGTGCAAATGGGCGCCCTAAAGCCAAATTGCAACATGTTTCGTTGAAAAGAGTGAAATTAGGCGGTTGTCTGCGGGTTCTGAGGCCACAATTCAATGCAAATCCCCTAAATTACGCGTTGCTTCCACGGCAAACGGGATTCCCAACGACTGAGGGGCACCAGTTTAGGTGGGTGAGTCTGTCTTCTGTGCCATACTAATCTTTCTATCCAGCCACAGATTTCCTGCTTTGTATCCGCCGCGAATGAGAAAGCCCGGCCGGTGTATTTCTGGAAAGTCCTCGACCCAGTCGCGAAAGCGGTCGTTGGTCACGACAATTCCATTTAGTTCTCTTGCGGCCTTAAGGATAACCGGATCCGCTGAGCTTCCCTTTGAGACCACAACAACCGCGTCTTCGGGCAGCTTCAGACGTTTCGCCAGTTTGTCATCGTCTTGATATTTTCCGACCAGCAAGTATCCAGCATTGGCATCGAATATAACGCCCGGAGCGAACCCAAGCTTTTTGAGCTCGCCCAAAACGTCTTGCAGAGGTTCGAAACATGGCTCTCCATTTTGCCAGTGCATTACATTTGAACCGTCTACAACTGCCCGCGTTCTTGCACGCGATGCTTGCCGTTCCTTCGGCTTTAGTAGCCTAAGAAGCAGAAACAGACTTGCTGCAAACACTAATGCCGAGGGGATCATATACTCAGACCAATCCGCATGAAGAAACGCAGCGACAGTGAAGAGGCTTGAGAAGACCGTCGCACTATAGAAAAGAACCAATAAAAGCTTGCGCATATTCGTGTCCGTTCAAAACAACCCAGACACGCTTAAATTGAATCCTACGACAGTTCAACATCTGTCCGACGGGCAACGCCTCACCCAAAGTAAAAAGGGCGCCCATTGGGCGCCCTTCTTTATTCTGTATCTCTAGGCTCTCGCCCCTAAGAACGCTGGGCGTTCTTAGTCGATGATTTTCGAGACAACGCCCGAACCAACGGTGCGGCCGCCTTCACGGATAGCGAAGCGCAGCTTCTCTTCCATGGCGATCGGAGCGATCAGCTCGACGTTGAACTTCAGGTTGTCGCCCGGCATCACCATTTCGGTGCCAGCGGGCAGTTCAACAGTACCGGTCACGTCGGTGGTACGGAAGTAGAACTGCGGACGGTAGTTCGCGAAGAACGGCGTGTGACGGCCACCCTCTTCCTTGGTCAGGATGTAGACCTCGGCTTCGAACTTGGTGTGCGGGTTAACCGAACCCGGCTTACACAGAACCTGGCCACGCTCAACAGCTTCACGGTCGATACCGCGCAGCAGAACACCAACGTTGTCGCCTGCTTCACCGCGATCAAGCAGCTTGCGGAACATTTCAACACCGGTACAGGTGGTTTTCTGAGTGTCTTTGATGCCAACGATTTCGATCTCGTCGCCAACGTTCACTACGCCACGCTCAACACGGCCGGTGACAACAGTACCGCGGCCCGAGATCGAGAACACGTCTTCGATCGGCAGCAGGAAGTCGCCGTCAACCGGACGATCCGGGGTCGGGATGTACTCGTCCACAGCAGCCATCAGCTCGCGGATTTTCTCTTCACCGATTTCCGGGTTCTTGCCTTCCATAGCGGCCAGCGCGGAACCCGCGATGATCGGCATGTCGTCGCCCGGGAAGTCGTATTCGTTCATCAGTTCACGAACTTCCATCTCAACCAGCTCGAGCAGCTCTTCGTCGTCTACCTGGTCAACTTTGTTCATGAAGACTACCAGCGCAGGTACACCAACCTGACGTGCCAGCAGGATGTGCTCGCGGGTCTGAGGCATGGGGCCATCAGCTGCGTTCACAACCAGAATGCCGCCGTCCATCTGGGCCGCACCGGTGATCATGTTCTTGACGTAGTCGGCGTGGCCGGGGCAGTCAACGTGCGCATAGTGACGGTTCTCGGTCTCGTACTCAACGTGAGCAGTCGAGATGGTGATGCCGCGTGCTTTCTCTTCAGGTGCACCGTCGATCTCGTCGTATGCTTTGAAATCACCAAAGAATTTGGTGATAGCTGCCGTCAGCGTCGTCTTGCCGTGGTCAACGTGACCAATCGTGCCGATGTTAACGTGCGGTTTACCGCGTTCAAACTTTTCCTTAGCCATGA
>NZ_JBNAFW010000002.1:727500-728886 GCF_049800855.1 Aliiroseovarius sp. S253 | reverse complement strand
AAAACGCCGCCGGCATTTCTGCTCGGCGGCGTTTTGTTTGTTTTTATCATCGTTTTGAGAGGATACTGATTGCTCTTTATTAGGTTTGGCGGTGACCTACTCTCCCACACCTTAAGATGCAGTACCATTGGCGCAACCGTGCTTAACGGCCGAGTTCGGGAAGGGATCGGGTGTTTCACTGGTGCTGTGACCACCAAACCGAATAAAGAGCAATTCCAAGTCAAGTTATACTGTGATGTATGCTTTTGATTTTTCAGTAGAACTGTCTTCTACTGGATCAAATCAAGCCTATCGGACCATTAGTACCAGTCAGCTGAACGTGTTACCACGCTTACACCTCTGGCCTATCGACGAGGTAGTCTTCCTCGGTCCTCAGGGATACCTTGTTTTGAGGGGGGCTTCCCGCTTAGATGCCTTCAGCGGTTATCCTGTCCGTTCATAGCTACCCAGCACTACCGTTGGCACGATAACTGGTCCACCAGTGGAACGTTCACCCCGGTCCTCTCGTACTAGGGGCAACTCCTCTCAAGTATCCTACACCCACGGCAGATAGGGACCGAACTGTCTCACGACGTTCTAAACCCAGCTCACGTACCTCTTTAAACGGCGAACAGCCGTACCCTTGGGACCTGCTCCAGCCCCAGGATGAGATGAGCCGACATCGAGGTGCCAAACACTGCCGTCGATATGGACTCTTGGGCAGTATCAGCCTGTTATCCCCGGCGTACCTTTTATCCGTTGAGCGATGGCCCTTCCACTCGGGACCACCGGATCACTATGGCCGTCTTTCGACTCTGCTCGACTTGTCAGTCTCGCAGTCAGGCTGGCTTCTGCCATTGCACTCAACGAGCGATTTCCGACCGCTCTGAGCCAACCTTCGCGCGCCTCCGTTACTCTTTAGGAGGCGACCGCCCCAGTCAAACTACCCGCCACACAGGGTCCCGGATCCGGATAACGGACCGCGGTTAGACATCAAACAGAACAAGGGTGGTATCTCAAAGGAGGCTCCCTCAGAACTGGCGTCCTGAGTTCAAAGCCTACCACCTATTCTGCACATGTTGTGTCTGATGCCAGTGTGAAGCTGTAGTAAAGGTGCACGGGGTCTTTCCGTCTAACCGCGGGAAGCCTGCATCTTGACAGGCAATTCAATTTCGCTGAGTCGATGTTGGAGACAGCGGGGAAGTCGTTACGCCATTCGTGCAGGTCGGAACTTACCCGACAAGGAATTTCGCTACCTTAGGACCGTTATAGTTACGGCCGCCGTTTACCTGGGCTTCAATTCGGAGCTTGCACTCCTCCTTTTAACCTTCAGGCACCGGGCAGGCGTCAGACCCTATACGTCGTCTTGCGACTTCGCAGAGCCCTGTGTTTTTAGTAAACAGTCGC
>NZ_JBNAFW010000002.1:0-722500 GCF_049800855.1 Aliiroseovarius sp. S253 | reverse complement strand
GCACATCGAGAACGAGCCAGACCAGAAGATGCGCCGCGACATAGAAGAATGTCAGTACGCCGATCGCACGACGCAACCGGATCAGGTTCACACCTGTAATGGCGCGCAACGGGGTCACCGCCAAGCCAAGGATCAGCGCTTGCAGTCCCAGCTCTCCCAGCTCGTGTTCCAACGCTTTGATCGGCTCGACGCCCAGCCCCCCGGTCAGTCCCAGATAGAGATACCAAAAGGGCAACGCCGCACCGAGTGTATAGACAAGCCAGACCGGAACTTTGCGCAGGCCATGATTTAGATGGTCAGCAAGTTTCACGAACAACAGCTTTCTCCGTTTTGGATTGGTGGGCACGCGACAGTCCCATAGGAACAGAACACACAGCAATCACCGGGTTTCGGGCGTAGGACTTCGTGGCAGCCCTTACATTCGTAAAAGAACATGCAGGCATCAGAGGGCATTTCCTCGCGCGATTTATGTCCGCAAGAGGGACAGGTCAGCTCCGAGATGCTCTCGATCTGCATCAGAAGTTCTTCGCGAGGTCCATTCCGGCATACAGCCCGGCGACTTCTTCTTCATATCCGTTGAACATCAGTGTCTCCTTGCGCTTGGCAAACAGCCCGCCGCCAATGGTGCGTTCGGTCGCCTGAGACCAGCGCGGGTGACTAACCTGAGGGTTCACATTCGAATAGAAGCCGTATTCACTTGGCTGCAACATGTTCCACGAGGTTTGGGGCTGCTTGTCAGTCAGCGTGACGCGGACAATCGACTTGATCGACTTGAAGCCATATTTCCACGGCACCACCAAACGCAGCGGCGCGCCGTTCTGTTTCGGCATCGGCTGATCATAGACACCAGTGGCCATGATGGTCAGCGGGTGCATGGCTTCGTCCAAGCGCAGTCCTTCGCGATAGGGCCAGTCGACGTTCACGGTGCGGATGCCCGGCATCTCTTCTTCGCGGACCAACGTTTCGAAAGCCACGTATTTCGCACCGGACTGCACGCCAGCCATATCAAGAAGCTGGTTCAGTTCAAATCCGTACCACGGGATGACCATCGACCAGGCTTCGACACAGCGGAAACGATAGATGCGCTCTTCTTGGCTGACCTTCGCCAGAATATCTTCCAGCCCATAGCTGCCCGGCTTGTCGACCATCCCGTCAATCTGCACCGACCAAGGGTCGACAGTCAGCTGATGCGCGTGACGCGCGGGATCTTCTTTGCCGGTCCCGAACTCATAGAAGTTATTGTAGCTCGAGATTTCCTCGAACGTGTTGGGTTCAGCGTCTGTCGAGTATTTCGATGCGCCCAGCGCCGGGCCAATGGCCATCCCCGCAAACAACCCGGCGGCACCGCCCATCAGCTGGCGGCGGTTCATGTAGTCCGCCTTGGGGGTCACGTCCGAGTATTTCAGCACATTCTTATAGGCCATCACGGGCACCTCATCTTTTGATCTTATTCTGATCTAAGATGCCGGGCGCGCAAAGCCAAAGCACAATGGCTCACGTCCGCGCCATAGGATTGTAACAATTCATTCTGCGGGCGGCAGAACCGAGGGGTAGATTTCATTCATCGGAACAGATCTCCCGCTGTCCTGCATCAGCCGTACATGGCGCCGCCGCATCTGGCGGGGTTCAGCAACGCCGACGGAATGCGCGATGGTTTCGACCTCTTTCACAATGCCCTTGGCATAGCGCGCGACCTTCACGCATTTGTCCTCCGGCACAAGACCTTTCTGGAAACGCGGGTCGTGGGTGGTGATGCCCGTCGGGCACGTGTTCTTGTTGCACTTCAGCGCTTGGATGCAGCCCAGCGAGAACATGAAGCCTCGCGCTGACACGACGAAATCCGCACCAGCGCAAATCGCCCAAGCTACATCGCCGGGGTTCACCAGTTTGCCCGAGGCAATGATCCGGACACGGTCATGCAGTCCCCGTGCGTCGCGAAGGTCGACGATCTGAGGCAATGCCTCGCGGATCGGCATACCGACCAGATCCATCAGGGGCATGGGGGCAGCGCCCGTGCCGCCCTCGCCGCCATCAATAGTGATGAAATCGGGGGCAGCGTCGGCCCCACGGGCAGCGATCCGGTCAAACAGCTCTTCAAACGGTTCGATTGCGCCGACAACTGTTTTGAAGCCCACAGGTTTGCCGGTCACCTCTCTTATATGTGTCAGCATATCCAGCAGGTCGTCCCAATCGTCTACCTCGGGGTGGCGGTTCGGAGAGATCGAGGCCTCGCCCAGACGGATGCCGCGGATCTCGGCGATCTCGTCCGAGACCTTCTCGGCCGGCAAGATACCCCCCTTCCCCGGCTTCGCGCCTTGAGCCAGCTTCAGTTCGAACATCTTCACTTCGGGATGGGCCGCAGCCTCGCGCAGCTTGTCATCCGACAAGTTGCCGTCATGATCACGCACCCCGTATTTCGCGGTGCCGATCTGAAACACGACATCGCCGCCGCCTTTCAGGTGATAGGGCGACAGACCCCCTTCCCCGGTGTTCATCCAGACACCCGCCTTGGCCGTTCCGATCGACAACGCCTCGACCGCCGGGCGGGACAGCGCACCATAGCTCATGCCGGACAAGTTGAAGATCGACTTCGCCTCGAAGGGCGCGCGGGCATGCGGGCCGATGATCATCGGGGCAGTCTGGGCAAACTGATTGTCCAGCGGGGGGAAAGCTGCATTCACGAAGATCGGCGTCCCCACCACGTTCAGGTTCCGCGTCGACCCGAACGCCAATGTATTGCCGTGGCCCGCTGCCGTATGCTCAACCCAATGGCGTTGCGCCCGGTTAAAGGGCAGCTCTTCCCGGTCCATCGCAAAGAAGTACTGTCGAAAGAACTCGCCCAGGTTCGAGAACAACGCGCGAAAGCGCCCGATCACCGGATAATTCCGTCGCACCGCGTCATGGGTCTGAAAGCGATCTATTATATAAAGTATCGCGATCAACACGAGGACGACACCCACCGCGAAGATCAACACCTGAGCTAAAAGCTCGATTGCCCAGAACATCGACTGCATACCGTTCCCTCCGTTTCAGGCGCGAGTGTAGCGTCACCACGCGCAAGTGAAAGACACAGTTGCTGACTTTTATGTGCAGGTTTGCGCCCGTGAGATTCGAAACAGGTGAAATCCGCCGGTTCCGCCACGCACCGCTTTCTGGGCAAAGCACCGCCGAAATACGGATTCCACGTCGGTGGAGCCCCGCCTTCCCCGACCCAGTGCCCTTGCATGACCCTTTCTTCGCCTATGAGTAGACGCGAATCTCGCAATGCTCTGCTGATTTCAGCCCACTCCCGCATTTGGCCCTGCACGGCCCCAGCCACCGTGTTTCTCTGCCTCTGCGTTCATTCAGACGCACAACGAATTACTCAAAACTCACGGAGCTAAATATGAAACTCGCAACTCTGACCAGCGCCATCGTCCTGACCGCAGCAACCGCCGCCTTCGCTGAAGGCTTGGACGCAGACGGTGACGGCGTGGTGACGATTGATGAAACCGTTGCCATGTACCCGGACGTCACACCCGAGGCATTCTCGACCGCAGATGCCAACGATGACGGCGTGCTGGACGCAGACGAACTGGCCGCCGCGCAAGAAGCTGGCCTGATCCCCAGCGAAGCCTAATTCCCCGCCCACCACTCACAAAAGAAAGCGCCCGCCGGTGAAGATCGGCGGGCGTGTTTTGTTGGGGTGCCAGTGAACAAAGGTTGGATAACACCGCGACACTATGGGAACTTTTCCCAAGCCTACAAAAAGTTTGCAAACAAAGCTGCCGTTCAAAGTGCTAGATCAAATAATCGCATTGAAAGAATTTTTGCAGCTGAGAACAGGCAGTCCAATAACATCAAGACTGCTCTAAGGCAGTCAAGGCTCCTGAGAGCCGATCGAATCGAGCCGAAATATCTTCCTCTTTTATGTCCGCCATTCTTGTACGCCCAATCATCAAACCTGCGCAGATGAAGTACCAACGGAAGAACCAAGGCGCGATTATTGCCAAGCATACTATTCCTAGAACCATACAAATAATGGCCCCGAGGATCCCTGCCTTCTCGAGAAGAATGAAGAGAAGTATACCCAGCAGAAACATTGGCAAGACGAGCCAAACACATAGAGTCGCGACTGCGAACAGGGCGAACAAAGGTGCCTTTCTTGCTGCCTTGAGTGCCCACGCTTCATGCCGAGTGAACTGTAGCTTACTCCGAATGTAGAGACTCTCAGGATAGGATGCGTGATGTTTCCCAGGCGTGCTCAATTCCATTCTCCAACCACGGTTTTCTTTGTGCATCCGCTGAATAGCAACCATCTGACACAAAAGTAGCATCTGGGAATCTGGGTTCGAAGCCGTCATTTCACCGAAACAGAAAGAGCCCGCCACAAAAGCGGGCTCTTGTTCTTCTTAGGTTTAATGCACCACCGCATCCTCAGGCGGCTGCCGGTTCGAGCTCGACACCCGATCCCCGACCAACAACCCGTCGGCGCCGGCACTCACAGTGATCGTGTCACCATCCATCACGTCGCCCGCCAGAAGCATCTCGGCCAGTTGGTTCTGCAAGGCCCGCTGGATCACGCGTTTCAAGGGGCGCGCGCCGAAGACCGGATCATAGCCCTCGTCCGCCAGCCACTTCATTGCTGCTTCGTCCAGCTCAAGCGAGATGTTGCGGCGGCCAAGGCGTTTGGTCAGGCGACCCAGTTGGATTTCGACGATGCCGTCCATGTCTTCACGGGTCAGGCGATCGAAGATGATCGTCTCGTCCAGACGGTTCAGGAACTCGGGGCGGAAGTGTGCCCGCACCGCGTCCATCACGTCACGCTTCGCGTCCGAGGCATCGGCCCCGTCCGGCAGCTGGCTCAGCGCCTGCGCGCCAAGGTTCGATGTCAGGATGATCAGCGTCTGCTTGAAGTCCACAGTACGGCCCTGCCCGTCGGTCAGAACACCATCGTCCAGAACCTGCAACAGCACGTTGAACACGTCCGGGTGCGCTTTCTCGACCTCGTCGAACAGCACGACCTGATAGGGTCGACGCCGCACGGCTTCGGTCAGCACACCGCCTTCGTCATAGCCGACATAACCCGGAGGCGCGCCGATCAGACGAGCGACCGCGTGTTTCTCCATGAACTCGGACATGTCGATGCGCACCATGGCGCTGTCGTCGTCGAACAGGAAGTCTGCCACGGCTTTGGTCAGCTCGGTTTTACCCACGCCGGTCGGGCCGAGGAACAGGAACGAGCCCAGCGGTCGGTTCTCGTCATTCAGACCAGCACGCGCGCGGCGCACGGCGTTGGACAGCGCGGTCACAGCCGACGTCTGGCCAATCACCCGACGACCCAGATCCTCTTCCATGCGCAGAAGCTTTTCACGTTCGCCTTCCAGCATTTTCGAGGTCGGAATACCCGTCCAGCGTTCGACCACCGATGCGATCTGTTCCGGACGCACGGCTTCCTCGACCATCATCTCGGCCTCGGCGCCTTCGGCTTCTTCCAGCTTCTTCTCAAGCTCTGGAATGACGCCGTAGGACAGCTCGCCTGCTTTCGCCAGATTGCCTTCGCGTTTGGCAGCATCCAGTTCGGCACGGGCACGGTCCAGTTGCTCTTTCAGATCACGCGCACCTTCCAGTTTGTCGCGTTCGGACTGCCATTTCGCAGTCAGACTGGAAGATTTCTCGTTAAGGTCCGACAGTTCGGCCTCGAGCTTCTGAAGCCGGTCCTTCGACGCTTTGTCATCCTCGACGCGCAGCGCCTCGGCCTCGATCTGCATTTGCAGGATCTGACGGTCCAGCGCATCCAGCTCTTCTGGCTTCGAATCCACTTCCATACGCAGACGGCTAGCGGCTTCATCCACAAGGTCGATCGCCTTATCCGGCAGGAACCGGTCGGTGATATAGCGGTGCGACAGGGTCGAGGCCGCCACCAAAGCGCTGTCCGAAATCCGCACGCCGTGGTGCAGCTCGTACTTTTCCTTGATGCCCCGCAGGATCGAGATCGTATCCTCGACCGTCGGCTCTTCGACCATCACAGGCTGGAAACGACGGGCAAGTGCTGCGTCTTTTTCCACATACTTGCGGTATTCATCCAGCGTGGTTGCACCCACACAGTGCAATTCACCCCGTGCAAGCGCAGGCTTAATCAGGTTGGCGGCATCCATCGCGCCATCCGATTTACCCGCACCGACCAGCGTGTGCATTTCGTCGATGAACAGGATGATTTCACCAGCGGCATCGGTGACCTCGTTCAGAACGGCCTTCAGGCGCTCTTCGAACTCGCCACGATATTTCGCGCCAGCGATCAAAGCCCCCATATCCAAAGCCATCAGCTTTTTGTTGCGCAGGCTTTCGGGCACATCACCGTTGATAATGCGCAGGGCTAAACCCTCGGCAATCGCGGTCTTACCCACGCCGGGTTCACCGATCAGAACCGGGTTGTTCTTAGTGCGGCGCGACAGCACCTGCATCGTGCGGCGAATTTCTTCGTCACGTCCGATGATCGGGTCAATTTTGCCCTCTGCCGCTGCCACAGTCAGATCGCGCGCGTATTTCGACAGCGCTTCATAGCTATCTTCCGCGCTGGCGCTGTCCGCCGTACGTCCCTGACGAATTTGGTTAATGGCCGCGTTCAGCTTCATGGCATCCACAGCGCCCGCATCCAGCGCTTCACGCGCGCCGGATCTTACGACAGCCAAAGCCGTCAGCAGACGTTCAACCGGCACAAAGCTGTCACCAGCCTTCTTGGCCAGTTTCTGCGCTTCATCAATCACGCTGGCCGTCTTGTTATCCATATAGACCTGAGCCCCATCGCCTGTCACTTTGGACAGCTTGCCAACGGCCGCATCCACAGCCGCGCGCACGCGATCTGGCGCGCCGCCTGCTTTGGTGATCAGGTTGGCGCTCATGCCCTCTTCATCATCCATGAGGGCTTTCAGCAAATGTTCGGGAACCAGTCTCTGGTGGTTTTCGCGCATGGCGATGGTCTGTGCAGCCTGAATGAAGCCGCGTGACCGTTCAGTGAACTTCGACAAATCCATGTCACTCTCCTTTTCAAGCGCCCTTTCGGTCAGATGCCCGCCCTTGCAGCACATCTTATTGGGCCTCGGGATTAATTTGGGGTTTTCGGGGGGATATTCAAGACGATCATGCGCGACAGATTTGCGTTTTTCGCCGCATAGGCGTAGGAACTCGCGAACCGGAACGGAGACCCCAGACATGACCGATGATCGTTTGATTGTAGCCCTCGATGTGCCTAACGCGCTGGAAGGGTTGAAACTGGCCGAAACACTTGGCGATGCCGTGAATTTCTACAAGATCGGGCTGGGGATGCTGACCGGTGGCGGACTTGCTTTGGCGAACGAGCTGAAAGACGAGTTCGGCAAGAAGATCTTTCTGGACATGAAGCTTTTTGACATCGGAAACACGGTCGAGGCCGCAGTGCGCGGTTTGGCACAGTTCGATCTGGATTTCCTGACCGTCCACGGCGACCCGCATGTGGTGCGCGCCGCTGCCGAAGGCAAAGGTGGCAAGGATATGAAGATCCTGGCCGTGACCATCCTGACCTCGCTGGATCGCTCGGATCTGGATGCGGGCTTGATCAAACCGGGTGACGTGCAGGATCTGGTGTTGGAACGCGCCGCCCGCGCGATGGAAGCCGGTGCCGATGGCGTCATCGCCTCGCCGCAAGAGGCCAAGCTGATCCGCGCCCTGCCCGAGGCCGAAGGTAAACTGATCGTCACCCCCGGTGTGCGCCCCTCTGGTGCTGCTCTGGGCGACCAGAAGCGCGTGGCGACGCCCGCGCAGGCCATCAAGGACGGTGCCGATCACATCGTTGTGGGTCGCCCGATCCGAAACGCCCCCGACCCGCGCGCCGCAGCCCAAGCGGTGCTGGCGGAACTGGCAGCGATCTAAAAAACAAAACACCCCGCTCTGAACAGAGCGGGGTGTTTTCGTTTCGAAAGCGGTCGGGCCTTACAGCTCGTTGATGTCCGTGTCCCATTTCTTGGTCTGCCCCTTGCGCACTCCGAAAGCCATGCGCAGACCCAGCCAAGATGCCAGCGACACCGCGCCGAAGATCACCAGAAGGATCGGCAGACTTAGACTAGCGCCGAGGGCCAGCAGTACCCCAACAGCTGTTGCGCCAATCGCGAAGCCAAGGAAGATATAGCCCGGCGCGAGGATTTCGAGGATGACTAGCGCGATCGCCCCACCGATCCACGCCCACCAGACTGACCAAAGCATCACGCTTTTCCTTTCAACATTTTAAACGCATCACCAAAAGCATCCAGCGCATTGGCGGGCAGAATTACCGTCTGCTTGCCTTCGCCAGCACCTACGGCGGTCAGGGCTTCGACCTGCTTCAGGGCAACCTGATATTGCGCGGCCTCGATACCGTTTTCCTTGATCGCCTTTGCCACGACCTCGGTCGCATAGGCTTCGGCGTCGGCGGACACACGACGGGCTTCGGCCTCTTTCTGAGCGGCGTAAAGCTCGGCGTCGGCCTGAAGCTCGACCGCGCGGCGGGTACCTTCGGCTTCTGTCACCTGAGCACGGCGGGCACGTTCAGCGTTCAACTGCTGCAACATTGCCTCGCGGGTGGCCGCATCAAGGTTCACGTCCAGGATCTCGGCGCGGGTCACTTCGATACCCCAGTCATCCACGGCATCTGCAACCTGCTGTTTGATCTGCGAGATCAGTTGCTGACGGTTCGACTGAACTTCGTCCAGCTCCATCTCGCCAATACCGGCACGCACGATACCTGCAACAGTCGTCGCAATCGCGGCGTCGACGTCGCGGATTCGATACACAGTCTTTTCCGGCTCAAGAATGCGGTAAAACACGCTGGTTTCCACCTGAACCAACACGTTGTCCGAAGTGATCGCGTCCTGACTGGCCGTCGGAAGCTGACGCTCTAGGATCGATACCTTGTGGCGCACACGATCCAGAAACGGCACGATAAAGTTGATGCCCGGCCCAAGGACCGACTGCAAACGGCCGAAACGCTCGACCACATATTTTTCACTTTGCGGAACGATCTTTACGCCCCGTAGAACTGTAATAATTAGGAATGCGGCCAGCAGAAGCAGTACAATGTTGCCGCCGCCAATACCGATAAGAATTTCATCCATTAAGATGGCCTTTCACTGTCCACGATTGGTTGATAGATGGGGATGAAATGCCCGAATTTCAACTGCTAATGCGCGAAAGCGCAGCCAAACCGGCCTGAACGCGGGGCTTGAAATAAGCGATAGCACGTGGATCAGACAGCCATTCTTCGGGCGCAAACAACCGCCAACATTGACCCTCGTCCCCAAGCTGGATTTGCGTCTCAACACCACCCTGCAATTGCGCCCCGAACCACCACGAATAGGTGCCCGAAACATGGGGGCTTTCAAAGCGCTGCTTCCAAACCAGTTGATCCGGCAAGATCGCCAACGAGAGCTCCTCGAACGTCTCACGCAGCACGCAGTCTTCAGGCGTTTCCCCCGGCTCTGGCCCGCCGCCGGGCATATCCCACATATCGGGAAACGGGATGTCAGGGCGATCATCTCGCAGGATCGTCACAAGCTGCCCGCCGATCAGCAGAACCAGTTTCGCACCGATGAAGTCGTCTTGGGTCATGGCCACAGACTAGGTCTGTTCCCCACCCGTCGCATCCGCTAATTTCACGCTATGCCGTCCTTGTGTCGAAAATGCCTGACCCAGTTTGAAACGGGCCGCCGCTGCCCGTCCTGCAACAGCCCCCGTGTTCTGTCGCATCCCGAGCTGTTTGATCTGAGCATCGCACATATGGATTGCGATGCTTTCTATGCCTCGGTCGAAAAGCGCGACAACCCTGACTTGGCGGATAAACCGGTGATCATTGGCGGTGGCAAGCGTGGCGTGGTGTCCACGGCCTGTTATGTGGCCCGCATTCGCGGCGTGCGATCGGCCATGCCGATGTTTCAGGCGCTGAAACTGTGCCCCGATGCCGTGGTGATCCGCCCGCGCGGCAGCCATTATGCGGCTGTCTCAAAACAGATCCGCGCGTTGATGGACGAACTGACCCCTGCGATCGAACCCCTATCGCTGGACGAAGCGTTTCTGGACATGACGGGCACAGCGCAACTGCACGGTGTCCCACCTGCCGTGATGCTGGCGCGTCTGGTCAACCGGATGGAGGACGAGCTGGGTCTGACCGGCTCCATCGGCCTCAGCCACAACAAGTTTCTGGCAAAGGTCGCGTCTGATCTGGATAAGCCACGAGGCTTTTCCGTGATCGGCAAGGCCGAGACGATGGACTTCCTGCGCGACAAACCCGTGGGCCTGATCTGGGGCGTTGGTGGCGTCAGTCAGGCGCAGTTGGACAAAGCAGGCGTCCACACCTTCGAAGACCTGTTGCGCTGGGACAAGGAAGACCTTGTGGCCCGCTTCGGGGGCATGGGGGAACGGCTGTGGCATCTGGCCCGGGGGCAAGACAAACGGCGCGTCTCGGCCAATGCACCGATCAAGTCAATTTCGAACGAAACCACGTTTTTCGAGGACACGTCCAATCCTGACCTTCTGGACGGCCACCTGTGGCGTCTTGCCGAAAATGTCTCGGACCGGGCAAAGGCACGCGACATGGCGGGGCAGGTTGTGACCCTGAAGCTGAAACGCGCGGATTTCCGGGCACTCAGTCGGCAGAGCAATCTGGGGGACATGACCCAATCTGCGGATCGCATCTATCGCACCGCGCGGGCATTGTTGGACACAGTGCTGGACAAGGGACCATTTCGCTTGATCGGCGTCGGTCTCAACCATATCGGCCCAGCGATCCAAACCGACGTGACACAAGACTTGCTGGATCCGAACGCTGAACAAAGGCGTCAGGCAGAAAAGGCTACGGATAAGATCCGTGCTCGTTTCGGCAAAGATGCCATCAAGAAAGGGCGTGGACTTCGCTAGCGTCTATTCTGCGGCAAGCGCCGTATCAACGCGACCGATATCGGCAATCTGTGCGATGACTGCACGCAGGCGTTGCTGAATCTCAGTGAACCGATAGTTCGGCGTGATCGACGCCTCGTCCATATAGAGCGAACGATCAATCTCGATCTGCACCACATGCCGCCCCGCCTGGGGGCGTCCATAGTGCTGAGCCATGAATGCACCCGCAAAAGGCATGTTACGCGCCGTGCGAAACCCGGCACCCTGAAAGACGGACTCGACCGCATCAACAATCTCGGTCCCGGCCGAGGCACCGAACCTGTCCCCTAAGACGATCTCAGGTGTATCTCCGCCCGAACGGCGCGACGTCGCCAAAGCCTCGTGCGGCATTGAGTGGCAATCCAACAAGATCGCCTGCCCGTGCTGCATCAGGCTTTCATCCATCAGTTTCCGAAGCATGTTGTGATAGGGATGCCAGTGGGTGCTCAGACGTTTTTGCGCCGCGCCCAAAGTCATCTTCCCACGATAGATCGCCCGCCCGCCGGCAACAACGCGTGGTATAACCCCAAGGCCTGAAGATATGCGTGGGTTCAATGTTGCGCGACGCAATCCGGCAATCAGCGCTGGATCCAGCTCGTCTGCGCCGCGGTTCAAATCCACATAGGCGCGCGGTGTATTGGCGCACAGAAACGGAGCGCCACATTCCGTCGCAAAGGAATAGAGCCTATCCACATAGGCATCTTCCGACGACCGGATCGTACGTTCATCCAGAACCGTTTCCTTCAGGAACGCCGCATCATAATGGCACCCGCTATGAGGCGACGCGAAAACGACGCTCGTGTCCCGGAACCGTGGATGATACAACGAAAATGTCTGATCGCGCATCTTTGCCTCCTGGGTCCTTTATAAAGTAAAAAACTCTTGCCAAAAGCCCTTGCGCGTGGCCCCGACTCCTTTTATAGCAACGCGAACTGGCGCGGGCTTTCCCGCGTCGTATCGTTTGGATCGGCCTGAAAAGGCTGTTTCGGCAGAGATTTTAGGGCGATTAGCTCAGCGGTAGAGCACTTCGTTGACATCGAAGGGGTCACTGGTTCGATCCCAGTATCGCCCACCATGAACCGCCAGATGACCGAAAGGTCAGAAGGTAAACTGAAGCCTAGGCGCAACCGCAGCGCCGCGTAGAAGGAGAAGGACCATGAAAGTTCGCAACTCGCTCCGCTCGCTGAAAAACCGTCACCGCGATTGCCGTGTCGTGCGCCGTAAAGGCCGCGTATACGTCATCAACAAGACGCAGCGCCGGTTCAAAGCCCGTCAGGGCTAATCGCTTCAGCAGCGTTACAGAAAAAGCCGCCCTCTGGGCGGCTTTTTTGTGTTTGGTGCTTGGTTTCAAAGCCATCTCTGGCAAACCACCCCCCTAAAACAGAAAGGGCCGGGTTTCCCCAGCCCCATCCGGGAGGAAGCCAACTAAAATGGCTCAGTCGTAGACGCGCTGGTCATCGATAACGATGCCATCGTTGGGCAAGCTGCCCGGCGCGACCAATTCGATCTTACCCTTCAACTTCAGCGTATCCGCAACAGACTTGGCATAAGCATCAGCGTTGCCGCCGTCAGCCTCGACCTGGACGGTCATCGCGTCCATCTCGCCTTCACGAGTGGCAATGACGCGGGCCTTCGCGATCTCGGCGTGCTTGGAGACGAAATCTGCGACCTGCTCGGGACGGACAAACATGCCCTTGATCTTGGCGGTCTGGTCCGCACGGCCCATCCAGCCCTTAATGCGCATGTTGGTCCGGCCACAGGGGCTAACGCCCGACAGCACAGCCGACAGATCGCCGGTTGCGAAACGGATCAGCGGATAGTCGGGGTTCAACGAGGTCACGACGACCTCGCCCACTTCGCCCGGAGCAACGGGATCACCGGTGCCGGGACGAACGATCTCGACGATCACGCCTTCGTCCACGATCATACCTTCCATCGCATCGCTTTCATAAGCAACGTTGCCCAGATCGGCAGTCGCATAGCTTTGCAGACAGGTAATGCCACGGTCGGCGTATTCCTGACGCAGGCTGGGGAACAATGCCCCGCCACCCACAGCAGCTTTGGTGATTTTCAGTTTCACGCCATCCGCATCTGCACGATCCAGAATGATCTTCAGATAGTCGGGCGTTCCAGCATAGGCCGTCGTACCGATATCGGCAGCGGCGCGCACCTGAAGCTCGGTCTGGCCGACGCCAGCGGGAATAACCGCAGCGCCAACGGCGCGTGCACCGTTTTCAAAGATCATGCCAGCGGGCGTCAGGTGATACCCAAAGCAGTTCTGAACGATGTCACCCTTGCCGATGCCACAGGCATTCAGGAAACGCCCCATGCGCCACCAGTCATGACCTACACCACCGGGTTCGTAGATCGGGCCAGGGCTTTGGAAGATATGCGCGAACTCATGCGTCGGCAGACCTCCGAACCCACCCAGAGGGCCATCCGCAGCCTGAGCTTTGCCGATCTCGGATTTGCGCAGAACCGGTAGCTTTGCCAGCGCTTCGGCCGAGGTGACGCTTGCCGCGTCAGCATCTGCCAGAAGGTTAGCATAACCGGACAGTGCCTTGGCGCGGGCGATCTGCTCGGGCAGAGCGGCCGCCAAACCAGCGGCGCGTTCATCTTCCGAACGTGTCTCGAGCGCATCAAAATAGTTGGACATGAGCAAAACCTCTGTCTGCGCCGACCAAGATCGGCGGTTTAATCATGAAAAATTTGGGTCGCCGTGGAAGGCAGGCCAGATTAGGCCAGCCAACGCTTACGGCGGCGATACGAGCGCACGTCGCGGAAGCTCTTACGACCTTCATCTGACATACCCAGGTAGAATTCTTTAACGTCAGGGTTCTCGCGCAGTTCAGCAGCGGGGCCGTCCATCACGATGCGGCCATTTTCCAGAATATAACCATAGTGGGCGTATTTCAGCGCCACGTTGGTGTTCTGTTCGGCCAGCAGGAACGTGGTGCCCTGCTCTTCGTTCAGGCGCTTCACGATCTGGAAGATCTGCTCCACAAGCTGCGGGGCCAGACCCATCGACGGTTCGTCCAGCAGGATCATCTCGGGGCGCGACATCATTGCGCGACCCATGGCAACCATCTGCTGCTCACCACCCGAGGTATAGCCAGCCTGCGACTTGCGACGTTCGGCCAAGCGCGGGAAGTACTCATAGACCATTTCCAGGTCTTTCGCGACCGCGGCACGGCCATCGGTGCGGGTGTAGGCACCGGTCAGAAGGTTTTCTTCCACGGTCAAGTGTTCAAAGCAGTGACGGCCTTCCATCACCTGAATGACACCACGTTTCACCAATGCGGCCGGGTTCAGTTCGGCGATGTTTTCGCCCATGTGGTCGATCGTGCCCTTGGTCACTTCACCACGCTCTGCTTGAAGCAGGTTCGAAATGGCCTTGAGGGTCGTTGTTTTTCCTGCGCCGTTACCACCAAGAAGTGCGGTGATACCGCCCTTGGGAACAGACAGGCTTACGCCTTTCAGCACGAGGATCACGTGATTGTAGATGACCTCGATATTGTTGACCTCAAGCAGGGTCTCTTCGGTCTTTTCAGCGTCCAGCATATCAGGTCGTCCTGTTCGTAGTCGTTTCAAAGGGGTCGTCCGGGCCCGAAGGCCCGGACGCGTGCCGGTGTATTAGTTACACTGCGGCTCGATTTTGTTCTCAGCAGCGTAGGCAGCCGAGTCAGCGTCGATCAGCGGCTGGATGACATCCATGTCCGATCCCGAGAAGTCGGTGATCAGCGACCACTTTCCGGCGGCTGCATCCCACTGCTGGATAGCAGCAGTACCCGGACCACCGTGGTTCTCACAGCTGATCTTAAACTCCGGACCAAAGCCTTCCAGGCCCAGTTCGGCCATACGTGCATTGGTGATTTCCAGCTGCTCCAGACCGTCACGCATCTGTGCCGAGGTGATGTCTGTAACACCGTGGATTTCCTGAGCCTTCTTCGCGGCTTCAGCCAGCATCATCGCAGCGTAAACACCACGGTTGTAGATAACGGTACCAACGTTGGAGCCGTCGCCAGCTGCTTTACCAGCGTCTACAACATATTTCTGCAGGTCACCAAAGACCGGATAGTCCGAACCAACACCGTGGAAGGTCACAGCCTTATAACCGGTAGCTTTGTCGCCAGCAGGCTTCACGTCATGCTCGGCACCGGACCACCATACGCCGATGAAGTTTTCCATCGGGAAACGGATGTTTGCGGCTTCCTGAATGGCAACCTGGTTCATCACGCCCCAGCCCCAGAACAGAACATAGTCAGGCTTTTCGCGGCGGATCTGCAGCCACTGTGCCTTCTGTTCCTGACCCGGATAGTCAACCGGAATGGTCGAGAATTCAAAACCGTGCTTTTCGCCCAGCTTGGTCAGCGTCGGGATCGGCTCTTTACCGTAAGCGCCGTTGAAGTGCAGCAGAACAACTTTCTTGCCGTTCAGGTCGCCACCATTCAGATCCAGAATGTGGTTCACAGCAGCCGAAGCGCCGTTCCAGTAGTTGGCCGGGAAGTTGAACACGTGGCTGAACACGTTGCCGTTTGCAGCCGAGGTACGACCGTAACCGGGGGTGTACAGCGGAATGTTGTCAGCAGTCGCTTTGGGGATCAGCTGATAGGTGATACCGGTCGACAGCGGGTTATAGGCCAGAGCGCCTTCGCCTTTGGTGGCTTCGTAGCATTCCACACCTTTTTCGGTGTTATAGGCAGTCTCACATTCCGGAGTCTGAACAGCTACACCGCCGATACCGCCGTCACGTTCGTTCAGCAGGGTCATGTAGTCGGCGAAACCGTCAGCGTAAGGAATACCACCCGCAGCGAACGGACCAGTCCGATAGCTGAGCGATGGGAATACCAGATCCGCCATTACCGGCGAGGCTACCATCAGTGCGGCTACAGACGCCGCGGCAACACGTTTAAAAGTCATTTGCTTCCTCCCTAGATTAGCAAAATATTGTGCCCTTATGGACAGCATTGCATTTGGACACCCGACCGCTCCTCATGGCCGGATGCCCGGATCTTATTGCCCGCTTAGTGCGGGAAGGGCCACAGACGCAGCTTCTCTTTTGTGAGACGCCACAGTTGGGCCAAACCATGGGGTTCGAGGATCAGGAAGATCACGATCAAACCACCAACGATGATGAATTCCAGTTCGGCAGCGATCTCGGTGGGCCAACCTAGCGTACCAACCAGAACGTTCTTCAAGAGAACCGGCATCAGAACCATGAAGGCAGCGCCTGCAAAGGATCCGAAGATCGAGCCCAGGCCGCCAATGATGATCATGAAGAGCACCAGGAACGACTTGGTAATACCGAAGCTTTCACCAGCTTCTGCAGCGCCCAGATAGACGGCGAAGAACAGAGCACCGGCAATACCTACAAAGAAGGACGAGACAGCGAAGGCCGACATCTTGGCCATCAGCGGGTTCACCCCGATGATCTCGGCTGCGATGTCCATGTCGCGGATGCCCATCCACTTACGGCCGGTCATGCCGCGTGTCAGGTTGCGTGCGACCCAAGCAACTCCCACCAGGAATACCAGGCAGATCATGTATTTTGCCCAGGCTTCGGTATTGGGGCCAGTTACGATCACGCCGAACACAGTACGTTCAGGTGCGTTGATCTGACCCGAGGCCGAGTAGTTGTAGAACCACGCCACCTTGTTGAACAGCCACACCAGGAAGAACTGAGCGGCCAAGGTCGCAACCGCAAGGTAGAACCCTTTGATGCGCAGCGACGGCAGACCGAAGGCCACACCCACGGCGGCGGTGATGCCACCAGCGATCAACACGTGGAACACGATGTTGATGTCCGGGAAGGCAACCATCAGCTTATAGCAGGCGTAAGCCCCTACAGCCATGAAACCACCCGTACCCAGCGATACCTGACCGGCATAGCCCGTCAGAATGTTCAGCCCCAGCGCCGCAATGGCGTAGATGAAGAACGGAGCAAAGATCGAGTTCACCCAGTAGTCGTTCACAAAGAACGGGATCACACAGAATGCGACGAACAGGGCAATCCAGTATCCAGCCCGGTCAAGGCGGATCGGAAAGGTCTGGTTGTCGTCGCGGTAGGACGTTTTGAAATCACCAGCTTCGCGGTAAAACATTAATCAGACCCTTTCGATGATTTTCTCACCAAACAGCCCCTGCGGGCGGAAGATGAGGAAGACAAGTGCCAGCACATAGGCGAACCAAGCTTGGGTTGCGCCGCCCACAAGGGGACCGATGGCAAATTCGAACAGCTGCTCGCCCACACCGATGATCAGACCGCCAATGATGGCGCCCGGGATCGAGGTGAAGCCACCCAGCATCAGAACCGGAAGTGCTTTCAGTGCAACTTCAGCCAGCGAGATCTGAACGCCCGACTTCGAGCCCCACATGATCCCGGCGACAAGAGCCACAAAGCCAGCAATCGACCAGACTAGAACCCAGATGAAGCGCAGCGAGATACCGACCGACAGAGCTGCCGAGTGATCGTCCGCCACAGCCCGCAGAGCGCGGCCTTGCTTGGTGTATTGCGAGAACAGAACCAGCGCGGTCACCAGAAGGGCAGCTACGATCGCGGCGACGATATCGAGGTTATCAATAAAGAAGCCATAGCCGAACCAGTTATACGTGGTCGTATCAATTGTTTCGTTGATACCCTGCGCCAGACCTACGTCCAGCTTCATCACTTCCGAGCCCCACATCAGCGGCGCGAAGCCGTGCATGAAGTACCACATGCCGATTGTGGCCATGAACAGAATGATGTCAGGCTGACCGATCAGGTGTTGAAGGATGTATTTCTCGATGATCCAAGCGACAAACACCATGGCGGCACCCGCCACAATGATCGCCAAAATCGTCGGCACGGTCCATCCGAAGTGGTGGATTTTAGTCCCGAAAATCGTGTTGATAAGGTGCGCGAAGGGGATTTGCCCCGTCTGAACACCCACCAGGGTCATGGCGGCGAACACCACCAGCATACCCTGGGCAAAGTTAAAGATACCGGACGCCTTGAAGATCAAGACAAAGCCCAGCGCGACAAGTGCGTAAAGCACCCCGGCCATCAGGCCGTTCAGGGTAACTTCCATCGCAAAGAGTAGTTGTTCAGGCATAGTCTCCCCCCTTAGTCGTGTGACACGCCGAGATAGGCGTCGATCACATCCTGGTTGTTGCGCACCTCGTCGGGTGTGCCGTCCCCAATTTTCTTACCGTAGTCCATGACCACCACGCGGTCGGACAGGTCCATAACCACGCCCATATCGTGTTCGATCAGGGCAATGGTGGTGCCGAACTCGTCATTCATGTCGAGGATAAAGCGGGACATGTCCTCTTTTTCCTCAACGTTCATGCCGGCCATCGGTTCGTCGAGCAAAAGCAGCGACGGTTCAGCAGCCAAGGCACGTGCCAGTTCAACACGTTTCTTCAGACCATAAGGCAGACGCCCTACAGGCGTTTTGCGGATGTGCTGGATTTCAAGGAAGTCGATGACTTTCTCGCACGCTTCGCGGTTCTCCAGCTCTTCCTTCTCGGCTTTGCCTTTCCAGATGGCCTGCTGAAGCAGGTTGGAATTCATCTTGTTCAGGCGGCCCGTCATGATGTTGTCCAGAACGGTCATGCCGTCAAACAGCGCGATGTTCTGGAAGGTCCGTGCCAAGCCCTGACGCGCAACCTGATAGGGGCGCATCTGCGGACGTTTCGATCCGCGGAACCAGACCTCGCCTTCTTGGGGTTTATAAAACCCCGAGATGACGTTCAGCATCGAGGATTTACCAGCACCGTTCGGGCCGATGATCGCGCGGATCTCGCCTTCGCGGATATCAAAGCTGATGTCCTTGATCGCCACCACACCGCCAAAGCGCAGCGTGATGTTTTTAAGGTCCATGACAACGGGGCCAATGGTGCGCCCGTCTTCAGTGACGTAGCTGTCGGCGTTCATATCAGTTGTCATTCTGCCGCCATCCCCTGAGTGTTACCCACCACAGCCGCATCGCGGATTTCCAGGGTGGCGTTGATCGACCCCTTGCGCCCATCTTCATAGGTCACTTCGGTTTCGATATATTGCTCGGACTTGCCGGTGTAGAGCGCGTCGATCAGCGGAGCGTATTTCTCTTCCACGATCTTACGACGTACTTTACGGGTACGGGTCATTTCGCCGTCATCTGCGTCCAGTTCCTTGTGCAGGATCAGGAAGCGGTGAATCTGACAACCCGACAGCATCTCGTCTTCAGCAACCGACTTGTTGATCGTTTCAACGTGTTCCTGAATGGTCGACACCACTTCCGGGTGACCGGCCAGTTCCTGATACGAGGCATAGGCCACGTTGTTACGCTCGGCCCAGTTGCCTACGGCAGTCAGGTCGATGTTGATGAAGGCAGTGCACATGTCACGATCATTGCCGAAGACAACTGCCTCCAGAATGTCAGGATAGAACTTCAGTTTGTTCTCGACATATTTGGGTGCGAACATCCGGCCATCGGCCATCTTGCCCACGTCCTTTGCACGGTCGATGATGCGCAGGTGGCCGTTCTTCTTGTCGAAGAAACCAGCATCACCGGTTGCAACCCAACCTTCAGGATCTTTGGTATCAGCCGTCGATTCCGGGTTGTTGTAGTATTCAACAAAGGTACCCGGCGAGCGATAGAAGATCTCGCCATTGTCTTCGATGCGTACTTCCACACCCGGCGCAGGTACACCAACAGTGTCGTTGCGCACTTCACCATCAGGCTGAACCGTGATGAACACGGTCGCTTCGGTCTGACCGTAAAGCTGCTTCAGGTTGATCCCCATCGAGCGATAGAACGCGAAGATTTCCGGACCAATCGCTTCACCAGCGGTATAGCCAACACGAATGCGGCCAAAGCCCAGCGTGTCTTTCAGCGGACCGTAAACCAGAACGTCACCGCAGCGATACTTGAAGTATTCCTGCAGGTTACCGCGATACAGTTTCAGACCCAGCGGATCCTTGGCTTTGAAGTGCTTACGCACGTTCTTGCCGTAGCGCAGTTTGGCAAATGCCAGACGGATACTGTTTTCGATGATGGTCTCAGCCGCAAAGCCGATCCCCATCGCATAGTTGAACCCGTGACGGATCTTCTGTTCCAGAGTTTTCTTCTGGGTCGTGACCTTGCGCTTGGGCATGCCGTATTTTTCACCGGCGCCGCCTTTTGCGAAGTTCATGAAGTGATGGAAGATGGCGTATTTCAGATCGCCACTGTCTTCCATGCGGATCATCACGTTCGTCAGCTGTGTTTCAAACACGCGCGGCGGAGCGAAGTAGTATGTCGGTCCAATTTCGCGCAAATCCGACATCAGCGTGTCTGCCGATTCCGGGCAGTTCACACAGAAGCCTGACCACATGGCCTGACCCAGCGAGAAGATGAAGTCACCAACCCATGCCATCGGCAGATAGGCGAGCACATCTTCGTTCACACCAAGATTGTCGAACTCGGACGAGTTCTTCGCACTTTCGATGATGTTGCGGTTCGACAGAACCACACCCTTCGGTCGACCCGTGGTACCCGAGGTGTACAACATCACACAGGTGCTGTCGTATTCCAGCTCGGCTTCGCGTGTAGCCATCTCGTCTTCCAGACGGGCATGGGCCACGCGGCCTTCTTCCTGAATGTCGACATACCAATGCAGGTGGCTGTGGTCGTATTTCCGCAGGCCACGCTTGTCATAGTACAACACGTGTTCGATGTGATGGATCTTGTCCTGCACCTCGATCACTTTGTCGACTTGTTCCTGGTCACCGCAGATGACGAAACGTGCGCCGCAATGCTCGAGCACATATTCCATCTCTTCCACAACCGCATCTTGGTAAAGCGGCACCGGAACGGCACCTACCTTCTGCGCTGCAACCATCGCCCAATAGTGAGCTGGACGGTTACGGCCAATGATGGCCACGTGGTCTCCACGGTCGATCCCCAAAGCCAATAGGCCCAAGGCGAGGTTCTGAATTTCTTCAGCAGCCTCCGCCCAGGTCCAGCTTTGCCAGATACCGAATTCTTTCTCCCGATAAGCCGGGCGATCTCCATATTCCTTCACATTCCGCGCGAGAAGCGCTGGAATTGAGGCAAACGCGCCAGAAGCGACTAGATCCTGTGCCAAATTTTCCTCCCACCGTCGGTCGGCCGACGTTCCCGGTCGCCGAACGAATCCTGTTCGACAACCCTGACGAAAAAAATCTCGCCGTCAAAGGTTTCGGCACTTTTTCCTAATTCTATCGAATTGTTACAGGATCAGATGAATCCTTACAGCAGGGCGCATTCCTCTTTTCCCTAGGCAAATCAGGTGCTAGCGGTAGATGCAGGAGGGGATTGCTTGCCACTACAATCTTCAGAAACGGCCGCGTTGACCCAAGCCGGGCTAAACCTGATTCAACAGGCGCTTTCCATCTATGATCGACGTCTGACTTTGGTCATTGGAAATAGCCAGTTTCAGGACATGTTCGATCTTCCGGATCACCTTGCCCAACCCGGTGCCTCGTTCTCCGATACGATCCGTCACCTTGCGGAACGCGGGGATTACGGCGCGGTCGGAGACATCGAAGAATTCGTGAAGTCGCGGGTCGATCAAGCGCTGGATTTTCAACCGCATTACATGGAGCGCACCCGCGCCAATGGGCGTGTCATCTCGGTCGAAGGGCACCCGCTGCCTCAAGGGGGCTGGGTGACGGTCTATACCGACATCACCCCAATCAAGCGACAGGAATCCCTTCTGCGCGCCCGGTCCGAAGAACTGTCGGATCAAGTGCTGACCTATACCGAAGAGCTGACCCAGACCAACCGCGCGCTGGCATCCGCAAACACCGCCTTGGAAGAAACCAAGCGGCAATTGACCTTGATGGAAAGCCGCACCCGCCTAACCGCGGAAATGATGCCCGCCCATATCGCGCGGATCGACCGTGATCTGTACTATACGTTCTCGAACCGTCGTCTGGGCAAGGTTATCCCGGGTCGCCCAACCGACCTTCTGGGCCTGCATGCCAGTGAAGCCCTAGGGGACGAGGCATTCGCACAGATTGGCCCCTACTTCGCCCGCGCATTTCATGGCGAATCCAGCGTGTTCGAGTTTACACATGAAACATCCGGCCGCCGTATCCGCGTGGCTCTGACCCCGGATAAAGGTGAAGATCAGATCACTGGCGTGTACATCCTATCAATGGACGTCACGGAAGAGGCACAGTCCCGCGCCGCCCTTGCCCAAACCCGCAAACGCGAGCTGGCAGCACAGCTGACATCCGGCGTCGCGCATGATTTTTCCAACCTTTTGACCATCATCATGGGCCTTCAAAGTCGATTGGCTCAAATGGCGATTGGGGACGACGCCCAGGAGTTGGTGCAGGCGACCAACGCCGCTGTGCGCAGGGGGGGTACGCTTCTGGAACGGATTGCGACCATCTCGGGTCGGCGTGATCTGCATATGGAGCCGGTGCACGTCCCTGACATGCTGAAAGGGTTGGAAAGCCTAGCGGGACCAACCCTGCCCGAAAGCATTCACCTGAAAGTTGAAGTATTCGATCTGGATATGCGCCTTATTTTGGATGCCGGCGCGGTACAGGACGGACTTCTGAACCTGATCATCAACGCCTCGCACGCCCTTGGCGACGCCGGAGGTGACATCCACCTGACCGCCCGCCCGATTCGCGAAACCTGGATCGAGTTTCGTGTGACCGATACCGGACCCGGATTTGCACCAGAGGCCTTAGAGCATGCGCTGGACCCGTTCTACACCACAAAAGGTGGGGAAGGTTCAGGGCTGGGGCTGTCTATGGTCTATGACCAGACCAAGGTGGCAGGCGGACAGGTAAAAATCTTCAACAGCGAAGAAACTGGCGGCGCCGTCGTATCCATTCGATTGCCCCTGCGCATTCCCGCTCAACCCATATCACCACGCCTCGTCCTTCTGATCGAAGACAGCGAAGCTATCCGAACATCGGTGCGAGAGATGCTGATCAGCATGGGTCATCAGGTTGTCGAAGCCAGCTCGGCTGAAGAAGCCCTTTCCCTGACCGGGATCGAGGGGCTGGGCCTCATCCTTTCTGATGTTATACTGGAAGGCGCGCAGACCGGACCCGAGTTTCTGGACGCGCTGGATCAGGCCGGGTTGGATGTGCCGATGCTGCTGATGACTTCCCTGCCGCTCGACGACCCGCGCCGTAAAAATGCCGGGTTCCCCGTTTTGCCCAAGCCATTCACCACTGGTGAGCTGGCCACATTCCTGTCGCAAGAGGTTCCATCGTGACCCAACACATGATCGCCATTCTGGATGACGAACCCGAAATCCGCCGCATGCTCTCGCACGCCTTGGAGGAAGCCGGGTTCCGCACTGCGGCTTTCGCCCGCGCGACAGAATTCGAGGCCGCTTTGAACACGATGTCGCCGGATGTCTGCCTTGTGGACCTAGGTCTGCCGGATCGTGACGGGTTAACTTTGGTCCACCGGCTGGCCCTTGAGCGGGGCGCGTCGATCATCATCATCTCGGGCCGATCCTTGGTGCAGGACCGCGTGACTGGGCTAGAGCTGGGGGCCGATGACTATATCGTTAAACCCTTCGAGCCAGCCGAGGTCGTCGCCCGCGTTCGCGCCCGCCTGCGCAATCAGAAACCCGGCAACACCGCATCGAACACTGCGCATTTCAACGGCTGGACCGCCCATTTCGACCGCTATGTTCTGGAAGACGAAGATGGCACCGAAACTGCCTTCTCTCATGCAGAAGGCGAAGTGCTGCGCCTGTTCCTTGATGCTCCTAAACGTTTGATTTCACGTGCACAAATGCAAGAGACACTGGGTGGCGTTGCCGGTGAAAGCTTTGACCGTGCGATGGATGTCCGCATCTCGCGCCTGCGTACGAAACTGCGTGAAGACCCGAAAAATCCACGCCTGATCAAGACGATTTACGGGGCGGGGTATATCTTCCTAGGGGACGTACGCTGGGGCTAAATCAGTGACACTTCGGTCCCACTGTTCTGGCAAAGCACAGCACAATCCTCTGGCAACGTCTGATCGGTAAAGATCACGTCCACATCCGCCATGCTGCCGATCCGAATGGGGGCCTTGCGCTCGAATTTGCTGTGATCTGCGGCCAGCCACACCTTATCGCTTTGCGCCATAATGGCGTGGCTGACGCTAACCTCGTGCAGGTCAAAATCCAGCATGTCGCCCGCGTTGTTCAAGGCCGAACACCCAATCACCGAGATGTCGAATCGAAAACGGCGGATCAGGTCGGTCGCCAGCTCGCCTACCAGCCCACCATCCGAGCGGCGCAAGCTGCCACCCGACACGATCACCTGCACATCGGGGTTGGCCGACAGAATCACCGCGATGTTAATGTTGTTCGTCACGACCAGCAGGCCCTTGTGGTGCAAAAGCTCTTGCGCGACAGCCTCGGTCGTGGTGCCGATGTTCAGGAAGATGCAGCAATCATTGGGGATCTGTTTCGCACAGGCCCGCGCGATGTCGACCTTAGCGGTTTGGTTCAGCTGCCGCCGCGCGTCATAGCCGATATTCGCAGTCGAGGACGGCAGCACAGCACCCCCATGCACCCGGTCCAGCGCGCCCTCATCCGACAGCTCCGTCAGATCGCGACGAATGGTCTGAGGCGTCACGCCCATCAGCTCGACCAAGCGGTCGACCGTCACCTTGCCTTCACGGCGGGCGATGTTCAGGATCTCGGATTTTCGCAGCGTGGTGCTCATCGCGCCCTCATGTTCGTTTTCATGTCATATGACCTGAATCAACACCCAGAATCCAGAGTTTCGATCACAATTTCGCAACATGCGAACATTTACGAAAGCTCGCACCTTCTCTTTATCACCAATTTCACGCAAGGTCTGCGTAAACGCGACTCGGTTTTGGGACAGACATGCAAAGCGACTTCGACCTTCTGATCATCGGCGGCGGCATCAATGGCTGCGGTATCGCGCGCGATGCGGCGGGGCGGGGTATGTCCGTCTGTCTGGCCGAAATGGGGGATATCGGCGGCGCAACCTCGTCCGCCTCAACCAAGATGTTTCACGGCGGACTGCGCTATCTGGAGTATTTTGAGGTCCGACTGGTCCGCGAAGCGTTGAAAGAGCGCGAAACACTGCTGCGCGCCATGCCGCATATCTCGTGGCCGATGCGGTTCGTGCTGCCCTATCACCACAGCATGCGCTTCGACAGTTCGACGCCCACGTCGCGGCTGCTGAACACGGTGATGCCGTGGATGAAAGGCCGTCGCCCCGGGTGGTTGGTGCGGCTGGGGTTGTTTCTCTATGACAACTTGGGTGGACGGAAAATCCTGCCCGGCACCACCCGTGTAGACCTAAAGACTGCGCCAGAAGGCCAGCACCTGAACCCCATGTTCGAAACCGCGTTCGAATACTCGGACTGCTGGGTCGAAGACGCCCGGCTGGTTGTCCTGAACGCCCGCGACGCCGAGGTCCGCGGGGCCCAGATCAATCCGCGCACCAAAGTCACGAAAGCCGAACCGCAGGACGGCGGGTGGCGTGTCTCCCTGACGGATACCAATACCGGTCAGACCCGGCAGATAACTGCGCGTATGCTGGTAAATGCCGCCGGTCCGTGGATTGCAGACGTATTGGGAGCCACGCTTGGCAGCACCGCACCCGCCAATATCCGTCTGGTGCGCGGCAGCCACATTGTTACCATGCGCCTATTTGACCACGATAAATGCTATTTCTTCCAGGGACAGGACGGGCGGATCATCTTCGCCATTCCGTATGAGACCGACTTCACCCTTATTGGCACAACCGATGCCGATCACGTGGACGCAGACACGCCCCCGAGCTGCACGGAAGACGAGCGTGACTATCTGATCGCCTTCATCAATGGGTATCTGAAAGATCCGATCTCAGCGGATGATGTGGTCTGGACCTATTCCGGCGTCCGTCCGCTGTTCAATGATGGTGAGGGCACGGCGGCGGCGGCCACCCGCGACTATGTGCTACGCACCGACCACGTAGAGGACACCCCGGTTCTGAACATCTTTGGTGGCAAGATCACCACCTATCGCCGCCTTGCGGAAAGCGCGTTGGAGAAAATCGGTGCTGAGCTTGGCCCGCAGCCCGAAAAGTGGACCGCAGGCGTCCCGCTGCCCGGAGGAGACTTCCCGGTGGATGGATTTGACGCGCTGGTCAGTCAGATCAACGCGGCCTACCCCTTCCTTTCCCCACGCCACGCCAAACGTCTGGTCCGCGCCTATGGGACCGAGGCGCGGGATATTCTGCGCAACGCAAAATCCCTCACCGATCTGGGCCAAAATTTCGGAGCCACCCTGACCGAGGCCGAGCTGCGCTGGCTGATGGACAAAGAGTACGCTCACCGGGCTGAGGACGTCGTTTGGCGACGCTCGAAACTAGGGCTTTTGCTGGACGAGACCCAAATCGCCGCCATCGACGCATGGATGCGGGCCAAACGAAAAACGCCGACCTAAGGGCCGGCGTTTTTTAGTTTCTATCTACGTATAGATCATTCTGCGGCGATCTGGGCCGGGACTTCGACCTTCACCGCACAGAACTTCATCTCGGCGATCTTGCCGTAGGGGTCCAGCGCCGGGTTGGTCAAAAGATTCGCCGCTGCTTCCACGTAGGCGAAGGGCAGGAAGACCATGTTCTCGGCTACTGCGTAATCCGCCCGCGCCATCACATCAATGGTTCCGCGGCGGGTCGTCAGACGCACCGTATCCCCCGGCTGAACACCCATATCGCGCAGGGTTTTCGGGTTCATAGAACAGTTCGCTTCAGGCTCGATTGCATCCAGAACCGTGGCGCGGCGGGTCATGGACCCAGTGTGCCAATGCTCCAACTGACGGCCCGTGGTCAGAACCATCGGGAATTCGTCATCCGGCACTTCGGCGGGCGGAATGATCGAGGCCGGGGCAAAGCGCGCGCGCCCGTTTTCACGCGGGAACTTGTCGCCAAACACAACCGCCTGACCCGGGTCTTCTGGCGACAGCGACGGATAGGTCACGGCGTTCTGATCTTCCAGACGGTCCCACGAAATGTTGGCCAGCGAGGGCATCACCAGCTCCATCTCGGCATAGATCTGGCTGGGGTGATCATAGGTCCATCCCATCCCCATCCGATTGGCCAGAGCGGTGGTGATTTCCCAATCCTCCATCGCCTCACCGGGCGCAGGAACAGCCGGGCGGCACATCTGCACCTGACGGTTTGTGTTCGAGGTCGTGCCTGTCTTTTCAGCCAGCGCGGCCGCCGGGAACACAACATCGGCGTAGCCCGCGGTTTCGGTCAGGAAGATATCTTGCGAGACAAGGAATTCCATCCGGCGCAGCGCTTCGCGCACGTGGTTCACATCGGGATCGGACATGGCCGGGTTTTCGCCCAGAATATACATGCCCTTGATCTTGCGGTCGTACACCGCGTCCATGATTTCAACCACGGTCAGGCCGGGGTTCGGGTTCAGCTCGTCCACGCCCCAAACGTCGCGATAAAGCGCCTGAACGCCTTCATCCTTCACCGACTTATAGTCCGGATAGAACATTGGGATCAGACCCGCATCGGACGCACCCTGCACGTTGTTCTGGCCGCGCAGCGGGTGCAAACCCGTGCCGGGACGTCCCACATTGCCGGTCATCAGCGCCAGCGCGATCAGACAGCGCGAGTTGTCGGTGCCGTGCACGTGCTGACTGACGCCCATGCCCCAGAAGATCATGCCGTTCTTGCCGCTCGCAAAGGTGCGGGCCGCGGCGCGCAGCTCGTCCGCGTCGATGCCGCAGATCGGCGCCATGGCTTCCGGCGTGAAGGCTTTCAGATGCTCGCGCATCGCGCCCCAGTTCTCGGTGTGCTCGGAGATATAAGCGTCGTCTTGCAGGCCCTCCTCGGCGATCACATGCATGATCGCGTTCAGCATCGACACGTCAGCGCCGGGTTTGAACTGCAGACGGTGCGTCGCGAAACGGCCCATGCCCACGCCGCGCGGATCCATCACGATCAGCTTCCCATCGCGCTGGGTGAACTGTTTGAAATAGGTCGCGGCAACGGGGTGGTTCTCGATCGGGTTCGAGCCGATGACGATCGCCACATCGGCGTTTTCGATTTCGTTAAAGGTCGCGGTCACAGCGCCCGAGCCGACGTTCTCCAACAGCGCCGACACAGACGAGGCGTGGCACAGTCGGGTGCAGTGGTCGACGTTGTTGTGGGTAAAGCCCTGACGGATGAACTTCTGGAACAGATAGGCCTCTTCGTTAGTACACTTGGCCGAGCCGAAACCGGCCACAGCCTCGCCGCCATGTTCGTCGCGCAGGCGCGTCAGGCCTTTGGCGGCGACGTCCAGCGCTTCGTCCCAAGTCGCTTCGCGGAAGTGGGTCAGCGGGTTGGCCGGGTCGACGTTCATGCCTTTTTCAGCGCCTTCCTTACGGATCAGCGGCTTGGTCAGGCGATGCGGGTGATTGATGTAGTCAAAGCCGAATCGGCCTTTCACGCACAGGCGGCCTTCGTTTGCGGGGCCGTTGATCCCCTCGGCATAGACGACCTTGTCGCCCTTCACCTTCAGGCTGACCTGACAGCCAACACCGCAGAAGGGGCAGATGCTTTCGACTTCCTTGTCGAAATCCGAGGTGTCTTGCACCTTGGCCGGCATCAGCGCGCCGGTCGGGCAGGCCTGAACGCATTCGCCGCAAGCCACACAGGTCGAGGCGCCCATCGGGTCATCAATATCAAAGGTCGGGAAGGCGTCATGTCCGCGGCCGGCCATGCCGATCACGTCATTCACCTGCACTTCACGGCAGGCACGGACGCAGAGATTACAGGAAATACAGGCATCCAGATTGACGCTCATCGCGACGTGGCTGTCATCGAGCAGCGGCACGCGACCTTCGGCCATTTTCGGGAAGCGGCTTTGCTCGACCCCGTTCAGGTCAACCATATCCCAGAAATGCGCGGCGGCGTCGTGGCGTTCTTCCGGCTGGTCGGCAACCAGAAGTTCGATCACCATCTTGCGGGCGGATTTGGCGCGGGCGTTGTCGGTGGTGACCACCATGCCCTCGGCCGGTTCGCGGATACAGGACGCGGCCAGCGTGCGCTCACCCTCGATCTCGACCACACAGGCGCGGCAGTTGCCGTCGGCGCGCAGGTTGGGCACATCCTTGTGGCACAGGTGCGGAATTAGCGTGCCTTCACGCTTGGCCACATCCCAGATGCTTTCGCCATCACGCGCAACAACTTCGCGCCCATCAAGGGTGAATTTGATACCGTCGCTCATCCATACCTCCGTAATCCGACTCTCAGTATAAACCATGCTCGTCGCGCCGTCAGTTCGCCATTCCCGACGCAAGGCATCGTTTTTGCGCCAGCCCCCCTTTTCGAATTGGATCCAATTCTCTAGCAATGGTCGGAAAGGAGTCGCCAATGACCACCATCACCCTGATCCGGCACGGACAAGCGAACAACACAGCCACGGACGAGGCTGGTTATGACCGGCTGTCCGATCTGGGCCGTCAACAGGCACGTTGGTTGGGCGAGCATATGCGCGACACCGGCCAGCGATATGCCCGCCATTACACCGGGACTCTAACGCGCCACCAGCAAACCGCACAGGAATGGGGCACCGAGGACTTCACTGCCGATGCCCGTCTGGATGAGGTCCGCTATTTCGATCTGTCCGAACGGATGCACGCCCAATTCGGCATTCCGCATCCGACCGGGCACGGAGACTTCATCGACCACTTGCCGCTGACCTTTGCCGCGTGGCAAGAAGGCAAAATCGATGGGGCGCCCGAAACCTTCCACGACTTCCAGACCCGCGTGTCCGAGGTGATTCACGAGATTGCCGAAGGCGGCGAAGACGCGATCATCTTCACATCGGGCGGGTTTATCGGCATGGCAACGCGGGTGGTGATGGGGCTGGACCTTGGCCCGTTCACCCGCACCATTCTGCCGATCATGAACAGCTCGATCCACCGGATGCGGCTGATGCCTGCAGGGCTGACGCTGACTCAGTACAACGCGGTTCCGCATCTGGAACATAAAGATCGCCACCACGCGCAAACACATTTCTAGGGGGATAACGGATGACACATCTTTGGGTCCGTGCAGAACAACGTGAAAACGAAGATCGCGTCGGTTTGACGCCGGAAGGGGCTGCTGAACTGATCAAGGCTGGCATCCGTGTGACGGTCGAAGAAAGCTCTGTCCGCGCCATCGGCATTGACGGCTACAAGGATGCGGGATGCGAGATTGCTGCTGAAAACAGCTGGCCCGACGCGCCCCGCGACGCGATCATCTTTGGCCTGAAAGAGCTGCCCGAGGACGGCACCCCCCTGCCCCATCGCCACATCATGTTCGGCCACGCCTTCAAGGGCCAACACTCGGGTCGCGCGTTGCTGGAGCGCTTCAAGGCAGGCGGCGGGACGCTCTATGACCTTGAATATCTGGTGGACGAAACCGGTCGCCGCGTTGCTGCATTCGGCTATTGGGCCGGGTTCGCGGGGGCCGCTGTCACGCTGAAAGCTTGGGCTGCCCAACAGCATGGCAAGCTGTGTGGCCCGGTTGGCGCCTACAAGAACAAAGACGCCATGATGGACGAACTGCGCGCCGAGCTGGACGCCACCGGCGCCGCCCGCCCGAACGCCATCGTGATCGGCGCCCTTGGCCGTGTCGGTACTGGCGCGTCTGACCTGATGGAAGCGATGGGCGTCACCGTCACCAAATGGGACATGGCCGAGACCGCCAGCGGTGGCCCCTTCCCCGAAATTCTGGACCATGACCTGTTCATCAACTGCATTCTGGCCGGACCGCAAACCCCGGTGTTCGTCCCGAAGGACGCACTAACCGCCGACCGCAAACTCACCGCCATTGGCGACGTGGCCTGCGACCCCGACAGCGACTACAATCCGGTGCCCGTCTATAACAAAGCGACCAGTTGGAACACGCCTGCCTTGCGCGTGGCTGAGGATCCGGTGATGGACGTCATGGCGATCGACAACCTGCCCTCGATGCTGCCCCTGGAAAGCTCGATCGACTATGCGGGGCAGCTTCTGGCCTCGCTCATAACCTTGACTGACCTGACATCGGGCGTCTGGGGTCGGGCCGAGGACACCTTCCGCACCCATATGAAGGACATCTGATGGAGACCCTGATCGGCACACTGGCCGGGATCATCAGCACGATCTGCTGGATGCCCCAAACCATCCGCACTTGGCGCACGCGACAGACCAAAGACCTGTCGCTGTCGACCAACCTTCTGGTGCTGCTGTCGGTCACGCTCTGGCTTATCTACGGCATCATGCTGGCCGCGTGGCCCATGGTTGTCGCCAACGCAATCGCGATTGTTCTGGTGGGCTCCATCATCATCGCGAAACTGAAATTCGGCTGAAAGGAGCCTTGTTATGACAATCCACTGGTGTGGCACCGGCCTGTCGGCCATCCCCGGCTTGCGTCGCCTGATCGAGAACGGGCGCGAGGTTACCGTCTGGAACCGGACCGTCGAAAAAGCACAAGAGGCCGTGGGCGATCTTACCGACGACATCCGCGCATTTTCGCTGGACGCTCTGGCCGAGGCGCTGAAGCCCGGCGACATCGCCGTGTCGATGCTGCCCGGCGACCTGCACGTCCCTGTCGCCAAGCTGTGCCTTGAGAAGGGCGCGCATTTCGTGTCCTCCAGCTATATCGCGCCCGAGATGAAAGCGCTGGATGGCGCGTTCAAAGAGGCCGGGCTGGCCTGCGTGAACGAAATCGGTCTAGACCCCGGCATCGACCACCTGATGGCCCATTGGCTGGTCGCGGATTACCGCGCCTCGGACGCCTATGACGCGGGCAACAAACTGAGCTTCCGCAGCTATTGCGGTGGCGTTCCGAAGATCGCGAACCCGTTCCGCTATAAATTCAGCTGGTCGCCTCTGGGCGTGTTGAAAGCGCTCCGCTCGCCCTCGAAATCCATCAAAGACGGCGCGCCTTTCGACGTTTCCCGCCCGTGGGACGCGATCAGCGCCTATACCGCGCCGCTGCCCACATCTGAGACCTTCGAGGTCTACCCCAACCGCGACTCGATCCCCTTCATGGAGGACTACAAGTTCGACGCCGACTGGGACGTCGACCTGTTCGTGCGCGGCACCCTGCGCCTGAACGGCTGGGCAGATGCGTGGAGCGACGTGTTTGCCGAAGTTGAAACACTGGAAGGTGACGCCGGCGACGCCCGTTTGAAAGAAATGTCCGACCAGTTCTGGGACGAAAACTCGTATGACGACGGCGAACCCGACCGCGTCATCATGTGCGTGGAACTTAAAGCCGAAACCGACGGCGCGGATGCCTATCACAAAACCTACGTGATGGACGCTTGGGGAGATGACCGCGGCACCGCAATGGCGCGACTGGTCTCGACCCCCGTGTCGCTGGCCATCGACATGGTGCTTGACGGCAAAGCCCCCGCAGGTGTCACCGCTGCCACCGCCGATCCTGCGCTGATCGACACATGGATGGGCCATGTAAACGAGCTGGCCCAACACGTCGCCGTGGTCGATCACACCGCCTGATCGCGACGTCGCAAAATGACCAGCATGGCGGATAAGCCGTGCTAGGCTGACCCAAAAGGGAGGCCGCCATGCTGGACAAACCAAAACCGACTTGGACAAGTTTCGAAAACGCCACCAAGGAGGATTTCCTTGCGGTCATGGAGTATGACGAGGCTTATGCAAACGCCGTCGCCGACCGTCTGCTGGATGCGTTGAAAGAGCTGGACGAGGAAGACACCCCCTATCCGATCAACCGCTACCAGCACTCGTTGCAATCCGCCACGCGGGCGCATGAAGCGGGCGAGCCGGAAGACCTTGTCATCGCCGCCCTTCTGCACGATCTGGGCGACACGCTGTCGCCCTTCAACCACGGCGAACTGGCCGCCGCCATCGTGAAACCCTATGTGTCCGAGCGCACCCACTGGATCCTGAAACACCACTGCGTTTTCCAAGGCTACTACTACAACCACCACCTTGGCGGCGACCGCTTTGCGCGCGAGAAATACAAAGACAGCCCGCATTATGACGCCTGTGTGAAGTTCTGCCACGAGTACGACCAGAACTCGTTCGACCCGGATTATCCAACGAAGCCTTTGGAGTTCTTCGAACCGATGCTCCGCCGTGTGTTCAGTCGATCAGAGGGGCATATGGAGTTGAATGAGGTGCGGGATACCTGACCAAGTGAGCGAACCCACTGCGTCAACGCATCCCACGCACTTGGCTAGACAACGCACACGATAGCAGACAACATCTCTGTCATGCCCCGACTGTCTGCTCTCAGCTTGATCTTTACGCTCGCATTCCCTGCGACGCTCACGGCTGAGCCCTGCATCATTCTGGGCAGTCCCGCACCCGAAACGGAAGACCAGAAGAATCTGGCGCATCTGCTCGACAGCCTGCAGCCAACCTTTGCCCGATTCCCCGCGATCGGCAGGATAATCAGCGCCAAAGACACCACGTTGTGTTTTTCAGACCAGATGAACAACGCGATCGGGTTTCTAGATACCGAGGGCAATCGGATTGTCATCGAACGCGACTTGCCCCTGAACCTTCAGCGTGCCGTTCTTCTGCACGAGTTGCGCCACCTGTGGCAGTCCACAACTGGGACTTGCCCTTCGACTGATCTGGCCATGAAGGAATATGCCCACGCCACTTTCGCGCTTGAGGCCGACGCCAGCGCAATCACGCTTCTGATCGCATGGGACATGAAAGAAACCGGAGACGGGACGGTTTGGACGGCTGTTTCTGAATGGGCGTCACAGTCAGATATTGCCGCGAGGTTCGAGCAAACCATGACGGACGCTCAGGAGGCGGGGGCCGCGGTATCAGCGGCATTCGACCAATGGTATGTCTCGGAAGAACGGCGCGAGATCTATTACATCGAAGCCTGCAGCAACTATCTGGACTGGCAAGAGGCCAACCACCAGATCCCTCGCTATCACACGCTTGAAGCTGGATTCTACGAGGCCCTATGCAAACTTCCAGATGGGCAGGCGTATCACTGCGCCGGACCAGAGGGGGGCACGAGATAGGCAAGGAACCGATGGTATGCCACCCGCTGGTCAGAGGGACATATGGAGTTGAACGAGGTGCGTGATGGGTGAGGTGGTCTACGACATCCCACCTACCTGCTAGCCGTCCACATTACAGGCTAAGCGAGCCTTGACCTTCTTGGTAATCAGGTCTTCCTTATGCAGCCAGCTACCGATCAGATTTCCATGGGAACGCCGATGAAACGAGAGATTTGGACCAAATCCGAACGCGAATTAATGGTCGAACTCTGCAAATACCATTCCCAAACACTACTCGCATCTCGGAACAAATTTGACATTGATGACCAGTTACCGAAAGTCGTTTTGCCAACAAATGGAGTTGTGCAGGCCGAAACTGTGTTGCTTGATCACGCGCTATCGGCGCATGAAACAGCGGTCTCTGCATTGCTTACATGTGGTTTCGCATTTGTTCCTGAACATCCTTCTCATGCCTGCAAGCTCCTGATTTCGAACGATCAGTTCGAGATTTCAGAGGATTTCGCACCTCCACACGTCAACTACTCCCATTTGGGACATTCGCTGTCAGCTATGTTTCGTGTGTATGAGCAAAACGGGCGGCTGGGACATCCATCAACAATGAAGCGTGTCTTTGAGTGTTTCAAAGGTTCTGCGCTAGTCGAGGAACGCTTTGGGTTTCAGGAATGGACGGAAAAGGCATTGGACTTGGCATATCCGCGTCGCAGGTCGGGCATTCCAAGCTTGAAAACTTTGGAATCAGACTATCTTTGGGTCACCGACACTTTCGATTGGTACTTGGAAGAAGCCAAACGGCAATGGTCTTGAATTTTATTTCTGACAGCATCCGCTGAACTGAAAAACATGGGAAATTGGGCTCCAAGCGGTCTAAATCCCTACCCCTTCCCAATCGGCACCACATTCTCGGCCCCGTCGGACAGCTCTTCGAAATCAAAATTATCCAGCCGCGCGGCGCGTTTCCCTGCGCGTTCGGCAGCCGTTGTTATCCCCTCGACATCCCGGCGCGCCTGATCGAAATGGGTCTCCAGCTTACCGGCGCGTTCGACCACGAGCTCCACATCGCGGTGCAGGTTCTTCAGCATCTTGCGGATCTCGCCTGCCTGTTCGCGCATCCGCGCGTCTTTCAAGATCGCGCGCATGGTGTTCAGCGTTGCCATGCAGGTGGTGGGCGAGACGATCCAGACGCGCGCCTCGAACCCTTCGCGGACCAGTTCGGGGAAGTTAGCGTGCAGCTCGGCATAGACGGCTTCGGACGGCAGGAACATCAGCGCGCCATCGGCGGTTTCGCCTTCGATGATGTATTTCTCCGAGATCGCTTTGATGTGCGCCTTCACCGCGACCTTCATTGCCTTTGCGGCTTCGTTCAGTTCGTATTGCGTCTCGGCCTTGCGCAGCGCCTCGTAGGCCTCCAGCGGAAACTTGGAGTCGATCACGATCGGACCCGGCGGGTTCGGCAGGTGGATCAAGCAATCCGCGCGCTTCCCGTTCGAGAGTGTCTGTTGCAGGTCATAGCTGTCTTTCGGCAGCGCCTTGGACACGATGTCTGTCAGCTGGATTTCCCCGAACGCGCCGCGAGTTTGCTTGTTCGACAGAATGTCCTGAAGGCTTAGCACATCGCCCGACAGTCGCGTGATGTTGTCCTGCGCCTTGTCGATCACCGCCAACCGTTCCTGCAATTGCGTCAGGCTTTGGGTCGTCTTCACCGTGTTGCCCTGAAGGCTTTCCTTCATCCGCTCTTGCAGTTCGGACATAGCGCGGGCGGATTTCATTGCGTTGTCATGCAACCGGTCGTTCATCTGCTGCTGCACATGCGCCAAGCGGCTTTCCATCGCTTGCAGCACCTGCGTTTGCCCGGTCGCTTGCGCATCTGACACGGTGCGCAGTCCGCCCGACAGTTGGTCCTGCCCGGCACCCAGCACCTGCACCGCCTGGCCAAGCCCACCCATCTGGCGGGCCAAATCCTCGGTCACTTGGGTCGAACGACCCGCACGGCGCAAGACCACCACCAATAAGATGAACATCAACACCGCCAGCGCGATACCCCCGAGGGTCAAAAGCACCAGCGGGTCAGAGAGGTCATAGGTCATGTCACCGATCTGGATCATGTGCGTCCAAACAGCCTTTCGATATCAGCGAGTTTCAATTCCACATAGGTGGGGCGCCCGTGGTTGCATTGGCCGGAATGGGGCGTGGCCTCCATCTCGCGCAACAGGGCGTTCATTTCTTCGGGGCGCATCCAGCGACCGGACCGGATCGAGCCGTGGCAGGCGACGCGAGACAGAACGGCCTCGATCTTGGCTTGCACCATGTTGCTGTCGCCAAGGTCCGCCAATTCGTCGAGCACGTCCTTGATCATCGCAGTGGCGTTGATCTCGCCCAGAATGGCGGGGGTTTCGCGCACGGCGACGGCATCTCCGCCGAAGGGTTCGATGACCAAACCCATCCCGGCCAGATCATCCGCGACCTCAAGCAGTCGCGCAACATCACCCGCCGACAGCTCGACAATCTCGGGGATCAATAGCGCCTGCCGGGCCACGCCGTTCTCGGCCATCTGGCGTTTCAGCTTCTCATAGACCAGACGTTCGTGAGCGGCGTGCTGGTCGACGATAACCATACCGGTCTCGGTTTGCGCGACGATGTAGTTCTCGTGCACCTGCGCACGGGCGGCGCCCAATGGCAGAGCCTCTTGCGGGGTTTCCTGTTCGGGCTCGATCACCGGGTCGAAGCGCGCGGATGGCGTGGACATCTCGGCAAAGCCCGGTGCATCAGGCATGGGCGTTTGGCTGGTGTAGGCCGTCCGCATTACACCGGCGCTGGGGCGGTCCATCTGATAGACACGGGGCTCGACCTGTTCCGGCCGCATCGCGCCCAGCGTGGCGCCCGCCACAGTGGTCGACGCGCGGTGCCCTGCATTGGCCAACGCATGACGCAAGCCCGACACGATCAGACCACGCGCGATGCCGGGTTCGCGGAAACGAACCTCGGACTTCGCGGGGTGGACGTTCACGTCGACCAGATGCGGATCGCACGAGACAAACAGCGCTGCCGCCGGATGGCGGTCTCGGCTGAGGAAATCGAAATAGGCGGCACGAAGCGCACCGGTCAGAAGCTTGTCCTTCACTGGACGACCATTCACGAACAAGAATTGCGCGACCGCAGCCCCGCGCGAATAGGTCGGAAGCGCGGCAAACCCAGTCAGCCGCAGCCCTTCACGTTCGGCGTCAATCGGGATGGCATTTTCGGAAAAATCGCGGCCCAAAATGGTTGCCAGCCGACCCGAGAGCGCGTCAAACATGTCACCTGTTTCCGGGTCCGCGCGGAAGGTCACGCGGCCTTCGCCCCCACCGGACACATCGCGCAAAGTAAAGCCGACCTGCGGTTCGGCCATCGCCAAGCGTTTCACAACGTCGCTGATCGCCTGAGCCTCGGCACGGTCGGTGCGCAGGAATTTCAGCCGTGCAGGTGTAGCATAGAAAAGATCGCGCAGTTCGACCACCGTGCCGCCGGACAGGGCCGCCGGTTTCACCGGATCCATTTGTCCGCCAGCCACACGGATCACCGCCGCGTCAAACCCGTCAGCGCGCGAGGTGATCGTCAGGCGACCCACCGCGCCGAGCGATGGCAGCGCTTCGCCACGGAAACCGAACGTATGGATGTCCAGCAAATCCGATCCGTCGATCTTCGACGTCGCATGACGTGACATCGCAAGCGCCAGATCGTCCGGTGCGATGCCACAGCCGTCATCGGTCACGCGGATCAGCGTCTTGCCGCCATCGGCATACGCAACCTCGATCCGGGTCGCACCTGCATCAATGGCGTTTTCGACAAGTTCTTTCACAGCCGAGGCTGGTCGTTCCACCACCTCACCTGCCGCAATCCGGTTGATTGCAGCATCATCCAACTGGCGGATAACGGGGCGATGCACCGGCTGATCCGGGCTTATATGGGGGCTATCTTCGGGCATACCACAAGAACTAGCATATTTGCGTCCGATTCGACCATTACGCAAAACCGCTTAATTCGACACGACGCCTTCAGGCTGACCGACGACCACAAAATGCAGAGCATCGGGGCGATAAAGCTCGGACGCAACGCGATTTGCCTCGTCTAACGTGACCGCCATCACCTGTTCGTTCCGGGTCGCGATATAGTCGATTGGCAACCCTTCCAACTGCATCGCAACCATGATGTTGGCAATGTTGGCATTGCCGTCGAAGCGCAACGGATACGATCCGGTCAGATAGGTCTGCGCGGCTGTAAGTTCCTCTTGTGTGATGCCTTCGCTGGCAATTTTTGCCCATTCATCGCGCACCACATTTATTGCCTCACCAATCACAGCGTTTTGGCTCGAGAACTGCCCCAGCACGCTCTCGGTCCAATCGGCTGGAATCAGATAGGAACCGATCCCATAGGTCAGTCCACGCTCTTCCCGCACCTCGTTCATCAGGCGCGAAATCGAACTTGGGCCACCCAGAACTGTATTCACCAAATATGCTGCGAAGAAATCAGGATCTTCGCGTTCAATGCCGTTATGCCCGAACAGAGCAACAGATTGCGGCGTGTCAAAAGGCACGACGGTCGTGCCGCCGGGCAGACCAAACTCGACCCGATCCGGCATGGCCGCACCTGTCTGCGGCAAGCCCTCGAACAGTTGGTCAAGAAGCGGGCCAAGCTGCTCTGCGCTGATATCACCGACAGCGGCCACATGAATTCGGTCCAGCACCATGGTGTCGCGATACGCGTTCACGATATCGTCGCGCGTCAACGCTGACACGCTTTCAACTGTCCCACCATCATAGCTGCCATACGGGTGGTTTCCGTAAGCCGCTGAATCAAACGCATCACCGGCAAGCGAGCTTGGATCAGACGCACGGGACGCCAGATGTGACAGAACCTGCGTGCGCACGCGCTCTAGCGCCGTGCCTTCAAACGTTGGCGCGGTCAGCGCCTCGTGCAGCAAGTCCACGGCCTGATTCCGGTTTTCCGTCAGGAATTGGGCGGAAATCGAGATGGTGTCATCCCCAGAATCAAACCCGTACGAGGCCGCCAAAGCCTCGCGCGTTTCCGCAAAGCCCTGCGCGTCCAAATCTCCGGCGCCTTCTTCCAAAAGGCCAACCATCAAGTTTACGGCGCCGCGTTTGCCGGGGCGATCCAGCGCAGTTCCGCCACGAAAGCGAATTTCCAACGCGGTGAACGGAAGTGCGGGTTCGTTGACCAACCAAGCCACATGGCCATTGGCCGAGGTAACTTCTTCAATCGCAACTTCGGCGCGGGCAGGAAGGGTCAGGGCAATCAGCCCTGCCAAAACAAGAGCGATCCGCTTCATTACATTTCCTCTCCGCCTTCGGGCACCAGCCAACCGGTCACCGCTTTGCGATCGTCAAAAAGTTCTCGTGCGGCGTCCATCACATCTTCTGGCGTGACCGCCTGAAGCACGTCCGGCCAATCCGTCACATCCTTGATCGTCAGTCCCGAGGTCAGCGCCTCGCCATACCGTTCGGCGCGCGCCCTCACGTTGTCCTGCGAATAGATGTCGCCAGCGCGGATCTGGAACTTCACCCGCTCAAACTGTGCAGGGTCGATGCCGGTCTCAAGAAACTCGGCGATCTCGCGGTCCAAGGCATCTTCAGCATCTTTCAGCGACACATCCGGCGTCGGCACGACGATCAAGGTAAAGCTTGTTTCGTCCAACGAAACAGAGCGATAGCCTGCTCCTGCATAGACCGCGATCTGTTCGTCAAATTGCAAAGCGCGTCCAAGAACCGAGGTCGCTCCGTTTCCGCCAAGAATTTCGGCCAGATAGACCAGAGCAGCGGCCTTTTCCTGTGCACCGCTGTCCCGCTCGGGTGCCTGATAGCGGCGAAGAACATAGGGCTGCGCAACACGTGGATCGGCAAATCGCAAGCGGCGTTCGGCCAGTTGAGGGGGTTCTTGAACGCGCACTCGCTCCCCAAGATCAGGGGTGGGCGCGAGCGGGCCGTAATGCGTCTTGGCCAGTTCAAGGACTTCGTCTGGCGCGACATCCCCCGCCACGACGAGAATGGCATTGTTGGGCGCATAGAACCGTTCATAGAAGGCCGAAGCGGCCTCGCGCGATAGGTTCTCCATCTCGTGCCGCCAGCCGATGACCGGGATGCCATAGGGGTGGTTCAGAAAGGCAGCTGCGTTCATCTGTTCGCGGAACAAAGCGCCCGGTTCGCTGTCGGTCCGTTGTGCGCGCTCCTCCAAGATCACGTCTCGTTCAGTGGCAATATCGTCCTCAGACAGGATCAGATTACGCACGCGATCCGATTCCATTTCCATCATCAAGCCCAGACGATCTGCTGCGACACGTTGGAAATACGCCGTGTAGTCCTGCGAGGTGAACGCATTGTCCGATCCGCCGTTCTCGGCCACCACACGGCTAAGCGCGCCCGCTTCAAAGTTCTCGGTTTCTTTGAACAGAAGGTGCTCTAGAAAATGCGCAACGCCCGAAACGCCGGGCTGTTCATCTGCAGCCCCGGCACGGTACCACAGCATATGCACCACAACCGGCGCGCGATGGTCTTCGATCACGACCACCTCAAGCCCGTTATCCAAGGTGAAACTGCTGACGTCATCCTTGGCCATCAAAGGGGCGCTTAGCCCCGCCCCCAATCCAAAGGCTAACAGTCCTGCAAAAATAAAACGCATGAAATGCTCCTATTACGTGGCTTTAAAACTACGCACCTCAGCGCATGCTTCAAGACTTGGCAACGCAGATGTGATCAGAATTAGGCCTGCGCCCTTTGAAAACGAAAAAGGGCCCGAAGGCCCAGTTCTTTGTTCCATTACCGATCGGTTACCGCTTCGGGTGGGGCCGCCGGGGTCCAAATGCCCAGTCGACGCAGGCGATCTAGCTCAAGATGCTGGTTCAGATGCATCGCCTCGTAGGCACGGTAATAGACGTTCACGTTGAACAAACGCTCTAGCACACGACCTTGGTTGTCCTTACGCCATTCCAAATCCGAAGCGGCCAGAACCTGCCGAATGTTACCCGAAACACCATACCGGCTGGCCGCGCTGACCAAAGCCCCCTCGCCGCCCCGCAGCTTACCGGACCCAAGGTTGCCACCAAGGGCCGCAACTGCGTCAGCTTTCGGTGTCGGATCCGTCAGATTCGCCTGACCAGGCGTAGGAGCCGGTAGCTCGGTATAGCTTTTCGGCTCTTGCAGCGGTTTCGTTGGCAAAATTGCAAACTCGTCCGGACCATCCTGCGATGCACGCAAGTTCATCAGCGAAGGTTCGCTGTTGGAACATGCAACCAGCCCCATCAATACAGCGCCAAAAGTCAGAAATTTCACAGACGATACACGCATTTCACGTCCAATCCCCAAGGTAATCTATGGGTTTATTAGCCCATCTGGAAAGCCGCGTCACGGGGTCTTGTTGGACGAGGTGAAAAGAACCAGCCCAATGGCCCCTGCAAAGACAAAAATATCCGCGACATTAAAGGAAAACGGGTTCTGTATGCCGCAGCAGGACATGTTCAGGAAATCGACGACCGCGCCGTAATAGATACGGTCCACCACATTGCCCAGCGCACCTCCGACAAGCAATCCAGAAGAGATCTGCGCCAATGTCCCGACCCGCTCTTTCCGGACCCACCAGACAACCCAAGCAGCAATAATCAATGCCACCGCGATCAGGATCCAGCGGGTGACGCTTGGATCTGCTCCGCCAAACAGGCCGAAGTTGATGCCAGTGTTCCACCCCATCTGATAAACAAGATAAGGGGGCCAAATCTGGACCACGCCGATGCGGTCCAGATCAAGGATATACAACGCGTGATACTTGGTCAGCTGATCCAGCAGGAACGCCACCAAAGCGGATATGCCAATCACGCGCATCATAGGCTTAGTGCTTGAAGTGGCGCATGCCGGTGAAGACCATGGCCAGCCCTGCTTCGTTTGCTGCGTCAATCACTTCCTGATCGCGCATCGAGCCGCCCGGCTGGATCACGCAGGTGCCGCCGGCAGCGGCTGCTTCCAGCAGGCCGTCAGGGAAGGGGAAGAATGCGTCCGACGCAACGGCCGATCCCTTCGCCAGGCTTTCATCCAGTCCCAGTTCGGCCGCCATACGCTCGGCTTTCGAGGCGGCGACGTTGGCGCTGTCCAGACGGCTCATCTGACCCGCGCCCACGCCAACGGTACCTTGGTCTTTCACGTAAACAATGGCGTTTGACTTGACGTGCTTGGCAACTTTCCAAGCAAACAGCAGGTCTTGCATCTGCGCTTCGGTCGGCGCTTTTTCGGTGACCACTTTCAGGTCATCCATACCGACATAGCCCACGTCTTTGTCCTGCACCAAAACACCACCGCCCACTTGTTTATAGGCAGTCAGGGCAGCGCGGGTATCCGGCAGACCGTCCGTCAGAAGCAAGCGCAGGTTCTTTTTAGCTGCAAAGATCTCCTTCGCCTCGTCCGAGGCACCGGGGGCAATCACAACCTCGGTGAAGATCTCAACGATCTTGCTAGCCGTTTCCGCGTCCAGAGGCTGGTTCAGCGCAACAATGCCACCAAAAGCCGAGGTACGGTCACAATCGAAGGCTTTCTGATAGGCGTCCACCAGCGTCGCGCCTTGGGCCACACCGCAGGGGTTGGCGTGCTTGATGATGGCAACAGCGGGGCTGACGGCAGGGTCAAACTCGGCGACCAGCTCGAACGCGGCGTCGGTGTCGTTGATGTTGTTATAGGACAGTTCCTTGCCCTGCAGCTGGGTCGCGGTCGCCACACCGGGACGGTTCGAACCGTCGGTATAGAAAGCCGCTTTCTGGTGGCTGTTCTCGCCATAGCGCAGGGTCTGCTTCAGCTCGCCAGCAAAGGCACGGCGGCGCGGGGCTTCAAGCTCCAGCGCACCCGCCATCCACGAGGACACAGCGGCGTCATAGGCACCCGTGCGGGCATAGGCGATCTGCGCCTGACGCTGACGGAACGCATACGAGGTCTGACCTTCGTTGCCATCCAGCTCGGCCAGCAGCGTGTCATAATCCTGCACGTCCACGATCACGTTCACGAAGGCATGGTTCTTGGCGGCTGCACGGATCATGGCCGGGCCACCAATGTCGATGTTCTCGATGCAGGTGTCATAGTCGGCACCCTTGGCGACAGTTTCCTCGAACGGGTATAGGTTCACCACCAACAGGTCGATCGCGCCAATGCCGTGCTCGTCCATCGAGGCGACGTGTGCGTCGTTGTCGCGCAGCGCCAGCAGACCGCCATGCACCATCGGGTGCAGCGTCTTGACGCGGCCGTCCATCATTTCGGGGAAGCCGGTGACCTCGGCCACGTCTTTTACGGCGACACCAGCGTCGCGCAGCGCCTTAGCAGAACCGCCGGTCGACAAGATCTCGACCCCGCGGGCTTCCAGAGCCTGGCCCAATTCAATCAGGCCGGTCTTGTCGGATACGGAAATCAGCGCGCGGCGCACGGGATGAAGGTCGGTCATGTCAGTTGGCCCCCCAAGGCCTGAAGTCTGTTAACTTGGCAGCTCCGCCCGGTCGCCCGTTTCAAGGTCACGCAAAACCGTTGGGGTGTCTTGCGCCTTGGCTAGCGTCCAGCGGATGCGTGTCGCATAGTCCATTGCGACGCCAGAGAGAACCACTTGTTTTGTTTTTCGAGGCTTCAGGCGTGACTTTTCCAAGTAAATGCTGCTTTGCAGCATCAGTTCGCCGCGCCCTTCGAAGCGGAACACCCAAATCTCGCCGGACCGAAGCGCCAGCGAAACCGCAGTACCACCCATATCGACGGTCGCGTCGACTTCGGGATGCAGGTGAAAGCGAACAGTGAAGGGTACGCCTTGCAAGGACGTGTCATCCAAAGCAGTGTCGAACAGCTCTTGATCCGCATCGGTCACCGCAGCCAGCGTGTCTTCACCAGACAATTCACGCCCCGACACGCTCAGCTCCAACTTGCGCATATGGGTCAGGCCGTGGGTCGCGACATAGCCATCTTGGGCGGCAACAATCCCGGTCGTTCCAGTCCCGACCACGTGCTGCAACGGAACTTGTTTGGGGGTCTGCACCAAAAAGGTTCGTTCGATCCCATCCAGAACCTGCGGCTGAGATAGTCGCGACGATGACATGCCTTTGATGCCCAATACCGAATGGGACGGCGTAGCACGTCCCGCTTTATGCCATTCCGGGCCGAACTGAACGCCAGAGCCGCAATTCACGATCACGGGACGACGACCTGACGTCAGCTCGAACGCAAGGGTCGAAGCATGCCCATTGGCCGATGCATTTCCGACCGGAGGCGGCGTTCCATCGATGATCACACTGGTCCGACCGCCAGACAGACGGGCATAGCCCATGGCCAGACCCTCGTTCACGCCAGCCCGCACACCAGAGTTCGCCAGCGCATGATCCAAACGACCATCTAACCCGCGCCCTCCACCGTGAAACCGGGCCAGACCGCCATCAGAATGGCGAAGTGCGCGCAACGTTGGGGCAATCCGATTGATCGCCTCAAGATGAGCGACCTCGGGCTCTCGTCCGCTTTCGCGAAGGGTCAGTGCGGCCCAATTCAGAAGCGTAAACACTTCCAAAAGCTCTTCGGGGTTCCGGGTTGGAATGCCCCCTTGATCGTCAATCTGATCTGCGCATTCCTGTGCCAAGGCCCGAATAGCGGCGTCCACATGAACATTGACGCCCGTCAGGCTGAAACCGGCGTAGATCAGGCCTGTCAGAGCCTCGAACCGCGGTAGGCCGGGTGTTGCCCCGCGCCATCGGCGGGCCAGAAACAAGGTTTGCTGCCCCAGCGACCGGAAAAACCGCTGACTTTGGTCCGAGGTCATGCCCCGCATCAGAAACAACGCATGGCTGATCCAGCGGATCAACCGCCGCCCGGTCAGGTCCGGTGTCCATCCCTCGCCGCGCCCATTGCCATAAGCGTCAATCCAGCCGAACACCCAGTCCTGCGCACGGTCGCGCGCCTCGGCGTCGCCAACACTGGCCAGATCATCCAGCCAGGCAAAACCTTGAGTTTCTTCTATGAACGCAGGATTGGGTGGCGCGATGTCCCACAGCATGTAATCAGGTGCATTCACCAGATGCCCAGCAAACAGGAAGTTGCCAGCCAAAAGCTGCTTACCGCGCGCAAACGACCCAATAGTCCGCGGTTCGGGTTGCGAAACAAACCCCGCCGCAGGCCGTGCTTTTGCCGCACGCTTTGCATGCCAACGATTTGAAAATCGGGTGCTTAACCCGGAAGAACCGATCTGTGGAGCCACAGCGCGCCTCGCCTCATTCAACCTTGCCCGGGGCCATTTTGACCCGCCCCTCTTTGGGGGCTTTCGCAAAGCATACCAAGACAGCCCACGCCTGTCATGGCGAAATCAAGCGCGTGGGTTTATTTCCGGCGCAGGCAGGTGATAAAGAACCCGTCCATCCCGCCTTGATCCGCCATATAATGCGGGAACAGACGCAGCCCTTCGGGGCCGATCCAGTCGGCTTCGACGCCCGGCAGACGCAGTGCATCAAGCTCGACCGACAGACCTTCGTGACGGGCCAAAGCGTCGCGCACTTGCTCTTCGCCTTCGTCGATAAGCAAGCTACAGGTGCAATAGATCAGACGTCCGCCGGACTTCAAAAGCCCCAGCGCCCGATCGATCATGTATTCCTGAAGCTCGAACAGACCCGGAAACTCGCCACCATCCTTGGCATAGGGCAGATCGGGGTGACGGCGGATGGTGCCGGTGGCGGTACAGGGCGCATCCAGCAGGATCGCATCAAACGGCCCCCCTTCGAATTCCAACGCATCGCTGATGACCAATTCGGCTTCAAGCTTCGTGCGCGTCAGGTTTTCTTCAACCCGCTTCATCCGCCCCTCGGACACATCCAAGGCCGTGACCTTCGCCCCAGCGGCCGCAAGCTGCATGGTTTTCCCGCCGGGCGCCGCGCACATGTCCAGAACAGTCTCGCCCGCCTTCGCGTCCAACACCTTGGCGGGCAAAGTGGCGGCGACGTCCTGAACCCACCAATCACCTTCGGCATAGCCCGGAAGATTGGTGATCTGCCCGGCATCTGACAATCGAACCGATCCCATCGGCAGTAGTTCGCCTTTCACAGCCCCGGCTAGTGCCTTGGCATCGCCCTTTGCGGTCAAATCGACCGGAGCACCCGCGAAATGCGCGACTTCCATCGCGGCCACGGCCTCTTTCCCGTAATCCGCCAGCAACGGCTTACGCAGCCATTTTGGCAGACGCGGGATGGGCAGCGTGTCCCACTTGTCTTTCTCGCGGTCAATCTTGCGCAGAACGGCATTCACCAGACCCCGTGCATGTTCGGTCTCGGCCTGCGCCTTCGCGATCTCGACACAGGCATTCACCACCCCATGCGCGGCTCCGCCATTGCAGATCTCGGACACGCCCAGCCGCAAAATGTTCAAAACACGCGGCACAGGACGTTGACGCAGGAACGGACCAAGCATCCGGTCGCAACGATCCATGTCGCGCAAAGTTTGCAGCACCAGACGTTGCGCGCGGGCGCGATCTTCGGCGGGCAGTTTTGCCAGACGTTTTGGCAATGCTTCGGACAAGAGCCGCTTTTCAACGGTCACATCATCCAGAAGGTCCACCACCACATGCCGCACGTCTTTCGGGTTGCTCATCTTACGTCCTTTGCGTTTCGCTGCTTTGCGCCCTATATCATCCCCAACACCGAAACAAGGAGCGCCGCATGTCAGACGATAGCCCCAAGGCCGACCAATCGAAAGAAGCCGCGCCCGAGACTCCCAAACGCGAGCTTCCCCCCGCCGCCATCCGCGCCCTTGCCGAAGCGGAAGAGCGTCGCAAGAAGGCCGAGGCCGACGCGAAATCTCTGCCCACTGAACTCGGTGGCCGCGATGGGCCCGAACCAGTGCGCTTCGGTGATTGGGAGAAAAAAGGCATCGCCATCGACTTTTGATCGATGGCAGCGCGTTTTACTGGTTGAACACCCGGCTGGGATGCAGTTCGCCCGCACGATATCTGCCGACGGCAACCGCCTTGCCCTCGTAAGACGCCCAAGCCTCGTCGCCATATTCCACCTCTGACGTCAGAACCATGCCAGGATTGCCGTGCTTCAAACGTGTTGCGCCCTCGGCGCTGGCTTTCAGTTCTGGCAGGTCCTGCAAACCTTCCTCGAGCGGGCGCAGATAGGCGTCCAGCTCTCCGGTTTTGGCCAGCTCTTCGATTAGCTCGATGGTCACACCATCTTCCGCATCAAACGGTCCCGACCAGATACGGCGCAGATTGCGCACATGGCCGTGACAGCCCAGCGCTTCGCCCAGATCACGCGCGATTGAGCGTACGTATCCACCCTTGCCACAAGTCATTTCCAACGTGACGTGATCGGCGTCCGGGCGGGACACCATCACCAGTTCCTCGACCCAAAGCGGGCGGGCGGCGATCTCGACATCCTCGCCATCGCGGGCCAGCTTATATGCACGCTCGCCATCAATCTTCACGGCCGAGAACTTCGGCGGCACCTGCATGATGTCGCCGGTGAACTGCGCCAAAGCGGCCTGAATTTCCTCATCCGAGGGGCGGGCATCGCTTTCCAAAATCACCTCGCCCTCGGCGTCATCGGTGTTGGTCGCCTGCCCCAGACGCACGGTGAATTCGTAAGCCTTCAGCGCGTCGGTGATATAGGGAACGGTCTTCGTCGCCTCGCCCAAAGCCACGGCCAAAACGCCAGTTGCTTCCGGATCAAGCGTGCCCGCATGGCCCGCCTTCTTCGCGTCCATCGCCCAGCGCACCTTGTTCACAACAGCATTCGAGCTGATACCAGCGGGCTTGTCCACGACCAGCCAGCCGTGGATATCGCGCCCCTTCTTGCGGCGTCCCATCAGTCTTCTCCGGCCTCGTCGGTGTCGCTGTCCGGTTTACGCAGATCGCGCTGCACATCTTCTTGCTGCAACAGGCGGTGGGTGTGATCCATCTGATCGAAGGTCTCATCCACCATGAAGCGCAGCTCGGGCGTGTGCTTGATCTTGATCGCGCGACCTACAATGCGACGCAGCTCGCCTTTGTTGCGGGCCAAAGCCTTCACGGCCTCGGTCCCGCCCTTGCCACCCAAAGGCAGCGCATAGACGGTTGCAATCGACAGGTCTGCGGACAGACGTACTTCGCCAATGGTGATGGACATGCGCGACAGGTCAGGGTCGTGCACATCGCCACGCATAAGGGCTTCGGACAGGGTCCGGCGGATCAGTTCAGCCACGCGCAGCTGTCGCTGGTTGGGGCCACGTTGGTCTTCAAAACGGTTCTTTGCCATATCCGCCATGTATTCCTTGATGCGCTTGTGCGCAACAGGGCTTTGCCAACTGGGCGCGCGCAGGTTAGACAACCCCAAACGAAATTCGGAGACAGTTATGAGCGATTTGCCGGGCATTGTGGTGATGGGGGCCTCGGGCCGAATGGGTCAGATGCTGATCAAAGAGGTGCTGGCCAACGACAAGGCGCGCCTTGTGGGTGCATTGGAACGCCCCGGCCATGACTGGGTCGAACGCGATGTGGGTGAATGCATGGGCGGTCAGCCTGTGGGCGTCACAGTGACGGATGACGCGTTGGAGACCATGGCCAAGGCGCAGGCGGTGATCGACTTCACCGCGCCCGCTGCAACCGTGGACATGGCCGAGATCGCCGCCCAAGCCCGCGCCGTCCACGTGATCGGCACCACCGGTCTGACCGACGAGGATCTGGAAAAGATCGCATTGGCCGGACGTCACGCCACCATCGTGCGCGCCGGCAATATGAGCCTTGGTGTGAACCTGCTGGTGCAGCTGACCAAACAGGTCGCCGCTGCGTTGGACGAAGATTTCGATATCGAGATCGTCGAAGCCCACCACCACCACAAGGTGGACGCGCCTTCTGGTACTGCGCTGATGTTGGGCGAAGCCGCAGCCGAAGGGCGCGGAGTTGATTTGGCCGACGTCTCGGACCGGGGGCGTGATGGCATCACCGGCGCGCGTAAACGCGGCGACATCGGTTTTCATGCGGTACGCGGTGGCGACATCGTGGGCGAACACGACGTGATGTTTGCCGCCCCCGGCGAACGCATCATTCTCCGCCATCTGGCCACCGACCGCGCCATCTTTGCGCGCGGGGCCGTAAGGGCCGCCCTGTGGGGGCAAGACAAAAAACCCGGTGAATACAACATGTTGGACGTGCTGGGCCTGTAAGAAATTGGCGTAACACTCCCGCCCAGCACCGGCCCTTTCGGGCCGCGCTAGTTGGGGGTGGCCCGTGCCTGCGGCACGGGCGGGCAACTAGGTCAAAATCTCGGCGACCACAGGTCCAGGCGTCGGTGCTTCCCCGATGTGATAGGCCGCAGACAGTTGCGCCTTCGCCGCATCGGCATCCGCGTCAGAAGCGGCATGGATCACCGCAATTGGGTCGCCTTTCTCCAGTTTCGCTCCCAGCGGCGCAAGCCGTGTCAAACCTACAGCCGGGTCGATCTTGTCGGCTGCACGGCGCCGCCCCCCGCCCAGTTCGACCACACAGAGCCCAACCTCGCGGGTGTCGATGGTGCTGACATATCCAGCATCACTCGCGCGGAGTTCGGTCACAACCGGGGCACTGGCCAAATGAGCTTCAGCGTTCTCGAGAATATCCGACGGACCACCCAGCGCAGCCACCATTTGCCCGAACTTTTCGGCTGCACGGCCACTTTCAAGCGCGTCACCCACGCGTTTCCTTGCGGCGTGCGCCTCAGATTCAGCGCCCGACGCAACCAGCATCTGAGCACAAAGCGCGATCACGACCTCCTCTAGCCGTTCGGTACGGCGTGCGCCGGTCAGAAACTCTATCGCGTTCATCGTCTCGACCGCGTTGCCCGCTGCATCCGCCAAAGGCTCGTTCATATCGGTCAGCAACGCATGGCATTTGAGCCCTGCCAATCGAGCCACACGCTGGATCGACGCAGCCAAGTCGCGCGCATCCTCGAAGTTGGACATAAACGCGCCGTTCCCGAATTTCACATCCATCACGAGCGATTCCAACCCCGCCGCCAGCTTCTTCGACAGAATCGACGCGGTGATCAGCGGGATGCTTTCGACCGTCGCCGTCACGTCCCGGATCGCGTAGAGGCGCTTGTCGGCAGGGGCAAGGTCTCCGGTTTGGCCGATAATGGCGCAGCCCACATCGCGTACGACCCGGTCGAACAGAACATTATCTGGCTGCGAGGTATAACCGGGAATTGCGTCCATCTTGTCGAGCGTGCCGCCCGTATGCCCCAGCCCGCGGCCCGAGATCATCGGTACATAGGCTCCGCAAGCGGCCAAAATGGGTGCGAGCATCAGGCTGACATTGTCGCCGACGCCGCCCGTTGAATGCTTGTCCACCACAGGGCCGGGCATGTCTGGCCAGCTAAACACATCACCACTGTCGCGCATCGCCAAGGTTAGCGCGGCGGTTTCATCCGGCGACAAACCCTTTAGCCACGAGGCCATGGCAAATGCTGCGACCTGTGCATCACTAGCGCCACCTCTGGCGATGCCGTCCACCATCACGGTAATGTCGTCGCCAGTCAGAACTTGACCATCGCGCTTCTTGCGGATGACTTCGGATATCAGCATGATCTGCTCCGTTTCCTTCACCTTCCGATCATTCCCGCAGCAACGCAAGGGGTTGCCAAGACTTGGGTCAATGCGCAGAAAGCAGTCATGATCACACGTGAGTTTCAAAAGGGCGATGCCCATTCAACTGCAGTTTATTCGGATTGCGAGAAGTATCGCTATACGCTGACCCGTGTGTGGGAGCCCGCCGGGCGTAAGGCGCTGTTCATTATGTTGAACCCATCAACGGCGACAGAAGTTCAAAACGACCCCACGGTTGAACGCTGCGAGCGGCGCGCCCGCACCCTTGGATTTGGCGCATTTCGGGTCACAAATATCTTCGCGTGGCGTGACACAGATCCGCGTAAGATGCGGGCGGCAAGCGACCCGGTGGGTCCAGCGAATGATGCTGCCATTCTGGAAAGTTGTCCTTGGGCGGATCAGGTCATCTGCGGCTGGGGCACCCACGGCGCTCATCTGTCACGCGGGCCAGAAGTCGAAGAGCTTCTACGCCAAGCAAATCAGCCGACGTTTCACTTGGGCTTAACCAAGGAAGGGCACCCAAAGCATCCGCTTTATATCGCCTACGCCCAGCAACCCGAGAACTGGTTCTAGATTTCGAACCTAGGCAAAAACCTCGGGACGAACTTCAACATATACATCGCGCGCAGTGGCATCTGGCGCGCCCTTTAGGATGGCAACGATCTGACCGCCAACAGTCACCACACCATCCTCACCATTGTCCGAAGGGGAAACTTCGCAGGTCAGATCCGCGTGCCCCTCGCCTTCATCCAGCGAGACGCGCAGGAAATCACGGCCGGCTTCAAAATCCATGACCTGAGCCACAGGCACCTCAAAATTCCCATCAGAGTACAGCCAGAACACGTCGTTGCCTTCGCCTCCGGTAGCCACGTCTGACGCACCGAAGATCAGCGTGTCGTTGCCTGCGCCACCATCCAAAACATCTGACGCTCCGTCATTGTGCCAGTCATATTCGTGCTGTTCGGCTCCGCTTTCTTCCATCGCATGGCCGAAGTGGTCGATTACATCATCGCCATCCCCGCCAAGAAGCCAATCCGCTCCAAGACCGCCTTTCAGGATATCGTCACCATCACCACCATCCAGAATGTCGTTATCGGTGGCATCCAGATCGCTGGGCACCTCATCCTCGTGGCTGCCGCCGAACAGCTGATCATCGCCGTCCCCACCGGTCAGCACATCGTCCCCGCTGCCGCCGTCAAGATAGCTGTCCACACTGTCAGAACCATCTAAGCGATCATCGCCCTGCCCGCCAAAGGCCGCCAATGCGCCAGTGCCCGCTATGATCGTGTCATCGCCTTCATTGCCAAACAAATAGGCCGCTTCGTCACCCGCCTGGATCGTGTCATTGCCTGCACCTGCATCAAGCACATCAATTGGCCCATCCCCCCCAACGACAGCCGTACCTTTGAACGTCGATATCTGCCCTGCATCACCATCGGCCCCAGATCCATCAAGGGTCACATCATCGTCTGCGTTGGTCAGAACATGCTCATCTGTTTCAGGAACAAAGTAATCCAGTTCTTCACGCCCATAGTGCGAATCGGTTTCGCTGCCCAACAGCTGATCCAACAGGGTCTGATCCTTCTCCGGGCTGTCCCCATCCCCGGCCCCACTGTTCGGGGTCAAGATGTCGCCGATCCCATTGGTGTTTGGTGGCAGAGAACCGGTCCCATCAAGGTCACCAGATCCGCCCCCATTGCCGTCAAAATCATTCCCCACTTCGTCCGTGAAGCTTTCCGCCATTAAGGCAACTGGCATAAGGCTTAGAAACAACAACCCAAAAAGCATCTAGTACATCGCCCATATTGTTCCGGTAACACGTCAATCGCGTCGATGATGCCGATCACCGCTTGCGAATGTATGAAACACCACGCATTCTTCGACCTGAATATGCGGACAAGTTTAATCAAATCGAAAGTTAACAAAGTGTTAACGACATCCCCGCGCCGCCAAAACGAGGATCGACTGATGCCAGATTCTGACAGTGAAACGAACGACCCGCTGGCTCAGCGCGAAGAGCAGCTCTCGCAGGAGGTGCGCGCCCTTCGGGCCGAGGTCGAACGCATGAACAACCATCGTTTCATTCGTCTGCATGACAGCCTGTTCAAACTAGGGATGTTTCAGCTGTATCGCGGGCTGGCCTTTGGTTTGGGATCCGTACTGGGTGCCACAATCTTGGTTTCTTGGGTCATCTATATGCTGGGCTCGATCGACTTCATCCCGGTGCTGGGCGACTGGGCCACGCAGATTATCGACGAAATTAAGGTCACCCCTTCTGAGCAATGATTTCCTTTGCGTTTGACGTAGAATCCTTCTAGACACCCCCATCCGTCTGAAAATGGCGGGTATCTCCATGGGCCTTGCTGGACGACATCCCGGCCTGCGCCATCCACTTTAACCTATGAAGGAGACCCCGATGTCGATCACTGTTGAAGAAAAGAACCGCCTGATCAAAGATTTTGGCACCAAAGAAGGCGACACCGGTTCGCCCGAAGTTCAGGTTGCCATCCTGTCGTCGCGCATCGCGACCCTGACCGAGCACTTCAAAACCCACAAGAAAGACAACCACGGTCGCCGTGGCCTTCTGAAGATGGTTGCCCAGCGCCGTAAGCTGCTGGACTATGTGCGCGGTAAAGACGAAGCGCGCTATCAGGACCTGATTAAGCGTCTGGGTCTGCGTCGCTAAGACCTGCCCCGTTTGAATAGAAACGCCCGTCTTGCAAAAGGCGGGCGTTTTTCTTCACAATACTATCAGTCTACTGCTTTACGGGAGAGTGCATTGCAAACAGTCGATATCGTGAAATGGATTGCTACGGCAATTCAGTTGGTTGGCTACGGTATGACTGGCCTGAACATGACCCCTTGGAACGTGTATGCCTTCTTCGTGGGCATTTTTCTTTGGTTCGCCGTTGGTGTGATGTGGAAGGATAAGGCAATCATGGTGGTTCATGTTGGCGCCTTTATTTCGCTGTTTGCTGGTTATCTGAACGCTGCATAAACGCCCAGATACTACCTTTCACGATCCAGTTTCCTGATCATAACCGCCAACCGCTTGGCGATCACCGCGCTGCCCTTGAACGACGGGTGGATCATATCTGCGGTGTGAAATGACTTGTCTCCGTACGGCACCAGATCCTTGTTCGACAGGAAATAGACCCCTTTCATCTGGCGGACCATAAGCTGAAGCCGGGCTTCGTAGGCATCGCCATCGTCCCGGCAGTGCTCGATCGAGGAATCCACACCCGGCGTCCGCAAATAGCCGATCACGATAACCTTCGCGCCCGTGGCTCGTATCCGATTGATCAGATCTGGAACATAGCCGTACTGCCCGTTGATCGTGACCATCAGGTTGATATTGCGGCCACATCTCTTGCACCCACACCCAAACCAAAGGTCGTTTCCGCCTCCGTTCAGTATCACCCAGTCCCAGTGTTCGCCCCGAAACTGACGGCTGATTTTCATGCCCATGCTGCCCGATATCGGCAATTCATACATGATACGTGCACCGCCGACCGAACGATTGACGACGGGTTCCTTCAGATAGCGGCCCAGCATGTCCCCGATCGACCGGTTTGACATTTTGTGCCACGCCATCAGGCTGTCGCCGATCACCAATATCTTTGGCTGGCGCCCCTCGGACATCGCTGGGGAACTCAGACTAAACAGGCACAACACAAGGATCAGATATCGCAGCATAGGGAAACTTCCACACAACAGGGACAATCCGCTTCACGGCGATGAAACGGAACCGCATAACTGGTTCAACTGTGAAGCAATCAGACGCGCATCGTCAACCAATGAGGGCATTTCAACCACGCCACTCCCCCTAAACCCCGCCCTACTTGACGTTTGGTTTGGCTTGAAATGACCCGCGTTCATCGCTCAGCCTGTCCAAAGGTGAGGAGACGACGATGAAAGAAGCAATTCGCGTTTTGATGAATATGGGCAGCCTGCACCGGCTGTTTCCGTTCTGGTTTCTAGGGCTGGTTGCGCTGGTGAACTGGTTCAACCCGTGGCTTTTGCTGGCCATCGCCTATGGCGTGTTGGCACAGTTCTTCGTCGAATATGCCATGCACCGTTTCCTTCTGCACCGCGAGCCACCCACCGATCAGGGTGTGTTCAACGAGCTTTACAGAAGCCATATCGGCCATCACGAGTTTCCCAATGATCCCGAGTTTTTCACGGGCGGGGATCATTGGTACGCGCTGAAGTTCGGTACGATATCCTTTGTCGCGCATACGCTTGTGCTCTGGCCCGTTCTGGGGCTGGGACCGGCCGCGCTCTTTGCCTATGTGGCCCTGTTCGTCGGGTCGGTCAGTGCCTTCACTTTCTATGAATACTGCCACACTCTGGCCCATGTGAATGTGCCGAAAGGTTGGTTTGGACAGCGCATAACCCGCTCGCACCTGGCCCATCACTTTCAGGATCACGAAGCCACCTTCCACGTTAGCTTCGGAATGGGCTGGATCGATAAGCTGTTCGGCACCAAGCACGATCCCGACGTCGCGCGGCAGCGGTTTGACCGGGAAACCATCCTGTCCATGGGCATGGACCCCGAGGATCTGCGCCTTGTCACTGCCCGCAAGGCTTTCGGCATCACCAAGCACCCACGTCGCCGCCACAGCTAGGGCACATCAGCGCTAACGGTTTTGCTTTCCAAACCCCTTGTTTTCCTGTAAGGCGCACGCATCTGAGACGTGCGCTTCGATCCCGGCGCATGAAACGATAAAGGGGTCGGTGGCAATGGGGCCACCATGACAACGGAAGACCCGGAGGGCCGGGAGTGCTTCCAACTAGGAAAACATGATGTTTGACGTAACTAAAAAATCGATGGAGTGGGGCGAAGAAACCCTCACTCTGGAAACGGGCAAAGTTGCCCGTCAGGCCGACGGAACTGTGATCGCCACTTTGGGTGAAACTTCCGTAATGGCCAACGTGACCTTCGCGAAGGCACAGAAGCCCGGTCAGGACTTCTTCCCGCTGACAGTTCACTATAACGAAAAATACTATGCCGCTGGTAAAATCCCCGGTGGCTTCTTCAAACGCGAAGCGCGTCCGACCGAAAAAGAGACGCTGACCTCGCGTCTGATCGACCGTCCGATCCGCCCGCTGTTCGTTCCCGGCTTCAAAAACGAAGTTCTGGTAATCTGCACCGTGCTGAGCCACGACCTTGTCAACGATCCCGACATCGTTGCAATGATCGCTGCATCGGCTGCTCTGACCATTTCGGGCGCGCCCTTCATGGGTCCGATTGCTGCGGCACGTGTTGGTTTTGAAGACGGTGAATACGTTCTGAACCCGACTTGCGACGACATGCACCAGCTGCGCAACAACCCAGACCAGCGTCTGGACCTTGTTGTTGCTGGTACCAAAGACGCCGTGATGATGGTGGAATCGGAAGCCTACGAGCTGACCGAAGCCGAGATGCTGGGCGCTGTGAACTTCGCACACCAAGAAATCCAGCCGGTTATCGACCTGATCATTGATCTGGCCGAAGAAGCCGCGAAAGAGCCGTTTGACTATCAGCCTGCTGATTACTCGGACCTCTACACAGCTGTTAAAGCCGCTGGCGAAGATAAAATCCGCGCCGCATACGGCAACACCGACAAACAGGAACGCGTTGCGGCCCTGTCGGTTGCCAAAGAGGAAATCGTTGCCGCTCTGACCGAAGAGCAGCAGGAAGACGCGAACCTTGGTTCGGCCCTGAAGAAGCTGGAAAGCTCGGTTGTTCGCGGCGACGTCGTGAAAACCGGCAAGCGCATCGACGGTCGTGCTCTGGACACCGTGCGCCCGATCGTATCGGAAGCAGGCATCCTGCCCCGTACGCACGGTTCGGCCCTGTTCACCCGTGGCGAGACCCAAGGTCTGGTTGTGACCACTTTGGGCACCGGCGACGACGAACAGATGATCGACGCGCTGACCGGCACCTACAAGTCGAACTTCATGCTGCACTACAACTTCCCGCCCTACTCGGTCGGCGAAGTGGGCCGCTTTGGTTTCACCGGTCGTCGTGAAATCGGTCACGGTAAGCTGGCATGGCGTGCGCTGCAGGCAGTTCTGCCGTCGGCCACCGACTTCCCCTACACCATCCGCGTTGTGTCCGAGATCACCGAGTCGAACGGCTCGTCCTCGATGGCATCGGTATGTGGTGGTTCGCTGTCCATGATGGACGCGGCTGTTCCGCTTAAAGCACCGGTTGCTGGTGTTGCCATGGGTCTGATTCTGGAAGATGACGGTTCGTACGCTGTTCTGACCGACATTCTGGGTGACGAAGATCACCTGGGTGACATGGACTTCAAAGTGGCTGGTACCGAAGACGGCATCACGTCGCTGCAGATGGACATCAAGGTCGCAGGCATCACGCCCGAGATCATGGAGAAAGCCCTGGCACAAGCCAAAGAGGGTCGCCTTCATATCCTGAGCGAGATGAACAAAGCACTGTCGGAAGGTCGTCAGGAGTTCTCGGCACACGCACCGCGCATCGAGACCATGAACATCCCGACCGACAAGATCCGTGAAGTGATCGGTTCGGGCGGTAAGGTCATCCGCGAAATCGTCGAAGTGTCGGGCGCTAAGGTCGACATCAACGACGACGGCGTGATCAAGATCGCATCGCCCAACGGCGACGCCATCGCCAAGGCTTACGAGATGATCCACTCGATCGTTGCAGAGCCGGAAGAAGGCGCGATCTACACCGGTAAAGTTGTGAAGATCGTCGACTTCGGCGCCTTCGTGAACTTCTTCGGCAAGCGCGACGGCCTTGTGCACGTCAGCCAGATCGAAAACCGTCGCCTGAACCATCCTTCGGACGTTCTGAAAGAAGGCCAGGAAGTTAAAGTCAAACTGCTTGGCTTCGACGACCGCGGTAAGGTTCGCCTGTCGATGAAAATCGTCGATCAGGAAACCGGTGAAGAGATCGCTCCTGAACCGAAAAAGAAAAAAGACGAAGAGTAAATCTTAGTCACTCGAAACAGAAAGCCCCGGTGGAAACGCCGGGGCTTTTTTGTTCACATTACCGTATCTGTAGATACTCCGGGCACGACGCGCTGGCCGGTTTTTCTATGCTTTCTTGATATGGAAGAAACGCGCGATGGAAGACTATGTAGACCTGATGTTTCGCGGCAACGTCGCGGACCTGCAAAAAGACGAGGCAGCCATGACAAATACATAGCGCTCGATCGCCAGCGTCAGTCCGGATGGATGGCCCTATGTCCAGCATCGCGGAGAACCGCCGGGGTTTCTGCGTGCTATTGGGTCCAATAGGCTGGCCTGTCTCGATTACGTCGGCAATCGGCAATTCATCACAATGGGCCATGTGCAGATGACCCGCGTATGCCGCTGTTCCTGATGGACTACATGAACCGCGCGCGCCTGAAAATTCAGGGTCGGGCCAGCCTGCTTCTGCTTGAAGAGGCGGATCAAGACATTCTCGCCCAGTTCTCGTTGGAGGGGGTTCCCGCCGAACGTCTTCTGGTCATTGATGTGGTCGCCTTGGATTGGAACTGCCCGAAATACATCCCCGCCCTGATCCCCGTGCGGGCCGCGAACGAAGCGACGGACAGCAATACACTTGAGCTGCAAAAAGAAGTGGCGAAGCTGAAGGCCGAGCTCGAACTGGCGAAAGCGCAGAAGTGAGGTGTCCTGGGGGCAGCGCTCGATCCTAAACCCGCAAAACTGTTAATGGCCCTTTACGGCAACCCACCTTAGCATAAGGTTACTCGGCCGCGATCATGCCCCGTAGTTGCGCTAGAATTTCGTCAGAATCTCGGCGCCCATCTGCGCGCAAGAAAAGCTCCTCTGCGCGCACCAGATCAATCGGCACACCTGTCCCACTCATATACAGCTTCCCAAGTTCGTATGCCGCGCTTTCGGCGTGACCAAGTGGGCGGCTGATCCATCTGGCAGTCGTCCCCAACCTGATCGCATAGTCCGAACCCATGTAGATCTTAGGGGGCGCGTAAGGTGGAACGGGCCCAAGCGCGATTTCATAGTAATGCGCGGCCAGTTCAAGGTTCCTTTGCTCGCAAAAATAGAAGCTGCGATTGTAGCAATCACCAAGCCTATTCGCCGCTGCGATCTCTCCCTGATCTGCGGCCAAAGTCAGCCATTTTTCTGCACCTTCCTGGTTTTCACCGATCAGCTCTAACCCCAAATTGGACATGGCATAGACATCTCCGGCATTCGCCGCGATGCTCAATGCCCAGAGCTTCTGGGATGTGTTTCCGGCGTGATGCGCAGCAGACGCCACAGTCATGGCTGCACCCGGATCACCCAACTCAGCGAGCACCAGTAACCTGCTGTACTCCTCTTCGCCAGCAGCCAGCAATTGACCAGCTTCATGCAAGCCAACAATCGACGCGGATCTAAGCCAATGCGTTGTCCATTGGTCTTCTTCAACATCACTTCGACCATACTTGATGTTGAACATTGCCAGGTTCCAGAAAGATGCACCCACGCCAGCGGCACCCAATTCTTTCCAAGCATGATACGCAGCTTTCGACGACATTTTCCGCGCCTGTTTGCTTTTGTTGAACTGACGATAGTAGTTCAACGCGTGAAAGTTATTTTTCCCAATCGGATCTCGCTGAAAGCGGAGAAAGTCATAGACCGTGGATGCCGTATCCAGATCACCTTTTGAAACATAATGTGCTGCGATAGCTCGCTCTCTTTTTCGCACAATTTCTGGAGGCGCTACGATGAGCACCAAGAAAACAATCGCCAATACGACGAACCGAAATTGATTAATCACTCAAAACCCTCCACGAAAATCAGATCCTAAATCAACATTTAGCAACCGCTTCTCGCCCATCCGGGCCAAGCCGCCAAACATCGCGCCCCTCGATCACCACGGCGGCCAAGCCTTTGCCATGCCCCGCGCCAATGTCGATATTCAGACGATTGCCATAATGTGAGACCTCATCCACCGGAGTGTGGCCGTGCACGATCAGCGGGCCGTGATTGGCGTCGGATTGGTGGAATTCCTTGCGGATCCAGCACAGGTCATCCTCGGTCTGTTGATCCAAAGGGACGCCCGGACGGATGCCTGCATGGGCGAAATACAAATCTCCTAACCGATAGCTGGACGGCAAGTTCGCCAGATAGTCGCGATGACTTTCTGGCACCGCCGCGCGGGCCTCAGGATGTAGTTGATACGTGCGGATGCCCTCAGGCACCTCGACCCCATAGCTGGCGAGCGTCTCGATCCCGCCAATCCGGGGATGCAGCCAGTTGTGGTCGATCAAAAGCTGGGTATCGACCATGGGATGTTCACGCAGGAACATCTCCATCATGCGGTCGTGATTGCCCTTCAGCACCACCCAGTTTTCGCCACGCGCCTGACCGTCGATCAGGTATTGGATCACGCTTTTGCAGTCGGGACCACGGTCCACGAGGTCTCCGATGTGCACCACGGGCGCATCCATATCACCACAACGCGCGCGATCTTCCGCGATCAGCGCATGGGCAGCTTCAAGCTTGTCCAGATGGCCGTGAATATCTCCGATCGCATAGGCGCGCATGGGGGTGCTCCTTCTTCTTTGGACAACCTAAGCATATGGCCCAAAAAGAAAAGCCCCGGCGAAGGGCCGGGGCTTTCCGTTGTATGTTTGACGCTTAGACGTCGAACTCAAGCGGGCTGACCGAGTTGAACAGGCCGGTGTCGCGCAGCGTGTTCAGCACGTCGTCCGAGATCCCATGGTCCACGTACAGCAGTGCAATCGCGTCACCACCGGTTTCCTTACGGCCCAGGGTAAAGTTCGCGATGTTCACGCCGTTCTCGCCCATGGTTTTACCCAGCGTACCGATGATGCCCGGTACGTCATCATTGGTGGTGTAGAGCATGTGGCTGCCGATCTCGGCATCGATGTTGATGCCTTTGATCTGGATGAAGCGCGGTTTGCCGTCCGAGAAGACAGTACCTGCAATCGAACGCTCGCGGTTTGCCGTCACAACCGTCACCTTGATGTAACCATCAAATGTGCCACCCTTGGCTTGCGTAGTGGTCGAGGTCTTGATGCCGCGATCAGCCGCCACAACCGGGGCCGACACCATGTTCACGTCAGGCGTTTGCGGCTTCATCAGGCCAGCGATCACAGCGCAGTCCAGAGCCTTCAGGTTCATTTCGGACGCGACACCATCATAAAGGATGTTCACAGCCTTCACCGGCTCGTCGGTCATCTGACCCACGAAAGCACCCAGATGCTCGGCCAGTTTGATCCACGGGCCCATGACTTTAGCTTCTTCAGCGGTCACCGACGGCATGTTCAGCGCGTTCTGCACGGCACCTGTCAGCAGGTAGTCCGACATCTGCTCGGCAACTTGCAGCGCCACGTTTTCCTGTGCTTCGGTTGTTGCAGCACCAAGGTGCGGGGTGCAAACGACGTTGGGCAGGTTGAACAGCGGGTTCTCGGTTGCGGGCTCTTCGGCGAACACGTCGAAGGCAGCGCCAGCCACGTGGCCCGATTTCAGCAGATCAGCCAGCGCCTCTTCATCCACCAGACCACCGCGGGCACAGTTGATGATGCGCACACCGGCTTTGGTTTTCAGCAGGTTCTCACGGCTCAGGATGTTGCGGGTCGCGTCGATCAGCGGCACGTGCAGAGTGATGAAATCGGCGCGGGCCAGCAGCTCGTCCAGCTCGACCTTTTCAACGCCCATGCTGTCGGCTTTCTCTTCCGACAGGAAGGGGTCATAGGCGACCACTTTCATCTTCAAGCCAAGCGCACGGTCGCAGACGATGCCACCAATGTTGCCTGCGCCAATAACGCCAAGCGTCTTGTTGGTCAGCTCGACACCCATGAACTTCGACTTTTCCCACTTTCCAGCATGGGTCGAGGCCGAGGCTTCAGGGATCTGACGGGCAACAGCGAACATCATCGCAATGGCGTGCTCGGCGGTGGTGATCATGTTGCCGAACGGCGTGTTCATCACGATCACACCGGCTTTCGAGGCAGCAACTTTGTCGACGTTGTCGGTACCGATCCCGGCGCGGGCAACAACCTTAAGGTTGGTCGCGGCTTCAAGGATTTTGTCGGTCACTTTGGTGGCCGAGCGGATCGCCAGACCGTCATAGTCTCCGATCTTGGCAGCCAGAGCGTCCTTGTCTTTTCCCAGCGTGGGTTCGAAGTCGACTTCGATGCCGCGGTCGCGGAAAATCTGTACGGCGGTTTCCGAAAGCTTGTCGGATACGAGAACTTTGGGGGCCATGGTGTTGGTCCTTCTTCAAAGATGATGGGGAAGGCTCTGCGCGTTGTTGCGCAGAGCAAATTCTTTATTGTGCTGCGATTTCGGCGTTGAACGCCCAATCAAGCCACGGCATCAGGGCCTCGACGTCCGATGTTTCGACCGTGCCGCCACACCAGATGCGCAGACCGGCTGGCGCGTCGCGATAGGCGCCGATGTCCAAGGCCACGCCTTCGTTCTCCAACCGCTTGGCAACGGCCTTGGCGAAGGCAGCACCGTCTTGGATGCGATCGTCGGTGAACTTCAGACAGACCGAGGTGTTCGACAGCGTCGCCGCATCCTCAGCAAGGAAGTCGACCCAATCGCGCATCTCGACGAAGTCGGCGACGGCTTTGGTGTTGGCATCTGCGCGGTGGATCAGACCTTCCAGCCCGCCAACCGAACGCGCCCAATCGAGAGCAAACAGATAGTCTTCGACAGCCAGCATCGACGGCGTGTTGATCGTCGCACCGGTGAAGATGCCTTCGATCAGCTTGCCGCCTTTGGTCAGGCGGAAGATTTTCGGCAGCGGCCATGCGGGGGTATAGCTTTCCAGACGCTCAACAGCGCGGGGGCTCAGGATCAGAATGCCGTGTGCAGCTTCGCCGCCCAGCACTTTCTGCCACGAGAAGGTGGTCACATCCAACTTGTCCCACGGCAGGTCCATCGCAAACGCGGCCGAGGTCGCGTCACAGATGGTCAAACCTTCGCGGTCATCCGCAATCCAGTCACCGTTCGGAACGCGCACGCCCGAGGTGGTGCCGTTCCAAGTGAAGACAACGTCATTTGCGAAATCGACGGACGCCAGATCGGGCAGTTGGCCGTAATCGGCGGTCTTTGCGACGGCGTCGATTTTCAGCTGCTTCACCACATCGGTGACCCAGCCAGACCCGAAGGATTCCCATGCCAGCATCTCGACCTTGCGAGCGCCCAGAAGTGACCAAAGGGCCATTTCAACCGCACCGGTGTCGGACGCGGGAACGATGCCGATTTTATAGTCAGCGGGGATGCCCAGAACGTCGCGCGTACCTTCGATGGCTGCTTTCAGCTTCTCCTTGCCGATGGCGGCACGGTGCGAGCGACCCAAGGCGGCGTCGGCCAGGGCATCAAGATTCCATGTGGGGGGTTTGGCACAGGGGCCAGAGGAAAAACGCGGATTAGCCGGCCGCGTTGCCGGTTGTGCAATATCAGTCATGATACCCTCGCAGATATGTGCCCTTCGTTGGGGAAGGGTGTCCCACGGACCGAAGTAAGGGGCGTTTCCGTGCTGCACAAGCAAAAAATGTCGGAACTGTTGTTTGAGGAGTCGAAAACAGACGCTGTTTGACTACTATCGGAAACTTGCGTCACGGCTCGAAACCCGGCTTTTGCAAAGCTTTCGCCGATTTGCGCTTGTGAACCTTGCCTGATCTGCCGCATGAAACGGGCAGTTGAAACGACCACTTGAAGGCCCGCCCATGTATATCGCCACGCTGATCGCCTCGCCCTCTGCCCGCAATCTTGAACCGGCTTTGGTCGAGAACCTGCGCAATGCGTGGGGCGGAGGGGATGCGGACTGGCTGGCCCCAGATGAAGCGGCCGAGTTCTCGCTTGAGGCTCTGCCCGACAATCGATGGGACGTGTGGGGCGATCTGCAGAAGCTGGGCGTCGATCTGATCGTGTTGCCCGCCGAGGGACGCAAAAAGAAGATGCTGCTGGCGGATATGGATTCGACCATGATCCAGCAGGAATGCATCGACGAGTTGGCGGACGAGGCGGGCGTCGGCGAGCGGGTGAAAGATATCACCGCCCGGGCGATGAACGGAGAGCTGGATTTCGAAGGTGCCCTGACCGAACGGGTCGGGCTTCTGAAAGGTCTGCCGGAAAGTGTCATTGGCGACGTGCTGGCCAACCGCATCACCTTGATGCCCGGCGGCAAGGCTTTGTTGGCAACGATGAAAGCGAACGGCTCTTACGCGGCGCTGGTGTCCGGCGGATTCACCGCCTTCACCGCCCATGTCGCGGCCACGTTGGGCTTTGACGAAAACCGCGCCAACACGCTGAACGTGGCTGATGGCGCGTTGACCGGTACCGTTGGCATGCCCATTCTGGGGCGCGAGGCCAAAGTGCAAGCGTTGAAAGAGATCACCGCCCGTCTTGGCCTGTCCCATGATGACGTGATGGCCGTGGGGGACGGGGCCAACGATCTTGGCATGTTGGGTCTGGCAGGCGCAGGCGTGGCGCTCCACGCCAAGCCCTCGGTCGCGGCAGAATGCGATATCCGCATCAACCACGGCGATCTGACCGCGCTTCTGTATATCCAAGGCTATGCGAAGCCAGACTTCGTAAATGGCTGAGTTTTCAACGGAAATCCTGATTTTCCTACTGGCCGCCGGGTTCGTGGCCGGGTTTATCGACAGCATTGCAGGCGGCGGCGGGTTGATCACGGTCCCGGCCCTTTTGCTGGCGGGCGTGCCGCCGGTGACAGCACTGGCCACCAACAAGGTGCAGGGGTTGTTCGGGGCGGGCATGGCAGCAATCACCTATGCCCGCAAAGGCCATGTGAACCTGCGCCGACAGGTGAAACCTGCGGCCCTGTCCTTTGTCGCAGCCCTTCTGGGCGCGCTGTCCGTCAACGCGCTGCCGACCGAGCTGATCCGCTGGATCCTGCCCATCCTGATGGTCGCCATCGCGCTGTTCTTTGCGCTGAAGCCGGGGCTCGATGACTCTGATCGACACCAGCGGCTTACGCCCGCTGTCTTTGCACTAACCTTCGCTCCGCTGATCGGCTTTTACGACGGCCTACTTGGCCCGGGTGCAGGCGCCTTCTACATGCTGGCCTTCGTCGCAATGGCAGGCCACGGCATCCTGAAAGCCACGGCCCACACGAAACTTCTGAACTTCGCGTCGAATGTGGGCGGGTTGGCCGGGTTCCTCTTGGTGCTCTCGCCCCTTTGGATCATCGGACTGGCGATGGGTGCGGCGCAGATGGCGGGCGCATATGTCGGATCATCGTTGGCGTCACGCATCGGCGCACGCCTGATCAAACCCCTGCTGGTGATCGCCTCATCCGCCATGGCGTTGAAGCTGATCACCGACTTGGTTTGAGCGATAGTTAAACCGCCAACACTGCCTCGGACGGGCGAATGAAGCCTGTGTTCAGCCCTGCAAAGTTCAGCACATCCGGGTTCAGACGCTTCTTCACATCCGGATGCGCCGGGTCCAACACGCCCAGCTTTACCAAAATTGCAGCAACCGCGCATTCGGATGCGCGGGTTGAGCCGTCCTCGATCTTCAGGGCCACACCCATCTCAAGCTCGGGGATGATCGCGACAAAGAACGCCTCGGCCCCGGTTTTCAGGGCCACCTTGCCCGGCGCGGACCGCATCAACTCGGTACAAGCGCGGGTTTCACCGGCCACAAGCTCGGGATGCAGCATCATTGCTTCGCGCAGACGGACCGAGGCGCGCTGGCGTGCGTTGCCGCCTTCGGTCGCCGCGGCAAACCCAGCCATCGCACGCCCCATGCCCAGCAGCGTGCTGGCGTGGTTCGGGGCGGAACACCCGTCGATACCAAATCCGGGACTAACTTCGTCCGTGACTTCCTCAAACGCTTGCTTGATTGCCACCTGAATGGGGTGGTCGACCTCGACATATTCTGGGTCTTTCACATCCAAATGGCGGCTGAGTGTCAGGAAGCCAGCATGTTTTCCCGAGCAGTTATTGTGAATGCGGCAGGGGCTGTCATCGGCCTTTATCAGACCGACCTTGGCGGGCTTGTCGGCTGGCCATTGTGGACCGCAGCGCAGGTCATCATTGCCCAGCCCCATATCCGCCAACCAGCGCGAGACGCGGTCGGTGTGGATCGCTGCTCCCTGATGGCTGGCGCAGGACAGGGCAAGCTGTTCCGTGGTCAGCCCAGCCGCATCCGCAGCCCCGCTTTCCACCAGCGGCAACGCCTGCAGCATCTTGGCCGAGGAGCGTGGCAGGATCACCTGATCGGGGTCGCCCCAAGCGTGCACAATCTGACCGGATTTATCGACGACAACAGCGTGCCCACGGTGCTGGCTTTCCAGAATATCGCCGCGCCAAACCTCGACCAACCGCTCTGCCTTGCCCATATCGCTCTCCTTCAGCCCGGAAACACGCGGAAATCCGCCACCGGGGCTTTCATTACCCTGTCTTTTGACGCTAAACTGCGCTTGCAGACATGGAAACGACCTGAGCGGTCTGGTCAAGGGCCACTTAAGATGGCCGGGGGCAACGCAACGGTCCGAGGCAGAGGCAGCGGAGGCTGTATTAGACATGAATCGTTTGATCTTGGGTGCAATTGGCGCCTTTGGCCTGTCAGTGGCAGCGACAGGTGTCATGGCACAAGAAAGCTCGAACCGGGTGGCAGCGAACACCGATTGGAGCGTTTTCGTCGAGAAGAACCCGACCGAGTGCTGGAGCGTCTCCAGCCCGAAGGAAACCGTGAACACCAAAAACGGCCGTGCCGTAGCGGTGAAGCGCAGTGATATTCTGCTGTTTGTCAGCTATCGCCCCGGTAACAACGTGAAGGGCGAAGTGTCGTTCACGGGTGGCTATCCCTTCGCGCCCGGCTCGACCGTGGACCTGACCATTGGCGGCAAAAGCTATCAGCTGTTCACCGATGGTGAATGGGCATGGGCCGCAAGCCCGGCTGATGACGCCAAAATCATTGCAGCAATGAAGGGTGGCGCGAAAGCCGTCGCCAACGCACAAAGTGCGCGCGGAACCAAAACGCAGGATACTTTCAGCCTGCTTGGGTTCACTGCTGCGGTTGACGAAGCTGGAAAGCGCTGCGCCAACTAAAGCGTATCGGTTTAATCCTGACCGACTGGGTTATGTGCGCGCGGGGGTGAAAACCTTCGCGTGACAAGCTATATGTGTTTCCCTATAAGCTGCCGCTCTGCACGGTAAGGAACGCGACATGGACCCCAAGGCCCCGATCACTCAGGATGTGATGACCATCCCCCGCAAGACCGACGAAGGTGGCAAGCGCAACCTTGTTGGGCTGACGCGTGATCAGATGCGCGATGCGTTGATCGAGATAGGCACGCCCGAAAAACAAGCCAAGATGCGCACGGGGCAGATTTGGCAGTGGATCTATCAATGGGGCAAACGCGACTTTGCCGACATGACCAATTTGGCCAAAGCCTATCGCGCACAATTGGCCGAGCATTTCGTGATCGAGATCCCCGAGGTCGTGACCCGTCAGGTGTCAGAAGACGGCACACGTAAGTACCTGTGCCGCATCGCCGGCGGTCACGAGGTCGAAGTCGTGTACATTCCCGAGGAAGGTCGCGGCACTCTGTGCATTTCCAGCCAAGTGGGCTGCACGCTGACCTGTTCCTTCTGCCACACGGGCACACAGAAATTGGTGCGCAACCTGACCGCTGGTGAAATCATCGGTCAGGTGATGATGGCACGTGACGATCTGGACGAATGGCCGGTCCCCGGTGCGCCGAAAGAAGAAACCCGCCTGCTGTCGAACATCGTTCTGATGGGCATGGGCGAGCCTTTGTACAACTTTGACAACGTGCGTGACGCGATGAAGATCGCGATGGACGCAGAAGGCATCCAACTGTCACGCCGTCGGATTACTCTATCGACCTCCGGCGTGGTGCCAGAGATAGCCCGCACCGCCGAGGAAATCGGCTGTCTGCTGGCGATCAGCTTCCACGCCACCACGGACGATGTCCGCGACGTGCTGGTCCCGATCAACAAGCGCTGGAACATCGAAGAACTGCTGGGTGCGCTGTCCGCTTACCCCAAAGTCTCGAACAGCGAACGGATCACGTTTGAATACGTGATGTTGGACGGCGTGAATGACAGCGACGAAGATGCACATCGTTTGATCGAGCATATCAAGCGCCACAACATCCCCGCCAAGATCAACCTGATCCCGTTCAACGAATGGCCCGGCGCGCCCTATAAACGGTCGTCCAACAACCGCATCCGCGCCTTTGCCAACATCATCTATCAGGCAGGCTACGCCAGCCCGATCCGCAAAACGCGTGGCGAAGACATCATGGCGGCCTGTGGTCAGTTGAAGTCAGCCACGGAACGCGCGCGCAAGTCGCGCAAGCAGATCGAGGCTGAAGCCGGGTTGAACTGACCCGATAGCGCCTTGTTCAAAGCACAGACATGCATCAGTTAAGCGCAGGTAATCCCTGCGCTTTTTTGCTGCGTACAGGACCTGTTGGTTTGGATGACTGCTGATCCGAGCCTTTTGTGTGCGCCAGTGGGTCTGCAACACCAACCACTGCACATACGCCCAAAATGTAGCGAAAATTGACAGATCAGCCTCAACATGGCTAAATATTAACGCTTTCTTAATGAATGGGGAGAGGTGAACTCAACCCCAGCGAGAGTGAAAGCGAGAGCAGTACTCATGGCGCTTTTGACGCTGACATTTCCGCCGGGCTCCGTGGCCGCGGTTTCCAAGTCGCATGGCGACTGGATTGTCGATTCCGTCAACACGACGGAAGTGGTCATCGTCGTCAATGATGCGGACAACGACGGAACGATTTCAGATGACGAATGGGATGCTGCCGTATCGGGGAACGGCAATGACATTGGCGATGCTGGGTACCTGTATCAAGGGGGTGGCACCTCGGGTTTTCTGTATTCGACGGATGGCGTCACGACATTCACAGTCGGCCAGGATGTCACCGACATTCGCCACAATATGTCGAACCACTTCGAGGCGGATGTCTCGGCTATCATCTGCTTTGCCAAAGGAACAAGGATCGCAACGCCAGATGGCCACCAGCTGATTGAAACCTTGCGCGAGGGTGACAAGGTTCTGACAGCCAAAGGTGAAGCCCACACGATACGCTGGATTGGGCGCCGCGAGGTATCCGCGTTTGAATTGCTTCATGCCCCAAAGCTCTGCCCCGTGCGCATCCGTGCGGGGGCTTTGGGAAATCAGCTTCCCGTGCGGGATCTTCTGGTCAGCCGCCAGCACAGGATCCTGATCAAGTCCAAAGTCGCCGAGCGCATGTTTGGCACGAAAGAGGTCCTGATCCCGGCCATCAAGCTGACTGAGTGTTCGGGCATCGAAATTGACGACCGACCCCGACCGATCGAATACTTTCACATCCTTCTCGACGAACATGAAATCCTGCTGGCCAATGGCGCACCAGCGGAAAGTCTGTTTACAGGCCCAGAAGCGTTGAAAGCGCTGTCGCCTGAGGCGGTCGAGGAAATCTCGACCCTGTTTCCCGAGATCCTCGAACGCATTTCCCTTCAAGGCCCGGCAGCGCCGGTTCCGCCAAACAAGAGGGTAAAGCACATGCTCGCGCGACACAGGAAGAACAACAAAGAGCTGATAAGCGGCTGATCTCAACACCCGGGCGGAACACGCATCGAAAGCGCAGCCGTGGAATAAGCTTAAGGCCTAGCCTGCCCCAGCAGGTCCCTTTTTGAACGCACTCACATAAGTCGCCTGACCCACATGCGCATCAGCAGCTTCGACGGTCGTATCGACCAATTCCAGTCCAGCAGCGACAAACGCGCTAACGTGATCAGGTGTCAGCACCCATGGCGGGCCTTTCGCAAAATCTCGCGGTTCGTCGCTTACTTCGGCGACAACAAGAAGCGTTCCTTCGGGGGCAACAAATTCAGAGATGCTTTTGATAAGCTGAGATTCATATTTCGGCGGCAATGCCTGAACCGTGAAGATTTCGAGCACATAATCGAATGCACTATGCCAGTCCGGCTGATCCTGCAGCAGGTCCGCTTGCAAAAACTCAACTTTGGTGTCTGGAAATCGCTGCTTGCAGAAATCAATTGCTGATGCAGCGACATCAAACGCAGTAACCGCGAAACCAAGGTTCTCAAGTTCGATCGCGTCGTCACCCATGCCACAGCCAACAACCAAAGCCGTCTGCCCCTCCCCGGATAACGGGTTACTCTTTAGCCATTTCGCAAAGGACGGGTGGGTCTCCATGTTGGCCCACGGAACACCATCTCCGTGTTCGCTGGCCCCAGAATAAAGCGGTTCAAACCAGTCCGAAGGGCGGTCTTCGTTGATCGAGAAGGGCGGGCGGGACTTGGAAGGCTTGTCTTGCATGCTGTGTTCGCATCCGTACCTAGAGTGAAGTGGAGCGGGCAAAGCACTGCCCGCTCAGGCGCGGCTCACCGCCCCGGCAGTTCGTTCCGCGCATCCCGACTTGGCCAGTTGTCAATCGCATCCACCGCTTCCTGCGCGGTTTCAACAAATTTGAACAGGTCCAGATCTTCAGCGCTGATGGTACCGGCGTCGGACAGGGCCTCCCAATTCACGATCTTGGTCCAGAACTCGCGACCGAACAGCAGGATCGGGACTTTCTTCATGCGGCCGGTCTGGATCAAGGTCAGCGCCTCGAACAGTTCGTCCAGCGTGCCGAAGCCCCCGGGGAAGATGGCGATCGCCTCGGCCCGCATCAGGAAGTGCATCTTGCGGATTGCGAAATAGTGGAAGTTGAAGCACAGATCGGGCGTCACGTATTCATTCGGCGCTTGTTCGTGCGGCAGCACGATATTCAGGCCGATGGACACACCGCCTGCATCTTCGGCACCACGGTTGCCGGCCTCCATCACGCCGGGGCCACCACCTGTCACCACAACGTTTTCACGATGGCTGTTCACCTTCGAGCGTAGGGTGAGAAGCCGCGCGAACTCGCGCGCTTCATCATAGAACTTGGACAGATCGGCCAGAGTTTTGGTGCGGGCACCATCCTTTTTCGACGGCTCGGGGATGCGCGCGCCGCCGAACAGAACGACGGTGCTTTCCACGCCATATTCCTGCATCATCAGCTCGGGCTTCAGAAGTTCCAGCTGAAGGCGCACCGGTCGCAGCTCATCCCGGCACATGAAGTCCAGATCATCATAGGCCAGCTTATAGGCCGGAGCGCGGGTCTGCGGCGTGTCGGGCGTCTGATGCGCAGCCTCGCGGTCTTGATGGCTGTCACGAAGCGGATGGTTACGGTCGTCTTTCATGGCACTGGTCCTGTTACATTTGCGTCTTTCCCCCAAGGCGTAGCGGCTTTAGCGCTAAAGGGCCAGAGCCTCATGCTCACCTTACCGCGATGAAAAGGTCGTTTGGGGGGCACCTGTCGCCGCAGATGAGCGCACCTGCCCCAATCGTCGTTGCGAAAAAGGGACGTGGGCCTTATAGCCCTTGTGCAACATTCACGCGCCTACGGAGATACCGACATGTCGAACGCCCAATTGGAAGCCGCCATCGAAGCCGCCTGGGAGGCGCGCGACACGATCACCCCCGCCACCACCGGCGAAACCCGCGAAGCCATCGAAGACACGCTGAACGCACTGGACAGCGGCAGCCTGCGCGTCGCCGAACGCCAAGACAATGGTGACTGGCACGTAAACCAGTGGGCCAAGAAAGCCGTACTGCTGGGCTTCCGCATCAAGGATATGGAAGAGCAATCTGGCGGCCCGCAAGGCGGCGGCTGGTGGGACAAGGTCGACAGCAAGTTCAAGGGCTGGGGCGACAACCAGTGGAAAGCCGCAGGCTTCCGCGCTGTACCGAACGCAGTTGTCCGCAAATCGGCCTATATCGCACCGGGCGTAGTTCTGATGCCGTCCTTTGTGAACCTTGGCGCCCACGTGGACGAAGGCACCATGGTTGATACTTGGGCCACTGTTGGATCCTGCGCACAGATCGGCAAGAACGTACACCTGTCGGGCGGCGTTGGCATCGGCGGCGTGCTAGAGCCCATGCAGGCTGGCCCGACCATCATCGAAGACAACTGCTTCATCGGCGCCCGCTCGGAAGTCGTCGAAGGCTGCATCGTACGCGAAGGCTCGGTTCTGGGTATGGGCGTGTTCATCGGCCAGTCGACCAAGATCGTCGACCGCGAAACCGGCGAAGTGATGTACGGCGAAGTGCCGCCCTATTCGGTTGTTGTCGCCGGCTCGATGCCGTCGAAAAACGGCATCAACCTGTACTGCGCCGTGATCGTGAAACGCGTGGATGCGAAGACCCGTTCGAAAACGGGCATCAACGAGCTGCTGCGCGACTAAGTTTGCGTTTCTTCCGGCCCGCGACACGCTGGGCCGGAAGCCTTTATTCGGCGGTCATGCGGGGATTACCGCGGGCCGCCGAACCACTTCACCGACAGATCAGAATAGACGCCTGTTTCGATCAACCGCAGCAGTGCGACATTGATGTCTTCACGCAGGGGGCTACCTGTGGGAAGTGCGATGCCGTAGCTTTCGGGACGAAACACGCTGTCCAGCACCTCGCCATATTGCGCACCTTCATTCTGGGCGTAGTGCGCCAGAATGGGGCCGTCGAAGATAACGGCGTCCAGCTCACCCTGTTCGAAATCCCCCAACAACGCATCAAGCGAGTCATAGCCCGAATAAACCATGCTGCGTTCTTCCAGGAATGTTGCTGCCGTGGAGCCTTCGGTCGTGCCCACGCGCTTGCCATCCAGATCTGACACCGAATGGATCGACCCCGAGATCGCACTGACCGTGAGGGACGCGGTGATGTGGGCCACGAAGACGGACACGACAAACAGGCTTGAGATCACAAGGAAGGTGCCGAAAAGGCGCCCGAAAAGCGAACGCGGCATACGTTCTTCAAAGCCGCCATTCACGACCAGATTAAGAGCCCACCAGAACGCAGGGAACATGGCCTGTCGGGCGGTGCCTTCGAAATAGGGCTGCTTGTCGCGTTCAAAGACCCACATCAACATGCCGCCACCTAGAAGAAGCGCGAAGGCGGCCAGAATGGCCAGCGCTAGATCAAGACTAAGCAAGGTGGACCAGATGCTGACCCCGCCTTGCTCGCGCGGGACCATGATGCGCAGGCCGCCATGATAGATTGGTTGCGAGAAATCCATGCGCGCTTCGCGGTCACGCGTGATCGAGATATTGGCAATCGCCCCGTCCGCGGCGATGTTTTCCACACGCCCCAACATTTCGGGGAAGCTTTCCGTGACCTCGAAAGAGACGGTCTGGCCCATCTCTGCGGCGATGGCGGTCATCAGGTCGATGGCAAACCCTGTTGGTTCACCTTCACCGGAAATGGCAAAAGGCGGCCGTTCGACCGTTACAAATTCAAGATCAGATGTCTGAGCATATGACACGGCGGTCATACAAATCATTGCCAGACACACAGCGGCCAGGTGGCGCAGCCTTTGTGCAATCATCGCGTTATTCCCCACAACTATATATTCCACATACCCCGACAGGCAGTGAGTGCCAACTGTTTGCGGTTGCCTCTTGCGCTTTCCCTAACGTTCTGCCACGCCTTTTTCATGACTAAGACGACCAAAACCAAAAAACCTCATAAAGTTTATACACTTCTGGTCGAAGTGGGCCGCAAGGATGATGACGGCCTGCCCGACGGCGCCACGGGGGCTGCACTTGTATGCTATGCCTCTGGCGTGGACGAAGCCGAAGCGGTCCGCGAGACCGTCGCGATTCTAAAGCAAGCTGATCTGGCGCCGCTGGATGTAAGCGGATACGGATCGCTGGATGACCGTCTGGCCGAGGGTCACGACATCCCCGCAGAAGAGCGTAAGCTGATGGGTCGCGCACTGGCCGAGAACAGCGTGATCGTTGCCCAGATGACCCCCTTCTTCGACGACGAGAAACGGCCGCTGCAATGATCTTTTGGGATCTGGACGGCACGCTGACAGATCCCAAGCCGGGCATCACCGGCAGCGTGATCAAGGCGCTGAATGATCTTGGCCTGCCTGCACCCAGCGCAGATGATCTGGAATGGGTGATCGGCCCTGCCCTGCTTTGGAGCTTTAAGGAACTTGGCGCTCCGGATCCGGAAGCTGCATTGGACGCTTACCGCACGCATTACACCGGCGGCGGCATGTATGACTGCACCGTTTATGACGGTATTCCGCGCGTACTAGAAGACCTCGCCGCGCAACATAGGATGAGCATCGCAACCGCGAAACCACATGCCTATGCCCGCAAGATCACCGCACATTTCGGGCTGGCCCAGCATATGGCACACGAGTTTGGCCCAGAGCTGGACGGCACCCGCAATGATAAGGCCGAGCTTTTGGCCCACGCCCTAACGATCACCGGAGATGACCCTACACGCTGCGTGATGATCGGGGATCGCCATTATGACCTGAAGGCCGCCCGCGCTAACAACATGGCGTTCATCGCGGTGGGTTGGGGCTATGGTGGTCAGGACGATCTGTCAGATGCGGACGCCCATATAGAAACGCCCGACGAATTGCCGGGCGTCATAAGCTCTCTTATCGGGTGACGCACTAGGGCATCACAATCGTCACGAAACTGTCCGGCACTGACGGATCCTGCATCAGCAGCTTATCCAGAGGGATCGTGATCGACGCCTTTCGACCATTCATAGCCTTCTCGCCGTTGGTCTCAACGATGTTGCCTTCGATCTCCATCAGGATTCGACGGCCCACAAAGGCCTGCTGCATCATGGCGATCATGGCGGGATCCATGCCACCTTCCGCGATCTGAGTTTTCATTTCAGCCAGATCCATCGACACACGGACGTTGCCATCGGGCAACCGCTCGATCTGGGCGCTGTTGTCGGGGGCCATACCGTCCGAGTTGTCTTTGGCGGTCTCAAGTTCGGCAATCATTTCGTCAATCGTGCCGGACTGCTCAACTTCGCATCTATAACCGCCATCGCCAAGCTGCGTGCCAACGCCGTCTTTACACAGATCTTCACCACTGGCCGCCATCATCTGATAGCCATCAGGACCCATCACGATGACCGATGACACTGTGGCTGTATCGCCCTCGATCTTCAGCTTCAAATCTGCGTCGATACAAGCGGTCAGGGGTAAAAGGCACAAAAGGAACAGGAGTTTACGCATTGGGCGATCCGATCAGAAGTTGTATTTTACCCGCAGGTTAGCGGGAGCGGGGCGAAGGGTCCAGCATGGTGCAACACTGCCGAACAATGCGCGATGTTTCGCGGGGAAGGGCCGTTTTCACCGATCGCTCCACCTGCTAAGGGTGATGAGAATGGAGATTTCTATGACGAACACCCAACCTGCCCCGATGGATCCCGTCGACCTGACCCAAAAACTTGTTCGCTGCGCGTCGGTCACGCCGGACGAAGGCGGCGCACTGACGTTGCTTGAGGGCATCCTGACCGGGGCCGGGTTCACCTGCACCCGCATCGACCGAGGCGAGGTATCGAACCTGTTTGCCCGTTGGGGATCAAAGAACGCCCGCACTCTGGGGTTCAATGGCCACACCGATGTGGTGCCGGTGGGCGATGTAAACGCATGGAGCGTCGACCCCTTTGGCGCAGAGATCCGTGACGGATACCTTTATGGCCGGGGCGCGACCGACATGAAATCGGGCGTGGCGGCATGGGTGGCCGCAGCCGTTGATTTCACCCGCCACGCGCCCGAGGATGCCTCGCTGGTCATCACCATCACCGGCGACGAAGAAGGCCCGGCCACCGACGGCACGGTTGCCATTCTGGACTGGATGGAAGCGCAGGGCGAAAAGATGACCGATTGCGTCGTCGGCGAACCCACCTGCCCCAATGACATGGGCGAGATGATGAAAATCGGGCGACGCGGGTCGATGACCGCCTATTTCACCGCGCGCGGTGTGCAGGGCCACGCGGCCTATCCGCATCGCGCCCTGAACCCGGTGCCCGCACTGGCACGCCTGATGGCCGATCTTGCCGCACACGAGCTGGACCAAGGCACCGATCACTTTGACGCCTCAACGCTGGCCGTGACCACCATCGACACTGGAAACCCAGCCACAAACGTGATCCCCGCCGAAAGCCGTGCGACGGTGAATATCCGCTTCAACGACGCCCACAGCTCGGACAGCCTGACCAAGTGGCTGCAAGCGGAAGCTGAGCGCGTTGGCAACGACACAGGTGTAGATATCGAGATGGTCGTTAAAGTCTCAGGCGAAAGCTTCGTGACACCCCCCGGCCCTCTGTCGCAACTGATTTCAGACGCCGTTCAGGCGGAAACGGGGTTGGTCCCGGAAGCCTCGACCTCGGGCGGCACGTCAGACGCGCGGTTCGTACAACATCACTGCCCGGTGGTCGAATTCGGCCTAGTCGGGAAAACCATGCATGCGGTGGATGAACGGGTCGAAGTTGCCCTAATCCCGCAGCTCAAATCTATCTACTCCCGCATCATTCAGGATTACTTCGCATGAGCAAACTGCCCACCAAGAAAGACATCCTGAACTGGATTTCCGAGAACCCGACCCAGACCGGAAAGCGCGATATTGCGCGGGCCTTTGGCATTCGAGGCGCGGCCCGGATCGACCTGAAACGCATCCTGAAAGAGCTTGAGGCCGATGGTCATCTGCAAAAGCGCAAGAAGACCTATCGCGACCCGGACAAACTGCCCCCAGTATCGGTTCTGAGCGTCAAAGGCCCAGACGCGGATGGGGATCTATTTGCCTATCCGACCGAATGGACCGGCGAAGGCGCTGCTCCTCGCGTGCTTCTGGTGGCGAAAGACGGTGACCCCGCCCTGGCCGAGGGCGAACGCATTCTGGCCCGCCTGACCGAGGTGAAGGACGAAACCCACGCCTATGAAGGTCGCCTGATCCGGCGCATCGGCACCAATCCCCAGCGCATTCTGGGCATTTTCCGAAAAGGTTCGGAAGGCGGGCGGATCGTTCCGATCGACAAGGGTGCGGACAAGGAATGGCGCGTCGAACCCGGCGCAGATGACGGCGCCAAAGATGGTGAACTGGTCGAGGCACAAAGGTCCGGGCCAAAGTCCCGCATGGGACTGCCCCGCGCACGTATTGTGGCACGGCTCGGCGACCCGACCGCACCCAGGGCGGTCAGTCTTATCGCCATCCACCAACACGGTATCCCCGACGCCTTCCCCGACAGGGTGATCGAGGAAGCAGATGCACAAAAACCCGCAGGCCTGAAGAACCGCGAAGACCTGCGGCACCTGCCGCTTATCACCATCGACCCATCAGATGCGCGCGACCATGATGACGCGGTCTATGCGCACGCAGATGATACCCCCGGAAACCCCGGCGGGCATGTTGTCTGGGTCGCCATTGCCGATGTGGCGCATTACGTAACGCCCGGATCTGCGCTGGATAACGAGGCGCGTAAGCGCGGCAACTCCAGCTACTTCCCTGACCGCGTGGTGCCGATGCTACCCGACCGCCTGTCGGGCGACCTTTGCAGCCTGCACGAAGGCGTCCCACGCGCTTGTCTGGCAGTCCGCATGGTGCTGGACGCGCAGGGCAACAAGAAAAGTCACAGCTTCATTCGCGGGTTGATGCAGTCACATGCGTCGCTGAACTATGCCGAGGTTCAGGCCGCACAAGACGGTCAACCGAACGAAAAATGCGCGCCCTTGATGGACGACGTAATTGCGCCCCTTTATGCCGCCTATCGGTCTGCCAAGATGGGACGCGAGGCACGGCAACCGCTTGATCTGGATCTGCCCGAACGCAAGATCGTGCTGGGTGAGGACGGCAAGGTCGCGTCGATCGACTTTGCCGAAAGGTTCGATGCGCACAAGCTGATCGAAGAGTTCATGATCCTTGCCAATGTCGCAGCCGCGGAAGAACTGATGCGCCTGAAACGCCCGCTTCTGTTCCGCGTGCACGAAGAACCTAGCCCTGAAAAGCTGGAAGCTCTGCGCGAGGTTGCACAGGCGTCAGGCTTTACGCTGGCCAAGGGGCAGGTTTTGCAGACACGCCACCTGAACAACCTGCTGGCACAGGCTGAAGGAAGTGAGTTTGACGAGCTGATCAACATCTCAACCCTGCGGTCGATGACGCAGGCCTATTACTTTCCCGAGAACTTCGGGCATTTCGGACTGTCTTTAAAATCCTACGCGCATTTCACATCGCCCATCCGGCGCTATTCCGACTTGATCGTTCACCGCGCGCTTGTGTCAGGGCATGGCTGGGGGGACGACGGTCTGTCGCCTCAGGATGTGGAAACACTGGAATCGACCGCGAAGCATATCTCGGAAACCGAGCGCCGCTCGATGCTGGCGGAACGTGACACGACCGACCGCTATCTGGCGGCCTATCTGTCAGAACGCGTCGGCGGAGAATTCACGGGCCGCATTTCCGGCATCGCCCGCTTTGGCATGTTTGTAAAGCTGGACGAAAGCGGTGCGGACGGACTGGTGCCGCTGAGCACGCTGGGCAACGAATACTTCCGCTTCAATGCAGATGAGCAAACCCTGACCGGAGAACGCTCGAATTTCACCCTCGGCCTGGGCCAGCGCGTTGTCGTGCGCCTGACCGAAGCCATTCCCACCACCGGCGGGCTGGCGTTGGAGTTGCTTGAGGTTGAAGGCCGCAAGTTGCCCCGCACGTCAGCACGAAAAGGGGGGAAATCTGGCCGCCGAAAACCCATGACCGAAGCCAAACGGAACGCCAAAACTAAACGAAAGGTGAAACGATCCCGGCGGTAACGCCGGATGGGGACTTGAGGTCGATTGTGACGGAACCACACAGGGACGCAACAGATAGCTTTGGGCAGTGGCTGGACGGCTATATCCCAAAGGCATCGCAGGCAGGTATTTCACAAGAATCGCTTCAACAGGCGATGCCTTTTCTGGTTCTGGATCCCGGCATTCATGAAAAGCAGTCCAATCAGGCTGAATTTGCGCTGAACATTACCCAGTATCTTGATAGAAGCGTCACCGCCGCGCGCGTCAGCAAAGGACGCGCGACGTTCCGCAACCAGCGTCAGATCCTGAACGAAATTGCTGAAACCTATCGCGTTGACCCGCAAGCCATTCTGGCGATCTGGGGGATCGAAACGAACTATGGGCTTATCCGCGGAGACAATTCGGTACTGACGGCTCTGGCCAATTTGGCACATGACGGGCATCGCGCCGCGTTTTTTGAGAACGAGTTGACCGCCGCCTTGACGATCCTTGAACGGGGCGATGCGGATGCCTCGACGATGGTCGGATCTTGGGCGGGGGCGATGGGGCATGGGCAGTTCATGCCCTCGAGCTTCCTGAAATTCGCCGTGGACCATGATGAAGATGGAAGAAGCGACATCTGGTCAAACGACCCTACAGATGGGCTGGCCTCGATCGCGAGTTATCTGGCTCAGCATGACTGGCGTGAAAGCCAGCCATGGGGCATTGAAGTGGTCCTTCCGGCTGGGTTCGAATTCACTTTGACGGGTCCCGAACATCGCCTGACCATTGCTGATCTGAACAGCATGGGCGTTCGCACCATCGCAGATACCATCCTTCCGGATTACGGAGACGCATCGGTGCTGTGTCCGTCAGGTGCGACTGGCCCAGCTTTCGTGGTCAATCATAATTTCCACGTGATCCTGACCTATAACCGTGCCGAAGCCTATGGCATCGCGGTCGGCCACCTGTCGGATCGTCTGGCCGGATCTCGCGCCAAGATCACCCCTTGCCCCGAGGACCTAACCCCGCTGACGCGTAGCCAAATGGCCGAGCTTCAGACTCGTCTGACCAAGGCCGGATTTGACACGCAGGGGGCCGATGGGTTCACCGGACCCAATACCCGCACAGCCCTGCGCGCTTATCAGACCGAGGTTGGCCTGATCCCCGACGGGTTCGCAACTCAGGCACTGCTGGACGGATTGCTCCAGAACGCCTGAGCCGCATAATCAACGTCGATTATTCGAATTCCATCTCAGCATAGACCTGACCCGCATTCTTGGTGGCCAGTTCTTCATATGTGTCGTGATGGGCAAAAGGGGACTGGTCGACATAATAGGCTTCGTCCAGCGTGCCGCCATCTTCCAATAGCTTGCCAACCTCGCCGCGCAGATGTTTGAGGTAACCGATCGTGTGATCTTCGACCTGCGCCATGTTCGTTGGATAGCCGTGGCCGGGAATCACATAGGTTGCGCCGATGGGCGCAAATACGGTTTCCCATGTCTCGATCCAGCAGCTGGTGCAGGTGTCTTCAAAAATGGGCGGGATGCGGTTGTGGAAGGCCATGTCCCCCGCGATCATCAGGCTGTCTTCGGGCAGCCAGACCTGAATGTCGCCCGGGCTGTGGGCGGGGCCGGAATAGAGCACCTCGATGGTGGTATCGCCCATCGTAATGACTTCTTTTTCCTCAAAGGTACGGGTCGGGCCCATCGGCTCGGTCCCTTCCCAGTTTTCCTGCGCGTAACGCTTCATACCCTCGAAAAGCTGGCCTGCGTATTCTTCAAACTCGTGGGCGGCGTCCACGTGGGCCAACACCTCGACGCCTTGGTTGATCCAATAGTTATTGCCCAGCATCGCGTGGCCCTGACCGTTCTCGTTGATCACAAGCTTTACGGGCTGATCGGTGATGGCTTTGATTTCGGTGTGGAGCGCCTCGGCCAGTTTGTAGTTCGCGCCCGCGTTCACCACGATCACGCCGTCACTGGTCACGATGAAGGACAGGTTGTTGTTGTGGCCTACGTTTTCATAGGTCGGAGGCGCGGTCGCGCCGATGGCAGTCCAGACGTTCGGGATCACCTCGACCGGTTTTTCGTAAAGCGCCGAATCTGGGTACTGGTCGGCAATGTCTTCGTCGGCCAGCACAGGCAGGGCGAGACAGGTCAGGATGGCGGTAGCGGTGCGAAACATGGGATCCTCCAGAAATCAGTTCCGGATAGATTGTCACATTCGCATGTGTTGTTCTAGCAGAAAGCGAAAGCACCCGGCCAGGGGTGGCTCGCTGCGCGAGCCTATGCCTCCGGCGGGGATATTTTTGGTAAGAAAATAAGGTTAGCCTTGCACGGCTGCAGCAGCGGCGCGCAGGGCGTTGATGTTGTCGCCATAGACCTCGGGCGTGTCGACCGAGCCGCCCTTGAAGACCGCCGATCCCGCGACGAAGCAGTCAGCGCCGGCTTCAACCAGCGGGCCGATGGTGGTGGGGTCTACGCCGCCGTCCACTTGGATGTGGATGTCGCGATCTCCGATCATCTCGCGAACCTGACGCACCTTCTCGACCGAGGAGGGGATGAATTTCTGTCCACCAAAGCCGGGGTTCACGCTCATCACCAAAACCATGTCACACAGCGGTAGAAGGTGTTCGATCACCGAAGCAGGGGTGCCGGGGTTCAGGCTGATGCCCGCCTTGGCGCCGGTGGCCTTGATGGCCTGAAGCGTGCGGTGCGGGTGGGGACCGGCCTCGTAATGTGCAACGATCATGTCGGCGCCGGCGTCGGCATAGGCCTGAATGTAGGGATCGACCGGCGCGATCATCAGGTGCACATCCATGAAGGTTTTCACATGCGGACGGAAGGCTTTCACGGCGGGCGGGCCAAAGGTCAGGTTCGGCACAAAATGGCCGTCCATCACATCCACATGCACCCAATCCGCGCCTTGCGCTTCGATGGCTTGGATTTCTTGGCCAAAATTGGCGAAGTCAGCAGACAGGATCGACGGGGCGATCTTGATGGAACGATCAAAGGACATGGGTGTCTCCGGGCAGCATGGATTTGCCGCCCTTATAGAGAGTTTCGCGCGTTTGCGAAGGGTGAAAGCGCGGGCGTTCTAGCGTCGAGGCAAATCTGGGTCGCAGCGCTTGCCATTCAGGCAGGCCGTGACTTTGGATAGGGTGTCTTGGTCAGGATCTTGGAAGGCAAAACCTCCGCACGGATTTGTTTCCAGCAGATAGCCGTCGCCGACTTTCTTCAGATAAACCAGATAGTCCGCCCCGTTAGTCAGGCCCGAACACCACGGCCCGGCGCATTGCACGTTGATGTCGATGTCGCGGACGAATTGCGCCGTGAACCCGGCGCGGGTCAGGCTTTGACCGTCGATCCGACCGGTTAGGAAGTTGTCGGGTTTGACATCCTCTTGATGGTCCCAATCCACCTTGGGCAATTTGCTTTCATCAAAGCGGAGTGTACCGCGCGCCACCACATAGGCATCTTCCGATTCTGCCGCATCGTGATAGGCAGCGATGGCGTTATAGGGCCGACACGACAGGGCCGAGGCTGTCGTGGGTAAGGCAATCATCGCCGCCAAAACAAAAGCACGCATCACAGATACTCCTGAAATCCTTCCATCACCTTGGCATAGATCTCACGTTTGAACGGCACGATATTTTCCACGACGTCACTTGTGGCCATCCATTGCCAACGGCTGAACTCGGGGTGATCCGTTTCGATGTTCACCTGCGCGTCATCGCCGTGGAACCGCAACAGGAACCAGCGCTGCTTCTGACCGCGATAGCGCCCTTTCCAGATCTTGGGAACGATGTCATGGGGCAGATCATAGGGCAGCCAATTATCCAGCTCGGCCTCGATCGTTACAAGGTCTGCAGTGATGCCAGTCTCCTCCCACAGCTCGCGCAGGGCAGCGTCGCGGGGATCTTCCCCATCATCCACCCCACCTTGCGGCATCTGCCACGCAGTCTGCGTCCCAAGCTTCGGCGCATCCAGACGCTGGCCGACAAATGCTTTGCCGTCCGCGTTCAAGATCATGATGCCCACACACGGGCGATAGGGAAGTTTGGAGATCTGTTCAGGGGTCATGGGGGCCTCGCCTTTTTTGCGACCCTAACGGGCGAGGGAACAAAGGAAAAGGGCCACCCGAAGGCGGCCCTTTGTCTGCATTTGACTGTGATCAGTCCGCCAACGCGATGGTGGACAGACCCTTGATCAGATCGACGGCATAGGACAGTTGGAAGTCCTCGTCGCGCAGTTCGGCAGCCTCTTCGGCGGCTTCACGTTCTTCTTCAATCTGGCGCTGTTCATCTTCCGACAGGCTGTCATTGTTCAGGCTACCGCGCAGGTCGGCTTCGCTGCGCGTGCGGCCGTTATCCTCGTCTTCGTCTTCGCTTTCAGGCTGACGCGGGGGCTGCTCCACCACGATGTCGGGCGACACGCCCAGCGCCTGAATGGAACGACCCGACGGCGTGTAATAACGCGCGGTGGTCAGGCGCATGGCGCCTTCAGACGCCACTGGCATCACCGTCTGGACCGAACCTTTGCCGAAGCTTTTGGTGCCCACGACGATGGCGCGACGGTGATCCTGAAGGGCACCTGCCACAATCTCGGACGCCGAGGCAGAACCACCATTGATCAGCACAACGATGGGCTTGCCTTCAGCCAGATCGCCTTCTTGCGCGTTCACACGCTCGCTTTCTTCCGGGTTGCGACCGCGGGTCGAGACGATCTCGCCACTATTCAAGAAAGCGTCGGATACGGTGATGGCTTGAGTCAGCAGCCCGCCGGGGTTGTTGCGCAGATCCAAAACAAAGCCGTCGACATTCTCGAAGCCGCCAAGGGCTTCGACCTCGCGGGCCAGACCTTCGGCCATGTTGGCATAAGTCTGGTCGTTGAAGGTTGTGACGCGCAGCACGACGGTGCTGCCAACACTGCGCGCGGTGGCGGCGGTCAGCTTGATTGTGTCGCGGATGATCGAGACGTCAAAGGGTTCATCCACACCTTCACGCACGACGGTGATGATGATCTCGGACCCGACCGGACCGCGCAGTTTATTGACGGCCTCGTCCAGCGTCAGACCCAGCAGGCTTTCGCCATCCACGTGGGTGATATAATCGCCGGTGGCCATGCCCGCATCGTCAGCAGGCGTGCCGTCCATCGGAGACACAACGCGCACAAAGCCTTCTTCCTGCGTCACTTCGATGCCCAGCCCGCCGAACGATCCACGGGTCTGCACGCGCATATCTGCGGCATCCTTGGGCGATAGATAGCTGGAATGCGGATCAAGCGAGGACAGCATGCCGTCAATGGCAGCCTCGATCAGATCGCCGGGTTCAACCTCTTCAACATACTGCGCACGAATGCGTTCGAAAATGTCGCCAAACAGGTCAAGCTGCTCGTACACCGTTGCGTTTTCGCTGGCGTCTTGCGCGACCAAGGGTCCGGCAACCTGTGTGGTCAGAATGGCGCCTGCCAAGGTTCCGCCCAGCGCGGCCATCACGAGTTTCTTCATTCCATCAATCCTTGCCTGCCGCGAACCAATTGGTGGGATCCACGGGATTTCCGTCTTTTCTAAGCTCTATATAAAGCGTTTCCGAGCGTTCTGCGCCAGTTCCTTCCTCCGAAGCGATCAAAAACGCTTGATCATCGCCGGAGAATTCCGAGGGATCGGCCCCTCCCATCAGTCCCACAGGTGCGCCTTGGGCCAGCACTTCGCCCACGTCTCCGTACAACTGACCCAGCCCGGCCAGGACCAGAAGATAGCCGTCTCCGGGTTCCAGAATGGCGACGTTGCCATAGTCCAGAAGCGGGCCGAGATAGCGGATCGTGGCGGGCCACGGGGTTGTGACGATGGACAAGGGGCGGGTCGCAACAATCAGGCCGGGGCGCTGAATGCCTGCTGCATCACGCTCGCCAAATCCGCGCAGCACGCGGCCCAAAACCGGCATAGCCAGTCGCCCGCGAACCGACGAGAAATCGGGCAGAGCGGTCGCGCTAGCGTTGGCTTTCGGGTCTGACATTAGACCTTCGGCGAAGCTGGCCAGAGTGTCAGCACTTTCGAGCAGTGTTTTCATCCGCGCATCATCGGCGACAAATCGACGAGGCAGTTCAGTGCGGCGCGCGATGGCAAGGCTGAGTTCGAAGCGAGCCTCCTGTACGCCGGTCAGGCCTGATTGCAGTGTGTCCACTGCGTTCTCCTGAAGCGCACGCAGGGTGCGTTGCTCTTCCAACCGGGCGCGTAGATCCTCAGCCTGAGCTTGCAAGGCGGGGGTGACGTCGGACAGAATCATGCCTGATCGCGCGGTGCCGATGGGGCCCGAGGGGTGGATCAAAAGCGCAGGCTCAGGCGCTTTGCCGATGGTTTGCAACACGCCAAGAAGCTGGCCCAGACGGTCGCTTTCTGCATCAAAGGCCGCTTGCAACGCCGCTTCGCGCAGGTTGATACGCCGCAATCCGTCGCGGAGCGCAGAAAGCCCTTCTTCATAGGCCTGAACAGTCTGTGTCAGAGCCGCAATGCGGTCGCCGGATTTCTGCGCCTCTTGCAGGGCCTGCGTCGCGGCTTCAAGCTGGCTCATCGCGGCGCTGGCAGTCTGGGTCGGATCGGTTTGCGCCGACAGCGGCCCAGCGGCCAACGCCAAGGCAAGGCCCGCCAAAAGGGGCTGGAGGGCACGGCGTCGGATCACCGGTGGATCAGGCTTTCGCCGGTCATCTCGGCGGGTTTCGGAAGGTCCATCAGCTCAAGCAGCGTGGGGGCAAGATCGGCCAGCCGCCCATGTGCCAAGGTGATCCCATCAGGTCCACCCATCAGAACCACCGGTACGGGGTTCGTGGTGTGCGCGGTGTGAGGGCCATTCGTCGCCTCGTCCCACATGGTTTCGCAGTTGCCGTGATCGGCCGTGACAATCATTGCACCGCCGACCTCTTCCAGCGCGGCAATCACTTGCCCCAAACCTTCGTCCACCGCCTCACAGGCCGCGATGGCCGCGTCGAGGTCTCCGGTATGGCCGACCATGTCGGGGTTGGCGAAATTGGTGACGATCAGGTCAAAACCGTCATGGATGGCCTGAACGAAATGCTCGGTCACGTCGGGGGCCGACATCTCGGGCTGAAGGTCATAAGTCGCAACTTTGGGCGACGCCGCCATATAGCGGGTCTCGCCCTCGACCGGGTCTTCTTTACCGCCATTCAAAAAGAAGGTGACATGGGGGTATTTCTCGGTCTCGGCGGTATGGAACTGAGTTTTGCCGTGCTTGGCGACCCATTCGGCCAGCGTATTCACGATGTCGCGCTTGGGGAAACAGGTGGTCATATAGGCACTATGGGCGTCGGAGTATTCGACCATGCCCAGCAAAGCGGACAGGGTTGGGCGAGTACCAACGTCAAATTCATCAAAAGCCGGCTCGCCGATGGCGCGCAGGATTTCGCGGGCGCGGTCGGCGCGGAAATTGATAAAGAAGAGGCCATCGCCATCTTGCAGGCCCGCATGTTCGTCGATGATCACAGGGCGGATGAATTCGTCGGTCGTCTCGTTGTTGTACGCCGAGGAAATTGCCGCATCGACCGAGCTGAAGATTTTTCCGGTTCCATGCGCAATCGCCTCGTACGCAAGCGAAACACGCTCCCACCGGTTGTCACGGTCCATTGCAAAATAGCGACCCGACAGAGTGACGATCCGCGCACCGTCGGGCAGGTCGGCCTGAAACGCGGCCAGCTGTTCGCGGGCGGATTGAGGGGCGACGTCGCGGCCATCCGTGATGGCGTGGATGGCGACTGTCAAACCCGCATCGGTCAGCGCTTTGGCGGCGGCCACAAGGTGATCCTGATGGCTGTGCACGCCACCGGGGCTGACAAGACCTGCGATATGGGCGGTGCCGCCCGCGGCTTTGACCTTGGCAGCAAAGTCCAAAAGGGAGTCGTTTTGGAAGAACGAGCCGTCTTCGATCGCCAGATCAATCTGGCCCAGATCCATCGCCACCACGCGGCCCGCGCCGATATTGGTGTGGCCGACCTCGGAGTTGCCCATCTGGCCGGTGGGCAGACCCACATCGGGGCCGTGGGTGATCAGGGTATTGTTGGGGCAGGTCGCCATAAGCCGATCGAAATTCGGCGTCTTGGCCAGCGCAGGCGCGTTATGTGCTGTGTCTTCACGCAGACCCCATCCGTCCAGAATGCACAAAACAACGGGTTTCGGGGTGGTCATGGTGGGATCCTCTGGCTGCTCGCCTTCTATCTATGGGGTCAGAGGGGAGTGTGCAACGGTTGAGGTCTCGATCTAGACTCGGTGATATGGACTGCCTGCCAATATGCTAGCGGTACGATACAGCTGTTCAGACAGCATCACACGGACAAGCATGTGGGGCCAGACCATTTTGCCAAAGGACAGGCTGGCGTCGGCCTTGGCGCGCAGGGACGGGTCGATCCCGTCTGCACCACCAATGACAAAGGCCACGTCTCCGCGACCCTCATCCCGCCAGCGGCCCAAAAGGTTGGCGAACTCAGGCGAGGACATGACCTTGCCGCGCTCATCCATCGTGCAGATCAGCGCGCCTTTCGGGATGGCACGCTCCAACAAGGGTGCCTCGGCAGACATGCCGCCGCCCTTCTTGTCTTCGACTTCGTGGATTGAAAGAGGTCCGAGGCCCAGCGCCCGCCCGGTCCGGTCGAACCGGGTGGCGTAGTCGTCGATCAGCTCAAGCTCGGGCGATTTGCGCAGCCGTCCGACCGCGCAGACATGCACGCGCATCCTATCGCCCCCTTGATCAGGTCGCGGCGTCTGCCGCGCCGGGTTCCATCCACATCTTTTCAAGCTGATAGAACTCGCGCACTTCCGGACGGAACACGTGGACGATCACGTCGCCCCCGTCGATCAGAACCCAGTCGCCCTGACCCTTACCTTCGATCTTCGAGAAGACGCCCATTTCCTGCTTCAGCTTATCTGCCAGCTTTTCAGAAATGGCACCAACCTGACGTGTCGAGCGGCCCGAGCACACAACCATGTTATCGGCCATCTGCGACTTGCCGCTGAGGCTAATCACCACAACGTCTTCGGCTTTGTCATCTTCAAGGGACTTCAGGACTAGGGCCAGCATCTGCTCGCTGGCGGTTTTTCCGGGGTTAGCCGTCATTTCGGGATCCCCTGCGGCTGCGCCTGATGCAGCCTCTGTTTGCAAAGACAGGACATTGTCCTCCTAACATTACACACCGTTCCGCCCCGGTGCTGGGCATGCAAGAATCGTAACACCGCCAGCACGTAAGCTCAATCCACACTATTTCAAGCTGGCGTGAAGGGTGTGTAAACAGGTCACGGGTCGATTTTGGGGCCCGCATCTTCCAACATCCGAACCTCGCGCTGCGGGAATGGTATTGAAATGCCATGCTCGTGGAACGCATCCCACAGCGCCAGATAGACATTGCCGCGAATGTTGGTCAGCCCGCCGGACGGGTCGTCGATCCAGAAGCGCAGGATATAGTCGACCGAACTGTCGCCAAACCCGACGATATGACAGACGGGCGGGCGAAAGCTGAGCACGCGATCCACGCTGCGGGCCGCATCAATCGCGATCTTGCGCACTTGATGGGGATCATCGCCATAAGCGGTGCCAAAGAAGATATCCAAACGCACAAAGGCGTTGGTATGGGACCAGTTGACCACCTGCCCGGTGATCAGGTCTTCGTTCGGGATCAGGTATTCGCGCCCATCCCGCGTGACCACGGACACATAGCGGGCGCCAAGCTGCTCGATCCAACCGAACGTATCACCAAGGCTGATCACGTCGCCGGGCTTGATCGACTTGTCCAGAAGGATGATCACCCCCGACACAAGGTTCGACACGACCTTTTGCAGACCGAAACCAAGACCCAGACCAATGGCACCAGACAGGAAAGCAAGACCGGTCAGATCCACACCCACTGCTTTCAGTGCGATAAAGAAGGCCGCGCCATACAGGCCCATCTGAAGGAATTTAACGGCCAGCACCTTCATCGAAGGCGAGATATCCTCGTTTTCCTGAATGCGATTGGCGGTTCCACGGCTGGCCATGCGGGCCAGTGCAAACAGAACGCCAAGGATCACGACAACACGAAGGACCGTCCATAGGGAGATGCGGAAGTCCCCGACCTCGAGCGCGAGGTTGTCCAGAACACTGGCGGTCTCTTCGGTGATGCCAAGGAAATAGAGCGTCACATAGATCCACATGCCCCACATCGCCATGCGCCGTAGGGGTCGGTTTTCGATGACGAAGGCCGCCAGTCCGACCAGCAGCCACGCAGTCACCATCGTGGCAACAAGCGCAATCAGATAGCTGCGCGATGGCCAAGTAACCTCGCGCATCACGGACACAGTACCCCACGAGAGCAATATGTAGATCATCATGGCGATACGATTGCGAAGGTGGATGGCAAAGCGCAGTTTGCGTTTGGACCAGCCTTCTTGGGCACGCAGCCAAGTTTCGACTCTCGGTCGCAGGAACTGGGAAATGACAAAGGCGCTTACAGCAAGCCCCAGCATGATCAGAATCTGGTTAAGCCGCCATGTCTGTCCAAGACTGACGACGAAATCGCCGCCGTCTTCCCACAACGACCAGAGCTGTTCGGTCAGGGACGGCCCGGACGGTTCTGGGGGCACGCCCGGTTTGACTTCGGCTGTGGGATCCTGCTCCATTCCCCCTCCTTTTTTGGCAGCATGGCATGGTCCCATATGGAAGGTCCAGAGCCTCTCCCCTTGCCCTGAAGGGCGGGAAGGGTTATCTGACCAGCATGACTCGGATTTTTGACATGGATGACCACGCGTTCTTGCCGTGGCGCTTCTTCGGCGCCCAGAACGCGGTGCTTGCCTGCCTATAAGACTTTGTCGCCCGTTTCAGCGGGCGAGCAATCCCTGTCACTTTACCCAATCACAATCCACACGATATCCACGGAGAGCGATATGACCGCCCCGAAGACACTCTATGATAAAATCTGGGATGCCCACGTAGCCCACGAAGCTGATGACGGCACCTGCCTTCTGTATATTGACCGCCATCTGGTCCACGAAGTGACCAGCCCGCAGGCGTTCGAAGGCCTGCGTATGGCCGGCCGTCAGGTGCACGCACCCGACAAGACCATTGCCGTGCCGGACCACAACGTGCCGACCACCGCTGGTCGCGAAGACCCCTCGCAGATGACCGAGGAAAGCCGCATTCAGGTGGCTGCTCTGGACACGAACGCCAAAGAGTTCGGCATCAACTATTACCCGATGAACGACGTCCGTCAGGGCATCGTGCACATCGTTGGCCCGGAACAAGGCTGGACCCTGCCCGGCATGACCGTTGTGTGCGGCGACAGCCACACCGCGACCCACGGTGCGTTCGGCGCACTGGCCCACGGCATCGGCACCTCGGAAGTCGAGCACGTTCTGGCGACGCAAACGCTGATCCAGAAAAAGTCCAAGAACATGAAGGTCGAGATCACCGGCAAACTGAAGCCGGGTGTGACCGCCAAAGACATCACGCTGGCCGTCATCGGCGAGACCGGCACCGGCGGCGGTACCGGCTATGTCATCGAGTATTGTGGTGAAGCGATCCGCGATCTGTCGATGGAAGGCCGCATGACCGTCTGCAACATGGCCATCGAAGGCGGCGCCCGCGCTGGCCTGATTGCCCCGGACGAAACCACCTTTGAATATGTCAAAGGCCGCCCGCACGCCCCGAAAGGTGCCCAGTTCGAGCAGGCATTGGACTATTGGAAAACGCTCTTCACCGATGAAGGCGCGCATTTCGACAAGGTCGTCACGCTGAAAGGCGAAGAGATCGAGCCGGTTGTGACCTGGGGCACCTCGCCCGAGGACGTTCTGCCGATTTCGGCTGTTGTTCCCAGCCCGTCGGACTTCGAAGGCGGCAAGGTCGACGCGGCTGCACGCTCGCTTGACTATATGGGTCTGACACCGGGTCAGAAACTGACCGATATCGAGATCGACACCGTATTCATCGGCTCGTGCACCAATGGTCGCATCGAAGACCTTCGCGCCGTGGCCGATGTGGTCAAAGGCAAAAAGATCAAAGACGGCATGCGCGCAATGGTCGTTCCCGGTTCGGGTCTGGTCCGCGCACAGGCAGAAGAAGAAGGTCTGGCCGACATCTTCAAAGAGGCCGGTTTCGAATGGCGTCTGGCTGGCTGCTCGATGTGTCTGGCGATGAACCCCGACCAGCTGTCCGAGAACGAGCGCTGCGCCTCGACCTCGAACCGTAACTTCGAAGGGCGTCAGGGCTATAAGGGCCGCACACACCTTGTGTCACCTGCCATGGCCGCCGCTGCCGCGCTGACCGGCAAGCTGACCGATGTTCGGGAGCTGATTTAAGTAGAGAGTGAAGAGGTTTTCATGACGATCAAGCGACGCAATTTCCTGACGATGCTGGGGGCCGCTGCAACGGCGCCCTTGATTCCGGCCCGCGCTTTATCGGCAGCCCCTGCGGCAGCCGTTGGCTACAACCGGTATCAATACGGGCTAGCGGTCTTTCACGCCCGCACCCGCGCTTCCTTGGGGGTCGCTGATCTGATGTCCCGCTTGAACGTGACCGGCGCTACGGCCGAAGCGATGATGGCGGAAATGAAATCCTCGGGCATCATTGCGCCCGTTTTGAACTCGGCAGCCGGTGCCATGCGGGCGATCAGCCCAAACAGCGCCGACCCACGCTCGATCACCGAGCGGCTGGCGACCAAGGCGGGCCAAATGATGCGCGACACTCTGACAGACTGCGAGGGTGAACAGCCCCCGCAAGAGGTGACAGAAATTCAAAGCGCGCCCGAAGGGGCGACGCAGGAGACCGAAAATGGAAAAGTTTGAAAAACTGCACGGGATCGCGGCCCCTATGCCGCTGGTAAACATCGACACGGACATGATCATTCCGAAAGTGTTCCTGAAGTCGATCCAACGCACAGGCTTCGGCAAGAACCTGTTTGACGAAATGCGCTACAACCGCGACGGCACCGAGATCGAAGATTTCGTGCTGAACAAGCCGCAGTACCGCGACGCCGAGATCCTGATCGCTGGCGACAACTTCGGCTGTGGCTCGTCGCGCGAACACGCACCGTGGGCGATTGCTGATTTCGGCATCAAATGCGTGGTTTCGACCAGCTTTGCCGACATCTTCTTCAACAACTGCTTCAAGAACGGCATCCTGCCGATCGTCCTGCCGCAAGAACAGGTCGACACGCTGATGGCTGACGCAGAAAAGGGCGCCAACGCACGTATGACTGTGGATCTGGAAGCGCAGGAAATCACTACCTCGGAAGGTGAGACCATCGGTTTCGAAGTAGACGCATTCAAGAAACACTGCCTGCTTGAAGGGCTGGATGACATCGGACTGACCATGGAAAAGAAAGCGTCGATCGACGCTTTCGAAGCCAAGGCATCTGCAGCCCGCCCTTGGGTCTGATCGCCCATAGATAGACAAACAAAGGGGCCAATCGCGACGATTGGCCCCTTTTTTATGCCAATTTGGTGCATTCCAGCACCATTGTTGCCGTATCTGGGGCGTTTCTCTAACAGAACCCTTGCCTGACCCTTGCAGCACTTCCGTTTCGCGCGCATTCTTGCCGCAACCACCCTGGTTTGCACCTGCGAGGGGCAAGCGACGGAATAAGGTTGCGGCACGTATCGCACCGTCCGTATAGCGGAGGAAGAGGCATTGGTTAGACGATTGATAGGCGCCATTGTGCGCGCTTGTCTTATGGTGACGTTGATCGCAACACCTTCGGTCCTGGTTCCAGGAGTAAGCGCCGAGGGTGGTCAGGTTGTGGCTATTCTTGCCTTGGCCGCAGCAGCGCTGACTACGTTCGAATATGCCTCGACCTATCCCAGTATTGTCGAATTTCGGGATGCCCGCCCCTTCAACCGTATCCGGTTTATGGCGCTGTTTGCCTCGGTTCTATGTCTGTCGACCATTGCGCGATCCCAAACCGACCCGTCGATCACAGTCGAGTTTCTGACCTCGATCGGTATTCTGATCGGACAGGCGATTGATTTTCCCTACAGCCCTGTTCACGCGGTGGTGTCGATCCTGCCCGCGAATGCCCCGTTCGAGGATCTGGTCCAGCTGCGCGCCTTTGCCGGAATGAGTTATCTGATTTCGCTTCTGTCCATCGCGGTTTTCCTGATCGCTTTACGCCTGAGCAATTGGCCGTTCTATCGGCAAGAGACCTTTAACGTCTGGGTGAACCTGCCCACCTTCAACCCAACCAGCGGCGGCGATATCGTGCGCCGCCTGAAGCGAGATGCGCGCTGGAACATTGCCCTTGGCTTCGCACTGCCGTTCCTAACTCCGATGCTGGTGGTTGAAACAGCATCCCTGTTTGACTCGTTCGAAGTGATCGAGACCCAGACCATGATCTGGACCGTCACCGCGTGGGCCTTCCTGCCCGCCAGCCTGTTCATGCGCGGAATCGCCATGCAACGCGTCGCTGGCATGATCAGTGATGAACGCAAGCGCAACGGATCTCCGGCCCGCAATGGACAGCTTGTAACCGCATGAGACGATCCCTTCTGGCGCTTTGGCTGGCGCTTGTTCCCTGCACTGCTTTGGCCGAGACCCTGCGTATTGCGACCTACCACACGGACATTCGCAAGAAAGGGCCGGGGCTTTTGCTGCGGGACATCCTGAAAGAAGATCCGCAGATCATGGCTCTGGCGCAGGTGATCTCCTATGCGAAGCCAGATGTTTTGGCGCTTCAGGGGTTTGACTACGATCTTGAAGGGCACGCGTTAGCCGCGTTTCAAGCGCAGTTGGCACAAGTCGGCTACGAGATGCCTCACAGTTTCGCCGCCGCACCTAATACCGGGATCGCCACCGGATTCGACCTAGATGGTGACGGACGCTTGGCCGAACCCGAAGACGCGCAGAGCTTTGGCCGTTACACCGGACAAGGCGGAATGGCGGTTCTGTCGCGTGTTCCAATTGGCGAGGTGCGCGATTTCTCGGATCTTCTGTGGAAGGACCTGCCCGGCGCACTTTTGCCCGGCGAGGATGAGATCCCTTTCCCCACGCCCGAAGCCCTGACGGTCCAACGCCTTAGCAGCGTGGCCCATTGGGATGTCGAACTACGTCCCGAAAACGCCCCTGCGTTCCACCTGCTGACCTTCCACGCGAACACGCCGGTTTTTGACGGCCCCGAGGACCGCAACGGACGCCGCAACCATGACGAGGTCACGTTCTGGGCCAAGTATCTGGACGGCGCCCTGCCCTTCCCGGCCTCTGATACCTCTGTGGTGATCGCCGGCAACGCCAATCTAGATGTGATGGACGGGGATGGGCGACACGAAGCAATCCAAGCGCTTCTAAGCCACAAGCAGCTGCAAGACCCCCGTCCGCAAAGCGCTGGGGGAGCAGCCGCTGCAGATGCAGACCACAAGGCTGACCCGGCGCTTGATACGGCAGACTGGCCAGACCAGAAGCCGGGCAACCTGCGGGTCAGCTATGTTTTGCCCGACACCAGCCTGCACGTAGTGGGCAGCGGTGTGGTCTGGCCTGCGCCCGATGATCCGTTTGCGCAAACGGTCGAAACCGCGTCCCGTCACCGGCTTGTCTGGGTCGATATCGCGTTTTGAGCCGTTGTTTTCTTGACCCTGCGGGCCGGGCAGGCTAGGCCCATCTGCGACGAATTCAGTGCAAGGAATGCCCCCATGACGAACCCCTCTCTGCTTATTCTGCCCGGCGACGGCATCGGTCAGGAAGTAATGGCTGAAGTGCGCAAGGTGATCGATTGGATCGGCGCGAAACGCGGCGTGACCTTCGACGTCAGCGAGGATCTGGTGGGCGGTGCCGCCTATGACAAACATGGCGTGCCGCTGGCCGACGAAACCATGGCGAAGGCGCAAGAAGTTGACGCCGTTCTGCTGGGTGCCGTGGGTGGCCCGGCCTATGACGATCTGGACTTCTCGGTGAAGCCCGAGCGCGGCCTTCTGCGTCTGCGTAAAGAGATGGACCTGTTCGCCAACCTGCGCCCCGCGCAGTGCTTTGACGCGCTGGCCGATTTCTCGTCTCTGAAAAAAGACCTCGTATCGGGTCTGGACATCATGATCGTGCGCGAGCTGACCTCGGGCGTATACTTCGGAGAGCCACGCGGCATCTCGGAAGTCGACGGTCAGCGTGTGGGCGTGAACACCCAGCGCTACACCGAAGCCGAGATCGAACGCGGCGCACGTGCTGCCTTTGAACTTGCCATGAAGCGGGACAAGAAACTCTGCTCGATGGAAAAAGCCAACGTGATGGAATCGGGCATCCTGTGGCGCGACGTCGTGACCGAGGTGTCGAAAGACTATCCCGAGGTCGAGCTGAGCCACATGTACGCCGACAACGGCGCCATGCAGCTGGTCCGCGCACCCAAGCAGTTTGACGTGATCTACACCGACAACCTGTTCGGCGACATCCTGTCGGATTGTGCGGCCATGCTGACCGGCTCGCTGGGCATGCTGCCCTCGGCCTCACTTGGTGCGCCGATGGAGAACGGCCGCCCGAAAGCCATGTACGAACCCGTCCACGGGTCAGCACCGGATATCATGGGCCAGGGCAAAGCTAACCCCTGTGCTTGTATCCTGAGCTTCGCGATGGCGCTGCGTTACAGCTTTGACATGGGCGCAGAAGCCGATCGTCTGGAAGCCGCGGTCGAGAAAGTTCTGGCCGATGGTGTACGCACCGGTGACCTGCTGAACGAAGAAGGCGTAAAGCCGGTATCGACCAGCGAAATGGGCGATGCCGTGATCGCAGCGCTGGACGCCAGCCTCTAGGTATCTTTCCCTTCGGCCTCAACTGGGGCCGAGGGGAACCCCCGCCGCGCGATGGCCTGATAATGGGCAACACGTTCGGCATGGTGCAGGCTTCGGTCTAGCCAGCGCATCGCATCCGTATGTGCAAACACTTCCTGAAGATCATAGATCCCCGCATGCTCGCCCAGCAAAAGCCCGCGGCGATGCTTGTTTTTGCGATGCTTGATGATGTCGTGAAGCCGGGATAGGCGTGCAGCCTCGCGCTGATCAAACGCGACGTCCGAGAACCGCCGCAACGTCGCCCCAAGCGCCAAGGTTGGACGGCGCAGAACTTGATCCTCGAGCAGCTCGCTTACATGTGTGGTCTTACTGGCCCGGTTGATCAGGCGCGACATGTGGTCTGTCTGGTGCAGAAGCGCTGAATAGGTTTCCTCTTCGACAGGATTGTCCCGTTCCGGATGGATGTGTGACAGAAATTCGGACAGTTCCTCCAGCGCGCCCTGAAACGGAGCAAGGGCCGAGATGCCGCGATAATCCGGCGGCGTATCCATCGCCTGACCCAATGCGCCAAACAGCCGGTTGGCGATCTTTTCACTTGCGCCCTGCGCGGCCACCAGCGCCGCGTCCGTGTCTTTCAACAGGCTGCGGTCCAGCGAGATCAGTTTGCCTTCCTCTTTCTCCGGCACCAACCGCGCAACCATCGCTGCAAATCTGGACGTCACAGGCAGGAACGCCGCCGCGCCGATGAGGTTGAAGCCAGTGTGGAACACCAGAAGTGCCGTAAGGTTGTCAAAGCTCTGCGCCAAAACGCTGAGCAGCGGGAGGATCAGCAGAAGCAGGGGGAAGGCGAACCCGGCCGTCACGCAATTGAAGATCAGGTTGGCAATCGCTGTTTGCCGCATCGGAAGTGATCCCCCGACCGACGCCAGAATGGCCGTGAAGGTGGTGCCGATATTCATGCCGATCACAAGGGCTGCGGCCTGCACCAGCTCGATCGCGCCGCCTTGAAGCAGCACCAAAGCCAAGGCCATCGCAGCGCTTGAGGATTGCATAACGATGGTCATGATCAGACCGATGCCGACCAAGAACAACAGCCCTCCGATCCCGCTGCCGGGCAGGATGTCGGGCGTCACCGAGTCCTTGAACCCACCAAGACCCGTCTGCATCATCTCAAGCCCGATGATCAGCAAGCAAAGCCCAGCAAAGCCCCGCCCGATCCGCTTCCACATGCCCTTACCCAGAAGATCCAGAAGGCTGGCGGGCAAAAGCAGCGCCATTGCGGCGATATCCAGATCAAGCTTGAACCCGACCAAAGACACCAACCAGCCGGTCGCCGTCGTGCCGATATTGGCGCCGTAAATGATGCCCAGCGCCTGCACCATCGTCAGAAGCCCAGCCCCAACGAAACCCACGGTCAGCACGGTTGTGGCGCTTGAGGATTGGATGACAGCGGTGCCCAAGGCCCCAGTCAGCACTCCGCGCAAAGGAGTGGTGGTGAACCGTCCCAGCATGCGGCGCAGATTGGATCCGGCCGCATCGCGCAGTGCGTTGGTCAGGATCTCCATCCCGACCAGAAACATGCCCACGCCACCGATTGCATAGTAGATCTGCAAGCTTCGCCCCTTTTGCGATTTGGCTTAGTCTGTCGCAATCAGCAAGGCTTCACAAGCAATCGGAGAAAGCGTTGGATTACGGGAAAAGGCGCTTGCAAAACAGCCCGACGGGGTATACTCCACCCGCCACGGTCGGGCTGTAGCGCAGCCTGGTAGCGCACCTGCTTCGGGAGCAGGGGGTCGGAGGTTCGAATCCTCTCAGCCCGACCACTTACAAAGGCCCCTCATGGGGCCTTTTGTTGTTTTCGGGCCTCCCGTACTAACCGGACGAACCTTATTCCGAGAACGTCGCGACATAGGCAACAATATCGTCCGCCCCTTTGCGAAGCTTAACCGACATGTTCGGTCGCGCCTTCGGATCGTTCAAGAACGTGCGAATAAACCCGATGGGATCCGCCGTGTACTCGATCAGGTTTTCGGTGGTCCAGATCAAACCCTGTTCACCAGCTAGGATCATGTCGTCGGTGAACATACCAACCGGAAGCCGTTCGCTGCCATTGCGATAGTCGCCTTCAGTTCCGGCCACGCGACCCACGACGCCATACAGGTTCGGTCCGGTGATACCACCCTTGACCAGTATCTCGCCTTCAGGGCTGATGATGGCGTGACAGGACGAACAGCGGTTGTACATCTTCTCGCCTTTGGCTGGATCGCCTTCTGCAATTGCCAGTCCGGGGGCAAGAAGCAGTGCTGCAAGAACGGGGAACATCTTTGTCATACGGGAGCCTCTTAAAGTAGATTTCCCTGCTTCCTACCTGACGTTGGGGAAGTGGAGTTTGTCACAAATCAAATCAAGAAATATTTTTCATCTTGCAGTTGTTTCGCTCAAACTTGAACTACTCCCAAAGTGTTAAATCCCATTAATCAGATGGACTTACCTGAACGTTCTATTGTCCAGTACGGTCGACCATAGGCAAGAATCTTCCTCAGATCTCACACCGCAGAAAGCCGCGATCTTTAGCGTGAAGATCTTCTAATTTCCTTAACTGCGAATCGTTTCAGCGTGCAGAGTCCGGCTCCCCTCATCCGATCGTTTTGGAGATAGATTCCCGAAATCTTGATCGTCGACGTACGGAAGTGGAAAATTTTTTTAAGTTTCCTCAAAGAATTCTGATTTCTCTTAACAGTGGAAATAAAGGCATTTTTCGCCCGCCTTAATTGCGCCCTATTTGCGGCACAAAGAACCCCCATTTGCGTCTCAATTACGCCCCCTTCTGGGCCAAGCTCCTTTATCTGTACGTTAATTAGTTCCCGATCTCTCGTTTTCCGAGGTCTGCCTGGTATCCACTCTACCTAAAGCCAAGGATCAAATCGTGTACGCTTCATCCAACGTAATTGATATTCAAACCAATGCTGCCTTCATCATGCGCAGAGGGCTCAGCGATAGGTTGCAGTATCTCAGCGCTCAATACCCGCAAGTCGGCTTTGGTGTGTCGCTGGTCACCTTGCGCGGGGACCATTACATGCTGGCCAATCCCCAGATGGCTCTGCCCGCCGATAAGGCAGATGGTTTTCCGAAGGGCGAACAAATCGCCAAGTTCGAGAACGGCGAGCGTTTCAAATCCATCTGCGTCTTTGCAGACGTCCCAGACGAGGCCATTCGTCAGAACGTGCCCGAAATGGAGCTGATCCTTGATGCCATCGAATTGATCGAGCTGATCGACACGCCTTCGGCCAAGTCGGTCCGGAAACTGCACTCCGAAATGGATCTGAGCCACGTAATGAACGGCACCGAGGGTTAAGCCATGGTGCGCAACATACATCTTTTGGCCACTGGGAACGAAGCCTTGGACCCGCTGAACGATGCGTTTAGCGGGTTGAACGCAACTATTGACCAGTTGACCGCTATTGCAGACGCGCGCAGCTCGACACGACTGGCCAAGCTGAAGACACGGATGGAAGAATTTACCGCCCACGTGACCTTTGTGGGTCAGGTGAAGGCCGGCAAGTCGTCGCTTGTGAATATCATGGCAGGACGTCCGGGGCTGCTGCCATCTGATGTGAACCCGTGGACATCTGTCGCAACAACCCTGCATGTGAACACGCGCACGCCGGGTGACACCAAAGCCAAGTTTACCTTTTTCGATCATGACGAATGGGAGAACCTAACAGCCGGTGGTGGACGGCTGGGTGAGTTGGCCCATCGCGCTGGTGCAGATGACGAAATGGACGACATCCGCCGCCAAGTCGAGGACATGAAAGCCCGGTCCGAAGAGCGGTTGGGCAAGCATTTCGACCTGATCATGGGCCAAAGCCACTCGTATGACTATTTCGACGAGAGCCTTGTGCAGCGCTATGTCTGCATGGGGGACGAAGACGACCCGGATATCAGCGCCGACAGCGGCCGTTTCGCAGATGTGACCAAAACGGCCGAGCTGTATCTGGACATCCCTCAATACCCGATCTCGATGAACCTAGGCGACACGCCCGGCGTGAACGACACGTTCATGGTGCGCGAGCAGATCACCTTGCGCAGCCTGCGCGGATCCGAAGTCTGTGTGGTGGTGATGGCGGCCAGCCAAGCCCTGACCACAATGGATCTGGCGCTGATGCGCATGATCTCGCAGTTCGAAAACCGCCAGATCATTCTGTTCATCAACCGCATCGACGAATTGAACGACCCGGTGAACGAAGTCCCCGAGATTCGCGACCGTGTGAATGAAATGCTGAAGCAAAGCAGCATCGGAACTGAGGCTTGTGTCATCTTCGGCAGCGCCATCTGGGCCGAGGCCGCGTTGACCGGAAACTCTAACCTGCTGACAGACGACGCGGCACAATCGCTGAACAAGCTGTATGACGCCGCTGGATTTGGCGACGAAGAGGTCTCGCTTGAAAAGATCTGGGCCTTGTCGGGCCTGCCAGATCTACTGCTGTCCATCAACGAGCGTATTGCCGAAGGTGCAGGCGCACGTTTGTGCAACAAGGTTCGCAACCGCGCGCGCAACATGGCCAGCCAGATCCGCGCGACCTCGGTTGCCAAGACGCTGACCGATACGGGCACGATGGTTTACGATCTGGACGGCAAGACGCCTGAAGACGCCATCCGTACCGTTGCAGCCGACTATGAAACCCGCGCAGCCGATTTGACGGCAGCCTTGCGCGACTCGGTCGTGAAACGACTGGCCCGAACGGAAGAAAACTTCATCAAGCGCGCGACCGCGTCGCTGATCGAACATCTGGAAAAGAATGGTGAAAACGGCACGTGGCAATACGACCCTGCCGGGTTCCGCGCGCTTCAGAAATCTGCCTATTTCAACTTTGCCCGCGCGATGCGCAAAGAGGTCGAGACGCTGTACACCTCTGCCGCACATGACATCGAGACGGTGTATCGCAAGCTTTTGGGCCAGCAATTGGGCGAGTTCACGATCGAACCCCCGATCGTACCGAATGTCCCGCCGCCGCTTGCCATTGGCCGTACGATTGCGCTGGACCTGCAAAGCACATGGTGGCGCCGTTGGTGGCAACGCCGCAGGGGTGTGGCCTCTTATGCTGCCGACTACACGCGGTTGGTAGCCTCCGAGGCGGCCTCGATCACCAAGGATATCGAAGAGAACCAGATTGCTGCCGTGCTCGAGAACGTCCGCGCGGCTTTGGCAGAGTTTATGATCGAGCAGCAAGAAACGCTGCTGGGAATTTCGGAATCCGCTCAGGCGCAGCTGGATGAGGACGCCATGAAAGCAGCGGGTCTGCAAACGGCTAAAACGCCTGACGAAGTTCTGGGCGACATACTGAAAGACCTAGGCACCGAGGCGGCCTGAAACGAATGACTGAACAAGACACACCACGCATCGTCACTGCAGAACAATGGAAGCGCCTGAAGCGCTGGTCGCACCGTAAGCCCGTCTTCGCCCTGATGGGCGAGTTCAGCGCGGGCAAGTCCACGCTTCTGAACTTTCTTCTGAAGAAAGACACACTGCCTACGCAGGTTACGGCCACCCAGTTACCGCCGATCTGGTTTTCTTGGGGCAATAAACCCGCCTATGTGCAGAATCTGGACGGCAGCCGCGAACATATCGAGCTGGATCAGATCGGCGAAGTCGGCGTGCAAGGTGCGCATTTCGTACGTGTCTATCTTGAGGCTGACATTCTGGAAGCAGTCGATCTGATCGACACGCCCGGCATCTCGGACCCGAAGATCTCTGCAGATGTGTGGCAACGCGCCGTGGGTCAGGCCAACGGTGTTCTGTGGTGCACCCATTCGACACAAGCCTGGCGCGAGACCGAGCGCGCCACGTGGGCCTCGCTGCCTGAGCGTCTTCGCAAGAACTCGCTTCTTCTGGTTACGCGGTCGGATGCCTTGAGCGAAACGGATCAAGCCAAGGTGCTGCGCCGCATCAACCGTGAAACCGGCGACATGTTCCGCCGCACGATCATGATCTCGGCCCGTGATGCGATCCTTGCGCGCGACAACGAAGAACATGCAGAGCTTTGGGCCGGAAGCGGTGGCGGCAAGTTGGTGAACAACTTCCTAACCATCACGTCGGACATTATGGAAACCCGCGCCACTTTACTGGCGCGGTATCAGAAAGACGGCGCCGACATCGAGACCGATTCTGACGCGCTCCAGCTTGGGGGAGAGACCTCGACCCGTGTCTGGAATCCGCCCGTCCTATCCGTGGCAGATGACGCCAAGCCGGACGCCGCAGAAGATAGCGACAGGAATGTTGTGCATATCCGTCCCGCCCGCCCACGCCGTGAAGACCGGGCGCGCGAAACGTCGCAACGCCGGCAGCGCATCGATGCCCACGAGGCAGACAGGCTGCGTGCGCAGGTGCATCAGGACAGCCGTGAAGACCAAGAAGCGCAAGAACTGAAGTCTGTGTTCCACGTGTCAGACAGCACAGAGGCGGATCTGCACGACGACACGGCCGATTCACTGGTTCTGGTTGATGATGCTGTCGATGCGCTGGATGACACTGACGTCGATCTTTTCCCCATCGACGATGAGACCGAAGTATCCGAGACGCTTGAGGATCAAACAGATGCGCTGGAAGACGCGTCGGCAGATGAGGATGCAGATCATCTGATCGCATCAGTGACCGAGCTTGTCTCAGACAAGGGTGAAGACACTGTCACCAAGCACGACGCGGATGAGCACACCGCCCTGCCCGCCTCTGAGCCGATCCCGCTGGCCGAAAATCCGCCCGTATACAGCATGCCCGACACCGCCCCGCTAAGCGCATCGGACGCTTGGACCGAGCATCTGGCGAGCCTTGAGGATACCTCTGACCCGGTTGCGTTAATCGAAGAATTTCAGGACTTCCTGAAACGCTTTGATGACCGCGCCCGCGAACACCATGCGCAGCAGTCCGAAAGCGCTCTGCAATCCTTAAGTGACACCGCGGCGGACAGCGGCACCGTCTGGCACGTCTTGTGATGCAGATGGCACAACCCAGCACCCTGACCGAGGCGACGCTATCGCTTGATGATGCGCTTTCGGCGGGCATGCAGACTGTTCCGAACTGTGTTGCTGCGGGTTATGTCGACATGCAGACAGGGTTTCTTCTGGGCCTTCAGGGGCGTGACCCTGACAGCATGGCCGCGCTCGAGGCCATGTCGACATCAATTGCCAATCTGATTCTGGGACGCGGCGTACGTGCTTTCGAACAGCTCTTGTCGGACAGCGGCACTGCCGAGGGCGCAGGATTTGGAGAGATCGCGATTTATTCGGGCAACCGTCTGTATCTGCTTCTCAGACGGCCGGATCAGCCTAATCATGTGATCTGCTTTGTGTCGGACGATCATACGAATGTCGGGCTGGCCCTAGCCAAATCTGCGGCCAACATGAACATGATTTCGACTGCGGTATAGGCAGGGGACAACTTGTGAAACACGTCGATATCCTTGGACAGCTCGAACAGGTCGTAGAAGACACAAAACCCCGGCGCGGCCAGAGCTTTATGCTTGCTCAAGAGACCGTCGAAGCACGCAGCAGTGCGGCCCTTTGCACGATGCGTTCAACGATCCTGCCCCGGATTATACAGATCACCAATGATCAGGAAGACGCTATCACCTTGGCCGTCGCCAATGGCCGCGTGGCCGACATGACGGACATCGTGATGGATGGGGTGCAAGCGACCCTGCCCAACACAACTGCCGATCATGTGGCGCAGATCTTGGCCATGGTTTGCTCGGGCACGGGGCTTCGGGTCCTCAGCACTCCGCCTGAGGATAATGACGACATCGCAGCAACCGGCCTGCAAATATCCGAGATTGATGCCGCCCTCGGCACACTTCAACCCGTGCATCCATCCCCTGAGGCTGCAGAGCCTGAAATCCCCGAGGCAGAGCCCCATGTGCCAGAACCTGTCTTGCAGGGAAGTGACGCTTCCGAATTCGGCATGGCCACGCGCTTTTTCGAAGGGGCGCAGCGGATCAGTGATCAGCGGGTATTGATCAGGCACAAAGGGTCTGCAGTCGCTGGTCCGGACAGCGTTCTGACACAGAACATCGATGCCGTGCAGCAGTTGATGGATGACCTGTCCGCATGGGAGGCCGACAGCGACGGTCAAGATTCGGGTCCCCAGTTGGTCATACTGCGTGCGCAAGACCAGGACATGCCAAGTTTGACCATTTGTCGTGATACTGAAGCGACCTCGATGACCGCACACCACACGCGTAGGTTGGGTTCTGTCGTTCAATTATGGAAATCATTGACGGCGCAAGAAAATTTTAGCTGAATGCTGTCAAAGCCCGGTACGAATGTTGGTCTCCGGGTCAGCAAATGCTTTTGAATAATGAGTTGGAAATCAACTAATGGATGAGGTCCATCGAAAGGAACTAATTCGGATTGCCGAACAGATGGTGCAAACGGCCAGCGACGAAGCGCAGCCGTTCATTTCGCACATCCTGACGGACCTGAAAGCGCTGAAACCCGGCATTGCGTTCGTTGGCCAGATCAAGGCGGGAAAGTCCCGCCTGATCAACGGATTTACAGGGCAGGCGAGCTTCCTGCCATCTGATGTGAACCCTTGGACCACGGTTGTGACCGACATGCATTTTGGGCACCAGTCCGGACGCTCAACAGGCGGCGAATTCCATTTCTTCGACAACGCTCAATGGCAGACGCTTCTGTCAGAAGGCGACGAAATTCGCGAACTGCTGCCAGATGCCGAAGACGGCTACAAACGCAAGATCATCGAAGAACAGATCGAAGCAATGAAGACGCGGGCCAAAGCCCGTCTTGGTGCGCGCTATGAAGATCTGTTGGGGACATCCCACGATCTGGAAGAGCTGACGCATGAAGATCTGGCCCGCTATGTCAGTGCCGGCGCCGACCCCAAGGATCAGGAAGATCATCCTGATACTGAAACGGCCCCCTATTACAGCGATCTAACCCGCAAGGCAGAGGTCTATTTCGAACAGGGTCTGTTTCCTTTCCCTCTGACGGTCACCGACACGCCCGGCATCAACGATCCACTGCTGATCCGGGAAGAGATCTCGCATCAGTATTTGCGCAACGCAGATTTCTTTGTTGTTGTCCTGTCTGCTCATCAAGCGCTGTCACAAGCGGATCTTAAACTGTTTCGCCTGATGCAAGCGCTTGAGCTTGGACAGATGGTGGTTTTCATCAACCGTGTCGACGAACTGAACCGTGGCGTCGAAGACGCTGCCCAAGTCCATGCCGATGTACGCGCCGGGCTTGAGCGTGCGCTGGACAGTGCCCGGATGACTGTAATCATGGGCAGCGCTCAATGGGCGCATTACGCGCTGACCGGGGACGCGACGGGTATTGATCACAATCAGATTTTGGCGTGGCTAAAGGCCCATCCAAAGAAACTGCAACGCTTCCTCGAAGGTATTGCCTACCTGAAACAGAACCAGCCCGAAGGAGCGTCTGAAAGCGCCTTGAGGCTGGCGGCCATGATCGCCTCGGGCCTGCCCGATCTGCGCAGCCATGTAATCCGCGAAGTGTCCGACGGCCCGCGCACGGAACGCATTCAGATTGCCGCTCAGCATCTGCGAAACTTTGCCGCAAGCGAACTGGAACGCCGCCGCGTGCATCTGAAAGTTGTGGACAACGACACCGCCGACGCCCATTTCGCACAGGTCGAAGACGAGACCCGATCGCAGCTAAGCCAGATGGTGCTTGAAACCAAAGACCGGTTGGCGACCGAGGCAGAGGCAGGCGTCGCAGAACTACGCCAGAAACTTGACAGCACCGTCCAGATGTTGGTGCCGGGTGTTGTCCGGGGCCGCGATGGCGTATCACCACTGCTGGATCCCAGCAGCGCAACCGAACTGGACTTCGGTGAGCTTCGTCAAATCATGCGAAATCAGGTTCTGGACGCCGCCCATGACCAGCGCCAAGGCATGCTGAACAAGCTTTATGCGCTTGATATGCAGTCAAATACGGTGCTGGCGGACCGTAGCGGCGACGACATCGGCAACCCACCGAAAGTAGATGCCAGCGCGCTGCGTTGGTATCGCCCGGACACCAGCGCCCTGTCCCGTGGCATCACGGTCGAGCTGCGTGTGTCATGGCTGGCGCGTCTGCTGAAAAAGCAATCCGTCGTCACCCGCGCCGAACAGATGATCACGCGCGAGTTTCACTCCATCGCATCCGATCTCGCTGACCGTTTCGAGTCTGATTTGGCTGGGCGATTGGACACGGTGATGAACCATCATCTGGCGGTTCTGGCAATCCGTTTTGAAGAGCTCGACAAGGCCCAGCCGGCATCGCGTCCGGATGCACATGCGGCATTGGAAAACGCCAAGAGACTTGCAAATGAGCTCGAAGAGTTGTTCGAAGAAAGAAGCGAACCTGAACAGCAGCGACTCGAGGCGGCAACGTGATCTACTTTCCGGAAACAGATGCAGTCCTTGAGCAGCTGAAAGCCTTCCTGTCCAAGACCAGCTCTGCGCCGACCTCGGCGCCACTGGATACCATGCGGACGCTGGCGCAAAGCCATATCGACCAGTTGACCAGCGCCGTCACCATCGGTTTCGCAGGCGAATTCGGGGCAGGGAAATCCAGTCTGGCCAACATGCTGGCTGGCACCGACATCTTGCCCACGGGCCCGCAGCATTTGAAGCTGCCGTTGGTTATCATGAAATACGCCGCCGACCCCGAGACCACGGTGGGATGGTGGGACAAGACCCCGGTCACACTCGACGGGATCGATCTGGAAACAGCGGCCGAGCAAGCACCTGATTTCATCTCGATCGGTTTGCCGTCAGAAGCACTACAAGAACTGGTACTGTTCGACCTTCCCGGCTCGGGCGCTTTGGATGAAAGCTATAAGCAAACACTGAAGCTTCTGAAGTTCGTCGATTGCGCAATCTGGTGCACGAACGGCGCCAACGCCTGGCGCGAAACAGAACGGTTCCTTTGGTCACATGTCTCGGAAGAGCTTCAGGAGAACAGCTTGCTTGCCGTGACACATACGGATTTGGCGACGGTACAGGAAACTCTGCCACAGTTGGCGTCCAAGCTGGAAAGCGACAGCGCGGGCCTGTTCCAGGCCGTGGTTCCCATCGGCACGCCCGTCGCCGTGCAGGCGATGGCACACGAACCCGAGCCGGATCTAGAACTCTGGGCCGACTGTGGTGGCGAGTATCTGGCACAACGGGTGCTGGACCTGGCGGCAACACGCAGAACGCGGGACCTTGAAAAAGCCAAGACGGATCTTGAGACGACGCTAACCCCAGCGCTGGCCGCCTTGGGTGTAGCAGAAAACCCATCGCCGTCCGAAGCCACGACATCCGTGTCAGACCCAACCCCAGAACCGGCAGATGAAATCGACGCAACCGATTTGAAAAACCCTGTTCTGGAGGATTGGAAATCTGGACTGCGCGCTTTGATTTCTGATCTGCGCGAGAATCCCGATCTTGATCCCACCGAGCTGCTGCGCTTGTGCCAAGAACTGGTCGATGCGTTTGCTGAGCGGCTGGAACCGGGCCGCAGCATTGACGCCTCGGCTGACTGGATCGTCGGCGAGTTTGAGAACGCCTCGGACTTGCTGACTTTGATGCAATTCGAAGACACCCCGAAGGCTTCGGAAACTGTTCTGAACATCCTGACCCAGCTCAGTGACAACTTGTCTTGGGCGGGCACTCAGGCCGAGGATGCGTGAACGCGAACTTCGCCGACATATTCACAGAATCGCATCAACCGAAGGCAGAATCACCTAGTTTCCCGCGCAGTACCGGCCTTGGGGAACTGCGTTCCGACGACTGATTCAACGCGCGTGGTTTAAGCGGCAACACGTGTATCTTCTTCGTTTGAGCAACAAAGCGGCTCCACCACCTATTTTGTCTCTCCGAGTCATAGCTAAGCCATGTAGCCGCCACAGTTTGGTCTAAATTCCTAAGTCTAACTTTCAGAGGCATCCGTGGTTGAATTCGCCTTGATAAATTTGGCCATAGGTTGGGAATTTCTCTGCCAGAATGAAGGACGCAGGTAAAACGAGATGAGCCAGAATCAGGCCTCGGGACAGGAAATTGACAATCCCCAGATTGCAGCCTTGCAGCCCGGTGAACAACTGCTGCGCGGGCAATACGAGATTCTTCGTTTTCTGAACAATGGTGGCTTTGGCATCACCTATCTGGCGCGTGACAGCCTCAACCGAAATGTCGTCATCAAAGAATGCTTTCCCGGCGCATTGTGCCGCCGTGCGGGAAGCCAAGTCGAGGCAGCAGATCCCGCATACTCAGAGGATCTGCGGTCTATCATCGGGCTGTTCATTCAAGAAGCCCGCAACCATGCGCGGCTGGTGCACCCGAACATCGTAAACGTGCACCAGGTTTTTGAAGACAACCAAACCGCCTATATCGCGATGGACCTGATCAACGGCGGTGATCTGCTTGATTATGTTCAAGATAAACGGAACACAGTGACCCCTGACTTCTTCGTCATGGTCACAGAGAAGATGCTATCTGCGCTGTCATTCATCCATGACAACGGGATGCTACACCGCGACATCTCACCCGATAATATCCTGATCGACGAGAACGGCGAGCCGATCCTGATCGACTTTGGGGCTGCGCGCGAACAAGCCGCGAACCGCTCGGCAGCGTTACTGACGCTGCGGGTGATCAAAGACGGATATTCTCCGCATGAGTTCTATGCCCGAGGCGCGGATCAGGACACCACAAGTGATCTGTATGTGCTTGCGGCGACTCTGTACCACGCTATCAGCGGCGAACGTCCCATCGACGGGAAATCGCGTCTGGATGCGTTCAATGCAGGCACCGAAGACCCCTATGTTCCGCTTGCCGGACGCTTTGAAGGCTATCCCGATGGGTTCCTTGAGGCGCTAGACAAGGCGATGGAAGTGCACATCGTTAGCCGCGTGCAATCAGCGCTTGAATGGCTTCGTATGTTCCGCGGACCAGCGGTTGTATTCGAAGAATTCGGCTATCGCCCCAGTTCAGTCATCGTGGCCCTTGAGCGCCCGGAAGAACCCAAGGCCAAATCAGAGAATGCTGAAGCCATCGTCACCGCCCTTTTGGCCAGCGATGACGACGTAACAACAGCGGCTCAATCCGAAGGGCTTACTCAACCTACGCCTGAAAGCGCTCCATCCGTGACGGTTGTCAAAAGCAGCTCGGGTGGAGGCAGCAAAGCCATCGCCGGCGTGGCTGCCCTTTTGCTGCTTGCAGCTGGTGGATACTTCGCACTTAGCGGCTCTGACGACAGTGAAACGATCGAATTGGCAGCTGTCACACCAGCGCCTTTTGCGTCAGCACCCGCAAGCGAAGCAGATTCCGAGCCCGTCGCCGTGGCCGCGCCTACTGAAGAATTGGCGGCAGAGGCCGAAGTAGAAGTTGTCCCAGTGGCACCTGCTGAAGCCACCACAGATGACAGCGAAACGGTATCTGCCGAGCCCGAGACCACCGCAGCGCCCGCACCGGCCCCTGTGGCCGCCGAGGATCTGTTGGAACAACAAGTCGCCTTCGGGCACTGGGATGTGGAAATTCCCTTCGCCATCACTACGCGCCGCTTGTCCACCGGAAGCGCAGTTGCGATCACGGGCATTGATCCCAATCGCAATATGTCGGTCATCGGTGACTGGGTCTCTCGTGGGGCTGTGATCTATACCATCAATGGCCACCCTGTCAGCGACAGTGCCAGCTTTGCAGCCCGCATTCTGGACAACGTGAAGGTTGATCAGGACGGCTATATTCGCGCCGGTGCACGCTATCGCCCGAACGGAAGCGCCCGCCCGTTGAACGGTCTGTTGGCCCTGCCCGCAGTGCGGATCTTTGGACTTGAAAACGGCATTGGTCTGACCGCGCGCAAACCAGATAACGGAAACTGGGCCGTTCGTGTTACTCGCGTTCCTGATGAACATATCGGCGGCTTACGTGTAGGCGACATACTGTTGTCCGAAGCCACAACCGGCCAGCCTGTCGATGCGGCTGAAAGTATTGATCGTATTCTTGAAACCCTCGTCTCTGATGGTGTGTCCCAAGCACGCCTGACCGTCTTACGTAACAGCGACGAGGTTCAGGTCACCATGCATCTTGCCGGGGGATCCTGACTCCATCCATCAAACTGACTGCCAGAATGTGTTCTCTGGGGGCCAGAACGGCCCGGCGGATGTTGGACCCGCCGCAGTGTATAGCAAGTAACCGAGTATCCACATCAAACTCTGCCTGGGCGGTCTGCCCAGTTGGAATGATCGGTCATGTGCCGGGGTCATTACCTCGGTCAGAGAGTGAAAGGTGAAGTTGCCATGTTCAAATACAAAAGCCCGCTCAGCCGGCTGCTTGAAGGTAGCTCCAAACACGCGAATAAGGACAAGTCCCACGTCGAAGAGCACGACGATGCCGACGACGAGCCGATTGCCGATCTGCATGCCCTTCGTCAGGTTCTGGCTGGTGGCAATCAGACCACTGAAGCGGATGCAGATGCGGACGAGAGCACCGAAGAGCCAGCTGTAACCGACACGCAGGTCGACGAAGTGCCGGTCGAAAGCAGTGCGTCGCTTGAGGTCGAAGAGCTACCGGTTGCTGACGAAAACGCGTGGGATGAGGAAACGGATGCGGATGAGATTGTGAACACGATCTTGGCCGAGGACCTTCCCGGAAGAACAGCAAGCATTGAGCCGCTCGAAGCGCCTGAGCTGGCAGAAGCCCCTACCCCCGAGGTCGCAGCCGCTGCGCCCGACGCGGACCGTAGCGAACGTGTGAAGACCACGTTCCTAGGCTTCGAGCGCCCCGACGCGCATGTGCAGGACAGCATGGAAGCTGATCCGATCTCGAAACCGATGGTGGCACAGGCCAGCTTTCCTGTTGGCTGGCTGGTCATCACCGAAGGACCGGGGCGCGGCACTAGCTTCCCGCTGATCGAAGGTCTGGCCCAAATTGGCCGCAATGATGATCAGGCAGTTCAGCTGGACTTTGGTGACAACGGCATTTCGCGCGCAGGTCACGCGGTGGTTGCCTATAACGCGGAAGATCGCACCTGCTATCTGGGACACGGCGGCAAAGCCAATTTGGTGCGCCTGAACGGTGGCCCGGTTCTCAGCACCGTTCCCCTATCGAACGGCGACATGATCCGTATCAGCGATACGAACTTGCGCTTCGTCGCATTCTGCGACGACCGTTTTGACTGGCAGGACAGCTAACCATGTTGGCCAACCCGGCATATGACATCGCCCTTGTGGCCGATCAAGGCAAGCGGGACACGCAGGAAGACGCCATCGCGGCGCGCTTCTTTGATGCCTTGGATACAGGGTATGTCGTTGTGGCCGACGGCATGGGCGGGCATGATGCCGGGGACGTTGCCTCGGAACTTGTGAAAACCACATGGCAGACAGAGCTGGACGGGTTTCTGAAAAATGGGAACTGCAAGGCTGATCAGGTCACTGCGTGCCTGACGCAGATTGCGTTGCGCGCCAATAACGCCGTTGCCAACTATTTGGAAGAGCACGGCTCTGACCTTCGGATGGGATCAACCCTATTGGGAGTGCTTCTGCGCGGCAAGTGGCTGAACTGGGTATCTGTCGGGGATTCGCCGCTCTATCTGTGCCGCAACGGGTTCATGATGCGGATTAACGAAGACCACTCGATGGCTCCAATGATCGACGCTCAGGTTTCCGATGGCACGTTGACCGAGGAAGCAGCCCGCGCCCATCCAGATCGCAATCAGCTGACCTCTGTCATCATGGGCGCACAGGTGCCCAAGCTAGACTGCCCGCAAGCGTCGGTCGAGCTGGCCAAGGGTGATGTGCTTTTGGCGGCCAGTGACGGGCTCCAATATCTGGACGACGACCAGATTCAGACCCTTGCCAACGCTTACAAAGACCAGCCCGCTCGTGACCTTGCCGTCGCGCTTGTGCAAGCGCTTCGGGCCAAGGCTGACCCCGATCAGGACAACATCACGATTGCTGTGATCAAACCCCTGAATGTCTGAAACCACTCCTCCAACCAAGGAACCCCAGGAAACATGAGAAACCTCTTCTTCGCATCCAGTCTGGCCGTAACTGCAATGACAGGTTCCGCTTTCGCCCAAGAGGCTTGCTCGGACTATGTGGTCAAGCGCGGCGACAGCCTGCGCGAGATCTCGCTGCGCGTGTTTGGCAGCGCGGATTTCCGGACAATTTACAACGCGAATAAGGAAGCGATCGGCAAGGACCCGAACATCATTCGCCTTGGCATGACACTGTCGATCCCTTGTCCTACGGCAGCGACCGAACAAATCACGGTGGCTACGTCTGAAGCCGAGAAAATGGCACGCGAGATGTCGGCAGAACTGATTGCCGCAGCCGAAGCTCGCGCCGAAGCCGCCATCGCGGAAGCCCGGAAAGCCAGCGCCGAAGCAGTGGCCGCGGCGAATGCCGATGCCGCCGCCGCCATCGAAGCTGCCCGCGCCGAGGGTGCTGCCCTGATCCGCAGCGCGGCCAAACCCGGCACCTCGCCGGTGGACGAACGTCAGATCCTGCTGATCACTGGTGGCAACTATGCCCCCTTCACCGACGAAGCCCTGCCCAATCGCGGGCTTTATACAAAGCTGGTGGAAACCGCATTTCTGCGCGCCGCACCCGAGCAGGCATATAAAATTCAATTCGTGAACGACTGGAGCTCGCATCTGGATTTGCTGATGCCGACCCTGGCCTTCGACGGAACGTTCCCGTGGTCACGACCTCATTGCGAAGAAGCCGAGGCACTGTCGGAAAGCGACCGCAACCGCTGCGAGACCTATAACTTCTCGAACCCCTTCTACGAGGTGGTGGATACCTATTTCGCGCGGAACGGATCAGGCTATGAAGAAGCGATGAGCCATGCAGACTTTGCGGGCGCCACGATTTGCCGCCCCGAAGGCTGGTCGCTAACCCATATGGACGCTGTTGGCCTGTATGAACCGGCCATCACTCTGTTCCGGCCGATCGAGCCTGACACCTGTTTCGACGCCGTTGCCAACGGCACAGTCGACATTGTCGCGATCGAGGCCCACCTGGCGGTCGAAGCCATCAGTCGCTTGGGCTACGGGGACGAAATTATCGAGAACCCCAACTTGGCCGCAATCAAAGGCCTGAACGTGATGACCCACGTAAACAACCCGGACGGCGAAGCCGTTCTTGAGATCCTGAACCGGGGTCTGGACATCATGCAACAATCTGGCGAATGGCGCGACATCGTCTCGACCGCCCTGCGTCATCAAATGGAAAACAGCTAAGGCCCGTCCCGGCCACGATGAAATCTGGAGGATAGGAAATGTTCAAATTCACTGCGAAGAAGCTGGCGATTGCGACAACCGCTGCGCTTGCGCTTTCTGCGGGGGCTGCAAGCGCCCAGCAGGCCTGTACAAATTATACCGTGTCGGATGGCGACACGCTGGCAACCATTGCGATCGTGGCCTATGGCACGTCGAACTATCAGCAGATCTTCAACGCGAACCGCAACATCGTAAGCAACCCCAACGCGCTCGAGGCGGGTCTTGTTCTGGCCCTGCCCTGTGAGGATGGCAGCCTGCCCGACGGTCGTTCGGCACAGGAAGTGATCGCGGCCGAGGAAAGCCGTTTCGAGAACACCCGCCGGTCTAACGCTTATGAACCCCCGATCCGTCTGGTTACCGGCAACGGCTGGGCGCCCTTCACTGATGAATCGCTGAATGGCGGCGGTTTCATGACGCGTATTGCCACCACCAGCCTTCATCGTGCCGGTAACTCGCGCGATTACTCGGTTAGCTTTGTGGATGACTGGGGTGCACACCTCAGCACGCTACTGCCGCTTGGCGCATTTGACGTGTCGGTTGCATGGACGATGCCTGACTGTACCAACCGTTCGTACGAGTGGTCGGAAGAGACAACCACGCGCTGCACACAGTTCTACGCAACCGTACCCGTCTATGACACGGTTCGTGGCTTCTACACCTTGCCAGAAAGTGCGTTCGTCAATGCGACCACTTTCGCGGAATTCGAAGGTGCAACGGTCTGCCGTATGGATGGTTGGAGCATGATCGACCTTGAGGAACAGGGACTGAACGAATCCAACGTGACAGTAGTTCGCCCCAAATCCGCACGTGAATGTCTAGACGCCGTTCTGAACGGCACTGCCGACGCCGCTTCGTTCGAAGTTCAGCTGGCAGCTGACACGATGAGCGAAATGGGTCTGACCCAGAACGATCTGGTTGAAAACCCGTTCGTTTCGACCCTGTCGTCGCTTGCGTTCCTTGTGCACCGCACCAACCCGTTTGGACGTCAGTACGTCGCGATGATGAACAAAGGTCTAAACGAGATGCGTGAATCGGGTGAATGGTACGCCATTATCTCGGACACACTGCGTGAACATAACGACCGTATGAATTCGAACTAAGCCGATACAGCTTAAGTGAGATACAGAAATGGCCGGCGAATACGCCGGCCATTTTCATTTCTGGGGCTTCTCAGGATCCAGGGGCTACCCAAAGACTGTAGCGCTAGTCCTTAGGCTCGATGGCATAGCTCAGCACCATGTCGCGCAAGGTGACCAGCCCGCAGGCGGTACCGTCTTCGATCACCAAAGCGCGGCGATGATCCAGCCGTGACAGAAGACGCACGGCATATTTGACGGCCATGTGATCGGCGACAGTCAAAGCAGGTTTATCCATCACCTCGTAGACATTGGTGCGGTCCAAGGACTTGTTCAGCGCAATCGCCCGCTCGGCAATCATGTCGATCGAGATGATGCCGTATTCATCATCCTCGTGACGGCGTTCGATCACCAGAGCGGTGACCCCTTTCGCGCCCATTTCGTTGACCGCATCACGAACAGTCGCCAAACCGCTGATCATATAGATCGTGTCTTGCATCACGTCGCGAACTTTCATCGTGTTGTCTTCCATCACAAGTCCTCCTTGCTGATTTCCTCTTGGATCGACGCAATCTGACCGGACAAGCCGATTGCGTCTTCGATATCCAGTTGGAAGGCGACCCCGGTGCCGGGATCTTCGTCAAATCGACAGGCCGCGCCGATGCTTTCAAGGATCAGGCGGCTATGGTGTTCTTCGACCAGAAACAGGATCACATCGCGCTGACCACCCACGGTCAGGCCAAAGAAGGTCTTGGCAGGCGTCAGCCCTTCGCCCCGCGCCGAGGTGATGACGGTACACCCGGTTGCGCCCTTTTCGCGGGCGGCCTCGATGGCGGTGTCCGTCAGTTCATCCTGTGTCATCACAATGATCAGTTTAAACTTCATGGTTCTCTCCTTGGCTGTCATTGTCTGCCTTGCGGCGCGACAGCCAGTTGCTGATTTGGGCATAGCCCATCACGGTAATCATGGGAAATAGGCTGGCCAGAGCGATCAGGCCGAACCCGTCCAGAAGGGGACTGCGCCCCGGTACGGTGCTGGCAAGGCCCAACCCAAGGGCCGCCACCAGAGGTACAGTTACGGTCGAGGTCGTCACCCCGCCGCTGTCATAGGCCAGCGGAATGATCATGCGTGGGGCCATGAGGGTCTGGATCACGACGATCACATAGCCCACGATCATATATTGATAAAGCGGCGTGCCCGTCACGATGCGGAACGTCCCTACCGCAAGGCTGATCGCCACCCCAAATGCAACGGCGATACGCAGCCCGTTGGCTTTCACCCCGCCCCCTGATGCTTCTTGCGCTTTCAGAGCGACAGCGATCAGGGACGGCTCTGCGATGGTCGTGGCAAAGCCAATAGCGAAGGCAAAGATATAGACCCAGTAGTAATCCAGCCATTCGACCGCCGCGCCGGGCTCGATCCCAAGGAAGGCGGGATCGGTCAGCTGGGCGGCCATTTCCCGGCCCAGAGGGAACAGGGCAATTTCCAGCCCCGACAGGAAAAGCGCTAGTCCCAACAGCACATAGAACATGCCCACCGCCACCTTCTTGGGGTGGGGAATGGGTTTGCGCAGGATCACAAGCTGGAACAGCAGAAGCACCGCCGCGATGGGCAGCACGTCGCGCACGACGCTCAGGAAGGTCCACAGAAGGTCAGTCAGGATCGTGATCATGTCGCCACCACCAATCCGAACAGCAGCACGAAGATGATCGGCATCAGGGACGCAAAGGCGATCAACCCGAACCCGTCGATCATCGGGTTACGCCCCTTGATGACCGAGGCCAGACCAACGCCCAGCGCCGTCACTAGAGGTACAGTTATGGTAGAGGTCGTGACGCCCCCGCTGTCATAGGCGATGCCGATGATCTCGCGCGGTGCGATGGGGGTCAGGGCGACCACCATGATGTAGCCTCCGATGATCAACCATTGGATCGGCCAGCCCATCAGGATGCGGAAGACGCCCAAGACCAAAGACGCGCCGACGGACGCAGCCACGGTATAGCGCAGGGCGGTCGCCATGAATTTCAGCTCGGCCTCGCTTTGGCCAATCACGCCCGCCTCGGACATGACGGTCGCGGCCTCGGCCCCAACGGCGATCAGGGCGGGTTCGGCAACGGTAGTGCCAAAGCCAAGGCTGAAGGCAAACAGGACAAGCAAGGGAAGTGAGCCGCGCAAGGCCAGCGCATTCGCCAGCGCCTCGCCCAGTGGAAACAGCGCCATATCGAGGCCGCGGATAAACACCGTCAGGCCCAGTAGGACAAATAGAAACCCCAGCGCGAACTGTCCCAGATTGTCGATGGGTTGCTGCAACACAACAAGCTGGAAGAAGCCCACGATCAGAAGGATCGGGGCAAGGTCACGGGCAGTGCCGCCCAAATAGCCGAACAGCTTTCCAAGCGTATCGGTCATGTGCCCCTTCCTGCGTTACATCACGAGTTTCGTGTTCATACCATGGATGTAACAGCCACGTGGCGGCGGCGCGAGCCATGATTGAAATCAAACCACTTGGGCAAAAAAACACCCCCGGACAAGCCGGGGGTGTATGTGTTCAGTCCGTGGTTCGGATCAGTCGTTCGACCAGCCCGATACGGCTTTGACCTCAAGGAAGTCCTCGATCCCCATAATGCCACCTTCGCGACCGTTACCCGACTGCTTATAGCCACCGAAAGGCGACCCAGCAGCACGCGACGTGCCGTTCATCTCGACCATGCCTGACCGCATCTGGCGGGCTACACGGTTGGCGCGGGCGCCGTCTTGGGTCTGGATGTAGTTGGTCAGGCCATAGACAGTGTCATTGGCGATCTCGACGGCTTCTTCCTCGGTGTCGAACTTCATGATCGACAGAACCGGTCCGAAGATTTCCTCGCGTCCGATGGTCATGTCATTGGTCACGTCGGCAAAGACGGTGGGCTTCACGTAATAGCCTTTATTCAGGCCGTCAGGGCGCCCGGTGCCACCCGCCACAAGGCGTGCGCCTTCGTCGATGCCCTTCTGGATCAGATCTTGGATCTTGTTCCACTGAAGTTCGTTCACAACGGGACCGACGTGGCGGCCTTCCTCGGATGCGGGGCCAACCTGCACTTTGCCAGCCACTTCGGCAGCTTCTTCCACCACGCGATCATAGATCGAGCTTTGGACCAGCATACGCGAGGGTGCGTTACAGCTTTGGCCGGTGTTCTGCATCATGTGCAGGACGCCACGCTTTACAGCTTTCTCGTCCGCATCTTCAAACAGGATGTTTGCACCCTTGCCGCCCAGCTCCAGCGCCACGCGCTTGATCGTGTCGGCGGCCGCTTTCGAGATGGCGATGCCTGCACGGGTCGAGCCGGTGAAGCTGACCATGTCCACATCGGGGTGTGACGTCAGCTGGCTGCCAACGCCCACGCCGTCACCGTTGACCATGTTATAGACACCAGCGGGTGTGCCAGCTTCGTCCATGATTTCGGACCAGACGATTGAAGACAGCGGTGCGACCTCGGACGGTTTCAGAACCATGGTACAGCCAGCGGCAGCCGCTGCTACAACTTTCAGTGTCACTTGGTTCATCGGCCAGTTCCAAGGGGTGATCAGAGCGGTCACGCCAACGGGTTCGTACAGCAGACGGTCATTGGGCGCACGATCGCTCAGCATCTTGTCGAATTCGAAATCCTTGAAGGCACGGATGAAATTCTTGATGTGCCAGCTGCCTGCACCCACCTGCGAGCTACGCGACAGGTCAATCGGCGCGCCCATTTCAAGGCTCATGGCTTGGGCCAGATCTTCGGCACGGCGGTTGTAGATCTCGAAAATGCTCTCGATCAGTTCCAGACGCTCGGCCTTGGAGGAAAAGCCCCAAGTCTTGAAGGCTTCCTTGGCGGCAGCAACGGCGGCATCAGTGTCGGCCTGATCACCAAGCGAAATGACCGCACATACCTCTTCGGTCGAGGGGTCAATCACATTGCAATCGTTAGCGGCAGCCGGGGCGACCCATTTGCCGTTGATATAAAAGTCGCGTTTCTCGATCATATTCCTGACTCCTTGGACGGGTTTGCGGGCACTGTGGCACCGTGGCGCTGGTAGCGCAACCCGTGGAATTGTAATTTGATCAAATTATTCAGAGGAAATCAAGTTGGAACAAACTGTCGCACAGGACTTTCATTCTGGGCCAAGATTCTTACCTGCTCAGTGAACAGATTTATAACTCATAGGAGAGCACCAAATGGGACTGCGCATTAACGATATCGTGCCGAACTTCACCGCTGAAACGGATCAAGGTACGATCAGCTTCCATGACTGGATTGGCGACAGCTGGGCCATCCTTTTCTCGCACCCAAAAGACTATACACCCGTTTGCACGACCGAATTTGGTGCCGTCGCGCAACTTGCCGATGAATGGGCGAAGCGTGGCACCAAAGTGATAGGCTTGTCGGTCGACAGCGCAGAAGAGCACGTGTCGTGGAAATCCGACATCGAGGGTTATTCCGGCGCGAAAGCTGGCTTCCCGATCATTGCGGACGAAGACCTGGCCGTGTCGAAGCTGTTCGATATGCTGCCCGCCGAAGCCTACCTGCCCGATGGACGCACCGCCGCCGATTCAGCATCAGTCCGTTCGGTCTTCATCATCTCGCCCGACAAGAAGGTGCAGTTGATCATGACCTATCCGATGTCGGTGGGCCGCAACTTTGCCGAAGTCCTGCGTGCGCTGGACGGCCTGCAAGCCACGTTCAACACGCCCATCGCCACCCCGGCGAACTGGGTCAAGGGTCAGGACGTGATCGTTGCCCTGTCGCTAAGCGATGACGAGGCGAAAGCCAAGTTTGGTGAAGTTGACATCAAGCTGCCGTATCTGCGCACGACCGCTGACCCCAGCTGAAGTTGACGCAACTCCAAAATAGAAGGGCCCGCGCAGTTCAGCGCGGGCCCTTTTGTTTCTAACGACTGTAAGTTCAGTCTTACTTCTCAGCAGCTTTCAACGCTTGGCTCAGCACTTCGCGATCACCAACATGGTTGGCCAAAACCAGCACAAGGCGTGCGTTCAGCGCGTCGCTGTCTTCTTTCGACAGACCTTCATGTGCGGCCAGAAGCTCGGCATAGAAATCATCCACACCGTCGATGTTCGGGGTCAGGATCAGATCAGTCATGGGGCTTACTCCTTACCGATGGCGCGACGGATTGCGGCGCGGATCTGGTTTTCATCAAAGCTGGGGCGACGGGCGGCCACGTGCTGATCCGGGCGGATCAGATAGACGGCTTTGTCATTGTCACCCAGATAGCGTTCACGCAAGGCGCCGGTCTTGTCGTCAGCGGTCGACAGGGCCAAACGTTCGACCTGAATGCCGGCTTCCTCGATCATATCGGGGGCGTCGGCGTCGATGGTCAGCAGGATGAACTTGTCGCCCAGCTTGTTCAGCAGGAAGTCATCGCCAAGCGGCGCATCCGGGCAAACCGAACCGGGGCGCGCACGGGCGGGGCCGTCCAACGCATCGGACGAATTCAGCGGCGAGCCATCATAGGTGCAAGGCACCGACAAACGACCCGAGTTCACCATCGGGCGTGCAAACTCGTGCTTCTCGGACAGGTCCAGAACGGCATCACGCAGGACACGGCTCATTTCCGATTTCGGAGTGATGAAATCAGTCGAGCGAGTCGAGTTCATGATGTTCTCATCCGCACCATGGATCCGTTCGTCATTATAGCTGTCCAACAGGCTTTCAGGCGCTTCACCGCGCATGACCATGCCCAGTTTCCAACCCAGGTTGTCCACGTCCTGCATGCCCGAGTTCGCACCGCGTGCGCCGAAGGGCGACACTTGGTGCGCGGCGTCACCGGCAAAGAAGATGCGACCATGGCGGAAGCTGTCCATGCGTTTGCACTGGAAGGTGTAAATAGAGGACCAGACCATGTCATATTCCACACCCTCACCAAGGAAGGCGTCCAGACGACGGCGGATGTTTTCCTCTTTCATCTCTTCCTTACGGTCGACGTCCCAGCCGATCTGGAAGTCAACGCGCCAGACATCATCGGGCTGCTTGTGCAGAAGGGTCGACGCGCCGCCACCGTGGGTCGGTTCAAACCAGAACCAACGCTCGGTCGGGAAATCGTCGTTCTTCATCTTGATGTCGGCGATCAGGAAGCTGTCTTGGAAGACCTTCCCGGTGAAGTCCAGATCCAGCATCGTGCGCAAGGGCGACGCGGCACCGTCACAGCCGATCAGCCATTCAGCTTCCAGCGTATAGGGGCCGTCCGGTGTCATGATCTCAAGCGTGACATAGTCGTCATGAACTTCGACGTTATCGATGCGGTTCTTGCCGCGGATTTCAATTGGAGCGCCTTCCTTCTGCAGCTCTTCAAAGCGGTCCAGCTGGAAGCTTTCGTAATAGGGCTGCTGCATGTTGATGAAGGCAGGGTATTCGTGGCCTTCTTCGGGCAGAAGGTTAAATTCAAAGACCTGATCGTCCTTGTTGAACACCTTACCGATGTTCCACACGACGCCTTTGTCGACCATCGGCTTGCCGCAGCCATAGCGGCCTGCAACTTCAAGGCAGCGCTTGGCGAAACAAATCGCGCGCGAGCCCATGCCGACGCCTTCGTGGTCGTCCAGAACCAGCGTTGGAATACCTTGGCGACCAAGGTCCAGCGCGGTCGCTACGCCGATGGGTCCTCCACCCATCACCACGACCGGATGGCGCACGGGCGACGCCGCATCCTGATCGGCAGATTTCTTGTAGGGATAGCGCTTGTACGCAAGCGTGTATCTATCGTCGAACATCGGGTTCTCCTCCGGCTGCGCGCGTTTCGTGTGGGGTCCGGCCCTCATGGCCGAACCCCGAAGGTCTTAGCCCTGCAGGGCGGCCCACATGTCCAGATCGCGCTGAGCGGTCCAGATACGAGGGGTGTCGATGCCGCGCGCTTCGTCATATGCGCGGGCGACGTTGAACGGCAGGCAGTGCTCGTAGATGGCATAGTCTGCGAATTTCGGGTCACATTCGGCGCGGACGGCGTCCCATGCTTCTTTCAACGAACCACCACGTGCAGCCACTTTGGCGGCCGGGGCGTAGGTGCTGTAAACGAAGTCACGGGTGCTTTCGATGGCGCGTTCAACGGCTTCTTTGCCGATCAGGGCTCCGCCACGACCGGGCGCGATCGCGTCCACGTCGAACGACGCGATGTTGTCCAGCGTATCACCCCAATCCGAGAAGTGACCGTCGCCGCAATAGCAGGCCGAGTGATCTTCCACGATGTCGCCGGTGAACATGACGTTCTGGTCCGGCACGTGGATCACGATGTCGCCCGACGTGTGGGCGCGACCCAGATGCATCAGGTCGATGCGACGGTTGCCCAGATAGACGGTCATATCGTCCGAGAATGTGGTGGTCGGATAGGTCAGGCCGGGGATCGATTCGTGGCCTTCGAACAGACGCGGGAAGCGCTGGAATTCGCTGTCCCAGTCTTCCTGACCGCGTTCTACAACCATCGCACGGGCCTGGTCGCCCATGATGATCTGATCTGCGCCATAGGCCGACGCGCCCAGCACGCGCACGGCGTGATAGTGGGTCAGAACCACGTGGCTGATCGGCTTATCGGTCACCGAGCGCACGCATTCGATCACTTTGTTGGCCAGACGCGGGGTCGCCTGAGCTTCAACGATCATAACGCTGTCGTCGCCAATGATCACGCCCGAGTTCGGGTCGCCCTCGGCGGTGAAGGCATAAAGCCCCTCGCCGATCTGGTCGAAGGTGATTTTCTTTTCGGTCATGTCGCCTTGCGACGCGAATGCCTTTGCCATGGGGTTAGTCCTTTATGCGATAGTCGATTTGAAGCATGCCACCGCCATGAGATTGGCTGGAGACAAATGTGAGGTTGTGTTGTGGTCCGTCCGTGAACAGCTTCCGCCCGCCGCCAAGAATGGTCGGCATCACGAAGACGCGCAGGGTGTCAAACATGCCCGCGTCAAGCGCGGCGCGCTGGGTTGCGCCGCCGCCCATGACCCAGACCTTCTTGTGCCCGGCCTTTTCGATGGCTTTGCGAAGGGTCTGGATGTCTCCAGCAGCGGTGACGTGATCGGCTGTATAGTCCGCCTGATGGGTCAGGACATAGCTGGCGCGATCCTCGTAGGGCCAGCCCCAACCAAGCACCTGTTCATGGGTTTCTCGTCCAGTGATCAACGCATCCACATCCGCGATGAAGTCACCATAGCCACCGTCGCCACCACCGGCCGCAACGGCTTCATTGAACGGATCAAGCCATTCCACGCCACCGTCCGGTGTGGCGATGTAGCCATCAAGGCTTGTAGCGATGTATCCAACGTACTGGGTCATGTTCACCTTACTAGACACGGGCGCGGGATAGTGATTCCCTAAGCGCATGTTTGATCGTCGATTTCTGCCCTATTGGGGCGTTCTGTTTGTGTCCATCGCCACGCTTGTCACGCTGTTGGCGATGGGTCGTAATTTCTCATGCCCCTGCGGGTACACCTTGCTGTGGTATGCAGGCGATGACAGCGGTCAGGGGTCGCAGCATTTGCTGGACTGGTATTCCCCCAGCCACCTGATCCACGGCTTCCTGTTTTATGGCGCGACCTTCCTTCTGATGCGCCGCTTCGCGCTTGGCTGGCGGCTGTTGGTCTCCACCATCGTCGAAGGCGCGTGGGAGGTGGCCGAAAACACCGAAGCCGTCATCAACCGCTATCGCGAATTCACCGTGTCCGGCGAATACTGGGGCGACAGCGTAGTGAACTCGGCCGCAGACCTCGCGGCCATGTTCCTTGGCTTCTGGCTGGCACTTCGCCTGCCCGTCTGGATCAGCATCCTGATCATCGTGGGCTTTGAAGTGCTGACCACCTTCCTGATCCGCGATGGACTGGCCTTGAACATCATCATGCTGCTGGCGCCATCCGAGGCGATCCTCGAATGGCAAAGCGCAGGGGGATGATGCCCAACCAGTCATTTACTTCGGCCAGTTGACGGCGGGCAGGATCTGCCCAACGCAATCGCCAAAGCCGATCTGGAAACCGTCACCCTTAGCAGCACCGCGCAGGGTCAGGGTGTCGCCGTCCTCAATGAAGGTGCGGGTTTCGCCGGTGTCGAGCGTGAAGGGCTCGCGGCCCGCCCAGCTCATTTCCATCAACGAGCCGTATTCGGTCTTGGTCGGACCCGAGATCGTGCCCGAGCCCAGCAGGTCGCCCACATTCATCGCGCAACCGCCAATCGCGTGGTGGCACAGCTGTTCAGCAGCCGAGTAATACATGCGGGTGTAGTTGGTTTCGCCAACGACGCTGGCATTGGCGCCACCTTCAGGCTGCATCAGCACCTGAAGTTCGATGTCATAAAGGCCGTCCTTGGAACCATCTAGGTAAGGCAGCAGCTCTTTCTCGCGCTCGGGCGTCGGGGCGCGGAACTCTTCCAGCGCGGCGGCGGTCACGATCCACGGGCTGATCGAGGTGCCAAACGCCTTGCCCTGGAACGGGCCGAGCGGCTGGTATTCCCAACCTTGGATGTCGCGCGCGGACCAGTCGTTCAGCAGCACATAGCCAAAGATCATGTCGTCAGCCTCGTCCACGGTGATCGGTTGGCCGAACGCGGACGGTTTGCCAACGATGGCACCCATTTCCAGCTCGATATCCAGGCGCATCGAGGGGCCAAAGCTGGGCATCTCGGCGTCGGGGGCTTTGCGCTGACCGTTCGGGCGGTGGATCGGGGTGCCCGAGATCACGACGGACGACGCACGACCGTTATAGCCGATCGGAATGTGCAGCCAGTTAGCCGGCAGATCGGGCGAACCACGCAGGATCGCGCCCATGTTCGCGGCGTGCTGACGACCGGCGTAGAAGTCGGTGTATTCGGACACAAGGAACGGCATGTGCAGTTCCGCGTCGGCTTGTGCAACCAGCAGAGGCTCAACGGCGTCACGCTCGGTCGAGCCTTCGCCCAGCAGCTGTCCAAGACGAGCGCGCAGAGCGGCCCAAGCGTCCGAGCCCAGTTCCATCAGCTCGTTCCAGAACGGGACATCAAAGACGGGTTCATCACCGATCTCAATCAGGCCAGCTTCTTCAGCGGCCTGCACATCAAGGATCATATCCCCGATGGCCACACCACAACGCGGCTCGGTGTCAGCGGTCGAGAACACGCCGTAAGGCAGGTTGTTCAGCGGAAAGGGGGTCTCGGCGGAGTTCGCGCTGTCCACCCATGACTTTTTCAGTTGGCTCATGTGATCCTCACTCGGCATCCGGCTGTGCCTCGGGTCGCGCATCGGCGAAGGCGGGCAGGGCCAGACAGGTTTCTTCGATTTCGGTCAGACGCGGATAGGCGGACAGATCCACCCCCCAGCGCCGTGCGTTATAGTACTGTGCGACAAGGCAGATGTCTGCCAGTGTCGGCGTTTCGCCAAAGGCAAACTTGGTGCCCTTGTCGACCATCTGCTCAAGGGCGGCAAAGCCCGTGTCCATCCAGTGGACCATCCATTGGCGCTTGGCCTCGGCATCCGCGCCGAACGTATCGCCCAGATGCTTGGCCACGCGCAGGTTGTTCACCGGATGAATGTCCATCGCGATGACATGGGCGGCGGCCAGAACCTTGGCGCGGGCGACCGGATCGGCAGGCAGAAGAGCAGGCTCTGGCTGCACGGCCTCAAGATAGTCGATGATCGCCAGCGACTGGGTCAGAACGGTCCCGTCCTCCAGTTCCAGCGAGGGCACCAGATGGGTCGGGTTCTTGGCCACGTAATCTTCCGCATGCTGTTGCCCGCCATCTTTTACAAGATGGACAGACACATGCTCTGCACTGATCCCCTTCAGGTTCAGCGCAATGCGCACGCGATAGGCCGCAGTGGACCGCCAGTATCCGTAAAGCGTCATCACTTCTTACCCGGCGTCCCGTCGAACTTCTTCTCAAGGCTTTCCCAGCAGTCGATATATTCGTCCTGAAGCGGCGCTTCATTGGCCGCGAAGGCTGTCAGGTGCTGCGGGAAGCGGGTCTCGAACATGAAGGACATGGTGTTATCCAGCTTTTCAGGGCCGAGGTTCGAGTTCGAGGCACCCTCGAACGCATCGCGGTCCGGCCCGTGCGGCAGCATCATGTTGTGCAAAGACACACCACCGGGAACAAAGCCCTGCGGCTTGGCGTCATACTGACCGTAAATGTTGCCCATCAGCTCGGACATAATGTTCTTGTGATACCACGGCGGACGGAAGGTGTTCTCGGCCACCATCCAGCGCTCGCGGAACAGAACGAAGTCGATATTCGCGGTGCCGGGCTGGCCCGAGGGCGCCGTCAGCACGGTGAAGATCGAGGGGTCCGGGTGATCAAACAGAATCGCGCCAACCGGGCAATAGGTGGTCAGGTCATACTTGTAAGGCGCGTAGTTGCCGTGCCATGCGACGACGTCCAGCGGCGACTGGCCGATTTCCGTTTTGTGGAACTGACCACACCACTTGATGGTGATGGTCGACGGCACTTCGCGGTCTTCATACGCCGCAACAGGGGCTTTGAAGTCACGCGGGTTGGCCATGCAGTTCGCACCGATCGGACCGCGGCCCGGAAGCTCGAATTTCTGACCGTAGTTCTCGCAAACAAAACCGCGTGCCGGGCCTTCCAGAAGTTCCACCCGGTACACCAAACCGCGTGGGATGATGCCGATCTCTTGCGGGGCAAGGTCGATGATGCCGAGTTCTGTATAGAAACGCAGCTTACCTTCCTGCGGCACGACCAAAAGCTCGCTGTCAGCCGAGAAGAAATAGTCGTCCACCATCGACTCGGTGACCAGATAGACGTGGGTTGCCATGCCGACTTGGGTGTTCACATCCCCAGCCGTAGTCATGGTGCGCATGCCAGTGACCCAGTTCAGACCTTCAGCAGTGGGCACGGGATCCCAACGGTACTGGCCCAGCGAGATCACATCCGGATCCACGCAGGGCGCGGACTTCCAGTACGGCACGTCGATCTTGGTATAACGCGCCGAGTGCTTCACCGACGGACGGATGCGGTAACACCATGTGCGCTCGGGCGGGTTGGCGGTGAAGGCGGTGCCAGACAGCTGCTCGCCATACAGGCCATATTCGCATTTCTGCGGGCTGTTCATGCCTTGCGGCAGCGCGCCGGGCAGAGCCTCGGTTTCGAAATCATTCGCCCAACCGGGCATATAATGGGTTTCGGTGCCAACGGCTGACACCGCGCGATTCATATCGCGCGAAGGGCTGTGCTTGTTCATGATTCCATCCGTTTCAATGCCCAATCGGGCCGTCCTGTTGCGCGGCAATGATATCGTTGCATGTGAAATGAAGTCAAGAAAAAGGGAAGCTTCACATGCGAAGTAATGAAATGGCAACAATTTGAATAGTTAAACTGATGGAAACTCGGCTCTGATATCCCTGACCTCGGGTGAAAAATGAGGTGGTAGGATGCGTTCGAATGAACAAGCTCCGATAATTATCAAGAAGATCAAAAAAGGTGGCGGCGATGGCCACCACGGCGGCGCATGGAAAGTCGCCTATGCGGATTTCGTGACTGCGATGATGGCCTTCTTCCTGCTGATGTGGCTTCTGAACGCCACAACCGAAAAACAGCGCAAGGGCATTGCAGACTATTTCAATCCCACAATCCCGATTACCCGTGTGTCGGGCGGCGGCAGTGGCTCGTTTGGCGGGGACAGCGTTCTGAGCGAAGAAAGCCTGTCACAGACCGGCACGGGTGGGCAACCGCGTGATCCGGCCAGCGATAAGGGCGGGAAGCAAGCCGATGGCTCGGGGCCAGAAGGTGGAAAAGAAACCGCTAGGCTGAAGGAAATGGAAGAGATGCTTCTTGGCCGCTCTGGCGAAAGCATGGTCAGCGATCAGCTCCAGCGTCACATTGTAACCAAGATCACCGATGAAGGCCTGTTGGTCGAGGTTTTCGCACTAGAGCACGCGCCACTGTTCCACGCTGGCACCAACACACCGGCCCCGATCCTGGAAGAAATTCTGGCAACGGTGACCGAGGTCTTTAGCCTCGCGAAAAACGGTGTTGCAATCGAAGGTCATGTGGCGACCCAGCCGGTTGTAATTGCGAAAAACACCGCATGGCAGCTTTCATCAGGTCGCGCAGACACGGTACGCACGCTGTTCGAATCACTCGATGAAACACCAGGGAAAATTCAGCGCGTCACGGGACATGCGGATCGTGAACCAGCAACTACGAACGCAATGGCGGCTCGCAACAATCGGATCGAGCTTATCCTTCTAAGATCGAAAAGATAATAAAATCAAATACTAATCGGAAATCGTCGCGGATCCTGCGCCCATTAGGCGGCTGTTAAGGACACCCGGTCCACTCTGACCCGGACCAGAGGTAGATGCAGCAGAAAGGCGCACCATGACGATTTCCTCCTCACTAAGTGCCGGCGTGTCCGGGCTGAATGCGCATGCAACGAAATTGGCAACGATTTCAGACAACATCGCAAACTCTTCGACGTTCGGATACAAACGGGCTACCGCCGACTTTCAAAGCCTTGTGATCGGTGGGCAAGCCGGATCCGGCACCTATTCCGCCGGCGGCGTGCGTACGACGACGACCCGTCTGATTGACGAACACGGCCCCTTGATCCCGACGTCAAACCCAATGGATATCGCCGTTGGCGGACGCGGGATGTTGCCCGTCACGCAAGAGGTCTATGCCGACGCGAACCCCGGCGAACGCCCGATGATGATGACCACAACGGGATCATTCCGTACCGATTCCGAAGGCGTCCTGAAAACCGAAACCGGACTTGTATTGCTGGGCTGGCCTGCCGACGCAGACGGCAATGTAGCCACCTTCCCACGCGACACCGGTGTCGGCCTGGAGCCCGTTGTCATCAACGCCAACCAAACAGCGGGTGATCCGACGACCAATATGAAGCTGGGCGTCAACCTGCCCGCCGTCGAAACCGGTGCCGGATCCGCGGGCACGCCGCTTCCGCTTTCGGTGGAGTATTTTGGCAACCTGGGCACATCCGAAACTCTGGATTTCATCTTTACTCCTACCGTGCCCGGTACTGGATCATCGAACACCTGGACCATGCAGGTCTCCGACAGTGCTTCGGGTGGCGCGGTGATTGGCGAATACACGCTGGTCTTTGATGACAGCCGCGCCGATGGCGGCACACTGGCTTCGGTGACTGTCGTGTCCGGCGGCGCCTATAATGCGGCAGACGGCACATTGGACCTGACTGTCGCCGGTGGCCCCCTGTCATTAACCATCGGTGGGATCAGCGACCCCAATGGCCTGACGCAGCTGTCCGACAGCTTCGCACCTGTTGCGATCACGAAAAACGGTTCACCTGTGGGCAACCTGACCGCGGTCGAAGTTGATAAACACGGCTTCATCAAAGCGACCTATGATACCGGGTTCATCCGCACAATCTATCAAGTGCCGCTCGTGGATGTCTCGAATCCAAACGGTCTAATGTCGATCTCGAACCAAGCGTATCAAGTTTCGCCTGAAAGCGGATCTTTCTTCATGTGGGATGCCGGCGATGGTCCAACGGGCGAAGTCGTGGGCTTCGCGCGCGAAGGATCGACAACAGATGTCGCGGGCGAACTCACAAACCTGATCCAGACCCAGCGCGCCTATAGCTCGAACGCCAAGGTCATCCAGACAGTGGATGAAATGCTGCAGGAAACAACCAATATCAAACGCTGATCCAGTATCGCAGAATAGCTTACCATGACCCTCAACAGCGCTCTTCACAATGCACTGTCCGGCCTGAGCGCCAATGCGCGCGCAGCCCAAGTGGTGTCGTCCAATGTCGCCAACGCAACGACAGAAGGCTATGGGGCGCGATCGCTCGAACTGTCTTCGCGCACGCTGGGCGGCGTGCCATCAGGCGTCGTGGTCGAAGGAGTTCGCCGCCATGTAGACGAACGGCTATTAAGCGACCGACGCATGTCGGATGCGGCGATGGGTCACGAGAGTACCCGCTCTGGCTTTCTGGCAGATCTGACCAAGGCGCTCGGCACACCTGATCAACCCGGCTCTCTTTCGGGTCGTATGGCCCAATTCGAAGCCGCCCTGACCGAAGCCGCAGCCCGCCCAGACAGCGAGGCAGCCCTAAATTCCAGCATCAACGCGGCACGCAACATCGTCTCACATCTGAAAGCCACATCCGATGACATTCAAGCCGCGCGCCTGAGTGCGGATGGCGCCATCGCCCAAGAGATTGCGCAGCTCAATCAGGGCCTGCAAGACGTGCAAAACCTGAACATTAAAATTGGGGTTGCTAGCGCACGCGGAGCCGATCCATCCGGATTAATGGATCAAAGGCAACAGGCCATCGACGCGCTATCGTCAATCATACCGATCAAGCAGATTCCGCGGGATGGGGGACAGGTCGCTCTGATCTCTAGCGGTGGGGCAATCCTTCTGGACGGACGGCCCGCGCAACTGGATTTCTCGACTGTGAACATGATCGTACCCGAGATGACACAGAGCGGTGGTGCCCTATCCGGTCTGACGATCAACAATCAGCCAATCGAGACTGGGGCTGACCGCGGCGCGATCTCAGGCGGATCCTTAGCTGCACATTTTCAGGTCCGGGACGAGCTAGCCGTCACCGCTCAGGAACACGTCGACGCTTTTGCGCGCAATTTGGTCGAGAGGTTTCAGGATCCGGCACTTGACGCAACCCGTGCTCCGGGGGCCCCTGGCTTGTTCACAGATGCGGGTATGGCGTTCGACCCTGTCGACGAAGTCGGCCTTAGTACCCGCCTTTCCCTGAATGCGGCCGTTGATCCCGAACAGGGCGGCGCACTTTGGCGCCTGCGAGACGGGCTTGGGGCGGCTTCGCCGGGAAACGTCGGCAACGCAACTCTGCTCGGTGAAATGATCGACACACTATCTACCCCAGTTGTGGCCGCTTCTGGTGGCTTCTCAAGCACAGCCCGGTCCGCATCGGGCCTTGCCACCGACCTTTTGAATGTCGTCTCGACAAACCTTAACCAGATCGAAGCAAAGCTCAGCTTTGATACAGCTCAGAATACAAGTCTGCGCCAGATGGAGTTGGCGCAAGGTGTCGACACAGACGCCGAAATGCAAAAACTGTTGATCATCGAACAGGCCTTCGCCGCCAACGCCCAAGTGGTCACGGCCGCTGATGAAATGATGCAACTTTTGTTAGGCATGTAAGGAGGCTGGATGAGCATTTCGACATTTGGCGACATGGCCAGCACCTTCATGACCCATCGACAAAACACTCAACTCCGACAGGAAATGACACGGTTAGGTACCGAACTGTCAACGGGTCGCAAGTCTGATCTGGGTGCAAACGCGACAGGAGGTTTTGGTGCAGTGGCTGGTCTGGAACACAGCCTGAAGCTTTTGTCCGCCCACATGCAAGCCACAAACGAAGCGCGGTTGATGGCGGACACAACCCAGGTCGCGTTATCCACGATCCAAACACAAACGCAGGACCTGTCAAACGCCCTGATCGCAGCGCGCAGCTCAAACAATACGACTTTGCTGCAAACAACAGCGATGGACGCCGAACAGAAGTTCGCCTCGATCATATCAAAACTGAACACAGATGCCGGAGGCCGGTCCCTTTTCTCAGGTGCGGCCACGGACCAACCCGCCCTCGCCGATGCCGATACGATCATCACAGAATTGATGGCAGCAATTGCAGGCGAGAACACGGCGGCGGGCGTATCGACCGCAATCGACGATTGGTTCAGCATGCCAGGCAGCGGCTTTGAAACCCTCGGTTACTTGGGCGCAGATGAGAACTATGGCCCAATCCGGCTGGGCAACGGAGAGACCGCCACCTTACCTGTGCGCGCCAATGATCCCGAGATCCGAAACCTTCTGTCTGCGATCGCTAAAACAGTGGTGCTGGCCGAGGGCGCGCTGTCTGGCAATCTGGAAGAACAAAAATCACTTGCCGAGATGTCGTCAAACGGGCTGCTGACTGCTGTTGATCAGACAACGATGCTGCAAGCACAGGTGGGTGCCGTCGAAGCGCGGATTGAAAATGCCTCGGCGCATAACGCGGCCGAGCAACAAGCCTTGGAACTTTCCTACAACAAGCTTACCGCCGTGGATCCTTACGAAACGGCCACCCGGCTAGAGGAGCTATATAGCCAGATGGAGGCTCTTTACATCACTACCGCGCGCCTATCGAAACTCAGCTTCACGGACTATATGCGATGAAACACCTGTATGCCTGCCTGATGGCGCTATTTGCCCTGACCACCGCAGTCCACGCGAACTCGATCCGCATCAAGGATCTAGTCGAATTTGATGGGGTGCGCGGGAATGATCTTGTGGGGTACGGGCTGGTTGTCGGATTGAATGGTACCGGCGACGGCATCCGAAATGCGCCCTTCACCGAAGACATCATGTCGAACATCCTAGAGCGACTGGGTGTGAACATCACCGGCGAACAGTTCCGCCCCAAAAACGTGGCGGCTGTATTTGTCACAGCGTCACTTCCACCCTTTGCGCGCGCGGGATCGCGGATCGACGTAACGGTTTCTGCCATCGGGGACGCGAAGAGCCTGCTGGGTGGAACGTTGATCATGACGCCCCTGAACGCCGCTGATGGCGAAATCTATGCTGTTGGGCAGGGCACGATCATCGCGGGTGGCGCAAGCGCTGAAGGCGATGGCGCCACCGTAACGAAGGGCGTTCCGACCAGCGGTGTGATCCCCAGCGGTGCGCGGGTTGAGCGCGAGATCGACTTTGATTTCACTAAGCTGAAGTCTATCCGACTGGCTTTGCGCACGCCTGATTTCACCACAGCCGAACGGATCGAACGGGCTATCAATGGAAAGTATGGCCGCGTCGTTTCACGCATGCTGGACAGCGGTACCGTTGTCGTCGACATCACCGCAACGCGCGCAATCTCGCCTGCGCACGCCTTGGGCACGATTGAAAATATCGGTGTGGAACCAGAGCGACGCGCCAAGGTGGTTGTCGATCAACGATCAGGAACCATCGTAATGGGTGAAGATGTGCGGATCAGCCGGGTGGCTGTGTCCCAGGGCAATCTTACTTTGCGCATTCAGGAACAGCCCATTGTGGTGCAGCCCAACCCGTTCTCGGACGGCGAGGCGATTGTCGTCCCGCGCACCAATGCCGCGATCGAGGAAGAGCCCGGCATTGGCCTGGCCGAAGTCAGCGGCGGAGCGTCCTTGTCTGAACTTGTTGCCGGGTTAAACGCACTTGGTGTCGCCCCACGCGACATGATCGACATTCTAAAAAGTATAAAAGCCGCCGGGGCGCTTCATGCAGAGTTCATCGTGCGCTAGCGCCACTGGCCCCAGAAAGGGCCTGCCTCAAGCTCGGCGCACCACAACAGATCCCACTGAATAACCCGCCCCGAAGGAACAGATCACGCCCGTGTCACCGGGTGCAAGATCGTCCGAATACTTTGAAAACGCGATGATCGACCCCGCGGATGACGTGTTTGCGTAATCCTGAAGAATGTTGGGCTGTTCGCCACCTTCGGGTGTGCGCCCGAGCACCTTTTTCCCGATGAAGTCATTCATGGATTTGTTGGCTTGGTGCAACCAGAGCCGCTTCAAGTCATCTTGCCCTACTCCGATATCGCTGATGTGCCCCAAGATGTGTCTCGACACGATCGGCAGCACCTCTTTAAACACTTTGCGACCATTCTGCATAAACTGCATGTCGCGCCGATCAGGTAGATCGGCAGTCTCTTCGTGCGTGCGGCGCAAGAAACCGTTGTTGTTGCGAATATTGTTCGAGAATTGGGTCAAACAGCGCGTCGACAGGATCTCGAAATGATCGCCTTCGACATCTTCCTTGCGCTCGATCAGTGTCGCGGTTGCGACATCTCCAAAAATGAAGTGGCAATCCCGGTCACGCCATTCCAAATGGGCCGAGCAGATCTCGGGGTTCACCACAAGTGCACACTTCACCGACCCCGAACGGATCATGTCAGCGGCGGCCTGAATGCCAAACGTCGCGGAAGAACAGGCAACATTCATGTCGAACGCAAATCCGCCGGCGCCCAGCGCCTGCTGAATTTCGATAGCAATGGCAGGATAGGCGCGTTCGTGGTTCGAGGCAGCACAAATGACCAAGTCAACATCGCTTGCCTCGCGCCCAGCTTGGGCCAGAGCTTTCTTGCACGCATCGACGCCCATCTCGGTCATGATGCTTGGTTCGTCGTCGGCCCTCTCGCGCAAAGAAGGGTGCATCACGTCGGGGTCCAGAACGCCCGATTTGTCCATTACGTAACGCTGATGAATACCAGATGCTGAGACGATGAAATCCTCGGACGAATGGCCTATCGGCTCGGCCTCGCCCGCGGCGATTTGGTCTGCATTTGCGGCGTTCATCTTGTCCGCGTAGGCATTGAACGCAACCACAAGCTCAGCGTTAGAAATGGTTTCTGACGGAGTAAAAACGCCGGTTCCAGAGATGACAGGTTGATGCATGATTGGCTCCTCGCTGATCATTCTAATCAATCAGGATCGTTGCCGTCGGGCAAGTGGCGCTGCCCCAAGGTCAAGTGGTTAAAAGGGACACTTTGCCTTGAAGGTCATTCCTTTTCCACCATCCGGATGCCGCAAACGCAGGCTTTCGGCATGCAGCATCAAGCGCGGTGCGTCGCGGGCTTCGCCTGTCGCATAAAAGGGATCGCCCAGAATTGGATGACCCAGTTCCAGCATATGCACGCGCAACTGGTGACTGCGCCCTGTCTGTGGAAAAAGCCGCATTCGTGTGGCATTCTCTTCACGTTTCAGCACCTTCCAATCGGTCACGGCAGGCTTGCCGTTCTCGAGATCTACGTGTTGCTTGGGACGGTTGGGCCAATCCACGATCAAAGGAAGGTCCACTGTGCCCTCGGTTCCCTCAACCTGCCCGAACACTCGCGCGATATACGTCTTTTTCATCTGCCGCTTTTCAAATTGCAGGCCCAAATGACGCTGCGCATGGGGCGTCAGCGCAAAGACCATCACGCCCGAGGTGTCACGATCCAATCGATGTACCAGAAGTGCCTCGGGAAACACCGCCTGAATACGGGCAATCAGGCAATCGGCCAGATGTTCGCCCTTGCCCGGCACTGACAACAAGCCGGACGGCTTGTCGACCAGCAAAAGCTCGTGATCGTGATGCAGGATCACTAAGGGATCATTTGGCGGATTGTATTCAGATGACATGAGCGCGGGATAGCGGCTGAGGCTACACGCCGCAAGTCACCGCTTGCGGCGCATCTGCCGAAACATCGAGGTCGTATAGACGATCAAGGCCAGCCAGATCAGCGGGAATGCGATCAGTTTGGCCCCACCAAAGGGCTCGCGGAAGACAAAAACCGCGACCAGAAAGATCATCGTCGGCGCAATGTATTGCAGGATGCCGATGGTCGACAGACGCAGAAGCTTCGCCCCGTTGGCGTAGACCATAAGAGGCACAGCCGTCACCACCCCGCAGCCCATCAACAGCGCGGTATCCCAGGTCGAGGTGAAGAGATGCCCCTGTCCGGTCGCACCCAGCCAGACGACATAAGCCAATGCAGGCGGCGTCAGGATCAGAACCTCAAGAAGGAAACCTTGATTGGGGCCGATGGGCAGTGATTTTTTGAAGTATGCATAGAAACCCCAGGTCAACATCAGGCTGAGCGCGACCATTGGCAGGCGGCCCGTCTCGACGGTTAGAACGATCACAGCCAAAGCTGCCAGCAGCACCGCAACCCATTGTGCACGCGAAAGACGCTCCCCCAGAAGCATGGCGCCCATCAGGATCGAGAACAGCGGATTGATGTAATATCCCAACGCGGCCTCGACGGTCTGCTCGGCACCAATCGCCCAGATATAAATACCCCAATTAACCGAGATTAGGGTGGCCGTGACCAGAGCCAACATCAAGCTATGCCGGTTCGTCAGAACCGATTTAAGATCCCGCGTACGGCCTGTTGCAACCAATACAGCTCCGGCAACGGGAACGGACCAGATCACGCGGTGGGCCAGCACCTCGGTTGCGTGCATATGGGTCAGAAGCTTCAGGTAAAGCGGCAAAAACCCCCACAACACGTAGGCGGTAATCGCAAAGGCAAGCCCTTGCGGTGTGTCTACATTCTCAGGTCTGGCTGTGTTCGTCATCGCGCGCTCCTCACCCGGCCTGTATGACAGGCTCTGTGCAGGAATGGACAGCGCTATTTCTTGATGACTATCATCACGATACGTCGTTAACCTCGGTCAGGTTCACGACAGGAATAACATTTCCACGAGGCCCCGCCCGTTCCGCCCGGGATTCGTACATCGAACGGTCCGCCTGCGCGATCAACGCATCTAGTTGCGGCCAGTGCCCATCCTGAGCTGTCGCCGTTCCATAGCTTCCAACAATCCGTCCGATTTCAGTCACGGGCAGTGTTTCCGACAGACGCCGGCAGAAGTCGCGCGCACTGTTCTGTTCCACGCCGTGTAACAGAATACAGAATTCATCGCCGCCATACCGTGCGGCCAAGTCACCGTCTTTCAGTTGCGATCGAATGGCGGCCCCAACTTCGGACAGCACCATGTCACCTGCGTGATGTCCGATCTGATCGTTCACGCTCTTGAAGCTGTTAATATCCATGAAAACCAATGACAGACACCCGGCAGAGGACCGCGCCTCTTCGAGCATTGCCTCCGCGTCCTCCATGAATTTCCGACGGTTAAGCAAACCTGTCAGATCATCGCGGCTGGCCAATCGTTCAACCTCGGCCGTGCGCTCGGCCACCATCTGTTCAAGCGTTTCCGAATACGAGATTACTTCGTCCCGAGCGAGCTTGACCTCACTTACGAGGCCTTGAATGTAGGTGTCGAATACAAGCTGAAGATCGAACAGCATAAGCTTCTTCAGTGCATCCGAGGACATGTCATACCCGTGCTCTCTTACCAAAACTTCCTCGATTTTGCCTTCAAGCCGATGCATCGAAGAAACATAGAGTTTCGGTGGCACCCCGATCTGGGCGTGCACTTTGCCGATGCGCAGACGCGAGTTCACATAGCCCGCCCCATACTGCCCGCGAAACAGCGATTCAACATAGCCGGCCATCGCGTTCTTTAACCGTTTAAGCGTGTCAGAATCGCCGATGATGTTCTGGATCTGAGGGATCGCAGTTTGCTGTAGATAGAAGTCATCCACGACTTTTCGCGAAAACTCTTTCGCTGCGGAGTCATATTTGCCCAGAAGAGATTCCAGATCCGACGTCAGCCCAAGCAACCGTTTGCGTGAGGCAATATCACGGTCCGTGATACGCATATGCTGCGCCAATGTCTGTTCTGTCCGTCCGACATACCTCTGTGCAATCATCCTTACCCCTAGCGCGCTTGATTGAGTTCAATTTACGCTAGGGGGCTTCGGTTAATCTTTGGTTAACTTGGTCATGCTTTCGCACGTTCCCCTTTCGGATCGTACATCGGCTTCAGCGACGCTTCAGCCTTCACTCGTGTCCCAGCCACGTCGATTTCATAGGTCGAGGCCAAAACATCCGCAGCGGTTTCGCCTTTGCACGGGACATAGCCCATGCCCATGGCGGCACCCAGATGGTGTCCATAAGAACCCGAGCTGAGGTAGCCCACAATCTCGCCATCCCGAATGACGGGTTCGTTGTGATAGAGCAGCGGCTCGGGATCCGTCAGTTTGAACTGGACCATACGATTTTCCAGCCCGCTTTCCTTCTTGGCCAGCACGGCCTCGCGGCCGATGAAGTCCGGCTTGTCGGTTTTCACCGCAAAGCCAAGCCCAGCTTCCAGCACGTGATCCTCGCAGGTGATGTCATGGCCAAAGTGGCGGAAGCCCTTTTCGATCCGGCAGCTGTCCATCATGTGCATGCCGCAAAGCTTTAGGCCCATGTCCTGCCCGGCGTCGAAAAGCGTTTCGAACACATGGCCCGCCATATCGGCCGAGGCATAGATCTCCCACCCCAGCTCGCCGACATAGGTCACGCGGTGTGCGCGGGCCAAGCCCATGCCGATCTCGATATCCTGTGCGGTGCCGAAGGGGTTGGTCGCATTGGTGAAGTCGTTCGGGCTGACTTTTTCCAGCAGTTTACGGGCATTCGGACCCATGACGGCCAAAACGCCTTCGCCAGCGGTTACATCGGTGATCACCACGCGGAAGTCGCCCACGTGGCGCTGCATCCATGTCTGATCAGCCAGTCGGGTGGCAGCAGGGGTGACGACCAGATACGAGGTCTCGGTCAGCCGAGTGACGGTCACGTCGGCCTCGATCCCGCCGCGACGGTTCAGGAATTGGGTATAGACGATCTTGCCATTCGGCACCGAGTAATCGCCGCCGCCCACATAATTCATGAACGCCTCAGCATCCGGACCTTCGACGCGGATTTTACCGAACGAGGTCATGTCGTACATGCCCAAATTCTCGCGCACCGCCTTGTGTTCAGCGGCGGCGTTGTTGAACCAGTTGGGACGACCCCAGGTGTATTCGTACTCGGCTTTTTGGCCTTCATTCGCGAACCAGTTGGCGCGTTCCCACCCGGCAAGCTCGCCAAACACGGCACCCTGTTCCTTCAGGTGGTGATGGAAGGGCGTGCGGCGCACTCCGCGTGCGGTGGCTTTCTGGCGGAAGGGGAAGTGGTCGGCATAGAGCAAGCCCAGCGTCTCTTTCGAGCGTTCATAAAGGTAGTGTTTGTTTCCTTGGAAAGGTTGCATCCGGCTGATGTCCACGTCACCCAGATCGAAGGGCTTGTCGCCATCCTCCATCCATTGCGCCAATGCCATACCTGCGCCGCCTGCCGACTGAATGCCGATCGAGTTAAAGCCCGCAGCGACCCAGACATTGTCCATCTCGGGCGCGAGGCCAAGGTGATAGGCGTCGTCGGGCGTAAAGCTTTCCGGGCCGTTGAAGAAGGTGTGAATACCAGCCTCGGCCAGCATGGGCATGCGGTTACAGGCGTTTTCCAAGATCGGTTCGAAGTGATCGAAATCCTCGGGAAGTTGGTCAAACTCGAACGTATCGGCGATGCCGCTCATGCCCCACGGCTTGGCGTTTGGTTCAAACGCACCCAGCAGCATTTTTCCCGCATCTTCCTTGTAATAGGCACATTCGTCCGGCACGCGCAGCACCGGCATCTGGGTCAGGTTCGGAATGGCTTCGGTCACGATATAGAAGTGCTCACACGCGTGAAGTGGCACGTTCACGCCTGCCATGCGGCCAACTTCGTGGCCCCACATGCCCGCGCAGTTCACGATCATGTCGCAGGCAATGTGACCCTGTTCCTTACCGTCGTCCGAGGCCCAGTCTACTCCCGTCACCTTGCGACCGTCGCGCTGGATGCCTGTGACTTTGGTGCGCTCTTTGACGATCGCACCTTTCTGCCGTGCACCTTTGGCCAGTGCCAGAGCGATGTTGGCCGGGTCGCCCTGCCCGTCTTTCGGCAGCCACACACCACCGACCACGCCATCGATGTTCAGATGTTCATAGCGCGACAGGGCCTCTTCGGCGGTGATCTCTTCCACGTCGACACCAAACGCGCGGGCCATGGCGGCCTGACGGGCCAGTTCTTCCATCCGTTCGGTGGTCAGAGCCACGCTGATCGAGCCATTGCGCTTGAACCCAGTGGCCACGCCGGTTTCCGTTTCCAGATCGCCGTAAAGCTCCTGCGAGTACTTCGCCAGCTTCGTCATGTTTGCTGTCGCCCGCAGCTGGGCGATCAGACCGGCAGCATGCCATGTGGTACCGGATGTCAGCTGCTTGCGTTCAAGCAACACGACGTCTTTCCAGCCAAGCTTGGTCAGGTGATAGGCGACAGAGCAGCCGATAACGCCGCCACCGATGATGACAACGCGGGCTTGTGTGGGCATGGACATGGCATCACTCCTTGATGGATTCGGGTCGAAACTGGCACGAGGCGTCGCGACCAAACATCGTGTTTCCGACAAAATTGCCGGAATTCAGTTATTGTAGACTGGCAAGTTTCCGTTCTTGCGCAGCGACATGGGGGTCACGCCGAAATGGCGGCGGAACAGCGACGAGAACCCGTTGGGGAAGCCACAGGCCAGCCCGACATCGCGCACGCTCATCGCGGTTTTCAGCAGTAACGTGTTGGCGTGGTTCAGGCGCAGCTCGCGGTAATACGCATTGGGCGTGGTGTGGAAATGCGCGCGGAAATGGCGTTCCAGTGAGCGTTCAGAGATCCCCAGAAGTGCGACCAGCTCCGAGATGCGCAGCGGTTCTTCAAGATTGGCCTGCATCAGCTCGACACATTGATCCAGCGCCCGGTTCCCAGTCAGGGTAAGCTCTTTCCCACCAAAGGGTTGCAGGGTCGCGAAGGTGCGGATGTTTTCATGCAGCATGATGTCGGCAACTGTCGCGACTGAAGCAGCGGACAGGTGGCTGCCCAACAGCGCCAGTATAAGGTCATGGGTCGATCCCATTCCAGCGGACGTAATGATGCGACCGTCGTCAGCGACCAGCGCATATGACCCAACGCCCGGCGTACCGCGTTCATTCAGGACAGCGCGGTTTTCCCAATGGGTGGTGTGGCTCATCGTTTGTTCGCCGGTCTCGGCAATATGGCGGCTTGCGGCCTCGGACAGCAGGATCACGCGGGCGCCTGCCCATTGATAGGCTTTGATTTCTTTTTGCAGCGACAGTTCTTTTGCATCGGGGTCGGAATTGCCCAGAACAAAGACGTAATGCGCAGATGGTTTGGGTTGGAAGGGCTGGGTCGCCACGTCGATCCCGGCGCGACAGCGGATATCGCCCCCGTGGCGCGACAGGTTTTGCCAGCGAAACACCTGACGGGCCGTGACGCGGTTGGCGATGCGCAGAAGTTCAAGAATGGCGGACAGTTCTGTCAGGACGAAACCGTCCGACATCAGAATGTCGACCTGAATCGGATGCTGGATCATATCCTTCATCTCTGTTCCCTCCCAATTGGTGGCCCCACGCGAACTGCTCCGCGCAGGGCTGATTCTTCTAGCGATCAGGCGCGTAGACGTTCGTTTGCCGGATCCCAAAGCGGTTGGTCTTCCTGCACCACGGCTTTGAATTTTTCGCCGTAGATTTCGACCTCAAGCTCGGTGCCGGGTTTGGCCAATTCGGCGCGAACCATGCCCAGCGCGATCGACTTGTTCACGCGATGGCCCCATCCGCCCGATGTGGTCTCGCCCACGATCTCGTCGCCCGACCAAATGCAGGACATATAGGGCGCATCTGCGTCACCAGCGTCGACCGTCAGGGTGACGAAGGACTTCTTCACCCCCTGCTGCATTTCGTTCTGGATTGCGGCCTTGCCCGGGAAGTCCTGCGGCTTGTCCAGCTTGACGAAACGACCAAGACCACCTTCCAACAGCGAGTAGTCCGTCGAAAGATCGCCCTTCCACGCGCGATAGCCTTTTTCCAAACGCAGGCTGTTCAGCGCGTACATGCCGAACGGCTTGGCGCCACCAGCGACGATCGCGTCATAGATCGCGGGCATGTCTTCGTTCAGCGCGTGGACCTCCCAGCCCAGTTCGCCTGCGAAGGACACGCGCACCAGATGCGCGGGTTTGCCAGCGACGGTCGCCGCCTGATGGGTCAGCCAACCGAGGCTTAGGTCCGCATCCGACATGCCAGCCAGCAGATCGCGCGATTTGGGACCGGTCACGATGAGCGTGTCGCGGGTGGTGGTCACATCCTCGACCGTGACAGTCGCGGGCATCGCTTGGACCAGAATATCGCGGTCATGCCACTGCGCCGTTGCGGCGGTGATCATAACGAAGTCATCTTCGCCCAGACGCATGCACGACATCTCGGTCAGGATGCGGCCGCGGTTGTCTGCGATATAGACCAGATTGATGCGTCCGATCTTGGGCAGACCGCCGGTAACCAGACCACGCAGCGCTTCAGCAGCACCTTCGCCTTTGACGAAGAAGCGCGAGAAGCCCGGCAGGTCCAGAACGCCCACACCGTCACGCACGGCTTCGCATTCCTCTTTGATGCGTGCCTCCCACGGGCCAGAGCGGCCCCAAGTGTGTGTGCCTTCCTCCGAGGTATCGTCGCCGTCCTGCGCAAACCAGTTGGCGCGTTCCCAGCCGTTATAGGCACCCATGACGCCACCAGCGGCAATTACCCGGTCATGCACGGGCGACAATTTCTTGTCGCGGGCGGCGGGCCATTCGTGATGGGGGAAGTGCATGGCGTATTCGTTGCCGTAGACCTCCATGCCTTTCTGGTCGCAATAGTCCTGATCGGTGTAGTCGGTATAGCGGCGCGGATCGACCGCCCACATATCCCACTCGGTCGCGCCATCGACGATCCATTCGGCCATGACCTTACCGGCGCCACCACCTTGGGCGATGCCGAAGGTAAAGACACAGGCCTCGAACGCGTTTTCAACGCCGGGCATCGGACCCATCAGGGGCAGCCCATCAGGGGCATAGGGGATCGGGCCGTTGATCACGCTGGAGACACCCGAGGTCTCCATCAGCGGCACGCGGGCCATGGCGTCGACGACGATATCCTCGATCCGGTCCAGATCTTCCTGCCACAGCTGGAAGCTGAAATCGTCGGGCATCTTGTCCTCGTCACCGATCCAGTGCGCCTTACAGTTTGGCTCGTACGGGCCAAGGTTGTAGCCGTGCTTTTCCTGACGCAGATAATAGGACACGTCCACGTCACGAATTAGGGGCAGCTTGCCGCCATGTTCCTTAGACCATGCCTCGATCTCGGGGATCTGTTCGGTCAGCAGATACTGGTGCTCCATCACCATCATCGGCACGGTGCGACCGCCATAAGGCTTGAACCACTCGCCCACGCGCTGGGCATAGTACCCGGCGGCGTTCACCACATAGTCACATTCGATGTCACCCTTTTCGGTGTGGACGATCCACGTCTTGTCTTCCTTCTGGGTCACGCCCGTCGCAGGAGTGAAACGCAGAATCTTCTGACCCAGATCGCGTGCACCCTTGGCCATCGCTTGGGTGACCTGAGCGGGGTCGATGTCGCCATCCGACGGATCCCACAGCACACCGGCCAGATCATGCGTTTCAAGGAACGGGTAACGCTCTTTCGCCTGCTCGGGCGTCCACATCTCCATCTCGATGCCCTGATACCGGCCCATCGAGCACGCGCGTTCAAATTCCTGCATCCGCTCTTCGGTGTGGGCCAGACGGATCGAGCCAGTCTGGTGGTAGTTCATCGGATAGTCGACCTCTTCGCCCAGACGCGAATACAGCTCGGTCGAATAGCGCTGCATGTTCATGATCGCCCAGCTGGTCGAGAAGGTCGGCACGTTGCCCGCCGCGTGCCAGGTGGACCCTGCCGTCAGCTCGTTCTTTTCAAGCAACACGCAGTCGGTCCAGCCCTTCAGGCCAAGGTGATACAGCGTCGAGGCGCCGACAACACCGCCGCCGATGATGACGACGCGTGCTTTGGTGGGGAAGTCGGACATTTGGGTCTCCTGTTGGTCAATTCCATGCCAGCCGTGCGGCGAGTGCTCCGAAGATCACGGCGGACAGTTTGTTCATGGTGTGTGTGGATTTGCGGACCTTGTCGGCGGCCAGACCGGCGAAGATGCCGATCAGCCCGTCGGCAATGAAGCCGCCAATTGCGAAGATGATTCCAAGGATCAGGATCTGTTGCCATTCCGGGCCAATCGCGGGGTCCACGAATTGCGGCAGGAAGGCGAGGATGAACAGGATCACCTTGGGGTTCAGAAGGTTGGTCACAAGGCCGCGCCGGAAGGCACGCCACAGATCGGCCCGGCCTTTGCGCGTGTCGGGGGCAGCGCTAGCGCGCCAGCTATGCCACGCAAGCCACGCCAGATAGGCCGCGCCCACATAGCGGATCACATCCAGCGCGATGGGGGATGCCGCGATCAACAGCGCCAGCCCGGCAGCAGCAAGGATGACCTGACAGGCCACGCCAAGGATCACGCCTGCGGTGGCGGCCAGCCCCGACTTCGGCCCACCGGCAATGCCGCTGGCAATCACGAACATCATGTCTGCGCCGGGTGTCAGATACAGAAGGATCGAGGCACCGATAAAGGTGGCAATGACCCAAGGGTCCATGAGGAAAAGCGTCTCGATCATGGCTCAATCCTTCTGCGGTAGGCCATCGGCGATCTGGTAGTAATCGCCCTTGTCCGCCGTGAAGATGTGCTTTTCCAAACGCAGCCCGGTGGGTCCGTCGACCGCGCCCAGCGCGAAGCTGATCGTGTCCTCGTCATGGGCTTTCCAGAACAGGAAGGACCCGCAGGTCGGGCAGGATCCGCGTTTTGCCGAGTCGCTGGCTTCGTACCACGACACGTCGCCTGTGATGGTCAGATCGGCTTCCGGCACAAAGGCCGAGGACCAGATGCCGCCCGATTGCTTGCGGCACTGGCTGCAATGGCACATCGAGGCCCCTTCCGGGGTCGCATCCGTGGAAAACGTGATGGCGCCGCACAGGCAGCTTCCCTTAATCATTGGCCCCTCCTTAATAAACCGGCGGCGCGATCACCCAGATCGCAACAGCAGGTTCGTCATAGGGATTGGCCCAGTCATAGGTCTCGTGTTTGATGCGGAAACTATCGCCGGTCTGAACGGTAAAGCTGCGCCCGCCAATGGTCAGGTCCAGCTTGCCCGAGACCATGTAACCGACCTCTTGCGTGGGGCGGCTGGCGGGGGTCTGCATCTTTGAATGCGGCTCGAAGGTAGAGTGCACCATTTCGAAATCATCGGTCAGGTCAGGGGACAGAAGCTCTTCCCGCAGCCCTTCATGGCTTGCGCCCATGGGACGGCGATTACCTGCTCGCACGATCCGCCCCTGTTCCCCCGCAGGCGAGGATTTGTGCGCGAAGAGAAGCGACATGGGCACGCCCAGCACATCCGCAATCGCACGCAGGTCGGAAATCGAGGGTTCGGATTTGTCACGTTCGACTTGGCTGAGCCAGCCGATAGAACGATCCAACGCTTCCGCCAAATCAGCGATCGTCATGCCGCGCGATTTACGCAAGGCCCGCAGATCCGCCCCCAGACTGGTTCTGTGCAGGTGCTGTGGATCGCTGTGTAGCATGTGACCTCCGCATGAATGTTATCGTGAAATTTTCACCATTTTTTTCATGTTGGGGCAGAAAAGTGATTCGTGGCAAGCTTGAATGCGACGGGAAATTGTCGTGTTCAGGCTGTGAAACAGATCAAATTTGCAGGGATTCGATCGGAAACAATCCTAGCGCGCAAAGGTATCCGACAGGATTTGCGCAAGCGCGTCAGCGTCATCTTGAGTGAAAGCGGAAGGCTGATCGCTGTCGATATCCAGCACCGCAATCAGCACGCCATCTGCGTTGCAGACCGGCAAAACCACCTCGGATCGGGTCGAAGATGCGCAGGCGATATGGCCCGGAAAGGCGTCGACATCATCGACCAACTGCACTTCGCCCGTACGCGCCGCTGCCCCGCACACCCCGCGCGAGAACGGGATCTGCAAGCAGCCATGCCCGCCCTGATACGGTCCGATCTTCAGCATCTCGGGCTCCGTCACGCGATAAAAACCAGTCCAGTCGAACCGATCATCTGCGTGATGCAGTTCACAGGTGACGGTGGCCATCAGGGCGACCTCGTCCGTTTCCCCCTCGGTCAACGAAGCAATGATCTGAGCGGTTTCGGCGTAGTTGATCTTCATGGTGATTTCCAAATGAAAAGGGCGCGGAAACCCGCGCCCCTAATCTTGCAGGTCGATGTGACCTTACACGCGTTCGATCGCGATGGCAGTACCTTCGCCACCGCCGATGCAGATCGCGGCCACACCGCGTTTCAGACCACGCTTTTCAAGCGCGTTCAAGAGCGTCACCATGATGCGTGTGCCCGAGGCACCAATTGGGTGACCCAGCGCACAGGCTCCGCCATTTACGTTCACGATGTCACGCGACAGGCCCATTTCATGCATGAAGGCCATAGGAACGACGGCGAACGCCTCGTTCACTTCCCAAAGGTCCACGTCGTCTTTGGTCCAGCCCAAACGATCCAGCAGTTTTTGCGCGGCGGGAACGGGTGCCGTCGTGAACAGGTTGGGTTCCTGCGCGTGGCTGGCGTGACCCATGATCCGCGCGCGGATTTTCAGACCAGCAGCGTTGGCCGCGTCTTCCGAAGCCACGACCAAGGCCGCCGCGCCGTCCGAAATGGACGAGCTGTTGGCAGGCGTCACCGTGCCATCCTTGCGGAAGGCAGGCTTCAAGGTCGGGATCTTGTCGGGGCGTGCGTTGCCGGGCTGTTCATCTTCACCCACGACCACATCGCCCTTGCGGGTTTTGATCGTGACGGCGGCGATCTCGCCTTCAAAAGCGCCGGATTTCTGAGCTTCAAGCGAGTTCGCCAGCGACTTCAGCGCGTATTCATCCTGAGCTTCGCGGGTGAACTGGAAGCTCTCAGCGCAATCCTCGGCGAAGGTGCCCATCAAGCGACCTTTGTCATAGGCGTCTTCCAAACCGTCAAGGAACATGTGGTCCACGACCGCGCCATGCCCAATCCGGGCACCGCCGCGCATTTTCGGCAGGATATAGGGGGACTCGGTCATGCTCTCCATGCCGCCAGCGACCATGATATCGGTGCCGCCCAGCGCCACCTGATCATAGGCGATCATCGCGGTCTTCATGCCCGAACCACACATCTTGTTCAGAGTAGTGGCCGGAACCTCTTTGCCCAACCCGCCTGCAAAACCTGCCTGACGTGCCGGGGCCTGACCCTGACCGGCAGGCAAAACGCAGCCCATCAGCAGCTCTTCGATCTGGCTGGCATCCGCACCTGCATCTTCCAGCGCCGCCTTGATGGCCGCGCCGCCCAGCTCGGAAGCCGTCACACCCGAGAATGCGCCCTGAAACCCGCCCATTGGGGTGCGCGCTGCCCCTGCGATAACCACGTTTTTCATCATAGCCTCCAACCAATGCTTTTCCTGTACTCGCTTACCGAATGGTAAGGATCGCCGTCTAGACTGTAGTTCTACTAACCGCGAGGAAGGAGCGACCCCGTGCAACTTACCTATCAAGATGGGCCCGAAGCCCGAGTGATCACCGTAGACAACAGTCGAATTGACGCCGCCATCGCCATCAAATTCAAAGATCAAATGCGCGACATGACGTCGGATGGCCCGCAACGTGTTGTCGTGGACATGACGAAAGTCGACTTCATCGACTCCAGCGGGCTTGGCGCGATTGTAGCCGCCATGAAACAAGTACCAGATGGACGCAGTTTTGAACTGGCCGCCCTATCCAAAACCGTCGGCAAGGTCTTTGCACTGACACGTATGGATACGGTATTCACCATCCATGACAACGTCGCCGCGGCCCTAGATGGCGGACTTGCCAACGCAAGCTGACGAGACTGTCCTAGCAGGAGTGCACAGAACTTGCATAACGCGGCGAAGCCACGCTCAGGTCAGAAACTCCACCTGAAACTACCAAGCGACAACTTGTCTGTGCGACAGGCCTTGGAACAGGTGCTTGCCTTAGCCTTGTCAGCAGATGAAAAATCGGTGGTCGAAATTGTTCTGGCCGAGGTTTTGAACAACATAGTCGAACATGCCTATCAAGAAGACCCGACAGGCCGCATCGATTTATATGTTGAACACTCGGATACGGGGTTCCGCGTCTTGGTGCAGGACGAGGGACTTCCATTGCCAGAAGATCTGCCCAACAAGCCGGTCGACTATGATCTGAGTTGCGACAACAGTGACCTGCCAGAAGGGGGATTCGGCTGGCTTTTGGTGCGCGAGCTGACTGACGGATTACACTATGAACGGCGCAATGGACGGAACATCTTGTCGTTCTGGATCCTCAATCCCGAGGCAAAACAAGCCTGAAATTGCGCCCGCGCGCCATGGTGCCCAGAGACAACGAGAGAATTAGTCGGGCCGGTCGACTGAATTTCGAAATGCGAATGACCGCTCAGTTCAGCTGAACCTGTAGCGGGTACTGTCCGTCTTCGAAATCCCCAAAAAGATCATGTAAATCAGGGTGTTCGATCGGTTCACCCGATTGGTCTTCGACCAAGTTCTGTTCGGAAACATACGCCACATAGTAGCTTTGGTCATTCTCGGCCAGCAGATGATAAAACGGTTGATCCTTTGACGGACGGCTGTCCTCTGGAATGGCATCGTACCATTCATCGGTGTTGGAGAATATCGCATCTACATCAAACACCACCCCCCGGAAGGGATGCTTCCGATGGCGGACAACCTGACCTAGATGATATTTTGCGTGTGTCTTCAACATTAATCCAACCTTGTCCCATGACTAACGCCGAACACCTCTGATTGTCCATGCGACTTGGTCGGAAATTTTGGAAACAGTTTGGGCATTAATGGATCGGCGGGCCCTGTTTCCGTCCAATCAGCAAAGATGCGCCACGGGTGCGAAAAAGGCAGATCTTCTGATTCCCACAGGCCAGAAAATCCGTTAGAATATTGAAAAAACAAACGAGCAGTAGGCAGATGAAAAAACTCATTCTCGCGACCATGGTCGTGGCGTTCGTGGCGTCCTGTGGTGGCAAGTCAAAGGCGCCCCGCAATCTGGACAACGCATGCAGCATCGTTCGGCAGCAACCCAAGATGTTGCGCGCGATGAAGCGAACAGAACGGAAATGGGATGTACCCGTTCACGTTCAAATGGCGATCATCCATCAGGAATCGAAATTCGTAAAGGATGCCCGAACCCCTGTAAAATATGTGCTGGGCGTGTTGCCCATGGGGCGTCAAAGCTCGGCATATGGCTATGCACAGGCGTTGGACGGCACGTGGAAAGAATACCAGAAGTCCGAAGGCGGCCGCAGCGCGCGCCGCACCGACATTCGTGACGCCACCGATTTCATGGGTTGGTACATGAACAAGACGCGTGATGTGACTGGCATTCCGCTGCATGACGCCCGCAACCAGTATCTGGCTTATCACGAAGGGCGCACCGGGTATCTGCGCGGTAGCTATAAATCGAAATCCTGGCTGGTGCGTGTGGCGGACAACGTCGGATCACGCTCGGCCATGTATCAGCGACAACTGGCGCGTTGCCGTTAATAGTGCACCTGACCCGGGAAAGCTCGGGTCAGGTTTTCTTACGAAGCGCTTAGTTTCGCACGCGCTGTTTGATCGCAGCGGTGATCGAGAACAGCGACGACCCAAGTGATCCGCCCTTCTCCAGTTCGCCCAGAAGAACCGTGGTTTTCGAACCCGCATTGTCGGTGATGATCCACTGGCGCAGCTCGACCGGGTTCGATGTAAACTTCAGCTCGATCGTTCCGACTTCGGGGTTTTCAGGGTCTTGTGCGACAACCGTAGTCGCAGTGCCGTCATACTTGTGACCCACCACCATCTTCGCACGATTCAGATTCACATTCCGCTCAAGAATCAGGTTCAACGGTGTACGTTTCAACGGATACTGCTGCGGGCCAGCATTTGATTTTCCGTCAAAGATCGCAACCTGAGATCCCCCGGCCACCACCAGTGCATCCGTCGGCGGGTTGTATTCAAACCGCGCTCGGCCCGGACGTTTCAAATAGATCGTCCCGGTCGAAATCGTCCCGTCATCATTGATTTGAGTAAACTGAGATTTGGCGGTGGTCAGACCGTTCAAATACTTGGAAATCGCGTTCAGGCTGATTTTCTCGGCCTGAGCCGGAAGCGCCGTGGCCACCAATACCATGGCGGCGAAAGTCATACGCAAGGGGGTCATCTATACTACCTTTACTGCTCGGGCCTACTCTATCCCGTTTGATATGGGAAGTTTAAGCCCGAACAGTAGGTGATAGGCGATAACGCGCCTTTCAAGGGGCGTTGTTATTCCGCGACCGCGGCAGTCACGATCACTTCGACCTTGTGATCCGGAGTGGCCAGATCGGCCGAGCCGGTCGCGCGGGCAGGCGCGTGGCCCTTGGGCACCCAAGCGTCCCAGACCTCGTTCATCTCGGCGAAATCCTTCATGTCAGCCATCCAGATGATCGCTTGCAGCATGTGCTTGGTCGAGGATCCGGCCTCTTCCAGAAGTTTTTCGATCTGCTCCAGACATTCGCGAGTCTGCTCGGCCACGCTGTTGCCGGGGGTGCCGACCTGACCGGCCAGATAGACGACACTTTTATGGGTGACGCTTTGGCTCATTCGGTCGGTTGTGTGACGACGTTGAATCATTTGCTTGCCTCAGTTTTGTTATCGTTAGGAAACACGCCGACCCGAAAGGGTCGGCGCAGTCCGGATCGTTGTCCGGTGACTTGTTACTGCTGTTCGGGGATCAGGATTTCGCGTTTTCCGACATGATTTGATGCAGAAACGAGCCCTTCATCTTCCATCTGCTCAACCAGACGCGCGGCTTTGTTATAGCCGATACCCAGTTTGCGCTGGATGTAGGATGTCGAGCATTTGCGATCCTTGATCACAATCCCCACCGCCTGATCGTAAAGCGCATCTTCGCCGTTGGTGTTGCCACCAGTGTTCAGCCCAAGAACCGCGTCGATGTTGTCGGCCTTGTCTTCTGCCGGGCCATCGGACACGCCGCCTACATATTCGGGCGGACCAAAGCTTTTCAGATAGGTGACGATTTCTTCGACTTCCTCGTCCGACACAAACGGGCCGTGCACGCGGGTGATTTTCGAACCGCCCGCCATGTAAAGCATGTCGCCCATGCCCAAAAGTTGCTCGGCCCCCTGTTCACCCAGAATGGTGCGGCTGTCGACTTTCGAGGTCACCTGGAACGAAATCCGGGTCGGGAAGTTGGCCTTGATCGTGCCGGTGATCACGTCAACCGACGGGCGCTGCGTGGCCATAATGATGTGAATGCCCGAGGCACGCGCCATCTGCGCAAGACGCTGGATGCAGGCCTCGATTTCCTTACCGGCGACCATCATCAGGTCTGCCATTTCGTCGACCACAACGACGATGAAGGGCAGTTTCTCGGGGGCGAATTCCTCGGTCTCGAAGATCGGTTCGCCGGTGTCATCGTCAAAGCCCGTCTGAACGGTACGTTCGAACATCTCGCCTTTGGCCAGCGTGTCTGCCACCCGGCTGTTATAGCCTTCGATATTGCGCACGCCCATTTTGGACATCTTGCGATAGCGCTCTTCCATCTCGCCCACGACCCATTTCAGGGCAACAACAGCCTTTTTCGGATCGGTCACAACGGGGGACAGCAGATGCGGGATGCCGTCATAAACGGACAGTTCCAACATCTTCGGATCAATCATGATCATCCGGCATTCTTCCGGCGTCAGCTTGTAGAGCAGCGACATGATCATCGTGTTGATCGCTACGGATTTACCCGAACCGGTGGTCCCTGCGATCAGCAAGTGAGGCATCTTGGCAAGGTTCGCCACGACAGGCTCGCCGCCAATATCCTTGCCCAGCGCCAACGGCAGGCGGTGGTTGCCGTCACCGAAGTCTCGGGTCGAGAGGATCTCGCGGAAGGATACCATCTCGCGTTTCTCATTAGGTAGTTCGATCCCGATGACCGAGCGACCGGGCACGGTCGAAACACGGGCTGACAAAGCCGACATCGAGCGGGCGATATCGTCGGCCAAACCGATCACACGGCTGGCTTTCAGACCGGGGGCCGGTTCAAGTTCGTACATCGTGACAACGGGGCCGGGGCGCACGGATACGATTTCGCCCTTCACGCCATAGTCATCCAGAACGGTTTCCAACATCCGCGCATTTTCTTCCAGCGCCTCATCCGACAGAACATGACGTTCAATCGAGGTCGGGTTGGCCAGCAGGTTCAGCGGCGGAAGCTCGTATCCCGGATGGCTGTCATCGAATTTCAACGCAGGCTGCGTTTCAGCTTTTGCGCGGGTCGAAGGTTGGACAGGCTTCTTCGGCGGATGCTGCACAACCTTCTTGGCGGGCTGGGTGAAACCCGAATGCTGAGGCGTATAGACGCGTGCCTCGGGCTCGACCTCGGGGGCCATCAGATCTTCGACGATCAGATCATCATCTACAGCCAGCTCGGCCATCATCGGAGCATGCGCGGTAGCCTCAACCATGGGCGCTTCGACCATCGGCGCGGCGTATGGATCCGCATAGGGATCTTCCATCGGCACATCCATGTCCGGCTCGGCGGGCATCGAGGTATTTAGGATCATCGGATCCGGGCTGCGACGGTGACGCGACACGGCGCGCTCTAGCGGGGGCTCGGCGCGCATCGGGTTGGCGATTGGCATCTCGCGCGAACGGTTTTTCAAAGCCGAAGCGATCTTGGCGCGAATGCGATCTTCGCCACCCAGCTCGTCCGGGATATCCCCTTCGAAGACAGCGGGTTCGATCAGTTCAGGTTCAGGCTCGACATTACGACGCATCAGCGACGCCAACAGGCCCTGCTTTTGCGGAGCCGGAGCGGGTTCTTCGTGCAGAACGGCCTCGGGCTCGGCATGCATCGGTGGTTCAGGGCGCAACACGCGTGCGGTACGCAGGGGCGGCGGTGACGAGAACTCTTCTTCGTAGAGTTCTTGATACTCTTCCTGAGCTTGCGCCTGTTCCTTGCGGGCGACATTGCGTGCCTGCATATGGCGGGCGGTGGCTGCAGCTCCGGTGGCTGCGCCTTTCGCGCCTTTGCCCAGCAGGGAAACTAGACCTGCATAAGTCATCACGACACCGACAACCAAGAAATGACCGATGCGCTTCAGCTCGGGTTTATCCAGACCTAGGACGAACAACGTGGCAATCAGGGCGGCAACAGCTGTGATCGCCGACATAACCTTCAACCCAGCGCCTGCGCTGATCGGAAGGGCCGCCAAAACCGCACCCAGAACGGTATCTCCGAACAAGCCGCCCAGCCCGAAGGAATGGGTCCAGCCTGCACCCGGAACCAGGGTCGAGGCATAGACCGAACACAGAGCAACGGCGATTGGGGCGAATACCAGTCGCCCAACGGCACGCTCTTCCCCGAAGTGGAACGTCATGCGCAGGCCCCAGACCACAAGGATTAGCGGCAGCGCCCACGCTCCCAGCCCGGCAATAACCGACAAGGGCGACGCGATAAAAGCACCAAGCCGGCCCAAAGCGTTCTGTGCAGGCGTGTCGGTGGCCGACATCCAACCCGGATCCTCAGGCGAGTAGCTGCCAAGGATCAGCGCGATCACGATGCCAAGGGCAATCAGACCGATGCCCAAAAGCTCTTTCCCGCGTCGTTCCAGCACCGCTTGCGTGGTGCTGTCAAAGATCGGATCTCGTTGTTTCGCCTGATACGCCATGCCACCTCGTCCTTACTTATACAGACCGTCGCGGATCTGGATCAGCCCGCGCGTCATGTCTTCTTTTGGGGCCACCATTGCGACCCGGATGAACCCCTTGCCGGGGTTTTCTTCATTCACATCCCGCGACAGATACGCGCCGGGCAGAACCCGCACGCCAGTCTCGGTCCACAGTTTCATTGCGGCCTCTTCGCCATCATCGACGGGCAGCCACAGGAAAAAGCCGGCTTCTGGGGGCCTGTACCCCGGAACGCCTGCAAAAATCTCGTCCGCAATGGCGTACTTCTCTTGGTACAGTCGGCGGTTCTCGATCACATGTTCTTCGTCGGTCCACGCCCGTTCGGCCACGCGCTGCAGCGGCAGTGGCAAAGGCGCACCGGCATAGGCACGCAGCTGGCGCACTCGTTTGATGCTTTCCGGGCCACCGGCCACAAAACCCGAGCGCAAGCCGGGCAGGTTTGACCGTTTCGACAACGAATGGAAGATCGTCACGCGTTCCGGATCAGCGCCGCCTTCGCGAGCGACCTCAAGCGCACCGGGGGGCGGCGTGTCGCGATAGATCTCGGAATAGCATTCGTCGGCGAAGATCTTGAAATCATATTTCTCGGCCAGCGCGATCAGGTTGGCCCAGTAATCACGATCTGCCACTGCGCCTTGCGGGTTGGTGGGCGAACAAATGAAGGCCACTTCGGTCCGGTTCAGGATCTCGGGAGACAGCTGGGAATAGTCCGGCAGGAAGTTGTTGTCGGGTGTCGCGGGCAGGAACACTGGTTCTGCACCGACAGTTACGGCAGCAACCGCATAGACCTGATAGAACGGGTTCGGGATCAGAACGACGGGCTTTTCGCCGCGCGACGTCTGTTCGGGGCAAAGTGCGATCAACGCATTGAACAGACCTTCGCGGGTGCCGTTCAGAGCCATGATTTGATCCGTGGGAACGTCGATCCCATAGCGCCGATCCAGCCAGCCCGAGATTGCATTCAGCAGTTCGGGCGCACCATCATTCGGCGGATATTTCCCAAATTCATCAACGGCTTGGGTCAACACTTCAGGCACCCAGCTTGGAAAGGGGTGCTTGGGTTCGCCTATCGTCATATGCATAATTTCACCACCCGGCGCATGAGCGTCGAGAAGGGTCCGCAATCGCGGGAATGCATACTCTGGCAAGCCGGAATACCGCTCGGGAAACGTCATTTGAAACGTCTTTATACTGCCTCAGTTTTCGGGGTCATGTCGCCCCGTTACGGTCGACGATAGCCTGCAAATCCCGGCTGGTCCAGAAATTCGCCGTGAAAATCGACGCTTGGAGGGTACAGTTGTGGCTTTTAGGACAACACGGCTTCGCAGGCGGCCCCAAGGCGCAGCAGGCGCTCTTCGCCCATCGGTGCGCCCAAAAGCATGATCCCGGTCGATGGAAGACCCGTCGGCAGGCTGAGACCGCACAGCCCCAGCAGGTTGCCGATCCGCGTATTCCGCAGCGCCCAAAGGTTTTCTTCGACGTAATAGTCATGATCCGACATCAAACGATCTACATTGGGCGGCATGATGGGGGAAGTTGGCAGAACCACTGCGTCAAACCCAGCCATTTCGGACAGGAATTCAGTACGAATATCCTCCAGCCGCTGCCACGCCGCCACAAAATCCACACCCGAGAATGACGCCCCCGCCATGAACCGTTCGCGAATTTCGTCAAACATCAAATCTGGTTGCGCATCGATCGCTTCTCGCCACGTGGCATAGGCTTCTGTGGTGAACAGAACGCCGGACATGGCGAGCGCTTCATCGACGATCGGTAGGTGCTGACGGCTGATCGTCGCGCCACCGTCCATAATGCGGCCCAACGCGCTGTCGAACCCGGCCAGCGGTTCGTCCCGACAGCCCTCGAACCCGTTTTCCAGCACCAGAAGACGTATGCCTTTCAGGGAAGCGCCGCGCAGATCTGCAGGCGCCCTGCCTTCAAGCGTCGCCAGCATCAGGGCGGCGTCTTCGACTGTGCGACACAGCGGGCCAACCGTGTCAAAGCTGGCCACCAAGGGCACCACGCCTTTCAACGACACGCGGCCCGAGGTCGTCTTTAGTCCGACAAGATCGTTCCAAGCCGAGGGGATCCGCACCGACCCCCCGGTGTCCGACCCAATCCCGCAGGGGGCCAATCCAAACGCGACCGAGGTCGCCGCCCCGGACGAGCTTCCGCCCGAAACGGCATCATGGTCGTTCACACACGGGCTGGTCGCGGTGACGGGGTTCAGGCCAAGGCCCGAGAACGCCAGCTCGCTCATATGGGTCTTGCCAAGGCAGATCATCCCGGCGGCAGTGGCGTTGCGCAGAACTTCAGCGTCTTGATCCGGCACGCGGCCTTTCAAAAGGGCAGACCCGGCTTCGGTTGCCGCACCTGCCGCGTCGAACAAGTCCTTCCAACTGATCGGGACGCCATCAAGAAGACCCAAGCGCTGCCCAACTCGCGCACGTTCCGAAGCCGCGCGGGCCTCGGACATGGCGCGGTCCTCGGTCAGACGGGCATAGATGCGCTCGCCGAACGGATGGGCCTTGATGGCGTCCAGATAGGTGCGCGTCAGGTCAACGGGGTCAATGTCACCCTTGGCGATGCCCCGACCCAGATCGGCCATGCTCATGGTCAGCCACGCGTTGCTCATCCCTGCCTCCATTTTCCCTGTCCGAAGGACGGTAACGACAGGAGGACGCATGGACAATCCCAAACAGCGAGGGCAGAAAGAGGGTATGACACATGATGCCGATATCCTGATCGTGGGCGGAGGCCTGAACGGCCCGGCCCTTGCGCTGGCCTTGGGGGACACCGGGTTCAAGGTGACCATGATTGACGCGCTGCCGAAGGGCGCGCGTGGGGGCGATGACTTTGACGGGCGCGGCTATGCGCTGGCTTTGGCATCGCAACGGTTGCTGGTGGCGCTTGGCGTTTGGCCCCAAGTCTCGGAACACGCGCAGCCGCTTTTAGACATCCGCATTTCCGACGGTCGCCCCGGCGAAGGCCCCGGCCCGTTTGTGTTGGAATTTGACCATGCCGAGATCGACGAAGGCCCGATGGGCTATATGGTCGAGGACCGCTTCCTGTCCCGCGCCTTCCTAGACGCGGTCGAAGCACACCCGAACGTCACGCTGATTGATCAGGACACGGTGGTGGATCAAACCATTGAACCGGCCTCGGTCACGTTGAATCTGGCCTCGGGCAAAACTCTGACCGGTCAGATGGTCGTCGGCTGCGACGGACGCAGAACCGGCACGGGCGAACGCGCGGGCATCAAGCGGCATGGGCATGACTACGGGCAGACCTCGTTGGTTTGTGCGATTGATCACGAGCTGCCGCATGAGGGTGTCGCGCACCAGTTCTTTATGCCTGCAGGCCCCTTGGCGATCCTGCCGCTGCCGGGCAACCAATGCTCGATCGTCTGGACCGAAACCCATGACGAGGCCGCGCGCATTCATGCGCTGGATGACGAAGGGTATTTGGAGGAACTTCGCCCGCGCTTTGGCTCGTTCCTGGGCGAGATCAGTCTGGCCGGAAAGCGCTTCACATATCCGCTGAACCTGACCGTGGCGAACAGCTTTATCGCGGATCGTTTGGCGCTGGTGGGAGATGCCGCACACGGGATGCACCCGATTGCCGGGCAGGGTCTGAATGCAGGGCTGAAGGACGTGGCTGCTTTGGCCGAGGTCCTAACGCTCGCCCGCCGTCGTGGCGAAGACATTGGCCGTCTGGATGTGCTGGAACGCTATCAACAATGGCGGCGTTGGGATGTCTCGCAGATGGTCATGATGACCGAAGCCACCAACCGGCTGTTTTCCAACGACAATCCCATCTTGCGCGTGGCTCGTGACATTGGGTTAGGCGCAGTGAACGCCATGCCCGGCCTGCGCCGCAACTTCATCCGCGAGGCCGCTGGCCTGACCGGAGACCTTCCACGTCTTCTGCAGGGCCGCCAGATCTGATCGCCCATTGCTGATCGGCCTCCCCTGCCCTACCGTGCGAAAAACGCCGGTGGAGGGGCAGCCATGAACATTCTTTTCATCATGTATGACCAGCTTCGGTTTGATTACCTAAGCTGCGCGGGCCATCCGTCGCTGAAGACCCCCAATTTCGACCGCGTTGCAGCGCGTGGCGTGCGGTTTACCAACTGCTATGTGCAGTCGCCAATCTGTGGTGCCAGCAGGATGAGCACCTATACTGGGCGCTATGCCTCGTCTCACGGGGCGCAGTGGAACGGCTTCCCGCTGCGCGTGGGCGAACACACGATGGGCGATCACCTGCGCGCAGTCGGGATGGACTGCTGGCTGCTGGGCAAGACCCACATGAAGGTGGACGCCGAGGGCATGAAGCGCCTTGGCATTGCGCCCGACAGCGTCATCGGTGCGCGGCAAGCAGAGTGCGGATTTGATGTCTGGGTTCGTGATGACGGGCTGTGGGCCGAGGGGCCGGATGGGTTCTATGACGAAAAGCACTCGCCCTATAACGCCTATCTGAAGTCAAAGGGTTACGAAGCCGAGAACCCGTGGTCGGTGAACGCCAATGCAGGCGTCGAGGATGGCGAGATCGCCAGCGGCTGGATGTTCGACAATGCCGACAAACCCGCCAATATCCGCGAAGAAGACAGCGAAACCGCGTGGCTGACCAGTGAAACCCTGCGCTTCATGGATCAGGCCAAGGGGCCGTGGTGCGCGCATGTCAGCTATATCAAGCCGCACTGGCCCTACATCGTGCCCGCGCCCTATCACGACATGTTCGGGCCGGATGATGTGCCCCCGGCGGTTCGGTCCGATGAGGAGCGCCAGAACGCGCAACCCGTGTTTGACGCCTTCATGCACAACAAGATCGCCGCCGCCTTCCAGCAGGATGAAGTGCGCAAGAAAGTGATCCCTGCCTATATGGGTCTAATCAAGCAATGCGATGATCATTTGGGGCGCATTTTGGATCATCTCGACGCCACTGGGCAGGCAGATGACACGATGATCGTGCTGACCTCGGACCATGGGGATTATCTGGGTGATCATTGGTTGGGCGAGAAGGATCTGTTCCACGAGCCCTCGGTCAAAGTGCCTCTGATCATCGCCGACCCGCGCCCATCGGCGGATGCCACCCGCGGCACTACCTGTGACGCGCTGGTCGAAGCGATCGACCTTGCCCCCACCTTTGTCGAAGTGGCCAGCGGCACCGTCGCTGATCACATCCTTGAAGGGCGCAGCTTGATGCCGTGGTTGCGCGGCGAGACGCCGGAGTGGCGCAAGTTTGCCATCAGCGAGTACGACTATTCCTCGACCCCCGCCTGCGAAAAGCTCGGCGTCAGCCCCCGCGACGCGCGGCTGTTCATGGTCTTCGACGGGCGCTACAAACTGATGCATGCCGAGGGCGGCCTGCGCCCGATGTTGTTTGATCTGAAAACTGACCCGGACGAGCTGAACGATCTGGCGCGCGGAAACGCACATCAGGATCAGATTGCCCGCCTATACGAGATGCTCGGCCAGTGGGGCCGACGGATGAGCCAGCGCGTCACCAAATCCGACACCCAGATCGAAGCAGGGCGCGGCCGATCCATGCGCCGCGGGATCTTGCCCTTCCTGAAAGATGGGTCCGAAGTGGCGGACGAGCTGACGCAGGCCTATCGTGGACCAGCCCCCCAAAATCACACCAAGGCGTGAATAGCTGGGCGAGGTTTACCGCGCCAAGCCCAGAATTTGTCGCATCAGATTAGTATGCTAGGCGGAAATACTCGGCTTCGAACAGGTTCGGCATTCCGGTCCCACAGAACCCCATATTCATGTTCGAGGTGCCGCTGATCTCACCCCCTGCAACAAGAGATGCACCTTCAATCCCATCGGCGTTCGCCGAGAACTCGATATTCCCCGCCGCGATCATCCGGCTGCCATAAATGTTGATCTTAGACGTAAATTGGATTCCGCCAAGTGTAAGCAGCACAGACCCACCACCTTCGGCGCAGCCGTCATTCTTTCCCAAAGTCAGGCTTGAACTTGAGTTCATGGATTTGGGATCGGTGTGGGTGGTCGCAATGATAGAATTTTCAATCCGCAGCGCTTGGCCAAACTTAATTGTGCAGTCCGTTACAATAACCACATCGGAAATCGCCGTCGCTTCGTTAATCGTCAAAACGCCATTCTTACCGCACCCAACAACATGAACCCGATTTGGCGTCAGATCCGCCATGGTAAGCTTATCGCTGTTCTTAAGGGTAAGATATTCAACCGGATCCAACGTATGAATATTATCCGGCAAATATTCGGGAACGCGATCTCTTAAACCTTGAATGTACGCGGGCAGCTTGTTCACCGTGCGCAGGCGATATGCCCCCTCCCGAAGCGCGGCATCCAAGCCGTCGTTGGTTTTCCAACCTGATCGGGGCAGGTCCAAGTCATCAGTATCGGGCATAGAAACGATGGTGCCAGTTTCGAAGGTGTTGTTGCTGTTCAAGGATACATAGTCGTTCGAGTGTAGGCAGAAGCCATTTTTAAACCCATTGTTTGACTGAATATCGATACGTCCTTCTGAAACAAATCCTTCGAGAAAGCAGGTGGGGCGGAAGGTCGTAAACACGGACTGGACCGTCATGTCATAGTTAACGAAGCCCAGTATGCGCAGAACAAACGTCGACACCGGATTCGATTTCGAATTTAGGCGCGTCGAATAGACGTGCACGGCCGCCTTCGAGTTCGCATTGGGAGTAAAAGTCTCCGTATCCCGATCATACTTGCCAAACGTAATGTCCGAAGCTTGGATAACCTTCCCGTATTCTGCACTTGGCATCGTCGCTTCAACCAACGCCAGTGCCTGGGCCTTTGCCTTGTCGGGATCGCTTTCAAAGTCACGCCGATACAGCGCCGCATGAGCTGTCATGTCGGCCGACACCTGCAACTGAGTGCGGGCGTTCATCAAGTTGTGCATGTCTATGGCCAAGCCACCAACAAGAACAATCGCAGCGAATAGGAACATCCCGAAGATTGTGATGGCGCCTTCGTCGTTCTTTGTGAACTGCCAGATGTGGTTGGAAGTATGGGACGGTGTGTTCACATCAATACTCCACGAAATGCTGAGAGGACACCCTGACCGAGAAGTCTTCGAGAAAGTTAAATTTTCCGTTGAAGACCAAATCCGACACGGGAATCACTGCAGTCGAGGTGATCACCCCAGTCGATTCATTGATGGTGGTTGTAGCAGTCCCATTGCTCGAGAGATGCGAGATACGGGTTTTGATATAGGTCTGTGTGTCATCTACTGAATCGAGACGCTTTACCGACAGAGCGCGGTTCGCATCTTGTACCACACGCATAATGATCGATTGTTTGTAGAATACGAAGGACGTGTTGATGATCAGAACAAAAATCATGAAAAGCACGGGAAGCCAAAGTACGGTCTCGACAGTCGCAGTGCCATCTTCATTCATAAGCTTTTTTTTGGTCTGAATGTCCATTTCACCTATTCGATGTATGCTTACCCTTCGTCAATAAACTTTAACGTGTTGGGTGGCGCCAAAAAAGGAAAATAAGCGTTCATTCTGTGCACAAAATAAGGCAAATTAGCCGATTGTGTACAAACCGTGGCAAAACGATCCGCTTACTACACTAAAGGTTATACTCCATGCCAAGCGATTTTTTGCACCTGAGGTCGATCAACCGTACGAGTTGCCCGAGAAAACACCGGGAGTCGCCAGTCGATTCGAGACCAGTCTCTGGGTCGAAAATTATAGTGTTACCGAAGTGGTATCGTGCCTAGAGGAGGTTATCCGCAACACGCCTAGTGTTTGATTGAAGAGATAGTAAGAGGATAATTTCACGTAACGTAGTGAGTTGTGGAGTGTGCCCGAGCCGGAAGTAGTGGGCTTTACCGAATTGCGGAAAACCTACTACGGCGAAGACTGAATTTGGGTCACACGCCATGCGAACGGACGAATATCATGTTTAAATACCAATTCTTGGATTGCGCCTGCCTGCCCATCTTATCGAGCGCCCCGGCGGTTGCGTCAGATTGTGATGCGATGGCAACCGCCACTGAAAATGCGGCACTGATTGTACAGACTGGCGATTCAGCAGCTGCAGAGCACTATTTGGTTCAGGAAATTAGATTTGCAGAAGCATCGCCAACTATGAATGCAGCGTTAATTGAGAACTCGATGTCCAATGTAGGTTGGTGGAAAGACCCACACCAGTGGGCTGCGGGAGTTTTTGGTCAATGTATTTCTGAGCAGTAAGCTTAGAGCTAGATACAAATCCTGTACTTTGGTCATCCCAATGAATTGGGATTCCGTGAAACGGCCCCTTCGCATTTGCTTGAGCCTTCAAAAGGCCGGCAAACTCTACATTAGATCACCGAAAGCAACCGGGGCAGGTCACCCGCCAAGAGCTTCGGTTAAAACGTGAACACTCAGGTTGCTTGAGCGGAGCCTGAGATTTCGCCGACCCTCTCCGGGCGGAACTTGTTCAGACCAATCGCCAAAGGCGCGATAGCGGCGTAGCATAGTGCCGCGATCACGAAATTGGTATTAATCGAGAACGTTGTTCCGACAAAGACGGCCACACCGGAAGCCAGCACGCCTGCGGCACCATTCACGGCCCAGAACCACGGGGTCGGAGTGGCATCGATTTCATTCACCAGCCGCATACCGGTCGGGAACCCATATCCCAACAGAATTCCTGCTGGCATGATTATGACAAGCGACGCCGCGCAACGAACCACGATGCTGCTGGTGTCTAGAACGCTAACTACAGCTGGTAGCCAAATTGGCGTTGCCGCCACGTATACCGCTGTTCCTAGGGACCAAGCCATCAACCGCCATCCGCTGTTCAATTGGAAGCGCTCGGAAATCAGGCTTCCGATTCCAGTCGCTAGGATAATTCCCGCAAGAGCAACCGCCAGTCCATAAACTGGGTGACCCAAGAAGATCGAAAGCCGTTGCATCAAAGCAATTTCGACGAACATGAAACCCAAGCCAATGCAGAGGAAATACGAGGTTCCTAATGTGCTCAGGGTTCGCGATACGTTACGTATCTTGGCCCTTGATGGAATGATCGCTGTCGCAACCACCGCGATTGTCGATAGGCAAATAATGAAGATCAGAACGAGCGTCGCGGTAATGTTGCCCGGAACGACCCCTCCGCCTGATGCCAGCTGTCGTTTCAACTCGCCGGGGTTTAGAAGTGACGAGGCTTGTAGCTGATTGAAGAAGAACGGCGCACTGTCCGTTGGTGGCGCAAAATTCAGCGATGAATACTTGGCCAAGCTATTCAGTTCTTCGACGCTTCCAGCACCGCGGATCATGTTTAGAATTTCGTTATCCGGCTGGCGTTTCGGGGTGTAGAGAATATCAAACCCCTCGCGCACCGACAGATTTTCAATGGCCGCGATTTGGGCCGGGGTGAGCGGGTCGCGCCCGACGATAATGGTCGCGAGCCGTGCCGCTGACACCAGCATGATGTGATCATCTGGATTGCTGGCCCCTAGCTCGTAAAGCGTCGCTTTCGCCAGCGAGACTGTACGCCCGGCCTCTCCAATATTTTTAGGCGAGAACCACCGCGATACTGAGAATACGCCACCTTCTTCGAGTCTGGAGAGAAACTTTGTCCATCCCTCAATCGTGTAGAGCCCGTTCTCGGTTAGCGAAAATGCACCCACACCCGTTGCTGCCCAAGTATCAATGAGACTCATTTGGATCGAAGCAAATCGTTCGTCTGTCGAAGCAAACCAAGCTCTTGCTTCATCAACGACCAACTGGACGCCCGGAACATCTGCGACCTGATTGAATTCCCGAGACCGGCCCTCAAGGTTCTCAACGAAAATTGGGTTGATCTCCACTCCGATGACTTCTTCGTGGCCAAAGTGCAGTGCGGACAGAATATCGCGCCCGCCTCCCACACCAATGATGGCAGCCTTTCCATCCGGCGCCGCCGAGTAAGCGACATTCACGACATCATGTTCAAGAAAGGAAATATCTGTTTCGCCAACCTTATATTCCAACAGAATCGTTGCAGCATCTGCATCCATCTTCAGATCCCGCATCACCGCTTTGGGGAGATCTGCACGCGTGACGTTGCTGCCAATCCCATGCAGTCGCACATGGTCGTAGAACGGAGGTGTCATGTCCACGCGTGAGAAAGAGTTCCAGAATATCGCTTCTTGAAAGGCGGGATGGGCAATTCTGCCCTTCTCGACGAAAATGCGTGCGCCGTTCGGAAAAATCAAAGCATTCGCCACACAAAGAGCGGCAAGAGCGAAGAATGTTAGCGGGCTCCCGCTCGGTAAACGTTTCTGTGTGCTAGGAATTAGATCGTCATGGGACGGGATGGCGTCTTCTGCCAACCCGTTACGAAACAGCACCCCCGCGAGAGACGACAACGCTGCCAGCGCCAGAACTGCTGAAACTCCATCCATTACGGCGAGCAATCCCAACACCAGAAAGCATCCGATGGCTGCCCCGATCAAATCGCTGCCGTATACATACCCGATTGGAAGTCGCGGTTTAGTCAAAGCCAGAGAAATCAGAACCCCAGCAATGAAGTAGGGTATGGCCAGTGTGACCACCAGTTTACCCCAGACCAAGAATGTCATGAGGGGGTTTCCAGATTCAACAAAAACGAGACTTGTGAGGTAAAGCGAGAGGCTGAGCAAAATCGCGAGCGATACCAGATTGGACAAGCTAGATAGCAGGTGGTCCAGACGGAAACGATCCAACCAATCTTTCTTGAAATAGACGAATATCGCGCCGGTCGTCAGCCCGAGCATCGCCATGCTAATCGCGAAGAATGCCAAGGAATAGTATGATGAAATTGACAGAAATCGTGTGTGCAAGATCTGTAGCGCAAGTACGACACCCGCGATAATGGCAAGCCCTAAGTAAAATCCGGCAGAGTTTTTCTTCAGCACGATTAAAATTTCCAATCCAAACTTAATAAATTGATAGACGAAATGTGGTTCTGACCATCTGGTGATCTAGCAGGGTCTCCGATACCAAATCCTGCTCAGCGGGATACAATCATGAGTATAATTCGGCAATCTGATCGGCAAGGACAAAAAAGAGACGTGCGCTCCTGTCACCAAAAAACAACGCTCGGTTCCTCGTTCGGATGCTTCCGGCAAGCTAAGCGTGACGCCCGCCGCATCTCTAGTGCACATGCATAAAGCATTGATAGAATTATGAATATTTCGAGGTGCGAAGGATTGGAACCTTTGACCCACAAATCAAAATCAATTGGGCGGCGCGAAAGCTGTGGGCGGACACCTCTTCGTTGGAGCAGCCCATACGTCGCAATGATGAATTGAAGGCATTCTCGGAAAGCAGTCAACGGTTAGATCTGAGCGAGAGAACCACCAATTCAACATCTTCAACTATAATCCAATTCCCTTCCATCAGCGCCACCACTGCTATCAGGCAGCCTTTATGACTTGCCTTGAATCTTAGTTTTCTGAAGTTTTGAATCCAAAAGGGGCGTAGAGAAACTTCCTTCGAAGGTCGGAATAATACCCCAATACCACCCTAAACATCATGTTTTCTGGGGATGCCAAGTGTCCATCTGCATGCAGGATAATGCAGCAAAACAGGCCAATAACTCAACAATATTGAGGATCTAAGGCTATCTATGTTCGGAAGAAATGGTGCCCAGAAGAGGACTCGAACCTCCACGTCCATACGGACACTAGCACCTGAAGCTAGCGCGTCTACCAATTCCGCCATCTGGGCACGGGTTGGTGAAGGGGGATTTAGTGTGACCAGTGAAGAGTGTCAACAACATTTCTTGGCTTTTCATGGAATCCGTTTGCGCCTTGCTCAAACGCGCTTGAAAAGCTATGCAAAAGCCAAGGAATTCAAGGAGAGCTTCCATGTCCAAGCTGGTCACGATCTATGGCGGTTCAGGCTTTGTCGGGCGCTATATTGCCCGCCGCATGGCCAAGCAGGGGTGGCGCGTTCGCGTCGCCGTGCGCCGACCCAACGAAGCGCTGTTCGTAAAGCCCTATGGCGCTGTAGGTCAGGTCGAGCCGATCCTGTGCAACATCCGCGACGACAATTCGGTCCGGACTGCCATGCAGGGGGCTGATGCAGTTGTAAACTGCGTGGGTGTTCTGAACTCGATCGGGAAGAACAGCTTCGACGCTGTGCACCATGACGGCGCAGGCCGCGTGGCACGCATCGCAACTGAAGAAGGCGTGGGCCAGTTGGTTCAACTGTCGGCCATCGGCGCGAGTGCCGAAAGCGACAGTGAATACGCCCGCACCAAGGCGCAGGGCGAAGAAGACGTTAAAGCCGCGTTCCCCGGTGCTGTGATCCTGCGTCCCTCGGTCATCTTCGGAACCGACGACCAGTTCTTCAACCGTTTCGCCAACATGACCCGCTTCGGTCCTGTCCTTCCGATCACTGGTGGCAACACGAAGTTTCAGCCGGTTCACGTAGATGATGTGGCCAAAGCAGCCGAGATGGCGGTTCTTGGTCAGGCCGAGGCCGGTATTTACGAGCTGGGCGGCCCGGACGTGGAAACGCTGCGCGAGTCGATTGATCGGATGCTGGAAGTCACCCAGCGCCGTCGCTTGGTGCTGAACCTGCCCTTTGGTATTGCGCGCCTTCAGGCTGGGATCTTTGACTTGATCCAGTGGATCTCGGGTGGGTTGATCGCATCGCCTCTGACCCGTGATCAGGTAATCAGCCTTGGCTATGACAACGTGGTTGCCGACGACGCGAAGGGCTTTGGCGATCTGGGCATCACCCCACGCGCTATGGCTGCGATCCTGCCGGACTATCTGTGGCGCTTCCGCGCAGGCGGCCAGTATGCGGCGATCCAGAGCTCGGCCAAGAACCTGCGCACGGATATCTAAACCTTAGGGTCACTGAATTAGAAAGGGCGCGGCTTTCCGCGCCTTTTTTCTTTAGAGATAGGCAATTCCCAACAGCACAACGCCCAGCGCGATCCGATAGATCACATAAGGTGTAAAGCTGACAGACCGCAGAAGCCGCATCATCAGGCTAAGCGCCAGCAGGGCGGCGACGAAAGAAAACACCGCCGCAATTGCGCCATCGCGGGCAACTTGAGCATCCGCCGTGGCCGCAACCTCGGCCCCCAGCAATACACCCGAAGCGATGATCGTCGGGATCGACATCAACATGGCCAGCTTCGCCCCGTCGGACCGTTCGTACCCCAACGCCCGCGCGCCCGAGATCGTCGCCCCAGACCGCGACGTGCCCGGTATCAGCGCGAGCGCCTGCCACAGCCCCATGATCACCGCGTCCCGCAGGCTCCAATCATCCGCGCTCTTCTGAACGCCGCCCTTCTGATCAACCCAATAGAGCACCAAGCCAAACAGGATCATCGTCCATGCGATGACCTTGATCGACCGCAACTGGTCACTGAAACCGGTCATTTTGAAGATAAGCCCAAGGATCACGGCCGGAATGGTGGCAATCAGCAACAGGAATGCCAGCTTCGCGCCCGGCGTATCGATCCGCCCCGTCAGCATCCGCGGGATACCCGCCAATCCGATCTGCACATCGCGCCAGAAATACAGCATCACCGCCCCCAGCGTGCCGATATGCACCGCCACATCAATCGCCAGCCCCTGATCTGGAAGTCCGGTCAGATGTGGCACCAGAACCAGATGGCCCGAGGACGAAACGGGCAGAAACTCGGTGATTCCCTGAATGATGGCGACCAGAAGAATGTGGGCAAGCGACATGCGCGGTTCCTTGAAAATAAAGCTCAGCGGCAAGCTAAAGCAGCGGTCCGGAAAGGGAAGAGGCTTTATGGGTATGCTTTGCTGACCTATTTATTGACACCCCGGCGAGAATTTGGCTCATTTCAGGCTACATTTTCGCATTTAGGTAAGCATTATTGACTTTTCATTTCTGACGAGTCCCCTTAAAAGCCAAACTCCAAGCCAAGAGTCTGCCCGAAAACGGGCCAGCCGAGGGAGAGCCAGGATGGCAAAGCAGCCTATGTTGAAATTCGTGTCGGTCGATCGGGACATGCCCGAGAAGCGCGCCGCCGAAAACCGTAAAGAAGACTTCAACGAGATCTACGCCGAATTCGCCGCGCAGAAGGCAGCCGAGCAGGCCAGCCGCTGTAGCCAGTGCGGCGTACCTTATTGTCAGTCGCATTGCCCGCTGCACAACAACATCCCCGATTGGCTGCGCATGACCGCGACCGGTCGCCTGAAAGAGGCCTATGCCCTCAGCCAGTCCACCAACACCTTCCCCGAGATCTGTGGCCGCATCTGCCCGCAGGACCGCCTGTGCGAAGGCAACTGCGTGATCGAACAGTCGGGCCACGGCACCGTCACCATCGGCGCGGTCGAGAAATACATCACCGATACTGCCTGGGAAAACGGCTGGGTCGAAGACATCACCCCGGTTGCGGATCGCTCGGAAAAAGTCGCCATCATCGGCGCAGGCCCCGGTGGCCTGGCTGCTGCTGACGTTCTGGTGCGCGCTGGTGTGAAAGTCACCGTCTATGACCGCCATGACCGCGCAGGTGGTCTGCTGACCTATGGCATCCCCGGCTTCAAGCTGGAAAAAGACGTGGTCATGCGCCGTGTGAAGCTGCTGGAAGATGCGGGCGTCGAGTTCGTTCTGAACTGCAATGTCGGCGAAGACATCACCTTCCAAGACATCCGCGCCCAGAACGACGCCGTTCTGTTGGCCACCGGCGTCTATAAAGGCCGCGACCTGTCGGGTCCGGGTGCTGGTGCTGACGGTATCGTTCCCGCGCTGGACTATCTGACCTGCTCGAACAAGCTGAGCTTTGGCGACACCGTGCCGGAATACGAAAGCGGCGAACTGAATGCTGAAGGCAAGAACGTCGTGGTTATCGGCGGTGGTGACACCGCGATGGACTGTGTCCGTACCGCGATCCGTCAGGGCGCCAAGTCGGTGAAATGTCTGTACCGCCGCGACCGCGCCAACATGCCGGGTTCGCAGCGCGAAACGCAGAACGCCGAAGAGGAAGGCGTGGAATTCGTCTGGCTGTCGGCCCCCAAGGGCTTTACCGGCAATCCTGTGAACGGCGTGATCGTGCAGAAGATGCGCCTTGGCGCACCGGATGCCTCGGGTCGTCGCAGCCCGGAAGTGATCGAAGGCTCGGACTATACCGAAGACGCCGATCTGGTCATCAAGGCACTGGGCTTCGAGCCCGAAGATCTGCCGACCCTCTGGGGCGAACAGGATCTGCCCGTGACTCGCTGGGGCACTGTGAAAGCCGCTTTTGGCACCCACAAGACCGATCTGGATGGCGTCTGGGCCGTGGGCGACATCGTGCGCGGTGCATCGCTGGTGGTCTGGGCCATCCGTGACGGTCGTGAAGCAGGCGCCAACATTCTGGACAGCCTGAACGCATCCGCCGCTGTCGCTGCTGAGTAATCAAATTCAAGGGCCTGCAGGGCATCACCGCCCGCGCCCATCCGCAAGGAGAACCGAAATGACGAAATACGATGAAAACTGGGTCCGCCGCGAGGAAGCCAAGCGCGCCTTTATGAACGAACACAGCCTGTACCGCGAAGAAGAAGAGCATAGCTCGTGCGGGGTGGGCCTTGTGGTTGCCGTTGACGGTAAGCCCACACGCAAAGTGGTCGAAGCGGGTATCGACGCCCTGAAAGCCATCTGGCACCGCGGCGCTGTTGACGCCGACGGCAAGACGGGCGACGGCGCAGGCATTCACGTCGAAATCCCGGTACCGTTCTTCTACGACCAGATCCGTCGCACGGGTCACGAGCCGCGCGAAGATCAACTGGTCGCGGTTGGTCAGGTCTTCCTGCCCCGCACCGATTTCGGCGCGCAGGAAACCTGCCGGACGATCGTTGAGACCGAAGTCCTGAAAATGGGCTATTACATCTATGGCTGGCGCCACGTGCCGGTCGACATCGACTGTCTGGGCGACAAGGCCAACGCCACCCGCCCCGAGATCGAGCAAATCCTGATCTCGAACTCGAAAGGTGTCGACGAAGAACAATTCGAGCGCGAGCTGTACGTGATCCGTCGCCGGATTGAAAAAGCCGCCAACGCCGCACAGATCAACGATCTGTATATCGCGTCGCTGTCCTGCCGCTCGATCATCTATAAAGGCATGATGCTGGCCGAGCAGGTTGCAGTGTTCTATCCCGACCTGATGGACGAGCGCTTCAAGTCGACCTTCGCGATCTATCACCAGCGCTACTCGACCAACACGTTCCCGCAGTGGTGGCTGGCCCAGCCCTTCCGCATGCTGGCCCATAACGGCGAGATCAACACGCTGAAGGGCAACCTGAACTGGATGAAATCGCACGAGATCCGCATGGCCTCGACGTTCTTTGGCGACCTTGCTGAAGACATCAAGCCGATCGTTCCAGGCGGGTCGTCGGACTCGGCCGCACTGGACGCCGTGTTCGAGGTCATGGTGCGCGCGGGCCGCTCGGCCCCGATGGCGAAAACCATGCTGGTGCCGGAAAGCTGGTCCAAACAGGCCATCGACCTGCCGCAGGCGTGGAAGGACATGTATTCCTACTGCAACTCGGTGATGGAACCGTGGGACGGCCCCGCCGCCCTTGCCATGACCGATGGTCGCTGGGTTTGCGCCGGTCTTGATCGCAACGGCCTGCGTCCGATGCGCTACGTCGTAACCGGTGACGGTCTGGTCATCGCGGGTTCGGAAGCGGGCATGGTTCCCACCGACGAAGCCAACGTTGTGGAAAAGGGCGCACTTGGTCCGGGTCAGCTTCTGGCCGTGGATACCAAAGAAGGCAAGCTGTACCACGACGTTGAAATCAAGGACAAACTGGCCGCTGCCCAGCCCTTCGGGGAATGGGTTGGTAAGATTAACGACATGGAAGAAAGCCTGTCGCAGATCGAAGAAAAGCCGCTGTTCTCAGGTGATGAACTGCGTCGCCGTCAGGTGGCTGCTGGCTATACGCTGGAAGAGCTAGAGCAAATTCTGGCCCCGATGGCAGAAGACGGCAAGGAAACGCTGGCCTCGATGGGCGACGACACCCCGTCGGCTGTTCTGTCGAACAAGTACCGCCCGCTAAGCCACTTCTTCCGCCAGAACTTCAGCCAGGTGACGAACCCTCCGATCGACAGTCTGCGCGAATACCGCGTGATGTCGCTGAAAACGCGCTTCGGCAACCTGAAGAACGTGCTGGATGAAAGCGGTGCACAGACGGAAATCGTCGTGCTGGAAAGCCCCTTCGTCGGCAACGAACAGTTCGTGAAACTGATCGAATCCTTCGAAACCTCAGTGACCGAGATCGACTGTACCTTCCCGGCAGGCGGCGACGAAAGCGCGCTGCGCATCGCACTGGAAGACATCCGTGCCCAAGCGGAAGACGCCGTGCGCTCGGGCGCAGGTCACCTTGTTCTGACCGATCAGGCGCAGGGCGAAGACCGCGTGGCGATGCCAATGATCCTTGCCACCTCGGCTGTGCACAGCTGGCTGGTCAAAAACGGCCTGCGGACGTTTACATCGCTGAACGTGCGTTCGGCTGAATGTATCGACCCGCATTACTTCGCGGTTCTGGTGGGCTGTGGTGCGACCACGGTGAACGCCTATCTGGCAGAAGATTCGCTGGCTGATCGTATCGAACGTGGCCTGCTGGATTGCTCGCTGACCGAAGCCATTAGCCGCTATCGTGAAGCCATCGACCAAGGTCTGCTGAAGATCATGGCGAAGATGGGGATCTCGGTTATCTCGTCCTATCGCGGCGGCCTGAACTTCGAGGCCGTCGGCCTGTCGCGTGCGATGGTTGCGGAATACTTCCCCGGCATGACCTCGCGCATTTCGGGCATCGGTGTCGGCGGCATTCAGAAGAAACTGGAAAACATCCACGCTGCTGGCTTCGGTGGTGGCGACAAGGTTCTGCCGGTTGGCGGTTTCTACAAGGCGCGCCGCTCGGGCGAGACGCACGCTTGGGAAGCCCAGACCATGCACCTGTTGCAATCGGCTTGTGACCGCGCCTCGTTCGAGATGTGGAAGCAGTATTCGGCGCGTATGCAGTCGAACCCGCCGATCCATCTGCGTGACCTTCTGGACATCAAGCCGATGGGCAAGCCGGTTCCGATTGAGGAAGTGGAAAGCATCAACGCGATCCGTAAGCGTTTCGTGACGCCGGGTATGTCTCTTGGGGCGCTGTCGCCGGAAGCACACAAGACCCTGAACGTCGCCATGAACCGCATCGGCGCCAAGTCGGATTCGGGTGAGGGCGGTGAAGATCCCGCACACTTCCACCCCGAACCCAACGGCGACAACCCGTCGGCCAAGATCAAGCAGGTGGCGTCAGGCCGCTTCGGTGTAACCGCCGAATACCTGAACCAGTGTGAAGAACTTGAGATCAAGGTCGCACAGGGTGCGAAACCCGGCGAAGGTGGTCAGCTGCCCGGCATGAAGGTCACTGACCTTATCGCCCGCCTGCGCCACTCGACCAAGGGTGTGACGCTGATCTCGCCGCCGCCGCACCACGACATCTATTCGATCGAAGATCTGGCACAGCTGATCTATGACCTGAAGCAGATCAACCCGCGCTGTAAGGTGACGGTGAAACTGGTTGCATCGTCCGGCGTTGGTACGATTGCGGCTGGTGTTGCGAAAGCGAAAGCCGACGTGATCCTGATCTCGGGCCACAATGGCGGCACGGGCGCATCGCCTGCGACCTCGATCAAATTCGCGGGTCTGCCGTGGGAAATGGGTCTGACCGAAGCACACCAAGTGCTGGCCATGAACAACCTGCGCGACCGTATTACGCTGCGGACCGATGGTGGCCTGCGCACCGGTCGTGACATCGTTATGGCCGCGATGATGGGCGCCGAGGAATACGGCATCGGCACCGCCGCCCTGATTGCCATGGGCTGTATCATGGTCCGTCAATGTCAGTCGAACACCTGCCCCGTTGGCGTCTGTACCCAAGACGAAGAACTGCGTGGCAAGTTCACTGGCAATGCCGACAAGGTCGTGAACCTGATCACCTTCTACGCTCAGGAAGTGCGCGAGATTTTGGCCGAGTTGGGCGCACGTTCGCTGGACGACGTCATCGGTCGCGCTGATCTGCTGTCGCAGGTCTCGCGTGGGTCGGCTCACCTTGACGACCTCGACCTGAACCCACTTCTGCTGGTGGTCGATGGTGCGGACAAGATTGTCTACAACCGCGACCGTGATCGCAACGCCGTGCCGGATACTCTGGACGCCGAGATCGTGCGCGATGCGCAGCGCTTCTTGGAAGACGGCGAGAAGATGCAGCTGTCCTATACGGTGCAGAACACGCACCGGACGGTCGGCACGCGGATTTCGTCACATATCGTGAAGCGTTTCGGAATGCGCAACTCGTTGCAGCCGGATCACCTGACGGTGAAACTGCAAGGCTCGGCCGGTCAGTCGCTGGGTGCCTTTGCGGCCCCCGGCCTGAAGATCGAAGTGTCGGGTGACGCGAACGACTATGTGGCCAAGGGTATTTCCGGCGGCACCGTGGTTGTGCGTCCGCCGCTGGTCAGCCCGCTGGTTGCCGCAGACAACACGATCATCGGCAACACAGTGCTTTACGGTGCGACCGACGGCTACCTGTTCGCAGCAGGCCGCGCGGGCGAGCGTTTCGCGGTGCGGAACTCGGGCGCGAAGGTTGTGATCGAGGGCTGCGGCTCGAACGGCTGTGAATACATGACCGGTGGTATCGCCGTCATCCTTGGCTCGATCGGCTCGAACTTCGGAGCCGGTATGACGGGTGGTATGGCCTATCTGTACGACCCGGATGGCGAGGCTCAGGACCATATGAACATGGAAAGCCTTGTGACCTGCCCGGTCACAGTCGATCACTGGGAAGCCGAACTGAAAGGCCTGATCGAACGCCATGCCGAAGAAACCCGCAGCCAGAAGGCCACAGAGATCCTGCGTCACTGGGACAGCGAGAAAGCCAACTTCCTGCAGATCTGCCCGAAAGAGATGCTGAACAAGCTGCCCGCACCTTTGTCGCTGGAAGCAGACGCCATCCCCGCGGAATAAACGCCGCATGAGAACGAATAAAGGACGCTCGCATTGCGGGCGTCTTTTTCATTTTCGGACCTGATTTCCAGACATTGACCCGTCTGCACCCCTGTGGGAACATCCGGCGTGGCAAAGAGCAAGACAACGAAAAAAACCAGCGCGAAGAAGAAACCGCGTAAGGGTAAGGCAGGCAAGGCCAAGAACGGAAACTGGTTCAAACCAATCCGCTGGCTTCGGCGCGCTGTCTTGGCAGTCGTCGTCTTCTTTGCACTAAGCGTTGTTGCCTATTCGGTTCTGAATCCGCCCACCACGCCCTATATCATTTCCGAAAAAATGCGTTTGGGAGATGTGGATCGGCAGTGGGTTGATTTGGACGAAGTCGCGCCCGTTATGGCCCGTTCGGTTGTCGCCGCCGAGGACGCGAATTTCTGTCAGCATTGGGGGTTCGACATGGGCGCGATTCGCGCCGCGATCGAAGATGGTGGAAACCGCGGTGCCTCTACCCTGACTCAACAGGTCGTGAAGAACACTTTCCTGTGGCACGGGCGGTCGTGGCTTAGGAAGGCTCTGGAGGCCGTCTTCACCCCTGCGGTCGAGCTTGTGTGGACCAAGCGCCGCATTGTCGAAGTCTATTTGAACGTTGCCGAGTTTGACGAAGGTGTCTTCGGGGTCGAAGCCGCCGCCCGCCACTATTTCGGCGTCGGACCCGAGGAATTGACCGCCGTACAGGCCGGACGTCTGGCGGCCCTGCTACCAAATCCCAAGGAACGATCGGCCTCGCGTCCCTCGCCTTTCGTCCGCAAACGTGCGCAATCCATCGTTGATGGAGCGGCTACGATCCGCGCGGATGGACGCTCAAGCTGCTTCGAGGATTGATCCCAACGCCGGTTCGGGGCAATACGGGACATACTCCAAGACCAGAAGTTGCACATGAACCGCCTTTTTCACGTTCCACTATCCCCGTTTTGCCGCAAAGTGCGGTTGTCCCTTGCCGAAAAAAAGGTCGAGGTTGAACTTATCGAGGAACGGTATTGGGAGCGCAGCCCCGAGTTCCTTCGCCGGAACCCAGCCGGCAAGGTGCCAATCTTGAAAATCGACGGACAGCTTCTGACGGAAAGCGCGGCGATTTGCGAATATCTGGAAGAGAAGTTTCCCGAGCCCGCCCTTTTGCCCCGCGACCCCGAGGGCCGCTATGAAGCGCGCCGATTGGTCAGCTGGTTTGACGACAAGTTCCATAATGAAGTCACAGCGAACCTTCTGTATGAACGTGTGAACAAGAAGGTCATGGGGGCCGGATACCCTGAAAGCCGCAATGTGAAGGCGGGTGCGAAGGCGATCAAGTACCATCTGGACTATATGGGGTGGCTTCTAGATCAACGACGTTGGCTGGCAGGGAACGAGCTGTCGCTGGCGGATTTTGCCGCGGCGGCGCATCTGTCGGCCTTGGACTACATCAGCGATGTGGATTGGAACAGGAACGCCAATGTGCGTGAATGGTATGCCAAGATCAAATCCCGTCCAGCGTTCCGGTCGATCCTAGCCGACCAGATCCCCGGTTTCCCCCAGCCCGCGCACTACGCGGATCTGGACTTTTGAGCCCACGCGGCGGCAAACCGCGCCGCGTTCCCCTTCCTGAAGACCCTGCGTCGCGCAAGGCCGAGATTGTCGCGCAGGCGCAGGCCGAAGGCTTTGCGATGGCGCGTGTGTGCAGGCCAGATGCAGTGCCAGAAATCGCCGAACGCCTGGGGCAGTTCGTGGCCGAGGGACGGCAAGGCGACATGGCTTGGATGGGCGAGCGGATGCATTGGCGCGGCAACCCCGCCGCCCTCTGGCCCGAGGCAAGATCCGTGATCATGCTGGCCGAACCCTATACACCCAGCCACGACCCGATGGAGGTGATCGGACAACCTGATCGGGCCGCGATCAGCGTTTACGCGCAGAATAGAGACTATCATGACATCGTGAAAAAGCGGCTCAAACGCGTGGGGCGCTGGATGATTGATCATTTTGGCGGCGAAATAAAAGTCTTCGTCGACACCGCCCCGGTGATGGAGAAACCCCTTGGCGCCGCCGCTGGTCTGGGCTGGCAGGGCAAGCACACCAACCTTCTTTCGCGCGAGCTGGGGAACTGGTTCTTTCTGGGCGCGATCTTCACCACGCTGGAGCTGCCGGTGGACGAACCGGGGCGCGAGAATTGCGGGTCTTGTACCTCTTGTATAGACGCCTGCCCAACCGACGCCTTTCCCGCGCCGTTCCAGCTGGATGCGCGGCGTTGCATTTCATATCTGACCATCGAACATAAAGGCCCGGTGGACGAGGAACTTCGCGCGAAGCTTGGCAACCGGATCTATGGCTGCGACGACTGCCTTGCCGCCTGTCCGTGGAACAAGTTTGCCACCGAAGCCCACGAGATGCGCTATGCCGCCCGCGAGGATCTGCTGGCCCCGAAACTTGCCGAACTCATGGTTCTGGATGATGCCGGGTTTCGCGAAAAGTTCTCGGGCAGCCCGATCAAACGTATTGGGCGGGATCGGTTTCTGCGCAACGTGCTCTACGCCGTCGGAAACTCGGGTGACGAGACCTTTTTGCCCGCATTAGAGCCTCATTTGGGCGACCCGGATCCGGTGGTGGCAGATGCGGCGCGTTGGGCCAAAGCACGGCTTCTGGCTATCTAGTTGTCAGAGGCAATTGACGGAACAACCATGCGATACGCTCCAACGGCTGCATTGATTCCAGACGCAGCTTGTGAGGCCGGGAATGGCCCGATGGATGAGGCACCAATCAGATAGGTCACCGTCATCTCTTCTCCCGGCGCTGGACGCTGTTTGATACTGCCGTCGACGCCCTTTGCTTCGAATGCGCGAGCAATACTCGCCCCTAGAACCTTGCTGACTTCCGCGTGTTCATCGGGATCGAAACGGATCACGATGGTCAGAATGGCACCGTCGTCCAAGGTCTGCTCGACCAGCGCCTGCTTGGTTATGCCCAAGGGGCGAATCGTCGGATCCTTGGTCACCGCATACCAAGACAGGGCCGCCACGGTCGGCAGCACCACGACCAGAGTAATCGCGCTCAAGATCTTCAGATTTCTGGACAGCAAAACGCCCGACCCCCTTACGGTAGCTACACGCTAGGGACCGGACGTTCACAAGGCGTTAAGAAGCGTTAGCTTCTGACGAGTTTTTCGTAGCTTTCCGAGATGTCACGGGTCAGCGCGCCCACTTCGAATTTGTAGTCACCGATCTGGCCAACAGGTGTAACTTCAGCCGCCGACCCAGTCAGCCAGCACTGTTCGAAATCGGCCAGCTCTTCGGGCATGATGTGGCGCTCGATCACGTTGATGCCTTTTTCCTTCAGCATCCCGATGACGGTCTGACGGGTCAGGCCGTTCAGGATCGCGTCGGGGATCGGGGTGTGAACCTCACCGTCTTTTACGAAGAAGACGTTCGCGCCGGTCGCCTCGGCCACATAGCCACGGTAATCCATGAACAGCGCATCCGAGCAGCCTTTGGCCTCGGCCGCGTGCTTGGACATGGTGCAGATCATGTAAAGACCAGCAGCCTTGGCTGCAGTCGGGATGGTTTCTGGCGACGGGCGTTTCCACTTGGCAATGTCCAGCTTGGCGCCTTTCATCTTGGCGTCGCCGTAATAGTCGCCCCACGCCCACGCAGCCACGGCCATACGGACCGGGTTCTTCGCGGAACTGACACCCATGTCTTCACCCGCCCCGCGCCATGCAACAACGCGCACATAGGCGTTGGTCAGGCCGTTCGCCTCGACAACTGCTTGCTTGGCGGCTTCGATTTCATCGACGGAATAGGGGATGGGCATGTCCATCATCTCGCCCGATTTCAGCAGGCGTTCCGAGTGCTTGCGGCTAAGAAAAATCTTGCCGTCATACAGGCGCTCACCTTCAAATACAGACGAAGCATAGTGCAGCGCGTGGGTCAGAATGTGGACGTTCGCATCGCGCCAATCGACCAATTGGCCGTCCATCCAGATCTTGCCGTCGCGATCATCATATCCGCTCATGTTTCCGTCCTTTCCAGTTCTGTGCCACGGGACCGCCCCGCAGTATTTTTGCAATTGTTGCGCATTATTGGTCCGCTTCGGACATAATATTTCGCGAAATCCGCAAATCGCTAACAATTGATTCTTGGAAAGTCAACAACACTGACATAAAACTGGAAACTGTAACATGATTTGTGATGAGGGCGTCATGAGTGAGCGGCAGCCCCACGGCGGGCAAAGCCTACTGTTCCTAACGGACGAGCAATTGCGCAAGGGCATCGAAGCGATGTTCTTTGCCTATCGCGGCTTCACCGCTGATCCGGATCGTATTCTGAACAAGTATGGATATGGCCGCGCCCATCACCGCGCGCTGCATTTTGTCAGCCGCACACCGGGCACGACGGTAAACAATCTGCTGTCCATTCTTGGCGTGACCAAACAGTCTCTGAACCGCGTATTGCGGACTTTGATCGAAGATGAACTGGTCGAAAGCCGCGTCGGCACCCGTGACAAGCGCGAGCGGCATCTGTTTTTGACCGACAAGGGTGCCGCCCTAGAACAAGAGCTGTCTGACGCCCAGCGCGAACGGATGCGCCAAGCCTATCGCGAAGCCGGGCCAGAGGCCGTACAGGGCTTCCGTACCGTGCTAGAAGCAATGATGGACCACGACATGCAGCGCCATTTCACTCGGATGAAGGATAGCAGAAATGACTGAGGCACCCGAGGCACATCTTCTGATCATCGACGATGACGAACGCATTCGCGGACTGCTTCAGAAGTTTCTGGTGCGCAATGGGTTCTGGGTTAGCGCAGCGCGTGATGCGGCCCATGCGCGACGCCTGTTGGCCGGGTTGGATTTCGATCTGATCGTCACCGATGTCATGATGCCGGGCGAAGACGGGATCAGCCTGACCCGATCACTGCGCGAGACCCTTACCACACCGATCTTGCTCCTGACCGCCAAAGGCGAGACCGAGGACCGCATCAAGGGGCTCGAGGCAGGCGCCGACGACTATCTTGCGAAACCGTTCGAGCCCAAAGAGCTTCTGCTACGGATCAACGCCATCCTGCGGCGCGTGCCCGCCACGACCGAGGATGCCAGCCCGAAATCGCTGACCTTGGGTGATAAGACCTATGACATTGAACGGGGCGAGCTTTGGTGCGGCGAGGAGTTGGTGCGCCTGACCGCGACAGAAAACCAGTTGATGAAGATCTTCTCGGCCACGCCTGCTGAACCGGTCAGCCGCGCCTCCTTGGTGGAACAGCTGGGCCGCGATCAGGGGCAGGCGCAAGAACGCGCCGTGGATGTGCAAATCACCCGTCTGCGCCGCAAGCTCGAGGCCGATCCGAAGCAGCCGCGCTATCTGCAAACAGTGCGCGGGGCGGGATACATGCTGGCGCCAGATTAAGAGCCGCTTAGTCGAACAGCGCCCCGCATTCTGGCGGCATTTCGTAAAGCCAGTCCTGAACGGCAAAGGCTGGGGTCGAGACGGATATCATTCGCGTCGCGTCGTCCTGCCCAATCGCAACTTCGCCCTTCCCGGTGAGCAGGTTCAGATCACAACTGCCGATATCATCCAGGTTCAGGGTGTCATACCAGCGATACGTGTAGCCGACGACCCTCATCGCATCGTCCCGCCAGGCAAGCGTATGGATCTGCTCCCAACGGTTCCGACCAATTGAACTGTTGTGAGACATTATCTGAAGCGAACCACGTGGGGTGATCATCAGCGACGGCTTCTGACCAATTCCGCCAACCCAGATAAGGTTCTGCAGCCAAATTGTTTGCAGTCCATCCCCCAACTTCAAAAGAAGGTCGGCTTGGCCAAAGTCCCCAAAATCAATCAGCGCCACATGATCCGCAATGCCATCGGCGTTGAAATCGCCGGTGACTTGGGTCGAAAAACCTTCAGCCGCTGCCGGGGATGCGGCCAATAGAAACGGTATGATCCAGCGCATGGGAACCTCTCTTGTTGTTGTGTCAGTATTGCCCTAGCGTCGCGCCATGACAACGCTGCTTTACACCCATCCCGTTAGCTTCGACCACGTCACGCCGCCCGGCCACCCCGAACAGGTGGCACGGTTGGAGGCGATCGAAACCGCCCTGTCCGCCCCCCACTTTCAGTCTCTAGTCCGGCCCGAACCGCCGGTTGCCTCCTTGGACCACGTGCGCCTTGGACATTCCCGTGCCTATTTCGAGCGGATCGAGAATGCACAGCCCGTCGAAGGCTGGGCGCAGCTGGATGGCGACACGTTCATGGCCCCCGGTTCGTTCGAAGCTGCCCTGCGCGCGATCGGCGGAAACGTGGACGCCGTGGACCGCGTGATGGCAGGTGAAGCGCAGAACGCATTTGTCGCCTGTCGCCCGCCAGGTCACCACGCCGAGAAAGCCATGCCGATGGGGTTCTGCCTGTTCTCAACCATCGCCATTGCCGCTATTCACGCGGCCAACGCGCATGGGCTGGATCGTGTGGCGGTGTTGGATTTCGACGTCCACCACGGCAACGGCACGCAGGATGTGCTGTGGCATGAAAGCCGGGTGCGATTTGTGTCCTCCCACCAGATGCCGCTTTATCCCGGATCCGGTGGCCTTCACCAAAAAGGCGCGTTTGGACAGGTGCTTAACCTACCTCTGAAAAGCGGCACCGGTGGCGCAGAAATGCAAGATGCTTGGGAGCGTGTGTTGACCGACGAGATCGAGCCCTACGCCCCCCAACTTGTGCTGGTATCCGCCGGGTTTGATGCCCACAGGCGCGATCCTCTGGCCAATCTGCACTGGGAGACCGAGGATTTCGCATGGCTGGCGCATCGCATCTGCGATCTGGCGGATAAATGCTGTGATGGGCGGGTGGTATCGTCGCTTGAGGGCGGTTATGATTTGGAAGCCCTTGGCGACAGCGTCGGGGCCTATATCAACGTGATGATGGAGCGCGGCGCATGAGCGACAAACCAGTAAGCGAAATGTCCTTTGAAGAGGCCATGCGGGAACTCGAGGCCGTCGTGGGCCAGCTGGAACGCGGTGACGTGGCGCTTGAGGATTCGATCAAGCTGTATGAACGCGGGGCCGAGCTGAAGGCGCGCTGCGAAACCAAGCTGAAAGAGGCCGAAGAAAAGGTCGCTGCGATCACCTTGGACAAAAACGGCGAGCCAAGCGGCACCACTCCTGTCGAAGGGCTGTAAATGTTCAAGACACGTCTGGACGACACGGCGCGCGCCGCGCGGGCGCATCTGCACGCAGCGATTTCCGACAAGGGCGCCCTGGCCGAACCGATGCGCTATGCCACGGCGGGCGGCAAGGGTCTGCGCGCCTTTTTGGTGATGGAAGGCGCACGTATTCACGGCGTTTCCGAATCCCGCGCACTGTGGCCCGCGGCCGCAATCGAAGCAATCCACGCCTATTCTCTGGTGCATGACGACATGCCCTGCATGGATGATGACGACCTGCGGCGCGGCCTGCCGACCGTGCACAAGAAATGGGACGATGCCACTGCCGTTCTGGTTGGCGATGCCCTGCAAACGCTGGCATTCGAACTGCTGACCCATGACGACGTGGGCGAGGCCCGCGTTCCGCTGGTATCATCGATGGCACGCGCTGCCGGGCAGCTGGGCATGGTGCATGGACAGGCGCTGGATATTGCCGCCGAGACCGCCGAGACCCCACTGAACTTGGACCAGATCACTGAGCTTCAGGCCGGTAAAACCGGTGCGCTGATCCGTTGGTCTGGTGAAGCAGGCGCCATGTTGGCCGGGGCAGATATCGCCCCAATGCGCGACTATTCCACCGCGCTTGGGCTGGCCTTTCAGATCACCGATGACATTCTGGACGTCGAAGGCGATGCCACCGCTGTTGGAAAGGCCGTGGGCAAAGATGCAGACGCAGGCAAAGCCACTTTCGTTTCGCTTTTGGGACTGGAAGCGGCAAAGACCCGCGCAAAAGAGCTTGTAGAACAAGCCTGTGATGCACTTTCCCCCTATGGTGAGGATGCCGATACCTTGCGAGAGGCCGCGCGCTTCGTTATCCAGCGTGACAGATAGGCAAACGGGGCATTTATGTCTGACCGACCCGAAACACCCATTCTGGACCGCGTAGCAGTCCCCGCCGACATGAAATCCTTGTCGGACCGCGAGCTTGAGCAGCTGGCCCATGAAGTCCGGGCCGAGACGATCTCGGCCGTGTCTGAAACCGGCGGGCATCTGGGCGCAGGTCTGGGCGTCGTTGAGCTGACCGTGGCGCTGCACGCCGTGTTTGACGCCCCCAAAGACCGCATCGTCTGGGACGTCGGCCACCAATGCTATCCCCATAAGATCCTGACCGGACGTCGTGATCGCATCCGCACCCTGCGCTGTGAAAGTGGCTTGTCGGGCTTCACCAAGCGCTCGGAAAGCCCATTTGATCCATTCGGGGCTGGGCATAGCTCGACCTCGATTTCCGCGGCCCTCGGCTTCTCGGTCGCCCGCGACCTAGGCGGAGCACCCGAACACGGGATCGGCGACGCGGTTGCCGTGATCGGTGACGGGTCGATGTCCGCCGGCATGGCGTTCGAAGCGATGAACAACGCAGGTCACCTGAACCGCCGCCTGTTCGTGATCCTGAACGACAATGACATGTCGATCGCCCCGCCGGTCGGTGCGCTGTCCAGCTATCTCAGCCGTCTTTACGCCGAAGAACCGTTTCAAGAGCTGAAAGCCGCCGCCAAAGGCGCGGTCAGCCTACTGCCCGAACCCTTCCAGGAAGGCGCACGCCGGGCCAAGGAAATGGTGAAATCCATGACCGTTGGCGGCACCCTGTTCGAGGAACTGGGCTTTTCTTACGTTGGCCCCATTGACGGCCACGACATGGAAAGCCTTCTGTCGGTCCTGCGCACCGTCCACGACCGCGCCACCGGCCCGATGCTGATCCATGTGATCACCAAAAAGGGCAAGGGCTATGCCCCCGCCGAGGCGGCGCGCGACCGCGGTCACGCCACTGCGAAATTCGATGTCGCCAGCGGCAAGCAGCACAAAGCGCCCTCGAACGCACCTAGTTATACCTCGGTCTTCGGCAAGGAACTGGTGAGGCTGGCCGCCGAGGACGACAAGGTCTGCGCCGTCACCGCCGCGATGCCGGACGGTACTGGGCTGAACCTGATGGCGGAACGTTATCCCTCGCGCTGCTTTGACGTCGGTATTGCCGAACAACATGGCGTGACTTTCGCCGCGGCGCTGGCCGCAGGTGGCATGAAGCCCTTCTGTGCGATGTATTCCACCTTCCTGCAGCGTGGGTACGACCAGGTTGTGCATGACGTCGCCGTCCAGCGCCTGCCCGTGCGCTTTGCCATCGACCGCGCCGGACTGGTGGGTGCCGATGGCGCGACCCATGCTGGGTCGTTTGACATCGCCTTCTTGGCCAACCTGCCCGACATGGTGCTGATGGCCGCCGCCGACGAGGCCGAGCTGATGCACATGATCGCAACGGCCCATTCGATCAACGACCGCCCTTCGGCCTTCCGCTATCCGCGTGGCGAGGGTGTGGGTGTCGAGCTGCCGGAAAAAGGCGAAGTGCTTGAAATCGGCAAAGGCCGCGTGATCCGCGAAGGCTCGCGCGTTGCAATCCTGTCCTTTGGCACCCGCTTGTCCGAAGTCGAAGCTGCCGCCGAAGCTCTATCCGCGCGAGGCATCACGCCTACCGTGGCCGACGCCCGGTTCGCCAAACCGCTGGATCGCGAACTGATCCTGTCGCTGGCTGAAAATCACGAAGCCCTGATTACCATTGAAGAAGGCGCCGTCGGTGGATTTGGAAGCCATGTGGCACAGCTTCTGGCGGAAGAAGGCGTGTTCGACACCGGCCTAAAGTACCGTTCCATGGTGCTGCCGGATACGTTCATCGACCATGCCTCACCGACACGGATGTACGAGGAAGCCAAGCTGTCCGCCAAGGACATCGAAGCCAAAGTGCTCGACGTTCTGGGTGTGGCGCAGATCGGTGAAAAGCGAGCCTAATCCTCGGCTTTTAGCAACGCAACCAGCCCGTCCTGATAGGTCGGATAGCGCAGCTTGACCCCCAACTCGTCCTTGATCCGGTCGTTCCGCACCCGTTTCGATTCCGCGTAGAAACTGCGCGCCATTGGGGTCATTTCGGCGGTCTCGAAATCCTCGGCGGGAGGGATGGGCAAGCCCAGCAACTCCGCTGCATAGGCCAACACATCCTCGGGCGGGGCGGCGTTGTCGTCGCAAAGGTTATAGATCCTACCCGGATTCGGTTGCGCGATCGAGGCTGCTAGCACCTGCGCGATATCCGCGACATGAATGCGCGAAAACACCTGATCCTTCTTGATGATCCGCCGCGCGGTCCCCTTGCGCACTTTGGAAAACGGACCGCGTCCGGGGCCATAGATGCCTGCCAGCCGGAAGATATGCAGAGGCAGCCCCGCCTTCTCCGCCAGCGCTTGCCAGTCTGCTTCGGCCTGAACACGCAATTTGCCCCGTCGTGTGGACGGCGCAAGCGGCGTGTCCTCGTCGACCCATCCGCCTTGATGGTCGCCATAGACCCCGGTCGTCGACAGATAGCCGACCCACTCTAGTTGAGGGGCGAGAGCCATAACTGCGTCTCTAATCCGGCGCAAAACGGGGTCTCCGTCCCCATCAGGGCCGGCCGAGATCAGAAGATGCGTTGCCTGAGACACCGGTTTGGAGATGTCCGACCCCGGCCATTGGATCACATCCGGCCCCGCCTCGCGTGAGGTTCCGATAACGGTGAAGTCGGCGGGCAACTCAGCCGCCAATGCGCGTGCCGAATAGCCGTATCCAAATACAAAGAGTGTCTTTTTCATGCACGCAGTATCGCCGCCACCGCGCGATTTGAAAGGGCAAAATCACCGGCCCCGGATAGGGGGTTGCGCTAACAGAAGATTTCGGAACAATTGGTCCATGGAAAGACCAATTCTTAAATCTTGGCCCGAAAGTGCGACGCGATTGATTGCCGTCGCCGCCGGGCGTGAAGCAGCAGACACCGTAATTCAAGGCGGCCGCGTGGTGAATGTGCACACGCGAGAGGTACTGGACTGGCAAGTCGCGATAGCCGATGGGCGATTTGCCTATGTCGGCCCAGATGCCAGCCACTGCATTGGCCCAGAGACACAAGTGATCGACGCTGGTGGGCAGTACCTGATCCCCGGTCTGTGTGACGGGCATATGCATATCGAAAGCGGGATGCTGACCCCTGCCGAATTCGCCCGCGCCGTCATCCCCCACGGCACCACCACCATGTTCACCGACCCGCACGAGATCGCGAATGTGCTGGGGTTGGAAGGCGTGCGGTTGATGCATGATGAGGCTCTAATCCAGCCGATTAACATCTATACGCAGATGCCGTCCTGCGCGCCATCTGCGCCGGGGCTCGAGACCACAGGCTTCGAAATCACCCCTGATGACGTGGCCGAGGCGATGAACTGGCCTGGCATCATCGGGCTGGGCGAGATGATGAATTTCCCCGGTGTGATCCATAGCGATCCCAAAATGTTGGCGGAAATGGCGGCGACCCAGAACGCGGGCAAAACCATCGGCGGGCACTACGCCAGCCCCGATCTTGGCCCGAATTTCCACGCCTATGCGGCGGGCGGGCCTGCGGATGACCACGAAGGCACCTGCGAGGCCGACGCGATTGCCCGTGTCCGTCAGGGAATGCGGTCAATGATGCGGCTGGGCTCGGCTTGGTTTGACGTGGAAAAACAGATCACCGCCGTGACTGAAAAAGGTCTGGATCCGCGCAACTTCATCATCTGCACTGACGATTGCCATTCCGGCACGCTGGTCGAGGAAGGCCACGTGAACCGCGCCCTGCGCTATGCCATCAGCTATGGCTGTGACCCTTTGGTCGCGCTTCAGATGGCGACGATCAACACCGCCACCCATTTCGGGTTAGAACGTGAATTAGGCTCTATTACACCCGGAAGGCGCGCCGATGTGATCTTTACCGATGATCTAACCACCCTGCCGATCAACCGCGTTTTCGCCCGTGGTGTCAGTGTGGCGGAGGCCGGGAAGATCACCGTGGACTGTCCGCATCTGGACTGGCCGGATCATGCGAAGGCCACCATGCATATGGGCAAGACCATCGTGTCTGATGATTTCATTGTGGAAGCTCCTGAGGGGGCGAATTCGGTCACGGCTAAAGTCATCGGTATCGTCGAGAACCAAGCTCCCACAAAGGCGTTGACCCGAGACCTTTCGGTATCAGACGGCATCGTTCAGACCGACGAAGCGCAGGACGTGGCGCAGGTTGCGCTGGTTGAGCGCCACAAAGGCACGGGCGGTGTGGTCAATGGGTTCGTGAACGGGTTCGGATACACCGGCCAGATGGCCATGGCATCCACTGTTGCCCATGATAGCCATCACATGATTGTTGTCGGAACCTCGCATGACGACATGGCGCTGGCCGCCAACCGTCTGGCCGAGGTCGGCGGCGGTATGTGTGTCTATCAAGGCGGAAAAGAGCTGGCGTTGGTCGAACTACCCGTCGCGGGCCTGATGTCCGACGCCCCCGCAACCGAGGTCGCCGAAAAGGCCAAAAGCATCATTGACGCGATGGAGACCTGCGGCTGCACCTTGAATAATGCCTCGATCCAACACAGTTTCTTGGCCTTGGTTGTCATCCCCGAGTTACGGATCTCTGATTTGGGATTGGTGGATGTGACGAAATTCGAACTGACCGATTTGTTGAAGGAAAATTAATGACCCCCAGCGCACCCTCTATCCCCGTGGTTAGCCCCGGCGGCGGCGCCTATCAGGTGTTTACCGACCCCAAAGCCGCGGTGGACGAGCTGAAATCGCTTTATGAAAAGGCCTGCACCTTTCTGTGCGAAACGTTCGAGCAAAACGCCAGCGGCGCGCAGCCGCCAAGCCGCTTTCGTGCGTTTTACCCCGAGATTCGCCTGACTACGACCAGCCACGCGCAGAAGGACAGCCGTCTAAGCTTTGGCCACGTGTCAGCCCCCGGCACCTATGCCAGCACGATCACCCGCCCGGACCTGTTCGAGAACTATCTGGAACAGCAGATCGCGCTGTTGATGCAGAACCACGGCGTGCCAGTGCAGGTTGGCTATTCGACCACGCCGATTCCCGTGCATTTCGCTGTGTCACGCAACCCGGACATCACCGTACCGCAAGAAGGCGCGATGACTTATCCGCTGCGGGATGTCTTCGATGTGCCCGATCTGTCGACCACAAATGACGACATCGTAAACGGCGTGGCCGAGCTTGATGACAGCGGCGCTGGTCCCTTGGCTCCGTTCACGGCCCAACGTGTGGACTATTCCCTTGCGCGCCTGTCGCACTACACCGCGACCATGCCCGAGGATTTCCAAAACCACGTTCTGTTCACCAACTATCAGTTCTATGTCGAAGAGTTCGAGGCCTATGCTCGCCAGATGCTGGCCGATCCCGACAGCGGATATGATGCCTTTGTCGGGCCGGGCTATTACCGGATTACGAAAGAAGACGAAGATCTTCCGACCCCAGCCAAACTGCCGCAAATGCCAAGCTATCACCTGACCCGCCCAGACGGATCAGGCATCACGTTGGTCAACATCGGTGTCGGCCCCTCGAATGCGAAAACCGCGACCGATCATATTGCGGTTCTTCGCCCCCATGCGTGGCTGATGGTTGGTCACTGCGCCGGGTTGCGCAACAGCCAGCGCCTTGGCGATTTCGTGCTGGCCCACGCCTATCTGCGCGAAGACAAGGTGTTGGATGATGATCTGCCGATCTGGGTGCCGATCCCGCCGCTGGCGGAAATCCAGATCGCGCTGGAAAAAGCCGTGGCACAGATCACCGAGTATGAAGGCTATGACCTGAAGCGCATCATGCGGACCGGCACCGTCGCGACGCTTGATAACCGCAACTGGGAACTGCGCGACCAGCGTGGGCCCGTTCAGCGCTTGTCCCAATCCCGCGCCATTGCGCTGGATATGGAAAGTGCCACCATCGCCGCCAACGGTTTCCGCTTCCGCGTCCCCTATGGCACGCTGCTCTGTGTCTCGGATAAACCTCTGCATGGAGAGCTGAAATTGCCCGGCATGGCGTCCGATTTCTACAAGACGCAGGTAGCGAGACATTTGCAGATCGGAATTCATGCGATGGAGACCCTGCGCGACATGCCGATCGAACGTATACACAGCCGGAAATTGCGTAGCTTCGAAGAAACGGCGTTCCTGTAAATCCGGAGCTAATCGCCCTTTGGCGGTAATTTCGAACCTGACCCAGGGGAAGCCACGCTATTTTTTGGCGAAAAAGCGCTATTTCCTAGGAAAATAGGGGCAACTAACGATTGTGTCGCCCTGCTACATACAGTTAAATGCCCGCAATGAAGCCCAATAAATGGGCAATTGTGAGGAGTGTTATACATGTCGAAACCGATGACCAAGACCCAGCTGGTAGCCGCTCTGGCTGAAGAAATGGGTTCGGACAAGAAGTCCGCCGCAGGTGCCCTGGAAGGTATCATCAACATCATCACCAAAGAAGTATCGGGTGGTGGTGCTGTGACTCTGCCCGGCGTTGGCAAAATCTATTGCCGCGAGCGTCCGGCACGCATGGTTCGCAACCCCGCCACGGGCGAGCAGATCCAGAAAGAAGCCGACAAGGTTGTTAAGATGACCATCGCCAAAGCGCTGAAAGACAGCGTAAACGGCTGATCTGGTCACATGGGGCCTTGCCCCGCTGCCAGAATTCGGAAAGGGTCGCCAAATTGGCGGCCCTTTTCTATTGGAGACGACATGGACCTGCGCGCAATCTTCATGGGGCTGGCGTTTGCCTTGATGTGGAGCTCGGCCTTCACCTCGGCGCGGATCATCGTCTCCGACGCGCCGCCGCTCTATTCCCTGTCTCTCAGGTTTCTGATCTCGGGCCTACTGGGCGTCATCATCGCGCGCGCATTGGGGCAAAGCTGGCAGCTAACCCGGAACCAGTGGCGGGCCGTCATCATTTTCGGATTTTGCCAAAACGCGCTGTATTTGGGTCTAAATTTCGTCGCCATGCAGTGGATTGAAGCCGGGCTGGCCTCGATCATCGCATCCACCATGCCCTTAATGGTAGCCTTTGCTGGCTGGACCCTGTTGGGGGACCGATTGCGTCCGATGGCTGTCGCGGGTTTGCTTGCAGGGATCATCGGCGTGGCACTGATCATGGGATCGCGTCTATCAGGTGGCGTAGACATCACAGGCGTCATTCTGTGCTTTGTCGCGGCTGCCGCGCTGACCGCCGCAACCCTATCGGTGCGCACGGCTTCCTCTGGCGGCAATTTGATGATGATTGTCGGTTTGCAAATGTTTATCGGGGCCGGCGCTCTGTTCATCGCAGCCCTGTTCTTGGAAAGCCCGGAATTCACACCAAACCTGCGCCTTGCAGCAGCGTTCAGCTATACCGTTCTTGTTCCCGGTCTTATGGCCACTTGGGTTTGGTTTACTTTAGTCGGCCGAATTGGAGCAATCAAAGCTGCCACCTTCCACTTCCTGAACCCATTTTTTGGCGTTGCAATTGCGTGGCTGCTATTGGGCGAAGCGCTAAGTGTCGTGGACTTTATCGGCGTGGCCATCATCACCGCCGGTATCCTTGCTGTGCAGCTTTCGAAACAAAACCCCACAGAGACGTGAAGCCGCTTGCCTGCTTCGTGAGATGACTTTCGCGGCGATATCCAACACATTCCAAGCATGGAACTTGTCTTTGGATATTTTGCCGGGCTTCTGACCCTAATTAACCCCTGCGTATTGCCGGTGTTGCCCATCGTGTTGGCCACGGCATTACAGGCCAGCCGCTTTGGCCCCTTGGCAGTCGCTGCCGGGATGAGCGTTTCTTTCGTCACGCTTGGCCTTCTGGTCACAGTGCTGGGGTATACGATCGGCCTGACCGAGGACATGGTCGCCCGCGCCGGTGCCATCCTGATGGTGGGCTTTGGCCTGATTCTGATGACCCCTGTCCTGTCCGAACGCTTCGCCACCGCAACGGCGGGTGTCTCGACCCAAGCCGACACGACACTGGATGACGTGAACCGGAACGGTCTGTCGGGTCAGTTTCTTGGCGGCATGTTGCTTGGCGCGGTCTGGAGCCCTTGTATCGGTCCAACTCTTGGCGGGGCGATCTCGCTGGCCTCGCAAGGCAAATCCATCCCGTGGGCCGCTGCCATCATGGTGACTTTCGCATTAGGCGTGTCCACGATCATCATCGTTCTGGGCTATGGCGCACGTTCCGCAATCATGCGCAGACAGGCTCTAATGCGGCGGATTGCGCAGAAATCGCGCCCGATCATGGGCGTGATCTTCGTCGCCGTCGGCACCGCCATCCTGTTCCGCTTTCACCACACCCTTGAAGCCTGGGCAGTGCAGATCCTGCCCGCCTGGCTGAATGACTTTTCTGTATCCCTCTGAAAGGAGATAACCATGAACCGCCGAGACTTCCTGTCCCTCACCGCCGCCGTATCGCTTGTGCCCGCGTTGGCCCGCGCAGGCTCTATGGACTATTCCCGCGGCCTAGTTACTCAAGCGCTGGAAAACGGGGAAACCGTGTTTCTAGACTTCAAAGCCAGCTGGTGCTCGACCTGCGCGGCGCAAGAACGCGTAATCAAAGCCTTGAAGGCCGAGAACCCCGCCTATGACGAGGCGATCACATTTATCGATGTCGACTGGGACAAGTATGGAAAGTCGAAACTGGCCCGTTCCCTGCGCATCCCGCGTCGGTCAACACTGGTTGTCCTGAAAGGCGAGGACGAGCTGGGGCGCATCGTGGCGGGCACGTCGAAAGCCGACATCAAGGCATTGATGGATACGGCGCTGACCGCCGCCACAGCCTGACCTCAGAAACTTGGATCGGCTAGGGAAAACGCCTTAGCCGATCTGGCCGCGCGGGCCTTCGCCAATCTGCGCACGATGGAGCATCAGGTGATCCAGAATCACGCAGGCTGCCATGGCCTCGCCCACAGGTACGGCACGGATGCCGACACAAGGGTCGTGGCGGCCCTTAGTAATCACCTCAATTGCCTCACCCGTTTTGGTGATCGACTGGCGCGGTGTCAGGATCGAGCTGGTCGGCTTTACGGCGAAACGCACAACGATATCCTGACCCGACGAGATACCGCCGAGAATACCGCCTGCATGGTTAGAGGAAAAGACTGGCTTGCCATCATTTCCAAGGAAGATTTCGTCCGCATTCTCGGTTCCGCGCAGGCCTGCTGCGGCCATACCTTCGCCAATCTCAACGCCCTTCACGGCGTTGATCGACATCATCGCAGCAGCCAGATCTGTGTCTAACTTGGCATAAACTGGCGCACCAAGGCCAACGGGTGCGCCGCGCACGACGACCTCAATCGCTGCGCCGACGCTATCATTTTCCTTCACGCGCAGGTGTTGCAGATAGTCTTCCCATTCCTGCACCGCGCTGGCATCCGGCAGCCAGAATGCGTTGGTGTCGATGGTATCCCAATCGAACTTCGAGCGATCCAGATGCTTCTCGCCCATCTGGGTCATATAGCCCTTGATCTCCAACCCGGGAACGAGCGCTTTCAGCGCTTCGCGCGCTACGCCCCCAGCCGCCACACGCGCTGCCGTTTCGCGGGCCGACGACCGACCTCCGCCACGCGGATCGCGGATGCCGTATTTCTGCCAATAGGTGATGTCGGCATGACCGGGGCGGAAGGTCTTTTCGATCTCGCCATAGTCTTTCGAACGCTGATCCGTGTTCTCGATCATCAGCTGGATCGGCGTACCTGTGGTCTGACCCTCATACACACCCGATAGGATGCGCACCTGATCGGGCTCGTTCCGTGCCGTGGTGTTTTTGTTCTGACCCGGACGGCGTTTGTCCAGCCAGACCTGCAGCATCTCGGCCTCAAGCGGCACACCGGGGGGGCACCCGTCGACGGTCGCACCCAAGGCAGGTCCGTGGCTTTCACCCCAAGTGGTGACGCGGAAAATATGACCAAAGCTGTTCATCGACATGGGCGCGCTCCTTCATTCCCCAGCGTGATAGCGAAGGGGGAAACGAAAGGGAAGCGCCCCAAGGTGTCAGGTTTCGCTTTGTTCGCGCCTGCGATGTTTTGGTTTCGGAGAAGGACCGGCATCGTAACGCGGGTTCGGGTTGCGCAGGATCGGGTTGCGGACCGACACGGACGGACGGCTTTCCCGCCAGACGATGAACACGCCCGAGGCGATGATCACCGAAGCACCGACGCCCACCCACATGTCCGGCAGTTCGTTGAAGAACAGAGCGCCGAAAGCTGTGGCCCACAGGATCTGGCTGTACTGAGTCGGGGCGACCACGGCAGCCGGAGCCGCGCGATAGGCCGCAATGATCATCATCTGCGCAAAGACAGACATGACACCCACGCTGGCGGATAGGCCCAGATCCACAATCTGCATCGGTACATAGACGAAAGGCAGGATCAGCCCCATGGCCAAGATTGACGACAGCATCGGGTACAGGATCATCACAGCGGTGCGTTCTTCGCCCCCGATCTTGCGCATGATGATCGATCCAAGCGCCGAACAGAAGGCTGCGATCAAACCGCAGACATGGCCGAAAGTAATGACCGTGACGCCGGGCCGAAGCACGATCAGAACGCCGATCAAACCGACAACCACCGCCGCCCAACGCTGTCCGCGCACGGGTTCGCCCAGAAGCCAAGCAGACATGGCCGTAATCAGAAGGGGCGTCGCGAAGAGAAGCGCATAGACCTCGGCCAGGGGAAGAACGGTAAAGGCGTAGAACGCCGCAGACATTGCGATCACCGTGGTCGCCGAGCGTATCAAGATCAGCCACGGGTGATGCGGGCGGAAATTGTCCACCTGACGGTCGGCCAGCATCATCACTGCCATCGGAACGAAGGCAAACAGCATCGCGAAGAAGATGATCTGGAACACGGCAAACTGAGCGCCGAGCAGTTTGATCACAGCGTCATGGGTTGCAAATAGCCCGAAAGCAGCAAACGCAAAGCCAAGCCCGCGCAGGGGGGATTGAGATGTGTCCGACATGGACCGCTCCGAAACTGAAAGTGTTAGCGATCACATCGCTGATTGTTGCGCGTGGGTCAAGGGCAGGGATGCTATGCTTTTTTGCGCCTTTTCGATTGCGTCATGGCTGGCACTACGAATTCGCAAAACAGGCATTAGGGCAAATGAGGTTTCTTTTCAGCGGTTTGCACAGAGGCAGCGAGGCCCGCGCAAGGCTGCCCGTCAAATCTGCTTGCCAATCGCTCGTTCATTGTGCACGAACGGGGCACCTCGGGGTGCTGTGACACCACAGCTGAGATGCGCATCTGCGCGGACCCGTAGAACCTGAACCGGCTAACACCGGCGGAGGGAAGGTGATTTGGATGTCCCAAATGCCCCCATCCGTTCGGCGCATATGGAGGACCCAATGAAGACAGCCCTTTCATTTGTCGCAGGACTTGCTTTGACCACGACCGCAGCCGTTGCTGCGGATAAACCCGTGTTGCAAGTTTATGCTCCTGATTACTTCGCATCCGAGTGGGGGCCCGGCCCCTCGATCGAGGCGGGCTTTGAAGCCCAGTGCGCCTGCGATCTGGAATTCGTCACCGGCGACGTGATGCCCCGCTTGATGCTTGAAGGCGAGCGCACCGAAGCAGATGTTGTGATCGGCTTGAACACCGACGTCACCGCCCGCGCCCGCGCTTCTGGCTTGTTTGCCCCGCACGGGCTGGACGTCAGCGGTCTGACCCTGCCCGTCGATTGGACTGACGACACGTTCGTGCCGTTCGATTACAGCTATACCGCCTTCATCTATGACAACACCAAGATCACCGACGCACCGACCAGCTTTGACGCGCTTCTGGCGATGCCCGACGACACCAAGATCGTCATTCAGGATCCGCGCAGCTCGATCTCGGGTCTGGCACTGCTTTTGTGGGTGAAATCGGTCTATGGCGACAAAGCTGACGAGGCGTGGGCCAAGCTGAACCCGAAGATCCTGACCGTCACCAAAGGCTGGTCCGAGGCCTACGGCATGTTCACCGATGGCGAAGCCGACATGGTCCTGTCCTACGTGACCTCGCCCGCCTATCACATCATCGCCGAAGAAGACCTGACCAAATCGGCAGCGATCTTTGACGAAGGCCACTATCTGTATGTGGACCTCGTGGGCAAGATCGCGAACACCGATCAGCCCGAGCTGGCAGACGCCTTCATGGCCTATGTGCTGAGCGAAGAGTTCCAGTCTGGTATTGCCACTTCGAACTGGTCGTTCCCGTCGAAACTGGCCACTGACAAGCTGCCTGAAGGCTTCGCCAACCTGCCTGTACCCGCCAAGGCGCTGGTCTTCTCGGAAGAAGAGGCCGAGGCGATCCGCAAGCCGGCTCTGGACGAATGGCTCGCCGCCGCGTCCAAATAAACTCTACCACCATCCTTGGCGCCTTGGCGCTTGGGGTGGTGGTCTGCCTGACCCTTGGCACGCTGATCGCGGTTGCGATGCGGGCCGAGGGTGCGGGCAGGCTTGGCCCGGCTGATTGGGCCGCCATTCGGTTCACGCTGTGGCAAGCAGCCCTGTCGGCTCTTCTCAGCATCCTTCTGGCCATCCCCGTGGCCCGCGCTCTGGCCCGGCGCAGCTTTCCCGGTCGTTCTGTGCTGATTACCCTTCTGGGTGCCCCTTTCATTCTTCCAGTCATCGTTGCCATCCTGGGCCTGATCGCTGTCTTTGGCCGCACGGGTCTGATCTCTCAGGTTCTGGGGTGGTTCGGGTTCGAGCCGATCTCGGTCTATGGCTACCACGGCGTGATCCTCGCCCATGTGTTCTTCAACCTTCCGCTGGCAACACGCCTGATCCTGCAAGGCTGGCTGGCCATCCCGTCGGAACGCTTTCGGCTGGCGGCATCCCTTGGCATGGGCCCATCTGACATCACCCGCACGCTGGAACGCCCCATGCTGCGCGAGGTCGTGCCGGGCGCATTCCTTGTCATCTTTCTGATCTGCCTGACGTCCTTTGCCGTCGCGCTTGCCCTTGGTGGCGGGCCGAAAGCCACCACCGTGGAACTCGCGATCTACGAGGCCTTCCGTTTCGACTTCGACCTTGGCCGCGCATCACTGCTGGCACTCGTGCAATTCGCCTTGGGCGCGGCGCTGGCTCTGATCGCGCTGCGCGTCGCCATGCCCTCTGACATGGGCGCAGGGCTGGACCGCGCTGTGACTCGCTGGGACGACCGCCCCGCGCTGTTGGTGCAGGACATCGCCGCAATCACGCTGGCCACGCTGTTCCTGTTGCTCCCCTTGGGTATGGTCGTGCTCGACGGCCTTCCCCGCCTTTTGCACCTGCCCGATGTCGTCTTTGGCGCCGCCCTCCGATCGGTCATCGTCGCGCTAGTTTCTGCCGCGCTGACACTGGCCCTGTCCCTGCCCATCGCCGCCCTTGCCGTGCGCCACAACTCGCGCGTGGTCGAGGCGTTGGGCTATCTGACCATCGCCGCTTCCCCGCTAGTCATCGGCACGGGGCTGTTCATCATCACCTTCCCCTTCGTGAAGCCATCCGACCTTGCGCTGCCTATCACTGCGGTGGTGAACGCGGCGCTCAGCCTACCCTTCACCCTGCGCGCGCTGGTGCCTGCCTTGGCCGCAGTGGAACGCGACTTCGGCTCGCTGGCCGATGGGCTGGGCATGACCGGTTGGACCCGCCTGCGCCACCTGTGGCTGCCCCGCCTGCGCCGCCAGATGGGGTTCGCGCTGGGTCTGGCCGCCGCGCTGTCTATGGGCGACCTTGGCGTCATTGCGCTGTTTGCCGATGGCGACAACGCCACCCTGCCCCTGCAGCTGTTCCGCCTGATGGCGGCCTATCGGATGGAGGACGCCGCCGCCGCCGCGCTGTTGCTCTTGTCCCTGTCGCTACTGCTATTCTGGATCTTCGATAAAGGAGGTCGCGTGAATGCTGACCGTTGACACCATGCGCATCGAAATGGGCGATTTCAGCCTTGCCGGGGACTTCAAGATTGCCGCCGGACCGCGCGTTGCCGTGCTTGGCCCGTCTGGCGCGGGGAAATCCACGCTGCTGGCGGCCATTGCTGGGTTCCAACCGCTGGACGCGGGGCTGATCCTCTGGAACGACACACCGATGCCCAAAGACCCCGCCGCGCGCCCAATCAGCATGGTGTTTCAGGACAACAACCTGTTCCCGCACCTCACCGTCGCGCAAAACGTGGGCCTTGGCCTACGTCCAAACCTGCGCTTGTCGGTTGAGGATAACTCCCGCGTCGCAAACGCCCTGACCCGCGTGGGGCTGGAGGGCATGGGAGACCGCAAACCCGCGCAGCTGTCCGGCGGCCAGATCGCTCGCGTCGCGCTGGCTCGCGTCCTTATGCGCGACCGCCCGGTGCTGCTGCTGGACGAACCCTTCGGCGCGCTTGGCCCTGCATTGAAAGCCGAAATGCTGGACCTAGTTCGCACGCTGCTGGACGAGACCGGCGCAACCCTTCTGATGGTCAGCCACGCCCCCGAAGACGCCCGCGTGCTGTGTGATCAGGTGGTGCTGGTGGCCGATGGGGTGGCCCATGCGCCGGTTGCGACGGAGGAGATGTTTGATAACCCGCCGGAAGTGATGAGAGAGTATTTGGGTGACAGCACGGGGCTAAAGCCTTGAGCTGTCTCTATTTACAGAATTAACTATTTTAGGTTGATCTTGAGGTGTTGACTGATGACGGTGTAGGATAGTCTACAATGATCTGAACGCACAAAGGTAAATCAAAATGCTCAACAACATTGGCCTGCCGGGACTAATATTCTTGGTGCTAGTTATCGGCTTACCGGTTTGGCTCATTCGTCGCTCAAGCAAAAGAAAGTCTATAGAACGAACGCGTATCGCGGATGCGCTTGAAGAGATCGCCAAGTCAAAGGCTGACGGGAAGTAAAACTAATAACTAAGCGACGCAGTTCGACGTTTTTGCGGTCATTCGTTAACTACACTGGACGTTCCGTAAACATCGACCTGCAGATCTTTCTGTACTCACAAAAAAAGGGCGCCCTAAGGCGCCCTTCTCTATTCCATCAAACCCAACGCTTAGGCGTCGAATTTCTTGCCCTTGTGCGGGGCCCAAAGCTTCTTGTTCGTCAGGTAAAGAAGCGAGGTCAGCAGGACCAGCATCAGGACCGAGATAAAGCCAGCTTGTTTGCGGGCCATCATCTTGGGCTCGGCAGTCCACATCAGGAAGGCAGAAACATCTTCGGCCAAATGGTGGACCGAGTTGTTGTGACCGTCGTCATAGTCGACCGAGCCATCTTCCAGCTGCGGAGGCATCGAGGTCCAGCCACCCGGGAACACGTCGTTTCCGTTCAGGTACTGGCCAGCGACTTCCTGCTCTTTGCCGTTAAAGCTGGTCAGGAAGGCTGCGATGTATTCAGCGCCACCCATACCTTTAACCAGCTGGTTGATGCCGGTGCCAGCAGGACCGTGGAAGCCAGCGCGGGCTTTGGCCATCAGCGACAGGTCTGGACCCATGCCTTCACCTGATACGGTCGGGAAGAAGTCAGCCGGCACGCGAGCGCGGTCGTCATCCAGTTCCGGATCGTAGATGGTGAAGTTTTCGGCTGCATAGGCGCGTACTTCGTCCTCGGTGTACTCGGGGCCACCTTTGTCCGACAGGGTGCGCAGCGGAACATAGCGCAGACCGTGACAGGCCGAGCAGACCTCGGTGTACACTTTCAGGCCACGACGCAGCTGTTCCTTGTCGTACTTGCCGAACGGACCTTCGAACGAGAAGGCGACGTCATGGACTTCGCCGCCAGCGCCAGCGGCCTGAGCCGCGCCAGTGGCGAGACCCAGAGCGACGATCGCGGATGCTGTGAGTTGTTTGATCATTGTTCTCAATCCTCTCACTCGGCTGCGCCGGGATAGTGGGCGTTGAAGTCTTCCTCGATCGTTGCCGGGGGGGTGGTCGGTTTCTCGAACAGACCCAGCAGCGGCAGGATGACCAGGAAGTAGGCGAACCAGTAGGTCGACCCGATCAGCGAAATCCAGTCATGCGGGAAGTTCGTGTCACGAGCGCCAACCCACATCAGAACGACGAAGTCGATCAGCAGCAGGCGGTACCACCATTTGAAGGCAGGGCGATATTGACCCGAACGTACCGACGAAGTGTCCAGCCAAGGTGCCAGAGCCATCACGATGATGGCGCCGAACATGGCCAGCACGCCGAAGAATTTCGCGTCGATGATGCCACCAGTCAGGAAGCTGACCAGCTGCACAACCCAAACGTCCGCGGTGAAAGCACGCAGGATCGCGTAGAACGGCAGGAAGTACCATTCCGGAACGATGTGTGCAGGCGTCGCCAGAGCGTTTGCCTCGATGTAGTTGTCGGGGTGACCCAGATAGTTGGGCATGAAGCCGACGATTGCAAAGAAACCAATCAGGATCAGACCCAGCGCGAACAGATCTTTGATCACGAAGTAGGGCCAGAACGGCAGGGTGTCTTTCTTGGCTTCTTCTTTCGAACCACGGCGAACCTCAACACCGGTCGGGTTGTTGTTGCCCGTGGTGTGGAAGGCCCAGATGTGAACGGCGACAAGCGCGGCGATCACGAAGGGCAGCAGGTAGTGCAGCGAGAAGAAGCGGTTCAGCGTGGCGTTGTCCACAGCAGGTCCGCCCAGCAGGAAGGTCTGCAGCGGTTCGCCGATGAACGGGATCGCACCGAACAGGCCGGTGATAACCGTTGCGCCCCAGAAGGACATCTGACCCCAAGGCAGAACGTAACCCATGAAGCCGGTGGCCATCATCAGAAGATAGATGATCATGCCGACGATCCATGTGATCTCGCGGGGTGCCTTATACGAACCGTAGAACAGGCCACGGAAGATGTGGATGTACACAGCCAGGAAGAACAGCGACGCGCCGTTCATGTGAATATAGCGGATCATGTGACCGCCGTTCACGTTACGCATGATGTGTTCGACCGAGGCAAACGCCAGATCAACATGCGGGGTGTAGTGCATCACCAGAATGATACCGGTGACAATCTGCATCACCAGGCAGAACGCCAGTACGATGCCCCAAATCCACCACCAGTTCAGGTTCTTCGGGGTGGGGATCATCAGCGTGCCATAGGCAAGGCCGACAATGGGCAGACGCTCGTCCAGCCACTTTTCAAAGCCCGACTTGGGCTCGTAGTGATCGTGAGGAATTCCAGACATGTAAGCCTCCCTTATCCCAGTTTGATCGTCGTTTCGTCGACGAACTCGGCGACGGGAACGGGCAGGTTTTCAGGTGCCGGACCTTTGCGGATACGGCCCGAAGTGTCGTAGTGCGAGCCGTGGCAGGGGCAATACCAGCCGCCAAACTCGCCAGCGCCGTCGCCCAGAGGCACACAGCCAAGGTGGGTACACACACCCATCATCACCAGCCATTCGCCAGCTTCGTCCATCGCGCGGTTTTGGTCGTCAGCCGACAGGGCCGCATCGCGGTTGTCGTTACGAGCAAACGCGTCGATCAGGTTGTCAGCGTTGTTGTCTGCACGAGCAACATCGATTTCTTCCTGAGTACGGCGGCGGATGAATACCGGCTTGCCCAGCCATTTCACGGTGATCTGGCTGCCGACAGCGACGTCAGCAATATCAACGCGGATCGAGCTGAGCGCCCGAACATCGGCAGAGGGGTTCATTTGATTGACGAGCGGCCAAACAGCAGCACCAGCCGTTACGGCTGCGGCGCCACCGGTCGCATAGTAAAGGAAATCCCGGCGGGTTCCTTCGTGGTCGTCGGCGTGTGACACGAGCGCATCTCCCTAGCTAGGTTGCAATATGGCAACCGACACGACTGAAGACCGCCTTTGCAAGCGGTCCGTTTCGCGGCTGTTTAGCTAAGGAAACGCGCTCAGTCCAGAAGTCATTAGGGCGCAGGGGGTGGTTTTCAAGGATATGGTACCCGGAAAACATGCTGCAGGTGCATTGTTGGCGCGAACATCCAAAAAATTGCAGATATTTTTTTTAGCTTAGCGCAAAATATATAAGGCTGCGCCTGACTCCCATCTGCAATCTGACACGTGAGTCGCCCTTTAAATCGGCTTCGTCGCCTTCATGCTTTCCCGCTCGCAGAACACTGCAAACCAGTCGTCCAGAGCGTCACGCCCCTTGCGCCAGCCGCGGGCGTCGTGGCGGAAATCCAGATAGCCCAGCGCGCAGCCGACAGAGATCTGACCCATGTCGAGCGGACCAGACAGGTGGCTCATCCAGCGGGTGTTCAGCGCGTCCAGCGCGCCTTCGATTTTGCCCCATTGGCCTTCGATCCAGTCATCGAACCGCATCCCTTCGGGGCGCAGGCGAAGTTCGTAAGTCATCAGAACGGCAGCATCCATAATGGCATCCGCCGTCGCCTCAAGCGTCAGGATATCCCAAATCTGGTTCTCGGGATAAAGCTTCCCACCACTACGGGCATCCAGAAAACGGGTGATCACCCTGCTGTCATAAAGCGCAGGGCCATCGGGCCGGATCAACGCCGGGATTTTCGACAAGGGATTCGCGGCTGTCACTGCCGGATTGGGGGCTGTGGGCAAGGTCGCGACTGTGACCTCTTCTACGTCGCCTTCCAGACCGGTCTCTCTCAACAACACGCGCACTTTGCGCGCAAATGGCGACGGGTCAGCCGTAATCAGTTGCATGGCTTATACTTTCCTAAAGCGGATACGGGTTAGGCCAACGGCGTCAATTTCAACCCCCGGTCCATTTTCCCCAAGACGGATCACCCGACGCATCCGCGCGGTGGCGTTCACTTGCTCGTGCTCGGTGGACTTCTCGCGTCGCGCGGTCAGCCCATCAGGCGCCTCGTCCAAAGCGTCCTCGACTCGCTGATCCCGCCGCCCACGTTCAACTGAACGGGCGATGGCATAGGTGGTCAGGGCGACAGCGCCGTAGCGCAGCGCAACGGCAGCAATTGGGGCGAGCGGTAAAGCCATGAGATTCTCCTTACTTAGAAATGTAGGGAGGCAAGGGGCTTATGTCCACTTACGCAGGCGGTTCGCCCATCAGCTTTGCAATTTCGGCAAGCTCTTGCCCAAAGCCCGTATGCATCTGTGCCGCCGCCGCTTCACGTACCGGGTCGTCCTTGTTCTGGCCCAACTTCCATGTGCCGTCGATGGTTTCGACCTCAAGCCGCATGGGGACGATCATCCGCTCCATCTTGGCGATCACCTCGGGTGTCATCTTGTCGAAGGTCCACGGGGCTTTGCCATCGATCCGCGCCTCATAGGCCGCCGCCTGCCGCACCAGAATGTCATGCAACGCGTCTTGCTCCAGCGGCACCAATCGCCCGCGCAGATGTACGGCGACATAGTTCCATGTGGGCACCTGATCAGCGACCCCGTACCAATCGGGCGAGACATATCCATCAGGGCCAGAGACCGCGATCACCGCATTCACTTCCCCCACACGTGCGATAGGGTTCGAGCGGACCAGATGGAATTCGGCCAGGGTTCCATCGTTAGAAAGAAGAAACGGGATGTGAGACAGCAAAGGCGCATCCCCCGCCACGCAAAGCGTCCCAAAGGCGCGGGACTGGGCGAAGGCGATGTTCCCATCGCGTGGGCTGCCGCGAAAGGCGGGGTTCGGGTGCATGGCTGATCCTTTGGCTTGCTGCCAACAGGTGATCAGACAACCAGCTGTTTGTCCACGATCCGTGTGGGCGTTTCGGTTCCAACCTACCATTGATCTATCAGCAAACGGATGACTAACATCTTGCCTTCGTTAATCCAATCAGGCCTTAATGCAACCCAGGCGATATGCGGCGCGCGCAATATACATGCTGCATTGCAGAATAGATTTTTAACAAGCAAGGCCGGAAAATGGATTCACTGGACGAAAAGCTCGACAAGCTGATCTCGATTACGAATGCTGTCGCCAACAGAATGGAAGACATGCTTCAACTTCAACGTATTTCGCTCCTCGAGGATGGGCATGTTTTCAACTTCCTTTACAATGATGAGGAAGTCAAAATGAGCCTTCCACACGCTGATCGTGACTTTATTCAGAAGGCAATTTTGAGATCAGGAACGTTCTATGAAACTCGACAGCTAGAGCTTCTTTATCAAAAAGCCGGGATCGAAAATGGCAGCATCATTTATGATGTCGGCGCCAATATCGGAAACCATAGCCTTTTCTTTGCTCTGATGTTTCAGCCTTCGCGGCTCGTTTCTGTGGAACCCCAGAAATCCGCCAATCGTACGTTGCAAGAGAATATTCGCCTTAACGACATTCAAAACAGCAGCGTAGCTAGCTGCATGCTCGGAAGCGTGGAAGGAGCAGGATCAATCACGGCATATGCTGCCCGCAATACCGGCGCGACAGCCTTCAAAGAAGACACCGATGGCAAATTTGACATGCGAACACTGGATTCCTTGATCGATGAGGAAACCGGTGGAGCTGTGGACTTTATTAAGATCGACGTTGAGGGGATGCACATTGAAGTCCTGTCAGGTGCAAAGAAGACATTGACCGAGGCACGGCCCAAGATCTGGATTGAACTGCGAGAGTTTAAGAGTGAGTTCGATGCAGCCGCCGAATTCTTAGCCGATTTCGGATATCGGCAAAGTCACAAGCTTGGGGCTCACGATTTTATGTTTGAACCATCGTGATCTAGTTTGGCCTTGCGACCCTAAACAATGTCTTTCATCACAAGAAACCGGGAAGTCCCTCAACAGTGTGAGATTACTTCCTGGATCAACGGTGATCAGACAACCAACTGTTTGTCTACAATCCGCGTGGGCGTGGCTGTGATCAGCGCGCCCTCGATCTGAGGGGTATCGAACACAACCTCGGCGAAATGGGCGGTGCGGCCCATTGTGGGGTTCTCCATCAGGATCTGATGTTCCTTCCCGATTTGCGCTTTAAGATGCCTCTGTACTTGTGCATCGCCAGCCGCCCGCAGACGCGCCGCGCGGGCCTTGATCACATTGCCATCAACCTTGCTGGGGATTTTCGCGGCAGGCGTGCCTTCGCGTTTCGAGTACGGGAAGACGTGCAGCCATGTCAGGTCGCAATCTTCGACCAGCTTCAGGCTATTTTCGAAATGTTCGTCAGTTTCAGTTGGGAAGCCTGCGATAATATCTGCGCCAAAGGTAATCCCGGGGCGCAGCTTGCGCGCCTCTTCACAGAAGGCAATCGCATCGTCGCGCAAATGGCGACGCTTCATCCGCTTCAGAATCAGGTCGTCCCCGTGCTGGAGGCTCAGATGCAAATGCGGCATCAATCGTGGCTCGGACGCAATGGCCAGCATCAGATTCTCGTCCGCTTCAATCGAATCAATCGAGCTGATGCGTAGGCGCGGCAGATCTGGCACCAGTCGCAGGATGCGCATGACCAGATCGCCCAAGCGCGGCTCTCCGGGCAGGTCAGCCCCCCAACTGGTCAGGTCGACCCCAGTCAGCACAACTTCGTTGAAGCCACGATCCACAAGTCGCTTGATCTGATCGACCACAACGCCTGCCGGTACAGACCGCGAATTTCCGCGGCCATAGGGAATAATGCAGAAAGTGCAGCGGTGATCGCAGCCGTTCTGAACCTGTACGTAGGCGCGGGACCGCGTGCCAAACCCATCAATCAAATGGCTGGCGGTTTCGGTCACAGACATGATGTCGTTGACCTGCACGCGCTCAGTCTCGCCGATCAGATCGGGGGCAAGGCCCGCCCAGGTTTCGGGCGACATTTTCTCGTGGTTGCCGATAACCGCGTCGACCTCGTCCATATTGGCGAAGGTCTCAGGTTCGGTCTGGGCGGCGCAGCCAGTGACGATCACCTTCGCGTCCGGGTGTTCCCGGCGCAGCTTGCGGATCTCCTGACGGGCTTTGCGCACCGCCTCGGCGGTCACGGCGCAGGTGTTCACCACCACAGCGCCTTCGACGCCAGCCTCGTCGGCAAGACGTTTCATCGCCTCAGTCTCATAGGCGTTCAGGCGACAACCTAGCGTCGCAAATACAGGGGGTTTCGCGCCCATCTTACAGCCCCTTCAGAAAGGCTTGCGTCAGCTGGCCGCTATATACAAAGGCCGTGGGGCCGGTCATCCAGACGCCATCCTCGCGCCAATCCAGCGTCAGCCAACCGCCATCCAGCTCCATCCGTACGCGCTTGTCGGTCAGACCGCGCTGATGGGCGGCAACGGCAGTCGCGCAGGCGCCCGAGCCGCAGGCCAGCGTGATCCCTGTTCCGCGTTCCCAGACGCGCATACGAATCTCATCCCGCGAGCGGATTTCGGCGAATTCAACATTAGTGGCTTCAGGGAACAGCGGATCGGTTTCGAAACCCGGCCCGATCCCGGCGACATCCATAGCCTCAGCATCATCTACAAAGAACACACAATGCGGGTTGCCCATTCCGACAGCGACGGGATCTCCTTCCAGCGGCAGGTGCTGCAGGTCCACGTCGCGTGCCAATGGCACTTCCTGCCACGTCAGCTGAGGCTGCCCCATATTCACAGCGACCAGATCACCGTCGGCCCGTGCCTGCAGAATTCCACGCGAGGTCCGGATGGTCAGGGCATCCTTGCCGGTCTGCTCCATCATGTACCGCGCCACGCAACGGGTCGCGTTTCCGCACGCCCCGGCCCGGCTGCCATCCGCGTTCCAGAAATCCAGATCAATATCAGCTACGTCCGAGCTGCGAATCTCGGCCAGCTGATCAAAGCCAACACCTCGATTGCGGTCACCCAGCCCTGCGGCCAGTTCGCGAGAAACAACAGCATCCCGCCCCCGTGAATCAATCATCACGAAGTCATTGCCCGCGCCGTGCCATTTCATGAACTCAAGGGCGTCCGTATGTGTCTGCGTATCAGCCATGAGCCGCGATATAAGCCCTTGGCAAAACTTTTGCCAGAGATCGTGCAGATTCATTCGAAAATGGGGTTGACCCCACCCGCCACTGCCTTTAGTCACCGCGCTCACAGAGTGGGCCGTTAGCTCAGTTGGTAGAGCAACTGACTTTTAATCAGTGGGTCGAAGGTTCGAATCCTTCACGGCTCACCACTTTCACTGAAACATAATGCCGATGACGGAATACCGTCGACGCCGCCGCGCGCATTGATGGGCGCTTGATATGCGTTGGGTCACATCGTATCCAATCAATCGGGTGGAGCGTTTGTATAATGACTCCGGTTTTTCCGAAAATGGGGATGTGATTATGGTTCTTTCGAAGTTCAAGCGCGTCGCGACCGCAATTCTAGTGCTTCAAGCAAGCGCTCAGATGGTACATGCGCATCAGAGCCCCGAACACAACGGGCAGCATGGTGGGCCGATTGTTGCGACCCAACACAACCATGTCGAACTTGTACGTTTGGACAACGAAGTCGCAGTCTATCTCTATGATCTAGACCTGACGCCTCGAAGTGCAGAGAACATCACAATCGAGGCGACATTGGTCGACGGCACATCCCAGACGCAGTTTGATCTGGTGTTCACTCCGCCCAACAAGTTTTCAGCGAAGGGCATTGCTGCCTCGGCATCCGCAACAATCGTTTTGCGCTTGTTCCGTGATGGCGACTTTTGGGATCTAACCCGTCTAAAATAGTGCTCGAGCCGCGTTCATCGCAGAAACCTGTCTCTCTCCCAATCCACCCTTGGTTCGCTCACTCGACTCAACTTTCTACCTAAGGTAATTCAAACTGTAGCAAAAATACCCAAATGGGGTTTTTTGTCCTGCAATCATCACGCCCAGACCCTCTTTTCTTCAAAAGTTAACCAAACGTAAATACAACCAGATTTGGGGGTAACATTTCGATTTTGACGATCTGTTCCGGGCGCGCGCGAAACAAAAACAAAACGTTTATCAAGGCGTATTGAATCTTCTGATTCCTTCCGGACATCTTGTCGATTTTGGAACTCGCACAACGTGCCAATTGGCATGAGTAAACGAGCTTGAAGGAGTTAGGGGATGGCGATTACGCGCACTAAGGAAAAGTTGGACAAAATGGGTGTGTCCGGCTTGCTAAAAAGATTTCAAACATTTGCAGCAGTGGTTGCGGTTGGCCTTGTTGGGGCAACACACGCTTATGCGCACTCAAATCGAGGAATTGCCAACGAAGCAGCATCGAAAGCCACGCTAGACGCGGGTACTTCGATGACCGTGAGCTTTGACTATTCTGTTTATCACATTGGGCACGGACCGACGGCTGCGCCGTGGGAAATCCATCTGGATGGCACCACCTTGCTGGCCTCTGGGTCGAACTCGGCTAGCGGAAACGCCACAAGCCGTTACAATGTAAGTACGACTGTAACATTGCCTGGTACGCTCGCACCTGGGGCACATCAGATCGTCATCACAACTTACGCATCGCCGGGTGGTTCATCCGCAACCGCATTCCTGACGATCGATGTTACGGAGCCCATCGACTTCGTTGGGGTCACGACCGAACAGGTCGCCCAGTTCTCGGAAGCACGCGGTCGTATGATCATGCAAAGCGGTCCCAGCGTGCACCGCCGTGTTGGGCGTCTGGGCAATTCAGGCGGAGCAGCACCAGCGGTCACACGTGGTGGCTCGGCAGCAGAGGGTGAAGGCGAAGGTGGTGGTACGTTCCTTGCAGCGTCCAACATTATTGACCAAACCACACCATATAAATTCTGGGCAGAGGCTTCGTATTCGGATTTCTCGGCAGGACAGATGCAGGGTGATTTCAACATCATCCATCTAGGCTTGGACTACCTTGTAAACCCAGATCTGCTGGTAGGTCTTGGCGTACAGTTCGACCACGCCGAGGCGTCTGGTCCCGGTGGTGCGTCGATCTCGGGCGACGGCTATATGGTCGGACCCTACATGACAGCTCGAATTCACGAGAACCTGTTCTTCGATGCGCGTCTTGCTTGGGGTGAAGCCAAGAACAAAGTGTCGCCCTTCGGCACCTATACCGACGATGTGAACTCGGAACGCTGGCTTGCAACAGCCGCCATCGTTGGCGAGTTCGAGACCGGTGGCTTCACCATTCTTCCCGAAGCTCGCGTGTCTTGGTTCGAAGAAACTACTGACGCCTATCAGGACAACGGTGGCAATCGCATTCCGGCTGTAACGACGTCCTTCGGCTCGTTCGAAGTTGGCCCGACCATCACGCGCGACATTGCCCTGAACAACGGAGCAATCCTGACAGCAAGCCTTGGCGCCATGTCGATCTGGACCTTCGATGTAGACAATGGCGGGGCCGCCGGATCGCTCACCGAGGGCCATTCCGGACGGGTTGAGATCGGGCTGGACTATGACAGCGGGTCGAACTTCCTGGTCAGCGGGTCGGTGTTTGCCGACGGCGGTGACGGCTGGGATTCTCTGGGTGTTTCGATCGGGTTGGACTACACGTTCTGATCTGACAGGAAATCAACTACGAAGGGCGGCCGGTGCAAACCTGCCGCCCTTTTGCTTTGAGCCTGTTATCAAGGGAAGGGAAGTGCCCAGCCTGAAGCCGGTCCATCATGGTGTGGCAATGCCCTTAGAAAAGCAAACAGGCAGAGCTTTCACCCTGCCTGTTGTAATTTCTGAGCCTAGTTCTGGATCAGGACCCGCTGATGAACGGGAACGCCAGGAAATAATACCACTGATACAGCCAGTGACGATCGGATACGTCCGCGCGCGTCACCTCGCACGTGTCTTCCGTGCAATCCCCGTTTGTGCCGTGGGGCAGATGTTGCGCGCTACACGCTGACAGGAACGCGCAAAACCCGATCAGGATGATCTTGCTTCGCATCAGTTCTCCAATTCCTTAACAGCCTCGTCGCGCACCTCGGCGAGGCAGGCTTCGTAGGCACTGGCAAAGCTGTTTTCCAGCAGGTTCTCAAGTGTCACGGGGCGGTCTGCCGCCGCACACGGATCTTCCAGCGTCTGGGTCGGTGTACACGCTGCGGCCACCGTCAGAACGGCTCCGGCCAAAGCAGCGGTCATAATACGTGGCGAGTTCATGTCAGCGCCTCCAACAGAAGCAGGTTCTCGTTAAGATCGGAGATCATGGCAAGCTGGGTCCGCAACTCTTGCTCCAACTGCTTCTGCGCAGCGGGCTGATCGTCATAGATTGGCATGATTTCTTTCAACGCCAATGCGCGCGATACGGCGTGGTTCTTAAACTCGCCCAACTGCGCAACAGTCTTGGTATCAACCGATTGTGCGGGCGCATCCTTGGCCGCATCAATCATCTTATTGGACAAGATCAGATCAAAACGCGTGTTCTTGCTGTCAGTCCGGACCGAGGCAAGAACCTGTTCCAGCGACCAACGGCGGATCAAATAGTTCTTGTGCTCAAGGATCAGGTTCGACGCGACCTGGTTGCCGCTTTCAGCACCAATCATTCCACCGATCACGGCACCGCCCGCTATCAACGCGGGATCCGCGTCGATGATCAAACCGATCAGCGCGCCGCGCAAGGCACCGCCCAAGGCGCCCTTTTGACGCGCATCACGTGTCAGCTTTGCATAGTCGCCGGCGCGTGCATCAACCAGTTCTTGCGCATCTTCGACAGCAAGAAACTGATCCGAGTTCGTGTTCGTTTGCACCTCAGACATCGCCTTGGCAGCAGGCTCTGTCTGACTGTTGGACGTCTCATTGCTTACGCAACCGCTTAGCATCAGCGACACGGCAGCGCCTGCAAGTCCCAATTTTGGCAGGTAGTTCATCCCCAAGATACCCTATCTTCATTATAAGCTTGTACTTTAAACAGTCGTTCCACAGACATACGGAAACAACGCCAAAACACAAGCGTTCAGATTACCCGCTAAGCGAATGTGCGTTAATCCTTTGGTGGAAAATACGGCCATATCATTGATTTCCGCGCAGTTTCGACGCATTCTGCCTAAAATTCTGACGTAATTTCATATTAGGTTTTAACAATGGAGTTATGATCAGACGCCTTTTCGTTCACGTTGGGACGGACGGGCATACAGGTATAGTTGTTGACGATTTACGGATTTTTCTGATGAGTGCGTATCAAGAGCGGCATTTTCCGATTTCGGTTGCCTTTGTCTTTGCAGGGGCAGCATGCCTATTTTTGACGGTTGCAGTCGCTGCATCAAACTTGGTTTTGCCCAACTCCTCTGTTCCCCGAGTGAACTTTTCACAAACCGAACTGGCCTATAGCCCAGCGGACACCGAAGTTGCACCCGCGGATCCTTTGCCTGAAGCCTCTGCACCGGAAATCGTAGCCCCCAAGCCAGAACCGGCGTCACAACCTGCCAAGCCAGCGATCGACTATGTGAACCTTGTCGAACCCGCGCAGGTTCTTGCGGTTTCGGACGGTCTGCCCATACCGCTGACCACTGCTTCCTCACCGGACCTATCACTCGAATTCGCGCCGATCGTGCGTAGCACGGGATGGCAAAGCGCGCGCCCTGCGGACACCTCCGAAATCCTAGCCTCTCTTGGAGATCTCCAATTCTCGCCCCCAGCGATACGCGAAGTTCCGGAAGCCCTGTCCGACCAGCGGGCCAGTGTCGCAGCAAACTTGGTACCAGAGCTGCACTTTGAAGATCTGGCAAACGCGCCGGTTCTGATCGGGATTGATGAGCCGAAGTTGGTGCAGACCGAAACGGCCCATCGGCTTGCTTCCTATGGCCCAACAACCGCTGAAACTCTGTTTCCGAATGTTCTGATTGATCCGCTGCCTGAACAGGCACTTGCGGAAACACTGACCCCTGCAGAGCCCGAAGCCCCGGTTGAAGCGGCCACACTTGATCCCGTGCCGGAACCAACTGCGCCGACCACCGTCGCAGTAGAAACGCCCACCTATGCGCTTAAACCTCAGCCTCGCCCAAAGAGACCGGTCGTCGCCGAGAAGCCGAAAGAAGCTGCGCCCAAGGCTGCTGCGCCCAAAGTCGCAGCAATCAGCGAAGTATCGGTGGCGGGAAGCAAACGTGTGTCAGTCGTAGGCGTGTTCCAAACCCGCTCGGCCGCGTGGGCCCTGCTGGCGCTTGATAACGGCCAGATTGTGAAAGTTACAAACGGCACGAAGCTAAGCACACTGCGTGTCTCGCGCATCCGTGGCGACAAAATCTGGATCCGCGTTGGGAATGCAGAGAAAAGTCTGCGCGCAGGGGATGTTATTCGCGTGAACTAACGGGGCACCACATTGGCTTAACCCGGTGTCCCCAAAACCTGATCCGCCATTTCGTAAATCTGATTGATCGCCACGGGCAATAGCCCCTCGGGTACAGCAGATTCAGGGTTTTGAAGCTGCGGCTAATCCTCACCTCACAAGAATCTCGGCTTGACGACTGGCAGAGTGCTGCGCACACAGGACAAAAGGGAGCAGACAATGAGCACACTTCTTGGCGCAAGCCGCTTTCTGGTCATCTTCGCTGTGATCGGCGCACTTCTGGCGGCGACCACATTGCTTGTCTATGGGTTTATGGCGACTGCTCAGTTGATCTTGAACACCATTCAAGCCGGCGAGTTGACGCGAAAAGTTGCCAAGGGGCTGTCGCTGGAATTCATCGAGATCATCGATCTATTCCTTCTTGGCACTGTATTTTATATCGTCGCTATCGGGCTTTATGAGCTCTTTATCAGCACGAATGTGAAGCTTCCAAGCTGGCTGACGATCAATAATCTTGATGATCTGAAGAACAAGCTGATCGCGGTAGTCATCGTTGTCCTTGGCGTGCTGTTTTTGGGTCAAGTGGTCAGCTGGGATGGCGAGCGCGACCTGCTTGGCTATGGCGTTGCCATTGCACTTGTCATCGGGGCGCTCAGCTATTTTCTGTCGCAGAAATCAGGCGGCAATTCAAAATAACGAAGGGACGCGACACCCGCGTCCAGCCCTTCACGACCGGAACTATCTTGATCCAACTGTGTTTGAAGAAGTGGTGCCGCTGATAGGACTTGAACCTACGACCCCATCATTACGAATGACGTGCTCTACCAGCTGAGCTACAGCGGCCCACATGTTGCCGGGCGACTTCCGCCCCGCAGCGTTGGGGGTTTTAGACCCGACATGATCATTGCGCAAGAGAAAATGGCCCGTCCCGATCTGCACAAAAGAATGGACCTGCCCCCGGTGTTTCAGGTTAGTCTTTGTCTTGGCGCATGGCGCAAACAGCAACGAGGGACAATGAAATGGCAGAAGCCGCAATTTTCTGGGAATGGCTGGGCTTTGCCGTGCGCTGGCTGCACGTCATCACGGCAATTGCTTGGATCGGGTCGTCCTTCTATTTTATCGCGTTGGATCTAGGGCTGCGCAAAGCGCCAGATCTGCCGAAAGGTGCGCATGGCGAGGAATGGCAGGTACATGGCGGCGGGTTCTATCACATCCGCAAGTTCCTTGTAGCGCCCGAAAACATGCCCGAGCATCTGACCTGGTTCAAATGGGAAAGCTATTCCACTTGGCTGTCTGGGGCTGCCCTTATGATGATCGTCTATTGGGTCGGCGGCGAACTTTATCTGATCGACGCGGCCAAAGCTGACTTGACTTTGTGGCAGGGGATCCTGATCTCAGCCGTGTCGCTGACGGTGGGCTGGCTGGTCTATGACACGCTGTGCAAATCAGGGCTGGCCGAGCGCCCGACCGCCCTGATGGTGCTTCTGTTTGTGCTGCTTGTCGTGATGGGTTGGGGTTACAACCAGATCTTCACAGGCCGCGCGATGATGCTGCATCTTGGCGCATTTACGGCGACGATCATGACCGCAAATGTGTTCCTGATCATCATGCCGAACCAGCGTATTGTGGTGAAAGACCTGCAAGAGGGCCGCACGCCCGACGCCAAATACGGCAAAATCGCCAAGCTGCGTTCGACCCACAACAACTATCTGACTCTGCCGGTCGTATTCCTGATGCTGTCGAACCACTATCCGCTGGCTTTTGCGTCTCAATATAACTGGGTGATTGCGGCGCTGGTCTTCCTGATGGGAGTTACGATCCGGCATTATTTCAACTCGATGCATGCGCGGATCGGAAAACCCACATGGACTTGGGCCGTAACAGTCATCCTGTTCATCCTGATCATGTGGCTGTCGACAGCTCCGCTGGAACAAAGCGACTGGGATGAAGAAGAGGCCCGCGAACTGACCCCGACCGAACAGGTCTTTGCCAGCGCGGACGGGTTCGAAGATGTGACCGACATCGTATTGGGCCGCTGTTCGATGTGCCACGCCCGCGAGCCAGGATACGACGGCATCCACCGCGCCCCAAAAAGCGTATTGTTGGAAACCGCGCCGGAAGTCGCGAAATGGGCCAAGGCGATCTATTTGCACTCGGGCCGCACCACTGCGATGCCACCTGCAAATGTCAGCTTCATGGAACCGGAAGAACGCCAGATAATCGTGGCGTGGTATCAGGCGGCAACACAGTAGCGCCGCCTGATCTGATCTTTACGCAGCGGGCTTGTCGTCCGCTTCTTTGACAACTTCACCGTCCAGCACGGTACCTTCGTCATCAGCTTCTTCGACGTCCTCAACCTCGGGCTCGGGCGCGTCGCCGACCACCAAAGGCAGCATTTCCGCTCCGCTTGGAACAGCGCCTTCGGCTTCTGGAGCCTGCTTCCACGCAAGCGTGTCGAACCCATCGCAGTTGTTACAGACCGGCAGCCACGCGGCGTGCACATGGTTGCAGCTTTCGCAAACCCATTGCGGCCCACGCGGTGCCGTCACAGCCCGTGCGAGAACGGCACGAACATCGTGATCCGATGCGCCCTCGCCCCGCTCAATCGCCGCCAGAAGCGTCAGCGCACGTTGGGTTGGCATCGTGTCGGGCAGATCGCCCAGCGCCTTGCGAGCGGCAGGGTAGTCTTCGGCCGAGATGTTCAGCTCGGCCAACAGCATCCGCGTTTCGGGGTTACCATCTTGATGCTTGGTCAGCGCGCGGAAGCGCTTGATCCGATCGGCAGGGGTTTCATCGGGGGCGATGTCAGCAAAAGCTGCGGCCAAATCAGGGTGGGGCTGCGCCGACCACGCTTTGACCAGCACACGCGAGGCGTATCGTGGTTTGCCATCCGCAATATAGCCACGCGCGGCCATTACGGCAGCAGGCACAAGATCGGGGGACAGGCGATTCGCCTCGATCGCGGCGACGCGCGCTTCGACGGGGTTGCCCTCTTTCATCACGCCTTTGGCTTCGGACAGGGCCAGAACCGCATCGCGGCGCTTGTGCACATCACGGGGTAGGGCGCCATACTTCAGCTTGGCACCCAGCGTTTTGCGCGCTCCGGCCCAGTCATTGTTTTGCGCCTGCAGGCCCAACAACACATCCTGCGTTTCCGTATGACGCGGCTTCAGCGCAAAGGCTTTCTCGGCCAACTTCATCGCGGTCTCGGTGTCACCCTCGTCCAGCTTCTGCTTCATGATCCCGCGCACACCGACAAACTGCGTGCGCTCATCTTTCAGTAGACGCTTATAGACCTGAGCGGCCTTACGCTTGTCACCTGACATTTCAGCCGCCTGAGCGGTTAGCAGGTTGGTCAGTTCAGGGCGACGCAGATATTTCTCGGCCCGGGCAGCTTTCGACATCGCGGTCGAACTTTCGCCCGACGCAATCGCCATCATGCCTTCGGCCAAAGCCTCGTATCCCTTCCGTTCACGCGAGCGGTCGAAATAGCGCGAAATCGCGGTTTCATCGCCGTTCACAAAGCGCACAAAGGCGATGATCAGGCCAAACACGATCAGCGCCAGCCAAATCGCAATCACCAGAAGCACGCCGGCAATCACGGCCTGAAGTGGCTCCATATTGAATTCGGTGCCGCCAACGGCGATGCGCACACCACCATCCGTTTCCATGAGGATCCCAGCACCTATCGTCAAAAGCGCAATCGCGGCGATGAACAGGACAATCTTAATCAAAGACCAAAGCATCGGCGTATCCTCAGTTCGTATTCAGTTGCGTGGACAGATCGGTCGCTGCGGCCAAAGCATCGCGGCGCTGCGTTGCGCTTGCGATCCAATCGGCCAGCGCGGGCTGTCCGGCTTCGGGCATTGCCGCCAGTTCAGTCAAAGCGGTGTCCACCTGACCAGCTTTCAACGCCGCTTCGGCGCGCGACAGGATCGCATCCGGATCGTCGCCTTCCTTCGGCTCCAACGACCGTGTGCCCAATTGGGTCCGGAAGAAGGCCGACACCCGATCCATCGAGCCACCCTCAACAGCGGCCCGAATGGCTGCATCCAGAGATGCGCGTGCCGCTTCAGGGAAGCTGGATTGCAGCCCCTGCTGAGTAGCAACGCCATCAGCAGCGATGGACGACAAGGCATCCGGCGCGGCAAGACCAGCGTTCTCCGTCAGATCAAACAGCGCGTCGCCAAAGGGCTGGCCGGTCTCAAGCGCTGCATGAACGCGCGACATGGCGGCGCGTGCACCAGCTGCCCGTGCAGTTTCGGCGGCGGACACTTCCAGTGTCTGTGCGTCTTCTTTCTGGCTGGTGATGCGCGCAAGCTCGGTATCGAGCATCTGGCGCATCTGCTGCAATTCGCGTTCATACGCGGTGGCCGCGGCAGCCGCCGCTTCCATACCCGAGCCCTGGGGCAGTTTCTCAACTGTATGAATGCGGTTCTCAAGCTCGCCCAGCTTGGCGGTCATGCTGTCCAACTGCGTGCGCAATTCGTCCATCGTTCCCGATGTCTCGCCCCGAAGGCGATCCAGCGAGTCATCCGCGGCCAGTGCGTCAAGGCTGTCGCTCTGCGCCGCAGTGCTGCTTTCCAGTCCCGCGATGCGGTCTTGAAGCGCGGCCATTTCGGCAATCACCGGATCCTCGACGGCCTGAGCAAACGGCCACTGATCGGGATAGCGTGCCGCACCAAATCCAAGGGCGGCGACGATGGCACCCCCCAAAAGCATGGGCAAGAAGCTGGACTCGCGCTTCTGTTCAATGATCGGTGCAGGAGTGTCGGAAGCATCGACCGGAATGTCCGCCTTCTCCGGCTCCTTGTCAGAGGTCTCTTCGGCCTCATCTGTCGGCAGGTCTTCGCCCGTTTCGCGATCCGCGTCGTCGGCGCCAGTATCGTTACCCTGTTCGGGTTCCGTCAGGGTCTCGCCATTGGTCGGATCTTCGGGGGTGTTTCCCTGTTCCTCGTCCAGCTTGGTTTCTTCGACGACCACGGCGTCTTCCACCGCTTTCGTCTTTGCCTTGGCTGTTTTCGGAGACTTGGCCAATGTCACGAACCCCTCGAATCTTACTCTAAAATGCTGCAGCTGCGTAGAACAGCCTATCGCCTGCCTTGTCATCGCTCAAGCGGCGTGACCGCCCAACGCTGCGACAATCTCTCTCACCATTGCGTCACCTGTGGGCGTGACAACAATGTCAGCGGGCCAGCCGGTGGCTGTTCGCCACTCGGCCTCGACCGCTTTGCTCATACAAATTACGTGGAGCCGCGGACCCGGTTTCGCAATGGCTTCTACAACCAATCGTGCCGAGCGGGGCGAAAAAAGGGGAAGCAATACGGGGTCTTCCCCTTCCAGAGCAGCCCGAGCCTGTTCGGAAAGAGGCTGTGTGACCTGCGCATAGACTTGATGATCGCGGCAAGCGTGACCCAATGCCGTCAGCCGGGCCGAAATATCGACCGCTTTATGTGATCCACACAAATGTAGATACTCAGCAGATCTGGTCGCCAGCACCTGCAACAGCTCTTCGGCAGTCGTGGCAGTGGTTTGAACCTTCGCCCCTTGCGCCATGGCAACCGATGCCGTCCGCGCTCCGACGCAATGGACGACGACGTCAGACAAATCGCCCCGCACCGCATGCTCGGAACTTAGAATCACCTCAACCCCCTTTGGCAGATCCGGCCACGTCCCGACCGGTTCAATCTGCAGGATCGGCGACAAAATATGCCGCACCGGGCGGCCAAGCGCACTTTCGATCTGATCCAAGACTCTTCGTGCCGCTGCTGGCGGACGCGTCAGAACGAGGGTCGGGGGTTGGGACATAAGGGCGGCCGGGATTGTCTGCGAACTGTCTTGGTGTTACCCCGAGCGGACCCGTCCCCGCAACAGATCGCTTGACCGATGACCAATTCAGATCAACCTCTTACCGTTCTAGGGCTTGAAAGCTCATGCGATGATACCGCCGCCGCAGTGGTGCGTCATCTGCCCGGAGAGGCGCCCGAAGTTCTGTCATCCGTGGTCGCAGGCCAAACAGATCTACACGCGGATTTCGGCGGGGTGGTGCCTGAAATCGCCGCACGCGCCCATACGGAAAAGTTGGATACTTGCGTGGAACAGGCTCTAACGCAGGCTAAAATGACGCTTTCTGACGTCGACGCCATCGCTGTCACCGCTGGCCCCGGCCTGATCGGTGGGGTGCTAGCGGGCGTCATGTGCGCCAAAGGGCTGTCGATAGGTTCGGGCAAGCCGCTGGTCGGCGTGAACCACCTTGCAGGCCACGCGCTAACCCCGCGCCTGACGGATCAGGCGGCATTTCCCTATCTGATGCTTTTGGTGTCGGGCGGGCATTGCCAATTCCTGATCGCCGAGGGTCCGGAAAAATTCAGCCGCCTTGGTGGCACCATCGACGATGCCCCCGGCGAAGCCTTCGACAAAACTGCAAAGCTTCTGGGCCTGCCCCAACCCGGTGGCCCCTCGGTCGAGGCCGAGGCGAGGAACGGCGACCCCAAACGCTTCAAGTTCCCGCGCCCGCTGCTGGATCGTCCCGGCTGCGATATGAGCTTCTCTGGCTTGAAAACCGCCCTGCTGCGCGAACGTGACCGGCTGGTGGCGGAACATGGTGGGCTTCGTGTCCAGGACCGCGCCGACCTTTGCGCCGGATTCCAAGCTGCCGTGCGCGATGTTCTGGCCGAGAAATCACGCCGTGCGCTGAAAGAATACCTGCTACTTAATCCCACACAGCCCACACTGGCCGTGGCCGGGGGTGTTGCCGCCAATATGGCCATTCGTGGTGAGTTAGAGACTGTTTGTGCACAGCACGACACGGCTTTCCTTGCCCCTCCACTGGCGCTGTGCACCGACAATGCCGCGATGATTGCTTGGACCGGGATCGAGCGCTTCCGCGCAGGACATCAAGATGACATGTCCTTGCAAGCGCGACCTCGATGGCCGCTTGACCAACGTGCACCAGCAATGTTGGGATCAGGGAAAAAGGGAGCAAAGGCATGAGCATTTCGGTTCTAGGCGCAGGCGCATTCGGCACGGCTTTGGCCATCTCCTTAGCGCAAGATGGCCGCGCAGTCGGCCTGTGGGCGCGCGATCCTGGCGACATGGCCATCGCACGTGAAAACACCCGCCGCCTGCCAGGCTTTGCCTTTCCCGACAGCCTGACGGTGCTTGATCAGATCGAAGGTGTGCAGACATCGGACATCATCCTGCTAGCGGTTCCGATGCAAAAATTGGCTGGGTTTCTGGCCGAGAATGCGACCCTATTCCAGCACAAGACGCTTGTTGCCTGCTGTAAGGGGGTCGATCTGCAATCTGGGCTTGGCCCAGCCGAAATCATTCAGCGCACCTGTCCCTCGGCCACGCCAGCGATCCTGTCTGGCCCCAGCTTTGCTGTCGATATTGCAGCTGGATTGCCCACGGCCCTGACCTTGGCATGTGAAAATGGCGAAGCGCTGCAAGCTGCGCTGTCCACCAACAACATCCGCGTATATCGCAGCAGCGACCTGATCGGGGTCGAGATCGGTGGCGCCCTGAAGAACGTCGTCGCCATCGCCTGCGGCATCGCGATGGGCGCGGGGCTGGGCGAAAGCGCCCGTGCCGCCCTGATGACCCGCGGCTATGCCGAGATGCAGCGCTATGCGGCCCTAAAGGGTGCGCAGCCGGAAACGCTGTCCGGCCTGTCTGGCTTTGGCGATTTGACCTTGACCTGCTCGTCCGAAAAATCCCGCAACTACAGCTATGGACTGGCACTTGGCCACGGAGATCCCCTGCCGGAAGGCACGACCGTCGAAGGGCGTGCAACCGCCAAAGCAGTCTCTAACTTTGCCCAAAACGCCGGCATTGAAATGCCCATCGCGCAGATGGTTGTCGCCGTGCTGGACAATCAATTGACCATAAACGAAGCTGTCGACATGCTCTTGTCACGGCCGCTCAAGGAGGAATGAATGCTTGTAGCCGTCATCTGCACTGACAAACCCGGTGCCATCGAAACCCGCAAAGCCAATCGCGAGGCGCATCTGGCCTATATCAAGGACACCGGCGTGGTCGCGCAGGCAGGTCCGTTTCTGGACGCCGACGGTATGATGTGTGGATCGCTTCTGGTGCTGGACGTTGATGACATGGCCGACGCACAAGCCTGGGCCAATGGCGATCCCTATGCGAAGGCCGGTCTGTTTGCTGATGTCCGCATCGAGCAGTGGAACCGGGTGGTTGGCTAATGGCGTACTGGCTGTTCAAATCCGAAGTCTCGACCTGGAGCTGGGACCAACAGGTCGCCAAAGGGGACGCGGGCGAGGAATGGGACGGCGTACGCAATTATCAGGCGCGCAACCACATGCGCACGATGAAAGTGGGCGATCTCGGCTTCTTCTACCACTCGCAGAAGGAAAAAGAGATCGTCGGCATCGTCGAGGTGATCGCGGAAAGCCATCAGGACAGCACGACTGACGACGAGCGCTGGGATTGCGTGGACATCAAGGCCGTACGCGCCCTGCCAAAACCCGTGACGCTGGCCATGTGTAAGGATGACCCGCGTCTGGCCGATATGGTGTTGGTCAACAACACACGCCTGTCGGTTCAACCCGTCACCGACGCCGAATGGGCCATCATTCTGGAACTTGCGGGCGACGCTTGACAACCTCTTGCCCTGCTGATCGCATGAGATCAGTCGAACAGGAGGAAATCATATGTTGGAAGTCATCGTTGCCGCCGTTGCGGGCTATGCTTTCGGTGCAGTCTGGTACATGACGCTTTCAAAACAGTGGGTTGAAGCCTCGGGTATCCAGACCGACGACCAAGGCAAGCCACACAACGCATCCGATCCGAAACCCTATATCGTGGCCTTTCTGGGGGCTGTCGTCGTCGCTGGAATGATGCGGCACATGTTCAGCATGGCAGGCATTGATGGTGCGGGCAAAAGCATGATCGCCGGGTTGGGGCTTGGGCTATTCGTGGTCGCCCCATGGATGATCAACAATGTCATGTTCAGCGATCGCTCGAAGTCATTGATCTGGATGGATGGGGGCTATGCCGTTGGGGGCTGCACCGTCATCGGGCTGGTTCTGGGCGTGATGTGAGAAACAAGAAGGGGCCCGACGTCTCGGACCCCTTCCTCACCCCACGTGCTCCCTCAGCACCACACGTGTCTCTGAATTAAAGGTCCGACCGTCCTGGTCTTCGTAGATGAAGCTATCGCATGCTGCGGTGTCTCGCAATCGAAATGCCGGTAAAATACCATTCAATTGCAATGGTTTACACTTAACATCCCCTTAAAATGCAGAAAGCGCGACCGAATGGCCGCGCTTTGATAGGTCAAGAATGTCCGGGCATATCAGCCGTAGACAGATTCTTTCCCAAACTGTTTTACCAGCATGTAATACACCACGGCGCGGTATTTGTTACGCTCGCTGCGGCCATAGGTTTCGATTGCCGAGTTGATGGCGTCCATCAGCTGCGGCCCATCAGCCAGACCCAGTTTCTTGATCAGGAAATTGTTTTTGACGGTCTCAAGTTCGCTTTCTTGACCGGCAGCAACGGTCGATGCGTCGGCATTGTAAATCGCCGGGCCACATCCGATTGTTACTTTGGTCAGAAGGTCCATATCCGGCGACATGCCACACTTGTTCTTAAGATCATCCGCATACTTTGCGATCAGATCGTCACGCTTTCCCATTTCTGTCTCCCAATTTGCTGGTGGTTCAATATTGTCACCGAAACTCTAGGCGGAAACATGGTTTCCACAAAGGAAAAGTTTGTCGCAGCATTCCCCCTAGGTTTTTTCGCCTATTTGACGCAGGATGATCGCAACACATACTACTCAAGGAGAGAACAATGGGTCTTTGGAGTTTCGTAAAAGGTGCGGGCAAATCGCTGTTTGGCGGAGATGAAACCGCATCTGCCGACACCCTGAACAAGGAAGTCGCAGATCTGGGCATCGACACCTCGGGGCTGGATATTCAGGTTGATGGTGAAAAGGTCACCGTTAAAGGTGGCGAGAACCTGAGCGCGGAAGAGCGTGAGAAGGTCATCCTAGCGGTTGGCAATGTCGAAGGCGTGGCCGAGGTCGAAGCCGAGCTCGAAGGTGATCCGACATTCCACACCGTTGAAAAAGGCGACACGCTTTGGGCGATCGCTGAGAAGACACTGGGCAACGGCGCGCGCTATAAAGAGATCTTTGAAGCCAACAAGCCGATGCTGAAGGACCCTGACCTGATCTATCCGGGCCAGAACCTGCGCATCCCCGGCTAATTTCAGCTATTCGAACTAGTTTATTGCGGCCTCGTTCACGCGGGGCCGCAATTTTATTTTAGATAATCATTGTGAACCGCAACTTTCGACTTGTGACGCAGGCCGTTTCCTTGTCTCATCTCGTGGACAAATTACACGAGGGACAACAGGACATGGCTTCATATCTCAAATCCACACCGACACGTGACGGCTTCTTTGGCGAGTACGGAGGCGCGATGCTGCCGCCCCCGCTGGAACCGCATTTCAAGGAAATCCGCGAGGCCTATGACCGGATCTCGAAGTCGGCCGACTTCATCGCCGAGCTGCGCCACATCCGCAAGCATTTCCAGGGCCGTCCGACCCCTGTGTCCTATCTGAAAAACCTGTCTGAACAGTGCGGCGGTGCCCAGATCTATGCCAAGCGTGAAGACCTGAACCACACCGGCGCGCACAAGCTGAACCACTGCATGGGCGAAGGTCTTCTGGCCAAGTTCATGGGTAAGAAAAAGCTGATGGCAGAAACCGGCGCGGGCCAGCACGGCGTGGCGCTGGCGACCGCTGCGGCCTATTTCGGTCTGGAGTGTGAAATCCACATGGGCGAGATCGACATCGCCAAGGAAGCCCCCAACGTGACCCGCATGAAGCTGCTGGGTGCCGAGGTTGTTCCCGTGGGCTTCGGCGGTCGTTCGCTAAAAGAGGCCGTTGACAGCTGTTTCGGCAGCTACATGGAGCAAGCCGACCGTGCCCTGTTCGCCATCGGCTCGGTCGTGGGTCCGCATCCGTTCCCGATGATGGTTCGCGACTTCCAGCACATCGTTGGCGTCGAAGCGCGCGAGCAGTTCATCGAGATGACCGGCGGTCTGCCCGACATGGTTGCTGCCTGTGTCGGCGGTGGTTCGAACGCAATGGGCCTGTTCTCGGGCTTTATCGATGACGAAGACGTCTCGCTGCACGGTGTTGAACCCATGGGCACCTCGTCCAAACTGGGCGAACACGCTGCCACCATCACCTTCGGGGAAGATGGCGACATCCACGGCTTCCGCACCATGGTTCTGAAGGACGAAAACGGCGAACCGGCTCCGGTTCACACCGTGGCTTCGGGTCTGGATTATCCGGGCGTTGGTCCGGAACATGCGCACCTGCACCGTACGGGCAAGGCGAACTATTCGGCCTGTGACGACAAAGAAGCGCTGAACGCGTTCTTCACCGTCAGCCGCACCGAAGGCATCATCCCGGCACTGGAAAGCGCGCATGCTGTTGCCTTCGCCATGCGCGAAGCGCCGAAGCATCCGGGCAAGTCGATCCTGATCAACATGTCGGGTCGTGGAGATAAAGACATCGATTACGTGACCGAGAACTTTGGCTTCGGCGAAGATCTGTAAGCTTTAAAGACCCTAAAGATCAGGGGCGCTTCGGCGCCCCTTTTTCGTTCTAACGGCAAAAACCCCAGCCGCTGGTTTGCAGGTGAAAATGATCGGCGTGAAGTCGGTTGTAATCCGGTCCCAGAACCAAGCGGAACCACTTGCATGATCCGCGCCAGATTTGACGCATAAATGCAGCTTCGGCCCCGGCACCTTCCCAGTTCTTCAACAAAGTCAGCCTTCGGCCATCACTCAGACGCACGCCGGTGATATCGAAAGCACGCGCTGTTGCGTGGCTGCTCCATGCGTTTTCGGTGCCACGCGATGTACGCATTTTGCGGCAGTTATAGCTGCCAATGTGCAGAAGCTGCGACACATCCGACCCCAGATGCTGACGCGCGGCGGGTTGAATGTCGTGATGCTCCCACATGGCTAGACGCAAGGCGGTAGAGCAACGGGTCTCAATGGGCGAGACCTGCGCATCGATCAAGGATGACAGGCTTCCCCGCTGGGAAATCCCGCAGTGCTCGCCCGATACCAACGGCTCCATCTTCGAGAACCCGATCCCCGCCTGCGCAAGCACATCCCGGCACACAGCTTCATCCCGCGAGGCCACACGCAATTGCCAGCGCGTCACAGGCGTCACGGGAGCAGTAATCGACAAAGGACGCGTGGGGTTCCAATGCTCTGGCAGAACACTGTCCGGCCGCAGCAGCACCCACATCGCAACTAGTCCCAGAAGCGCAATCGACAGCAGTGAGGACAAAAGAAAAAGCGCCGCCCGCAAAACAAACGGACGGCGCTTATTGGAGTCTTCTTCCATCACTGGACGATCAGTAACGGTAGTGTTCCGGCTTGAACGGGCCATCAACCGAAACGCCGATGTAATCCGCTTGCTCTTTGGCAAGGTTCGACAGCTTCACGCCGATACGATCCAGGTGCAGGCGGGCGACTTTCTCGTCCAGATGCTTGGGCAGGATGTAGACGTCGTTGTTGTACTCGTCACCTTTGGTCCACAGCTCGATCTGAGCCAGAACCTGGTTGGTGAACGAAGCCGACATCACGAAGGACGGGTGGCCGGTCGCGTTGCCAAGGTTCAGCAAACGACCTTCCGACAGCAGGATGATGCGGTTGCCCGAGGGCATCTCGATCATGTCCACCTGTTCTTTGATGTTGGTCCACTTGTGGTTCTTCAGGTTTGCCACCTGAATTTCGTTGTCGAAGTGGCCGATGTTGCCAACAATCGCCATGTCCTTCATCGCGCGCATATGCTCGATCCGGATAACGTCTTTGTTGCCGGTGGTTGTGATGAAGATGTCGGCGTCTGCGACGGCGTCTTCCAGCGTCACAACCTCGAACCCGTCCATGGCGGCTTGCAGCGCGCAGATCGGGTCGATCTCGGTCACTTTCACGCGTGCACCAGCACCGCTAAGCGACGCGGCCGAGCCTTTGCCCACATCACCGTAACCACAGACCACAGCGACCTTACCGGCCATCATGGTGTCAGTGGCGCGGCGGATGCCGTCGACCAGCGATTCCTTACAGCCGTATTTGTTGTCAAACTTCGACTTCGTGACACTGTCGTTCACGTTGATCGCGGGGAAGGGCAACTGGCCGTTCTTCACCAGATCGTACAGGCGGTGAACACCAGTGGTGGTCTCTTCCGAGACACCTTTGATCTGGTCACGCATTTTGGTGAACCAACCGGGGCTGGCCGCCATGCGTTTTTTGATCTGGGCGTGGATGACTTCTTCTTCTTCCGAACCCGGAACGCCAAGATCTTCGCCAGCTTCGGCGCGGGCACCCAGCAGGATGTACAGGGTGGCGTCGCCGCCGTCGTCCAAGATCAAGTTCGGACCTTCGGGGAACTGGAATGACAGGTCCAGATAATCCCAGTGCTCTTCCAGCGACTGGCCTTTGATGGCGAAGACCGGAACACCGGCTTCCGCAATCGCAGCGGCTGCGTGGTCTTGGGTTGAGAAGATGTTGCACGATGCCCAGCGCACATCCGCGCCCAGCGCGACCAATGTTTCAATCAGAACGGCGGTCTGAATGGTCATGTGCAGCGAACCAACGATCCGTGAACCAGCCAGCGGCTTGGTCTCACCGTATTCTTCGCGCAGAGCCATCAGGCCCGGCATTTCGGTTTCTGCGATGTTCAACTCTTTACGGCCAAACTCGGCCAGAGCAATGTCTTTAACGATATAGTCCTTAGTCACGGTATTTCTCCGGTCCTGATCTCATTACTGTTCGACCTGCCCTATCATCCAATCTTTGAACGCGCAATGAAGGCCAATTGACTTGCGCCGGAAAAAGGCGACATTGCGGGTTGAATTCCAAGGGAAGGACGCAAAATGCCCGCTCAACCCCGTGCATGGCAACGGATGCTCTCTGGTCGACGGCTGGATCTTCTGGATCCCACCCCTGTCGATATCGAGATCGAGGACATCGCCCACGGCCTTGCTTTCGTGGCGCGGTGGAACGGACAGACCTTTGGCGATTTCCCCTATTCCGTGGCCGAGCACTCTTTGTTGGTCGAGGCGCTTTATACGCGCATGAACCCCAAAGCGCCGGTCAAATGGCAGCTGGCTGCGCTGTTGCATGACGCGCCAGAATACGTGATCGGCGACATGATCTCGCCCGTGAAAGCCTCGGTTGGTGCAGGATACGGAGAACTGGACGATCGCCTGACCGCCGCCATTCACATCCGTTTTGGCCTGCCCGCGAAGATCCCCGCGACGGTGAAAAAGGCGATAAAGCGTGCGGACAGAGTGTCGGCCTTTCTTGAGGCCACGCAAATCGCTGGGTTCAGTGTCGAAGAAGCCGGGAAGTTCTTTGGTGTGCCGGATCCCACGATCACCAAAGGGCTGGACATCACCCTGCGTCCTCCTGCCGAGGTCCGCGCCGATTTCACCGCCCGCCACAATGACCTTTTGGAGCAGATGGGATGATCACGACACGCGAGGCTGCCCCAGAAGACGCCCACGCGATGAGCGATCTGATCACACCCATCTTGGAAAGTTGGAAAAGTGCGCGGCGGCGTGATCCTGAGCATATGCTCGCAAACTATATTCAAAATCCAGATAACATCCGATGCACCGTAGCGATTGAAGACAACGGGCGACTGGTTGGTTTTCAGTCTCTCATCTTGCCGAAAACAGCAAACGTCTACGACACGCCAGACGGCTGGGGCGAGATCGGAACATATGTTGCGCTGGATGCCGGGCGTGGCGGGATCGGACGAGCGATGTTTGCTTCGACACTTGAGGCTGCGCGGTCGGCTGGGATCAAGACCATTGAGGCCTCGATCGGAGACGATAACCACAAAGGTTTAGGGTATTACAGTGCGATTGGGTTTGCGACCTACGCCACCGAACCCGGACTAATCCGCAAGCGCTTTGACGTGGATTAGAGCCGCAATTCGCCAATCACGACTCAGGCGCATACGCGCCCTTGCTGTTCGGTTCCACGCTTCCAGCCCACGAAACGCTCGGATGTGAAGCTAAGCTCCAAATCCGCCCAGCGCAGACGTTGGGTGATACCAGCGGGACAGTCGTTCAGCGACATCGCAGTTGGTCGGCCAAGTTCGCGGATCATCGCGGGGATCACACCTTTGGGGGATCGCCCAAAATCTACCCGCTGATTACTGGGAAGCACGGCCAAACCTTGCGCATCTGGCGCGAACTCAACCCCTTGGTGCTTTTGGCGTGTTTGTCCCTCGGGCTGAACACAGGCAGATAGCAGCGCAAGACCAATGACGCCCGCAAAAAGCGCCCTCATTTCGGACTGCGTTTGGCCAGAATGCGCTGAAGCGTGCGGCGGTGCATGTTTAGACGACGCGCGGTTTCCGACACGTTGCGGTCGCACAGTTCGTACACACGCTGGATATGTTCCCAACGTACGCGGTCGGCGGACATGGGGTTTTCCGGCGGAGGAGGCAGCTCATCCGGCATCGCCAGCAATGCGGCTGTGATGTCGTTGGCATCCGCGGGCTTCGACAGGTAATCCGCCGCGCCCAGCTTGACTGCAGCCACAGCGGTGGCAATCGCGCCGTATCCGGTCAGAACCACGATCCGAGCATCGGGACGCTTATCCCGGATGGTTTCCACCACATCCAGTCCGTTGCCATCGTCAAGCCGCAGATCAACCACAGCATAGGCTGGCGGACGTGCCGTTGCGATGGCTTTGCCTGCAGCCACAGATCCTGCCATTTCAGGCGCAAATCCGCGTTTTTCCATCGCGCGCGCCAAACGGCGCAGAAACGGTTCGTCGTCGTCTACCAATAGAAGGGAGGCGTCTTCACCAATTGGCTTGAGTTCCTCAGTGGTCATCGCAGCAACCTCCGGTTTGCGTCTGCACTCAGATACCTAGGTATTTTAGACCGTAAGGTCAATTTTGACGCAGCGATGCTTGCTATGCACCTGCGTCAATGAAGCAACTTACCCGCTTTGCCATGGACTCTGGCGTCTCATCTCGCTTGAAGAAATCCGCGAACCCGCTTTCGGGGAACATCAGATAAGTGAAGGTCGAGTGATCCATCAGATAATACTCTTCCATCCCTTCTTCCGGCTCTTGCTTACGGTAATAGGTCTTATAGGCTTGGCTGGCCGCTTTGACCTGTTCAGGCGTACCCGTCAGGCCGACCATATTGTCATGCATATAGCTGGTGAAATCCGCCAGATGCTCGGGCGTGTCGCGCTCTGGGTCGATCGAAATGAAGGCCGACTGCACGTCATAGCCCTGACCATCAAGAATGCGCATCGCTTCGGCGTTGCGAGCGTTGTCCAAGGGGCAAACGTCGGGGCAGAACGTATAACCAAAGTAAACCAGCGTGGGTTTAGTGATCACGTCTTTCTCGGTCACAAGTTTGCCGGTCTCATCTGTCAGCTCGAATGGACCACCGATCGAGGCGACGCCTGTCCCGATGGCGCCTGCACGGCATTCGGCAAACGCATCTTCTTCTCCACTGGTGACAAACCATGTCACCCCGACAAGCGCCACAATCGCCGTTGCGGCCGTCACAGCATAGATGCGTTGCATAGAAATTCTCCGGTTTGTTCGCGCAGGCATTGATCCTGCCTTTCGTCACGACTAGCAAGAGAACAGATTGACGCAACCGAAAAAGCAAATCTGGCTGATCACAAATGGCGGAACGACAGACAGACCCGGCAACTGATGCCGCAGTTGGCAGCCAGCAAAGCAGTTGGGTGCGCTTGCGCACGCTGATCCTTCTGCGCTGGGCGGCGGTTGCAGGTCAGATTGCGGCAATTGCCGTGGCCGTTCAGTTCTTTACCGTCCAAATACCGTTCGGTTTGGTAGCTGCTGCCATCGGGGTCGCAGTGATCGCCAACCTTGTGTCCAGCACGCTTTTCCCGCGCAACACCCGTTTGAACGAGCGTCAGGCCGCCGGAATTCTGGTCTTCGATACGCTGCAATTGGGCGTGATGATGTTTCTGACTGGCGGCATTCACAACCCCTTCATGGTGCTGATCCTTGCCCCGGTGACGGTCGCCGCCACCGCTTTGTCGACTCGGTCGACCATTCTTGTCGGAGCTGTCGCGATTGCCGCGACCAGCTTGGTGACTTGGATCAACATCCCACTTCAAACCGCGACAGGCATTTTGCAGATGCCCGATCTGTTCGTTTTTGGCCTTTGGGTGTCGGTCACAATCTCGGTCGGCTTCATTGGGCTTTATACGCGCCGGATCTCGTCCGAGATGCGGTCGATGTCCGAAGCACTGCTGGCCACCCAGATGGCCCTGTCCCGCGAACAGAACCTGACCGATCTGGGCGGCGTGGTGGCCGCAGCCGCGCACGAGCTTGGCACGCCGCTTGCAACGATCAAGTTGGTGTCCTCTGAGCTGGTAGAAGAGCTGGATGGGGATGACGAACTGCGCGACGACGCCCGACTTATCGGTGAACAGGCTGATCGCTGCCGGGACATTCTTCAGTCCATGGGCCGGGCTGGCAAGGATGACATGCTTGTTAAGCATGCGCCTCTGATCGCCCTGATCGAAGAAGCAGCCGAGCCCCACCGCGAACGCGGCAAGGCGCTTGAGATTGAAATTACCTGCATTGAGGCCGATCCTCTGGATCAACCCATCCTCATGCGCCGACCCGAGATCATTCACGGGCTGCGCAACCTGATCCAGAACGCGGTGGATTTCGCCTCGACCAAGGTCTGGATCGAGTTGTGTTGGAACGATGAGCGCATCACCATCCGAATTCTGGACGACGGCAAGGGGTATTCCCCGCAAGTTCTGGGATGGATCGGCGACCCGTTCATTCGCCGCCGCAAGTCGCAGGCAGAACGCGGCCAGCGTCAGGCCTATAAAGGGATGGGTCTGGGGCTGTTTATCGCAAAGACCCTGCTTGAACGCACAGGGGCAACGCTGCATTTCGCCAATGCCTCGTCGCCTTATACCGGTCGCCCCCACCCACGAGAAAAATCTGGGGCGATTGCACAAGTGGAATGGCCGCGTGGTACACATGGTCTGGAAGCGACAAACACAAGCGGCGCATTGGGGGAAAACATCCATTTCGCCCATGATGCGGGCTGAAACGCCCCTAGTTTCAAGGCGTTTGGCACGATTAAACCTTCATTAACCACACTGGCCTAGGCTCACACTGTTGATAACGCGGGAGGCAGCCCGCCGAAACGACAGGTGTGGATATGCTGAATACATTTTACGCAGTGGCGCTGGTTCTGACGGCCCTGACGATTTCAATCGCAGCGCTGTACATTTTGTCAGTGCTGGACCCGGCAAAAGATCAAAAACTGCGAAAGCAAACCGCGCATGAAAAAGACAGTGTGGTGTTTTTATTCAATGACCAGATACTCACTGATGCCACGCCCGCTGGCCGGCAGATCTTGGACGCCCTTCCAAAACAAGGATCGGGTTCGGATTGGCAACACCTGTCCCATGTCCTTGAATCCCGCTTTCCCAATCTGACCGAGCAGGTCGGAGAACTGGCTGAGCTTGGAAATCTCTCCATACTCTCGGTGGATGGGGCACATCGAATTGAAGCTGAATGGCGCGATGGATTGGCGAGGGTTCAGTTGAACTTCGACGACGCCAGCGGTGGTGCTCCAATCGTGGATCGGATGACGTTTGACGCCCTTCGGGACGAACTGGAAGGGCTGCGCGCCACCGCGCAACATGTTCCGGTTATGATATGGCGCGAGGATACCAACGGTAAAATCACCTGGGCGAATAGATCCTATCTGGATCAGGCCGCCGAACCCGGCGGCACTGACGGGGTGGCAAGCTGGCCCCCCAGCAAGCTGTTCGATAGGCCTCGGCTTGAAGATGCCAAGGACTTGGAAACACCGCGCCGCGTTGCGGTTCAACTGCCGGTCGACGGCAAACGACACTGGTTCGAGCTTTACGACGCCGCTCTGGGGGACGAGACCTTGATGACAGCCATTCCCGTAGATCGCGTTGTGAATGCCGAAAAGTCGCGGGCCGAGTTTGTCACCACTCTGACCAAGACCTTTGCGCATCTGCCCATTGGATTGGCCATTTTCGATCGCAAACGACAGCTTAGCCTGTTTAACCCAGCGCTAACCGACATTCTGGCGATGAGCGCCTCGTTCCTTGTCGGGCAACCCACCCTCTTCGCCTTCCTTGATCGCCTGCGCGAGAAACGCATGATGCCTGAGCCGAAGGACTATGTATCGTGGCGGCAGCAGATGACGGATCTGGAAAGCGCAGCCGTGAACGGCACTTATGAAGAAACGTGGTCGCTGCCAACCGGCCAGACCTATCGCGTGACGGGGCGCCCCCACCCGGATGGCGCTGTGGCATTTCTGTTTGAAGATATCACTTCGGAGATATCGCTGACCCGTCGGTTCCGTCGCGAGCTTGAGATGGGCCAATCCGCGTTGGATTGCATCGAAGATGCGATTGCCATCTTCTCGCCTGGCGGGGTGCTGTCCATGTCCAACGCGGCCTATACCAAACTCTGGGGCAACGATCCCTCGACCACGCTAGAGGACATCAATCTGGGCGATGCGATCCGCACATGGCGCAGCACCGCTGGTGACACGCCTGTTTGGCGTATGCTGAAGGAATTCGTGGCCGCCCACGGTGAACGCCAATCCTGGACGGATCATATCGCCCTTCTCGATGGACGGCAGGTCGATTGCCAATTTGTGCCCATGGTCCGCGGTGCCACCATGGCCCGGTTTCACGTTCATCCAGCCCAGCGCGATCTTCAACCTGCGCCGAAATCAGCCCTGTCTTTGACACCCTGACACCAGACCAGGGGATCCGGTCTTGCACCGGCGCTCAGGGCGTCTAAAACTCGTCCTATGACGCACGCCTTTCACCTCGACCTTACATTTCCGACACCAGATCATACGACTGCCTTCGCCACCGCGCTTGCCGCGCAGCTGAGCGCTGGCGATGTGATCCTGCTGTCTGGCGGGATCGGGGCTGGTAAAACCCACTTTGCCCGTGCGTTGATCCAGTCACGGCTGGCAGCGCATGAGCTGGTCGAAGATGTCCCTTCGCCGACATTTACGCTGGTTCAGACCTATGACGACACCACCTGCGAAATTTGGCATTCCGACCTTTACCGCCTGACCCACCCCGACGAAGTGGAAGAGCTTGGCCTTATCGACGCATTCGACACCGCAATCTGCCTTGTTGAATGGCCCGACCGTCTGGGTGCGCTGATTCCGCAGGACGCCCTTGCAATGACGTTCTCGACCGGCGGCACCTCGGACGACCCAGATCTTCGGCACGTCCAAATTTCGGGCCCGTCCGAGCTGTGGGAAGCTCGCATCCAAAAGGCTTTGTCATGAGCGATCAGCGCACACATGATCGCCACGCTTTTCTGGCAGAAACTGATTGGGCTGATGCACAGTTCATACCCCTGACCGGGGATGCTTCGGCTCGGCGTTACTTTCGGACACACAGCCAGCACCCCGCAATCCTGATGGATGCACCACCACAGACCTGTGGCTCGTTGAAGCCATTTGTCGACATGGCACAGTATCTTTCTGCGCTTGGGCTGTCTGCTCCGCAGATCTTTGCCTCTGATCTGCAAAGCGGTTTCCTGGTGCTTGAAGACTTCGGCGACGATGATTTCGCGTCCTTGATTGACCGGGATGCGTCACTAGAAAACAGTTACTATTTCAGCGCAATTGACGTCATTCATAATGTGCTGGATGCTGATCCCGCACAGGTCGCAAACTATGACATCCCTCAATTGGCCAGCGCTTGTGACTTGGCCTTTCTGCACTACACCCCTCAGCCCGCCACCATAATGAACGAGGCTTTGACCGCGATCGAGGATGCGCTGGCCCCTTTCCAGACCGAGCTTCGAACTTCACTACGCGACTTCCATGCTCAAAACCTGCATTGGCTGTCAAAACGAGCGGGCGTAGCGCGCGTTGGACTGTTGGACTTTCAAGACGCGGTGAATACATTGCCCAGCTATGATCTGGTGTCCCTTTTGCGGGATGTGCGGCGCGAAGTGTCGGACGATTTCGCGCAGTCGGCGCGCGAAACATTCGCCAAGCGCCGCGGGCTGGATCACGACGCCTTTCAAAATGAGTTCCACCTTGTCGCAGTCCAGCGCAATCTTCGCATCCTTGGGATCTTCGCACGCCTGTCGCAACAGATGGGCAAACCGCACTATGTCGATTTGATCCCACGCGTCTGGCGACTTCTTCAAGCGGACCTGAAACATCCGCCCCTTGCAAAGTTACGCGCGCAGTTGAACGCCATCTTGACCGAACCCGACCACGCCCATCTTGAAAGGCTCAGACAGCCATGCCTGACACAATAATGATCTTTGCCGCCGGGCGCGGCACTCGAATGGGTGCGCTGACGGAAACGCAGCCAAAACCGATGATCTCTGTAGCCGGCAAGCCGCTTCTGGATCACGCGTTAGAGATTGTGGATGGGGTGCAAGACATCTCGCAGGTCATCGTGAACACGCATTATCTGGCAGACCAAATCCACACCCATCTGTCGGATCGGGACGTTATTTTTTCACACGAAAACACACTTCTGGAAACCGGGGGCGGCCTGAAACAGGCTCTAACCCTGCATAAAACGAATGCGGTGTTTACCCTGAACGCTGATGCAGTTTGGTCCGGTCCCAATCCCATTCAGTCGCTTTTGCTGGCGTGGAATCCCGACCAGATGGACGCGCTTATGCTTTTGGTTCCGCCCGAACACGCCATCGGCCATCTCGGGCAAGGCGATTTCCTGATGGATCCAAATGGCCAGCTAACCCGAGGCCCGGGACTGGTTTACACAGGCTGTCAGATCATCAAGACACCTCCGGTCAATGACGTGTCGGACGACGTTTTCTCGCTGAACTCTGTTTGGGATGTCATACAGCAAACCGACCGCCTGTTTGGTCTGCCCTACGGCGGGTCATGGTGTGATGTCGGGCACCCGGACGGAATTACATTGGCCGAGGAAATGCTCGGGGATCGCAATGTTTGATCCTTCGTCAAGTGCACGTGTCTACGGTGTCCCGTTGGGGATAGATTTTCCCAAGGCGCTGGTCCAAGGGCTGCGCCACCGTATGCGGGACCGCTCACCGCATGACATCGCGCGGGTCGAGCTGTTCGTGAATTCTCGACGCATGTTGAATCGGGTGCGCACCCTGTTTGACGATCAACCGGGGTTTGTTCCACGACTAAGACTGATCACCGACCTAGCGCAGATGCCGCTGGACAGCACGATCCCCAACGCCGTGTCCCCGTTGCGTCGTCAGTTAGAGTTGCATCAACTGATCCTGGCGCTTCTAGATAAAGAGCCTGATCTAGCGCCAAAAAGCGCAGCCTTTGATCTGGCCGACAGCGTTGCCAAGCTAATGGACGAGATGCACGGTGAGGGCATAAATCCCGCTGCGTTAGAGACACTTGATGTCCAAGATATGTCCGAGCATTGGGCACGCAGCCTGCGGTTTCTTTCCCTGATCAACCCATTCTTCGATCCTGAGGCTGGCCATGCCCCAGACGCCGAAACACGACAGCGAATGGTTGTCTCCAAGATCATCGAAGGGTGGAAGGTGTCCCCCCCCGATCACCCAATCCTGATTGCCGGCTCGACCGGGTCACGCGGGACCACGTCGCTTTTGATGCAAGCGGTCGCGCGCCTTCCGCAAGGAGCATTGATCCTGCCCGGTTTTGATACGGACTTGCCCGAGCAAACATGGCGTAGTCTGGAAGATGCTCTGTCCGCCGAAGATCACCCACAGTATCGCTTTGCTGCGCTTCTGAAACGACTAGAGACAAGCCGGAACGAGGTTCGGAATTGGTCTGACCTTGATCCCGTGGCACCTGAACGAAACAAACTGATCTCTCTTGCGTTGCGCCCTGCCCCTGTGACGGACCAGTGGCAGATTGAGGGGCGACGTTTTGAAAACATCGAAAGGGCCACGGAAAACCTAACACTGGTCGAAGCCAAAACTCCCCGTGACGAAGCACTGGCTATCGCCGCGGTCTTGCGACGTTCCGTGAAAGACGGGGTCAGCGTCGCTCTGATTACGCCAGACAGGATCCTGACCCGGCAGGTCGCGGCCGCTTTGGATCGCTGGAATATCGAACCTGATGACAGCGCCGGTCGCCCGCTGGCTTTGTCGGCTCCGGGCCGGTTTCTTCGGCAGATTACTGTTATGATGTGTGAAGCTCCCGCTGCTGACCGATTGCTGGCCCTTCTGAAGCATCCGTTAACAAACACAGGCGGAGACGCTCGCGGAGATCATCTGCGCTGGACTCGTGATCTGGAGCTTCAGGTGCTGCGGGGATCAGCTTCGGTTCCCGATCGGGATGGGCTTTTAGAATGGGCGCAAAAATTTGAAGAAGAGCCAAAGCGTGCCATTTGGGCGAACTGGGTCGCGGACTATTGTCTGTCAGAACCAATTTCTGCCGACTTACCTCTCGCCGAACTTTTGGACCAACATCTTGATCTTGCGCGCGCAATTGCCCGGGGACCAGATGGCGAGGGCACGGGCGAACTTTGGAACCGTGCGGCGGGGCAGTTGTGTCAGGAAATAGTCTCTAACCTTGCAGATAATGCGGTACATGGAGGCGTTCTATCCCCACTTGCCTATCGCGATCTGTTCCGCTCTATCTTGTCGAAGGGCGAGGTTCGCGATCCCAATACACCCCATCCCGGCGTGATGTTTTGGGGTACACTCGAGGCACGTGTTCAAGGGGCAGAACGCGTCATTCTGGCAGGATTGAATGATGGGATCTGGCCTGAACTACCCGGCCCAGATCCGTGGTTGAACCGTCAGATGCGGCTGCAAGTTGGGCTTTCCCTGCCCGAACGACGTGTTGGCTTGTCGGCACATGATTTCCAGCAGGCCATCGCCACGTCAGAGGTGATCCTAACCCGCTCTGTCAAAGACGAAGACAGCGAAACCATTCCGTCCCGCTGGCTAAATCGCATCTGCAACTTGATGGCAGGCATGTCATCTGACGGAGAGCAAGCCTTGCAGGATATGCGCGCACGTGGCGCACAATGGCTGGAATTCGCGCGTCAGATTGACCAACCTACTGTGACTATTCCAGCTGAAAACAGACCTTCTCCATCCCCACCGCTGTCGAGCAGGCCCAGACAGCTGTCAGCCACGGGGGTGACAAAGCTTATCCGTGATCCCTTTGCGATCTATGCGGACAAAGTGCTCCATTTGCGAGCGCTTGATCCGCTATTGCGCGGCTCAGATGCTTTGATGCGCGGGACGGTGCTGCACGATGTGTTCGAGAACTATGTGGCGTCTTTGCCCGACGATCCGAACCCCGAACAGGAACAGGATCGCTTGCGCCAGATCGCGGACGACATTCTGGCCGAGCACGTGCCCAACCTTGCCACTCGCATCCTTTGGAAGGCGCGGATTGACCGGATTGCGCCGTGGTTTGTCCAGCAAGAGCTGCTGCGCCGCGATTTCTCGCACAATCTGGAGAACGAAACCTGGGGGCGCACGAAGTTTGACGACCCGGATTTCACCCTTGTGGCCAAGGCTGACCGGATTGACCGGCATCAGGACGGATCGCTTCTAATTTACGACTATAAAACCGGCGCGCCCCCGAACGAGAAGCAGCAAAAGCATTTCGACAAACAGTTGTTGCTCGAGGCTGTCATCGCCGAGGTCGGCGGCTTCGAAAATATCGATGCTTCATCTGTATCTTTGGTCAGCTATATCGGACTGACACCGCAGAAAGAGGTCTCGACCAATCTGGTGGCTACCAATATCGCAGCAATCAAAGACGAGCTTTTGGGCCTTATTAGAGCCTATAATGACAACGCACAGGGTTATACCTCTCGCCGCGCCATGCATATGCAACGCTTCGCGGGCGACTATGATCATCTTGCGCGCTACGGCGAATGGGATGACAGCGACACCCCGGTGGTGAAGGAGGTCGGGCGATGAAGTTTAACGACGCAACTCTTGCCCAGATCCGCGCCGCTGATCCCACCGCATCAACCTGGCTGTCGGCCAATGCAGGGTCGGGAAAAACCCGCGTTCTGACCGACCGCGTGGCGCGCCTGTTGCTGGATGGCGTATCCCCGCAGAACATCCTGTGTTTGACATATACCAAGGCCGCCGCAAGCGAGATGCAGAACCGCCTGTTCCTACGCCTGGGCGAGTGGGCGATGAAGGATGACGACAGCCTGACCAAGGCGCTGGCCGAACTGGGCGTTGAAGGTGCACGCGACCTTTCGTTGGCGCGTCAATTGTTCGCCCGCGCGATTGAGACCCCCGGCGGGCTGAAGATTCAGACAATTCACGCCTATTGCGCCTCGCTTTTGCGTCGGTTCCCGACCGAAGCTGGCGTATCCCCCCAGTTCACCGAAATGGATGACCGCGCTGCCAACGATCTTCGCGCCAAAATTCTGGAGCAGATGAGCGGCGGGCCGCAAAGGGGATTGGTGCAGGATCTGGCGCAACTGTTTACTGGTGAGGACCTGATGCGGCTGACCGCTGGCATCACCTCGGCCCGGATGATGTTTGTGGATGAGAAAGACGAAGAACAAATCAACAACTGGTTTGGGTTGGCGACTGGGGATGATTTGCAAGCGGTCCTTGAAGGGTGCTTTGCGTCGGACGATCTGGATGTGCTCACCAAGTTTCGCGCTGGATCAGCCACGGGCAGTGCACAGGATCAGAAGCGCGCCGAAGCACTTCAAGGGGCGGACCTGTCCCAGCCAAACCTAGGCCTGCTACAGCAGCTCGAAAAGATCTTTCTCCTGCAAAAACCTCCCTTTTCCGCAAAGATAGGGTCTGTACCGACCAAATCTCTGCAGTCCGGCGCGCTGGCACCCATCATGGATCAGCTGAACGACCTGATGACCCGCGTCGAGGACGCGCGGCACAAACGGTTGGCCTTGCATAACGCGAAGCGAACGCAGGTTCTGTATCGTTTCGCGCACGCTTTCGTACAGGAATACGAAGCTGCCAAACTGGCGCGAGGATGGTTGGATTTTGACGACCTAATCCTGAAAGCAGGCGGGCTGTTGACCGATCCTTCGGTCGCTGCGTGGGTGCTGTTCAAATTGGACGGCGGCATCGATCACATTCTGGTGGACGAAGCGCAGGACACCAGCCCCGTGCAATGGCGCGTGATCGACAGCCTTGCGCGGGAGTTCACCACCGGGTCCGGCGCGCGGGATGATGTGGAGCGCACGATTTTCGTGGTCGGCGACCCGAAACAGTCGATTTATTCCTTCCAAGGTGCGGAACCGGCCGAATTTCAGCGGATGCAGCACAGTTTTGCGGATCGCTTGCAACAGGTCGGGCGCGCGCTGGCAGTTCAGCCGCTGGAATATTCCTTCCGTTCCTCGGCCGCCGTACTGGGGTTCGTAGATATGGCACTGGAAGGGCGGTCCGGCCTTGGTGGCGGCTTCAAGCACCGGGCGTTTTTTGGCGACAAACCGGGACGCGTGGACCTGTGGCCGTCAATCGAGCCCGTGAAGCACGAAGAAGATCGGGATTGGAACGATCCCGTTGACCGCCCGTCCCCGCGCGATCACCGCGTACAGCTGGCCGACAATTTAGCCGATGAGATCCAACGCATGATCCGGGAAGAGAGCCTACCCGACGACAAAGGCGGATCGCGCCCTGTCGATCCCGGCGACATTCTGGTTCTGGTCCGATCCAGAAGCGAGCTGTTTCACGAACTGATCCGCGCCTGCAAAGCCCGCGACATTCCGATTGCCGGGGCAGACCAACTGCGCATCGGGGCGGAACTTGCGGTTAAGGATCTGACCGCTCTTTTGTCTTTCCTTGCAACGCCAGAAGATGATCTTTCGCTGGCCACCGTTTTGCGGTCCCCCTTGTTCGGGTGGAGCGAAGATGACCTGTTCCGCCTAGCGCATTATCGCGGAAAGAACACCTTTCTGTGGAGGGCTTTGTCAGATCAAGCAGAGCAATTTTCAGCAACATTAGAGACACTTCATGACCTGCGGGACCGCGCGGATTTCTTGCGTCCTTACGAACTATTAGAGCGCATTCTGACCCGTCATGACGGTCGCAAGAAGCTGCTGGCACGGTTGGGGCAAGAGGCCGAGGACGGCATCGACGCTCTTCTTCATCAGTCGATGAACTATGAGCGGCTCGAAATCCCCAGCCTGACCGGCTTTATCTCGTGGCTAGAGACCGGTGACATCACGATCAAGCGTCAGGTGGACAGCAAGGGGCATCTGGTACGGGTCATGACGATCCACGGCTCAAAGGGGCTTGAGGCTCCGATTGTTCTTTTGCCGGATCTGGCAGCGCGCCGCGCCTCAGACCCACCGCAGATCGGGAAACTGTCCGCGGATCAGCCGTTCTGGTTCCCATCGAAAGCGGATCGGACCGACGCCATCGAGGACGTAGCCGAAAGCCTGAAAGAGGCTGAAATCGAAGAACGTACGCGTTTGCTGTATGTCGCTATGACCCGCGCTGAACAGTGGCTCGTTCTGACTGCCGCAGGAGATCTTGGGAAAGCCGATACTGGCTGGTACCGCATCTGCGAAACCGCGATGGAGCGGGCAGGCGGTGCAGATTGCCCGTTTCCCACAGGAATGGGCAAACGCTTTCATACCGGCGAATGGCCAGAGCCCGGTGCAAACGACACCAAAGCGCCAGACGCCAAGCGAAACCCGCTGCCAGATTGGCTGACCACCAACGCTTCTCTACCTGCCAGCGCACCCAAGCCCTTGTCGCCCTCTGATCTGGGCGGGGCAAAGGCTTTGCCCGGCGAAATTGAGTTGTTTGGCGACGAGGACCCTTTGATCCGCGGGCGACAGATACACCTGCTGCTAGAGCATCTGCCAAATACCCCGCCGGAAACTTGGAGCGCGATGGCCCGACATCTGTTGTCCACTGGCCCGGATGCAGCTGAAGCGAACGTAATTGAAAGCCTATCGGACGAAGTAACGGCGCTTTTGACCGACCCGACTCTGATCCATCTATTTGATGCAAACAGCATCGCGGAAGCTCCGATCACAGGGCATCTGCCTGATGTACCATCGCAGATACTGCACGGGTTTATCGACCGATTGATCGTGACAGATGATCAAGTATTGGCCGTGGATTTTAAATCGAACCGCATCACCCCCGAACATCCAGACCAAACCCCAGAGGGTTTGCTGCGCCAGATGGGGGCCTATCGCTGGATGCTGCGCGCGCTTTATCCCGACCGTCCTGTCCACACCGCGATCCTGTGGACACAAACGCGTGAGCTGATGCCGTTGGACGACCAACTTGTCGATGACGCATTTGGTCGCCTTGACGCTGAGGGTCTGGCTACCTAGGTTCTGACCAACCAAAATTTCAGGAGAATGCTAATGGCAACCGTCGCTGTCACCGATGCCACCTTTGACGAAGAAGTCCGCAACGCGGATGTTCCCGTTGTTGTAGATTTCTGGGCCGAATGGTGTGGCCCCTGCAAACAGATCGGACCAGCCCTGGAAGAGCTGTCGGCCGAGTACGAAGGCAAAGTCAAAATCGTGAAGGTAAACGTGGACGAAAACCCGAATTCGCCTGCTCAGATGGGCGTACGCGGCATTCCGGCACTGTTCATGTTCAAAGACGGTCAGGTGATCTCGAACAAGGTTGGCGCGGCTCCGAAAGCGGCCCTGCAGTCGTGGATCGACGAAAGCGTCTGATCCCAGCACATCGCCAAAAGAAAAGCCCCGCAGTTTGCGGGGCTTTTTTGTTTCTGCGGTGTGTCGCGTTTAGATCAACAGAACCTGCGCGCCGTTCTTCGTCAGTGCGAAAAGCTCGGCAATATGTTCGTTATACAGGCCAATGCAGCCGTTCGACGACTGGCGCCCAATCTTACGCGTGTCGTGGGTGCCGTGGATCCGGTAGTATTTCCAACCCAGATACAACGCGTGGGTACCCAGCGGGTTGTCAGGACCCGGGCCCACAAAGGCGGGCCATTCCGGGTTACGCTTGCGCATTGCTGGGGTCGGTGCCCAAGACGGGCCTTCGACCTTGCGGATCACGCTGGTGCGGCCACGGCGGGTCAGATCTTCACTTAGCGGCACCGAGGTCGGGTACAGACGATAGACCGACTGGTCTTCGGACCAATAGTGCAAGCAACGCGAGCTGATATCCACCAGGATCACACCGTTTTTGGTGTTGCTGAAATAGGGCTGCCAGTTCAGCGTACGGAAGCTTGAAATGTTGCGTTTAACCACCTCGGTCAGATCACGCTCAACCTCGGTCGAGTTGTCAAACTGCGCAATGGCCGGTGTCGCCACGCCGCCCGCGACGGCAGCGGCCCCGCTAAGAAACGCGCGGCGTCCGATCTTCAATCCTGTCTTGTCATTCATCTCGCCACTCCAAACAAATCACTTTTATTAAACGCCTCTATATTGCGCGTTCGCATCAGTCGCAATTCAAACAGCTGTGAAATAGGCAAGATCACGCGCCCGTTGTTTGAATTCATCGCATTCTGTCTATAGAGAAACAGGGAAACAAGTTTTTATTGGTGAGATACAAATGCGCGCGATTTTGTTGGCATTGGCCACAGCAACCACACTGGCAGCTTGCTCTACTGGAACAACCACGACTGGCAACGGTGTCAAAGTGTATCGGATTTCGGCGGCGAAAACCTCGACCATCCAGTATCGCATGCTCGATTCCGTGAACGAGCTGCGGGCTGCGTCCGGTGCCGGCCCCCTGCAGTTGAACAGCCAACTGAATGCCGCCGCCAAGACCCACGCCAAGGACATGTCGGTACAGAACCGCCCGTGGCATTTCGGATCTGACGGATCGTCACCCTTGGATCGCGCCCAGCGCGTCGGGTATTCGGGGCGTTACATCGGCCAGACACTTTCCGAGACCTTCGAAAGTGAACTTCAGACCCTGTCAGCCTGGATGGCAGACCCCAACACCCGCCGCATCCTGATGGATCCGCGCGCGCGCAACATGGGCTTTGCATGGCATCAAGAGCGTAACGGCAAGATCTGGTGGGTTCTGGATGTAGGCACCTAAGCCGCACCGTAGACCACAAAAAATGACCCGCCTAAATTGGCGGGTCTTTTCGTTTAAGGATTGATGTCAATCACCGTGCCCAGTCGCACCATCGTGAAGATTTCAAGCATTTCTCGGTTCTTGACCGAAATACAGCCAGCCGTCCAATCCGGCCGCTTGGGATCTTTGGGGCGTCGCCCGCCATGGATGAAGATCTCGCCACCCGGCTTTTTGCCGTTTGCCTTGGCATGTTCGACATCCGCTCGGTTGGGATAAGACACGCCGATCGACAGATAAAACGCGCTATTCGGGTTGCGGCGGTCAATCACATAACGCCCTTCAGGTGTCTTTCCGTCACCTTCAAACTGCTTGTGGCCTTCCGGAGCGAAGCCCAGTTCGATGTTATAGCTTTTCAGGATTTCGGTGCCGTGAAGAAGATACATCTTGCGATCCTCTTTGTTCACGACAATCCGCGTGACCTCGGGCCCGTCATACTGATGACGTTTCGGCCCACACGAGGCGGTAAACAGAATGGCAAGCACTGCTGCGATTGCGACGACGGTTCTCATATTACACCCGTACTTGTTGTTTGACACATGGTAACGCGCACGCAGGGCAACTCAAACCCTATCAAACCCGTCGGATCAATTGGTGCAATTTCCAGCTTACCGGCGCTGGAAACTGGCCACCTGTTCGGTATGAGTTGACCAGCGGAACTGATCCACGACCTGTATCCAATCCATTTCAAACCCTGCATCAAGCAAAATCTTTGCATCCCGGGCGAAACTGACCGCATTGCAAGACACCATCGCCACAGTCGACAGATCCGACGCTGCGATTTGTTCGATCTGCGCTTCGGCTCCGGCGCGGGGCGGGTCGATGACAGCAGCATCGAAACGCTTCAAGTCTTCCTCATAAAACGGATTTCGGTACAGATCGCGCGTCTCGGTTGTCACCTCGCGCAGACCTTGGGCATGACGCCACCCGGCATCGAGCGCTTTCAGCATGCTGTCCACACCTTCGACCGCGTGGACAAATGCGTTTTCCGCCAATGGCAGGGCAAACGTCCCGCACCCCGCAAACAGATCCACGATATGATCCGCATCCCCCACTGCCTCACGCACGGCTGCCAGCAAGGCGGCTTCGCCCTCACGCGTGGCTTGCAGGAACGAACCCGGAGGAGGCGTCACGCCAGCAGCTCCAAAGCTCTGTGTCGGCGGGGTTTCCATCGCGATTACTTCGCCATCCCACGACAGGCGGGCAAAGCCGAACCGATTTACGGCCTGACCTAACTCGGCCTGAAGCGCGCGATCCAGCGGCTTGCCCCCGGTGACCGAGATATCCAGCCCCGCATTCGAGACAGTCGCATTGATCGACAACTCACCCTTGCGCGACGCGCCGAGCGTGGTTAGCTCGCCCAGCGCAGGCAGGGCTTGCAGGATCTCGGGATGGATAAGGTGACACTGCGAAATCTCGGTGATGGTGCCCGACCGACGGCCATGAAACCCAACAATCGGTGCTTTCTTTCCCCGTCGCGCCGACAGCACAGCACGCCGTCTGGACCGGGCGGGCGAGGTATGGATCGGTCTAAAACTAGTCTCTATCCCGTGGGAAAACAGCGCATTTCGGACAATCTCGGTCTTCCAATTCGCCACGAACTCATCCGAGGCATGCATCAAGGAACATCCCCCACACGTGTTGTAGTGCGGGCAAGCAGGTTTCACCCGATCGGCTGATGGCGTGACAATCTTTGGCACATCGATCCGGTCGCCCGACACGTCCCCGCGAACAACCTCGCCCGGCAAGGTGCGGGCCGCAAAGATCGGTCCATCTGCGATCCCATCGCCCAAATGGCCCAGACGGGTGATTGTGTGCGTCACATCGCTCATTTCAGCAACTCCTCGCGCGTTAGGGTGAAGCCCGATGCGATCCAACTTGTCTCAAGCTCGCGCAGCCTTTCGCCCAACGCCGGGCCACGAAGGTCTGGCATCAGGTCGACCGGCTTGATGGGGAATTTGGCAGCGGCTCCGACCTCGATCTGGTGGTCCAGTCCATCGGGCAGCGGCGTTTCAAACATCACAGCGCGCAGCAGGGCAATGTTTCGTGCCTGATCGGCCCCCAATCTGAAGGCCAGCTCTCCTGTTCCTGCGGCCGATCCCATCCCGTGTCGCAAGTCCTCAAGCCGTTTCGCCTGCTTCTTTGACAATCGCAGCGCCTTTGCGACGCCATGCCCGCCCAAAAGCGCCAGACGTCGTAAGGAATCCACGGCCAAATCTGCCTCAAGATGCACAAGAACCGCCAGCTTCGACGCATCCGCGCCGGGCAATATGTGCGCCAGAACACCAGACTGCGCCATTGCCGCCATTGAAGGCGCGGGATCGGGGGCAGACAGGATTTTAAGCATCTCTGTTCCCACACGCTCTTTCGAAAGCGTCTCTAACCCACCCAAATTCGCAGCACAGGCCGCAAGCCCATCAGGATCAATCCCCTTGTCGTCATCGCCATACCAAGCGTGAAATCGGAAAAATCTAAGGGTACGCAGATAGTCTTCCCGGATTCGCGCGCCTGCATCATCGATAAACCGCACGCGTCGCGCTTGCAGATCAGGAAGCCCGCCCAGCGGGTCCAAGACCTGCCCTGTCGGGTCGGCATAGAGCGCGTTCATCGTGAAATCGCGGCGCCTCGCATCATCCTCGACCTGATCCGAATACGCGACGACGGCGCGACGCCCGTCAGTTTGAACATCCTTACGGAAGGTCGTGATCTCATAAGGTTCATGGTCAATGACGATTGTCACTGTGCCATGGTCGATCCCGGTTGGCAGCACACGCAATCCTGCCTCTTCGGCCAGCTCCATCACGCGCGCGGGCAAGGCGTCCGTGCACATATCCAGATCCGAAATCCCAACCCCCAACAGGTCGTTGCGGACGCATCCGCCGACAAAGTAAACCTGATACCCGGCACCAGACAGCAAAGCGCAAACTTGCTGCGCACCCGGGTCATTGATCCAGTCGCCCTGAATACGGGTCATTGTGCCAGCCTTTCAGCTAATCCGCGCAACATCCGCGCGGTTGCGCCCCAGATGTAATACGGGCCAAGCGGTACCGTTTCGTACCAACGCATTTGCCCCTGCCAATAGCGCCCCTGCCTGCTGAACTTTGCAAGATCAGAAACATGATCGAAAGGTACGCGGAAGGCCTCTTCGACCTCGCCGGGCTCAACGACCGCTGTAAACTCGCTCCGCACCAAACCCACGACAGGGGTCACAGTGAATCCGGTCACAGTTTCATGCGCAGGCAATTGCCCCAGAACTTCGACTTTCGCGGGATTCAGGCCTATCTCTTCATCCGCTTCGCGCAGTGCGGTGGCGACAATATCAGTGTCTAACTCGTCACTTTTGCCGCCCGGAAAGGCGATTTGGCCGGGGTGATGCTTGAGGGCCGAGGACCGCATGGTCAGCACCAGATCCAGTCCATTTCGTGTTTCAACAAACGGCATCAGAACGCCCGCCGGACGAAGCTTTCGCCCGGCAAGAGGTTTCACGCCGGGCGACAGATCAAAGTCCGAGCTTCCCGTCCCCGGCAGGGACAGGGCAGCCCGAAGGCGCAAGATTTGATCAGGCGCTGTCACCATCCACGCCCTTTGCATCCTTGCCAACGGTGGCCGGATCTAGGTCATAATGTGCCCCGCAGAATTGACAATCTGCGGTCACGCGGCCCTCGTCATTGGTCATATGGCCAATGTCGCGCTCGGAATAGATTGACAGGCTTTCGCGCACGCGATCTTCCGAACAAGGACAACCAAAGCTAATCGGCTGCGGATCATAGACGCGCGGCGCTTCCTCGTGGAACAGGCGCACCAGCAGGTCTGTTGGTTGAACAGACGGTCCAACCAGCTCAAGTTCTTCTACCGAATCCAGCAGAATATTCGCACGGTTCCAGTTTTCACTGTCCTCATCCGTCAGCAGATCACTGGGTGTCAGCAAGCCGCCCTCACCCGAGCCACCTTCACCCGTCACCTCGGGCGAGGCTTTTGGCATATGCTGCAACATCACACCGCCAGCTCGCCAACCTTCTTGCCCACCGGCCCAGACCGATTTGCCAAAGGTCAGGTGGAAGCGGGTGGGCAGCTGTTCGGATTGCGCGAAGTAAGCCTGTGCGCAATCGGACAGAGAGTTCCCAGCAAGCGGCGTCATGCCCTTATAGGGCTGCTGGCCTTCCTTCTGCTGGATTAGGATCGCAAAAATGCCCTTACCGATCTGCGGAAAGCTGGGACCAGTGGGGTCCAGACGCTCTTCATCAAAGCTAGCGTAGGCGCGGATTTCAGCAGGTTCCCCCGCCACCTTAGGTGCATAGTAATCGGTCGCAATCAATCGCGCCGGACCATCGCCGCGGATCTGCAGCGACAGCTTCCAGCTTTGCTTGATCGTCTGTCCGATCATCGCGGTAAGCATGGCGGCTTCAGCCACCAGCGCTTCGATTGCGGGCGGGTAATTGTGCTGGGACAGGATCGTGTCCAGCACTCCGTCTAGGCGCAAAAGGCGCCCGCGGACATCGCTGTTGTCCAGTTGGAATGGCAGAATGGTGTCATCCCATGCGATTTGAGATCCAAGAGTCATTGGGGTTTCCTATCGGCGTTCAGCTTGGCATACCGCGTCTATATGGTGGCAGCAACCGAATGGAAAAGGGATGATGCGAAGATTTGGGGCACCAAAGCAGCGAAATCAGCACTACACCCCGCGTCCGGGCGCGTATGCGATCCTTGCCTCTGGTCTGGATGTGCTGATCACCCATCAGGGCGGCGTGTTCGATGAATACCAGCTGCCGGGCGGCGGAATTGATGCAGGAGAAAGCGCCATTGCGGCCCTGCATCGTGAGGTGATGGAGGAAACAGGCTGGTCAATCCGGAACCCCTTGCGCATCGGGGCTTATCGCCGGTTTACCTATATGCCCGAATACGATCTTTGGGCCGAAAAGATCTGTCACATCTTCCTAGCCGTCCCAGTTCGGCGGATCAGCGCACCGATTGAACCCGATCACAGCGCGATTTGGAGCAATGTTCACACCGCCACAAAAATCCTGCACAGCGCTGGTGATCGTCATTTTATGCAAAGCTATGTGCGCGATTTATAGGTCAGCATCACACAAGATAGATCATCGCCGAACTCCTGCCCGCCTGCAAACAGGTCCAGATCCCAGACCATCGCGTCAAACAGCATCTCGTTCGTTAGGCCGCTGTTTTTCTCAAGAATCTCACCAAATCCTTGTTCGTCAACTTGAACTCCATCGATATCTTCACATTCGGTGAAGCCGTCCGAATAGAAAATCAGCCGTTCTCCCGGTTGAAGGTGCAGATGTTGACGTTCGAATTCAGCGGCCGGGATAAGACCAATCGGCATTCCCCCTTCCCCTATGAAATGCGCCTGGCCTGATCGGTTCAGGACCACTGCGTTTGGATGGCCGCACTGGGCAAATTCCACCCTTCCTGTGGTCATATCCAGATACCCGAACAGCATCGTGAAATAATGCTCGGACAACATGTCCTTTGTTAAAAGCGTATTCAGTTGAGCCGCGACCATCTCTGGTGGCTGGCGGTGGTGATTTCCGTCCTCCTGCTCGATCAGTGCGATGTTATGCGCCGGCGAGCCTTCAGATAGGTATGACGCCAGTCGCGCAGTCAGCAACGCCGAGGCAATGCCATGACCAGACACATCAATCGAATAGAAGGCGATGTGATCCTTTCCAGCGTCAAAAAACCCGACAAGATCGCCGCCCACATGGCCACAGGGCTTCAACAGCAAGGACACTTCCGCTCGTCCCCAGTCACGGAAGGACTCACGCACCAAAGACTGCTGCATCTTCCGAGCTTCAACCAAATCGCGGTCCAACGAATCATAGAGCGTTTTCAGCTCGGCCAGCGCGGATGACACCAGCCGGTTTGTTTCCTGAAGCTCCCGCTCCATCGACAAAATACGCCCACCAGCCGCGATACGCGCCCGCAGTTCGTCCGGGTTGAAGGGTTTGGCCAGAAAATCGTCGGCCCCAACATCTAAGCCGCGCGTAACCGCGTCTTTGTCCGACTTCGACGTCAGCAGGATGAAATAGACATAACCCTTCGCGCTTTGCGCCCGGATCGCTTGGCACAACTCCAACCCGTTCATGCCGGGCATCATCCAATCGCTGAGGATCAGGTCGAAATCCTGTGCAGTAAACAGCTTGATCGCGTCAAGCCCTGATCCGGCTTCGGTAACCTGATAGCCCTGTTTCGCCAGCGACCGGGACATCAGGCTGCGTTGGGCACGGCTGTCATCGACCAGCAGAATACGCTGAATCGAATCAGGTCTGACCGCGTCCTTTTGCGCGGCACGTGTGCTGATAACCTCAGTGTTATGTGGTTTTGCTACACCCAAGATTGCCCCAAGACTTTTAGAACATACGACATTCTCGATCATCTTTAGGGCGCGCGTTTTAACAGGTCTTTAAAGATAAAATTCAACATTATCTGTACTTATAACAGTATGTTAACCTGCATCTCGCATGATCCCCGCGGACAAGCAGGAGGCGCCCATGATCGACTGGAGCCGCGTAAACGAATTGAAAGATGAAATCGGGGAAGAAGATTTTGGCGAAGTGGCCGAAATTTTTCTAGAAGAAGTGGACGAGGTGATTGCGCGCCTAAGGTCCAATCCGGATCCCGCGCAGTTCGAACATGACATGCATTTCCTGAAAGGCTCGGCCCTGAACCTAGGATTTCAAGACCTGTCCGAGATATGCAGTCAGAACGAGCAAGCCGCGGCAAATGGTCAGGGCAACCAAATCCAGCTTGCGCCTGTCTTCACCGCCTATGACCAGTCCAAGCTGGAGTTTTTGGCGCAGTGCTAGACCACGAATTCCGCAATGGTTTCGTCGTCCGTGATGTCCGAGAAGGCAAAGCCGTGCTCTTCCAGCCGCTTTTCCAGCAGATCGAAATTCTCGGGCTGGCTGGTTTCGATGCCAAGTAGAACAGACCCGAAATTGCGCGCGCTTTTCTTCATGTATTCGAACCGAGCAATGTTGTCGTCCGGGCCAAGGATCTGAAGGAAGTCTTTCAACGCGCCGGGGCGTTGCGGAAGCCGTAGCAGGAAATACTTCTTAAGCCCGGCGAAACGCTGTGCGCGCTCTTTTACATCAGGCAGCCGTTCGAAATCGAAATTGCCGCCAGAGGTCACACAGACCACCGTTTTTCCGCGAACTTCGTCCCCAAGGTCTTTCAGGGCATCAATCGACAGCGCTCCGGCGGGCTCTAGCACCACGCCCTCGACATTCAGCATGTCCAGAATTGTCAGGCAAATCCGATCCTCGGGTACCGACAGCACATGAGCTGGATCAACATGTTTCAGAACGTCAAACGTCATGGCTCCGATCCGGGCTACGGCGGCGCCATCGACAAAATTATCCACGTAATCCAATGCAACCGGACGTCCGGCGTCCAGCGCTGCCTGAAGACTGGCCCCGCCAGCAGGCTCGACATAGCGCAAAGCTGTTTCTGGCGCGGTTTCGCCAAGATACTTCGTGATCCCAGACGACAGCCCTCCTCCTCCGACGGGCAGAATGACCAGATCCGGCGCGCGTCCAAGTTGCGACACGATCTCGGCCGCAACGCTTGCCTGCCCTTCGATCACATCCGTATCGTCAAAAGGCGACAGGAAATGGCCCCCTTCGGCTTCACAATACTCCTGAGCGGCTTTCAGGGTGTCGTCGAAATAGTCCCCGACCAGTCGGATTTCGATACTATCCCCGCCGAAAATTCGTGTTTTCTCGATCTTCTGTTGAGGCGTGGTAACGGGCATGAAGATCACGCCGCGCACACCGAAATGACGGCTGGTGTAGGCTACGCCCTGAGCGTGATTGCCAGCAGAGGCACAAACAAACAGATCCCGCGAGGGGTCTGCAGCCAGCGCCTTGCCCATCGCATTCAGAGCGCCACGGATTTTGTAACTGCGCACAGGGCTCAGGTCTTCCCGCTTCAACCAGATGTCAGCTCCATAACGAGCTGACAGGTGGTCGTTGCGTTGAAGTGGGGTCGCGGGGAAAAGCGCCCGCATCTGCTGTTCAGCCACACGGGCCCGTTTCAGAAAATCGCTCATGCAGAATGTGTGACCCAAAGCGTTGTAACTTGGCAAGCCAGATTTCGTCAGGCCACCAATCCGCGACCTTCCACATAGACACCGTAAAGCGTGGTCATAAAGCTGATTTGGAAGAAAATCACGAACCACGAGAAGAGCAAGTGGAACGGCAACACGATGATCATCACGCCAGCACCCAACACAGCAAACAGAATTGCCGCAATGATCATGTACGCAAACATGATCGCCAACATAATCAGCGCGCACATCAGGATCGGCCAGCTTGATCCGCGTGTCGCGGCCCAAGCGCCCGCAAGGCTAAGGCGCTGAGACACAGCGCGCGATACTAGACTTGTCGAAAGACGTGACAGCACAATCACGACCGCCAGAAACGTAGCCAGAAACCCAACCACAAAAAGGGCAATCATCCCAGCCGATGGATTCTGACCACTTTCAATTCCGGTAACAGAAAATGCGCCCACAAGAATGATGGGAAGCGCCAACACAAGATAGATTACGAACAGTGCGATCACCCACAGAATATACCGAAAAACTTCAACCCCGTGGAAGGGCGGGATCCATCCGCCGGAGCTTTCTTCCAGAAGAACATAGCGGTGCCACGCAACAGCCACCCATGCGCCCATCACCAATGATACGATAGAGGGGATATAGGACAGTAAGATGAACGGAATCGTACCAAGACTAAGCATCAAGTTGGGGTAGGACATCAGCCCAAACGAAAACACCATCTGAAACGCCAATGACGCCAAAAACAGCACCAGCGACAGTCGGAACGCTGTCCCCATGTTGCGACGGACCATATCGTAGGCATGTTTGAACAGTTCTGAACCAGTCATAATTCTTCTCACTTGCAATGCTTTTGGCGTGAAAATCACAGAACTTGCCGCGGTTCAACCAGAAGTGGCCCATCCAACTTCAAGCAACGCTTGCCCCGCCTTTAAATAAAGGATAATCGCCCGGTAACCTCGCCGTTTTTCACCGTGCGATACTCTGTGAAAGGGAAACTGATGATTTCGTCCAACACCGCGCCGCAGGCTGCGCCGAAAAAAGTTGTTCTGGCTTACTCGGGTGGCCTTGATACCTCGATCATCCTGAAGTGGCTGCAAACTGAATATGGTTGCGAAGTGATCACCTTCACCGCCGACCTTGGTCAGGGCGAAGAGCTTGAGCCCGCGCGCAAGAAAGCCGAAATGATGGGCATCAAGCCCGATAACATCCACATCGAAGACCTGCGTGAAGAATTCGTGCGTGATTACGTCTTCCCGATGTTCCGCGCCAACGCGCAGTATGAAGGTCTGTACCTGCTGGGCACCTCGATCGCACGCCCGTTGATTTCGAAGCGTCTGGTGGAAATCGCCGCCGAGCACGGCGCTGACGCTGTCAGCCACGGCGCGACCGGTAAAGGCAACGACCAGGTTCGTTTCGAACTGGCGGCTTACGCGCTGAACCCCGAGATCGTCGTAATCGCCCCGTGGCGTGAGTGGGATCTTGGCTCGCGCACCAAACTGCTGGACTTCGCCGAGAAGAACCAGATTCCGATTGCCAAGGACAAGCGCGGCGAGGCTCCGTTCTCGGTTGATGCAAACCTGCTGCACACCTCGTCGGAAGGTAAAGTTCTGGAAGATCCCGCCGAGGATGCACCGGATTACGTCTATCAGCGCACCGTGCACCCGGAAGATGCGCCGGACACGCCCGAATTCATCGAGATTGAGTTCGAAAAAGGCGATCCCATTGCCATCAACGGCGAAAAGATGTCGCCCGCAACCATCCTGACCGAGCTGAACGAATACGGTCGCAAGCACGGCATTGGCCGTCTGGATCTGGTGGAAGGCCGCTATGTCGGTATGAAATCGCGTGGGATTTACGAAACTCCCGGCGGAACCATCCTTCTGGATGCCCACCGTGGTATCGAGTCGATCACCATGGACCGCGGCGCAATGCACCTGAAAGACGAGCTGATGCCGAAATACGCAGAGCTTCTGTACAACGGCTATTGGTTCTCGCCCGAGCGTGAGATGCTTCAGGCTGCCATCGACCTGAGCCAAGAGCACGTGACCGGTACCGTTCGCATGAAGCTGTACAAAGGTCTGGCCCGTGTGGTTGGCCGTTGGTCGGATCACTCGCTGTACTCGGAAGAGCACGTGACCTTCGAAGAAGACATGGGCGCTTACGACCAGACCGACGCCGCCGGCTTCATCCAGCTGAACGCACTGCGTCTGAAGCTGATCGCGATGCGCAACAAACGCGTCAAGTAAACTCGCGCCACGTCACTGTGGACCGCGTTCAAACGCCCCCGTATCACACGGGGGCGTTTTTACATGAGGACCCCCATGCCCCTGACCCACATCGTCGAAAAGATTGAACGCGGCCTGACCAAGGTTCCGTTCGAGGAAAGCCTGAAGCTTGATTGCGGTGAGGATGGCGTAATCGTTTTGCAGGGCGGGATGCTGTCGCGTGAAGACGTGGATACGGATTGCACCATCTCTATGTCCCACGCCAATCTGGAAAAGCTGATGAAGGGCGATTTGAACCCGATGACCGCTTTCATGATGGGCAAGATTAAAGTCTCGGGCGATGTGTCGATCGCGATGCGTTTGGGGCAGCTTCTGAAGGGCTAATTAGACTCTAATCTGCCAAATACCTATCGACTTCCGAACGCAAGGGTATCGCATCCGCGGTTCCGAACCGTGTGACTTTGATGGCTGATGCCGCCGCGCCCAGTTGCATCGCCCGTTCCGGCGGCATGCCTTGATCCAATCCAGCGGCGACATATCCAATAAAGCAGTCCCCCGCGCCAGTCGTGTCAACAGTTGTGACCGGAAAGGCCGGGGTTTGTACCGTCTCGATGCCATCTTCAAGCCAGACCGCCCCGTCTGCGCCTTTCGTGATCACCACTACCGGCAAGTTTAGGTCCGCAATTGACACGCCCAGCGCGGCGGTTAACTGCTGCGCTTCGACCGCATTCAACACAAGCATATCTGCATGGGGCAGCATCTGTTTGGCGTCCTCGGTTACAAAAGGCGCTGCGGAATAAATCACGCGCATACCACGCGCCCGCGCCACCTTCGCCGCCTCGACCGTCAGATTGGTTTCATTTTGCAGGATCAGAGCATCGCCCGGCTTGGCACGGGCCAGCGCCGCATCAATCTGATCCACCTTCAAAGAGGTATTCGCGCCGGTATAGAGAATGATTTGGTTCTCGCCCCGTGCATCAACAACAATGTTCGCGTGCCCGGTTGCTGTCCCTAGCTGCTTAACATGGTTGATATCGACACCCGCACCCTTAAGCGTATCCAAACACCATTGCCCTTCCGGCCCAACGGCTCCGATATGCACGACATTAGAACCGGCCCGCGCCGCAGCCACTGACTGATTGGCCCCTTTGCCCCCCAGTCCAACCTTGTAGTCATGCGCCGTTAACGTCTCGCCCGGGGCGGGCATGTGGGTCACACGATAGAAGTTGTCGATATTAATGGATCCGAGATTGAAAATGGTCACGGGCGCCTCCTTGCCCGTCCACGTTAGCGTGCTTGCCCACAGGTGCAAGTCGCGCCTAGGATAGGGGGGAACTGCCTTGTTTTATTCACCTTTTTGAATAGGACTTTGCTATTGTATTCCATTGTATACAGTTTATACGAGCCATAAACGCGCTCATCAGCATGGAGACGACCATGACAAAGATCCAAGCCACCTTGATCCCCGGCGACGGGATTGGCCCCGAAATCACCGAAGCCGTCACCGCAATCCTCGACAAAATGGGCAGCCCGTTTGAGTGGGATGTCCAACAGGCCGGGATGACCGCTTTCGATTCTGTCGGCACGCCTCTGCCCGAGGCCACACTGGAAAGCATCCGCAAAACCAAGCTGGCGCTGAAGGGTCCGCTGACCACGCCTGTTGGTGGAGGGTTCAAGTCGATTAACCTGCAACTGCGTCAGGCGTTCAACCTCTATGCCAACGTCCGCCCAACCAAGACGATCAAGCTGGACGGGCGCTTTGACAACGTTGATATGGTGATCTTCCGCGAGAACCTCGAGGGGTACTACATCTCGGACGAAGGTTACATGGAGCACAACGGCGACCCCGAGGGCAAAGTCTTCTCGACCGGGTACAACACCAAAGAAGGTGCCCAGCGCATCACCCGCGCCGCATTCGAATATGCACTGGCGAACGGGCGCAAGAAGGTCTCGATCGTGCACAAGGCCAACATCCTGAAGCTGCTGTCTGGCATGTTTCTGGAAGAAGCCCGTAAGATTGCACAGGAATACGAAGGCCGCGTCGATTTCGACGAGCGCATCGTCGATGCCTGTGCCATGCAGATGGTCATGTACCCGGATGCCTTTGACGTGATCGTCACCACAAACCTGTTTGGCGACATCCTGTCGGATCTGGCCGCCGGCCTTGTGGGCGGTCTGGGCCTGGCCCCGGGTGCTAACATTGGTAAGGACGCCGCAATCTTCGAAGCCGTCCACGGATCGGCCCCCGACATCGCGGGTCAGCAAAAGGCCAATCCCTGTGCATTCCTGATGGCCGCAGGCCTGATGCTGGAACATGTTGGCAAAACTGACGACGCCCAGCGCCTGAAGAAAGCCGTGATCGAGACGGTGCAGGCCAAAGACCGAGTCACACCGGACCTTGGCGGCACCGGCAACACGATGTCGATTGCCGAAGCGATCATGGACCGCCTGTAAGGCTTGATGCGCCTCAAAGACGCGTGACACCACACATGCGAGCCTTCAACCAAGGAGGCTCGCATGACCAATCTCATCACCATCACAAATAATAACGTCGAAAAGCATGGCTTCTTCTGCAAGATGTCGGCGCGCAAAAGCTCGGCGTGGAAGCGGAAACGCGCGTGGTTGGCAGACCGATTTGAGGAAGGCCTGCAGATGCGGCTTCTGGGTGATGGAGAACGCGGGTTTATCGAATTCACACCCGGAGAGTTTGCGTGGCGCGGAATCGAAAACGCACAAGACTATATGATTATCCACTGCCTGTGGGTGGTTGGAAAAAGCAAAGGCAAAGGGCACGCCAAAGCCCTTCTTGATCACGCCGAGGCATTTGCCCAAGACAACGGCTTCAAAGGCATCGCCGCCCTGACCAGTTCGGGCAACTGGCTTGTGGACAACAAGATTTTGCAAGCGCGCGGATACGATGCAATCGACACGGCCCCTCCCGGATACGCACTTATGGCGCGTTCGTTTGATGGCTCTACGCCAACTCCGAAACTTGTCGGTCGATGGGATAAGAAAGCAGAGGCGCTGGGGGACGGGTTGACCGTGCTGCATTCAGCCCAATGCCCCTATCTTGAAGATGCGGTTCAACACGCCAAAGACGCCGCGGAAGAGGCCGGTATCCCCTTTACCGCATCCGAGATCATCAGCGCGCACGATCTGCGTGCTCGTGTTCCAAATCCGTATGGAGTCTTCTCGATGGTGCTGAATGGCCGGCAGATCGCGTCACATTATCTTTTGAAGAAGCAGATCATGCCATTGCTTGCGCAATCATGATCGAAATCGACCCCTGAATCCCCCAAGTCCCTTTTTTTTCGTGCCGGACTTGTGTATGGGGAAGGGGAAATCCCACCTTTCGCCGTTCAGGGCATTGGCCCCGTGGCGAAGTTTTCCGCGAAAAAAGAGGTGTTCTAAAATGACCGATAAATCGCAAGCAGACATTCTGTATACAATTGTAGACGAAGCGCCCGAGCTGGCCTCGGCCTCGTTCCTGCCGATCATCCGCAAGTTCGTTTCCGCCGCAGGAATTACCGTCGGCACGCCGGACATCTCGCTGGCAGGCCGCATCATCGCGACTTTCCCCGAGAACCTGACCGACGAACAGCGTCAGTCGGACGATCTGGCCGCGCTGGGCGAGCTGGTGAAGACCCCCGGTGCGAACGTGATCAAACTGCCGAACATCTCGGCCTCGGTCCCGCAGCTGGTAGCCGCCATCGAAGAGCTTCAGGGTCAGGGTTACAACATCCCGTCCTATCCGGAAGATCCGTCGACCGACGAAGAAAAAGCCATCCGCGCACGCTTTGACGCCATCAAAGGCTCGGCTGTGAACCCGGTTCTGCGCGAAGGCAACTCGGACCGCCGTTCGGCCCGCGCCGTTAAGAACTTCGCCCAGAACAACCCGCATTCGATGGGTGCTTGGGAATCGTCCTCGAAGACCAAAGTATCGTCGATGCCGGGCAACGACTTCTACGCCAACGAAGTATCGGCCACCATCACCGCCGCTCAGGCCGGTGACGCGAAGATCGAATTCGTCGGCAAAGACGGCTCGACCACCGTTCTGAAAGACGGCTGGCCGCTGGAAGAAGGCACCATCGCGGATGCGACCTTCATGTCGGCAAAAGCTCTGGGTGCCTTCCTGGCTGACGCCATCGAAGACACCAAAAAAGACGGCACCATGTTCTCGCTTCACATGAAAGCGACCATGATGAAAGTGTCGGACCCGATCATCTTCGGCCACGCTGTTAAGGCATGGCTGGGTCCGGTTTGGGACAAGCACGGTGAGGCAATCGCTGCTGCCGGCGGTTCGCCGAACTCGGGTCTGGGCGCGGTTCTGGACGTCATCAACGGCTTGGGCAACGCTGACGAAATCAAAGCGGAAATCGCCGCCTTGGATCGTCCGTCGATGTACATGGTCGACAGCGACAAAGGCATCACCAACCTACACGTGCCGTCGGACGTCATCATCGACGCTTCGATGCCCGCCGTGATCCGCGCAGGCGGTAAAGGTTGGGATGAAGCTGGCAACAAGGGCGACACCAACTGCGTGATCCCCGACCGCTGCTATGCCACCATCTATGATGAAAGCATCAACTTCTTCAAAGCCAACGGCGCGTTGGACGTAACCACCGCTGGTTCAGTGGCAAACGTTGGCCTGATGGCTCAGAAAGCGGAAGAGTACGGTTCGCACCCGACCACTTTTGAAGCGCCTGCAGACGGCACCATCCGCGTCGTGACTGCCAATGGCGACACGCTGCACAGCCACGACGTTGAGGCTGGCGACATCTGGCGTTCGTGCACTGTGAAGAAAGCTCCGATCGAAAACTGGATCGAGCTGGCCCTTGACCGTCAGCGCCTGACCGGTTCGGAAGCTATCTTCTGGCTGGACGCAAACCGCGCCCACGATGCCGAGCTGATCAAATACGTAACCCCCGCTCTGGAAGCTGCCGGTAAAGCCGACCTGTTCCAGATCATGGCCCCACGTGAAGCAACGGCTCAGTCGCTGAAAACCATCACGGCTGGCAACGATAGCATCGCCATCACCGGCAACGTGCTGCGTGACTATCTGACCGACCTGTTCCCGATCCTGGAATTGGGCACCTCGGCCAAGATGCTGTCGATCGTGAAGCTGATGAAAGGTGGCGGTCTGTTTGAAACCGGCGCCGGTGGTTCGGCACCGAAGCACGTTCAGCAGCTGGTTGAAGAAAACCACCTGCGTTGGGACTCGATGGGTGAGTTCTGTGCGCTGGGTGAAAGCCTGAACTTCCTGGCGGACGTCAAAGGCAACGCCAAAGCGGGTGTTCTGGGTGCCGCTGCGGAAGCTGCGACCCAAGGTATTCTGGACAACAACAACTCGCCTTCGCGTAAAGTTGGTCATCCGGATAACCGCGACAGCCACTACTGGTTTGCCCGTTACTGGGCTGATGCTCTGGCCGCTCAGTCGGACGATGCGGGTCTGGCTGCCGAGTTCGCTCCGGTTGCCAAGGCGCTGGCCGACGGTGAAGCAGCCATTCTGGCAGAACTTGCTGCGGCCCAAGGTCCGGCAGCTGACATTGGCGGCTACTTCCGCCCCTCGGTCGAACTGAAAGCCAAAGTGATGCGCCCCTCGGCCACGCTGAACGCGATCATCGACTAAGATACGTCTCTAAATCATCGGAAACCCCGTCCTTGTGGCGGGGTTTTCTGTTTTCAGCGGCCTTGCGTCACGACGCCAGACTGACGCAAAGCAATGCGTTCCGGAAACCAGATCTTTCTGGGTGATGTGTCAAACACTCGGTCGATGAAATCTGAAGACACCCCTCTTCCCAGCATGAAATCACGGTCTCGAGCTTGCTCGGCCTCAATGTCAAACCCCGGCAACCGCTGTGCGTCTTCCAGCGAATAGCTGTGAAACCCCAAACGTGCGTCGGGTCCAATTAGCCGCTGGCCTCCAGCGATGAACACCAAGGTACACGCCGAGCTACAGGTGTCGTTCACTTGGGTATTCAGGCCATGCGTCGCGATCAGTTTGGCAAGGCCACGCGCCTCGAACACATTGCCGCCTTCACTGCTAAGGGTGATGCTTGTGGGGATCGGCTCCTGCGTCAGTTCCTGGCCCAGCGCCTTGGTCACTCCTAGAACAATCTGCCCCTGAAACAGCAGATCTCCATCCGGCTGACGAGTGATCTGATACTGCGCCTGCCGCTCTTGCAACTTGCGTTCTGCAAAGCTGGGTCCACCATCGCCCAACTGCGTCGCCAGACCCAAGGCCCACCACTGTGACACAACAACGAATATCGCGATGATCAGGGCAATCATCCCGCCCCAAATGGGCAGCATCGACCCGGTATCGCGCAACCGCCCTTCCGCTGCGCGGAAATAGCCGACGCTTTGCCACAGCAGACACAGCGCATCGGCGCCAATCAGCAACGCAGCCACCCAAAGCGCAATCGGGGCGTCGCGCAATATCACCAAAATCAGGGCGTAGACAGCCACCCGGACCCCAACGCCGTTGACCCAGAAGCTTTGCCAAAGCGGATGCTTTCCGCGCAGATGGTCCAGCGCATACCCCATAGGCAAGCCTAGGGTCGCGCCGTCGCGCAAGTCAAATAGCGTTAGAAACGGTCCCGGTCATGGGGCCGGTTGAAATCGAGCGCCGGACCTTTTGGCACCACGCGCGTCGGATTGATCGTCTCGTGCGAGTAATAGTAGTGCGACTTGATGTGCTCCATGTTCACCGTCTCGGCCACACCGGGATGTTGATACAACTCGCGCAGATAGTTCGAGATATTCGGGAAATCCTCAATCCGTTTCAGGTTCGTTTTGAAGTGCCCGTGATAGACCGCATCAAACCGGATTAGCGTTGTGAACAGACGCCAGTCGGCCTCGGTCAAGTGGCTGCCGACCAGATAGCGGCTCTCGGTCAGGATGGTTTCAACGCGGTCCAAAGCCTCGAAAAGCGCGTCGAATGCCTGTTCATACGCCTCTTGCGTGGTCGCAAATCCGCAGCGATAGACACCATTATTGATGTTTTGATAGATATCGTCGTTGATCTCGTCGATCTGGGTCCGTAGCGGTTCAGGATAGAAATCCAGCGTGTTTCCGGTCAGCCCGTCAAACGCCGTGTTGAACATCCGAATAATTTCCGAACTTTCATTACTGGCGATCCGGTTTTGTTGCTTGTCCCAAAGAACCGGAACCGTCACGCGGCCCGAGTAATCAGCTTTGTCGGTGGTATAGACTTGATGCATGAAGCTGTGCCCGAACAGCGGATCGGGGTCAGCGGAATCAAACTCCCACCCATTGGACAGCATATGAGGATGCACGGCAGTCACGCCGATCAGATCTTCCAACCCCTTCAGCTTGCGAAAGATCAGCGTGCGGTGCGCCCAAGGGCAAGCAAGCGAGACATACAAGTGATAGCGTCCGGCCTCGGCCTTGAACCCGCCATCACCCGTCGGGCCCGCCGATCCATCTGCCGTGACCCAATTGCGAAAGCGTGCGTCCTCGCGCTTGAATTTCCCGCCAGTTTTCCCGGTGTCGTACCAAACATCCTGCCAAACGCCATCTACAAGCTGACCCATTGGTGCCTCCTATCATCAGCTGGAAAGATAGCACCTCTGAGTGGTCGAGCAATTCAATGTGATACGCGACCTATCTGTTCAAACCTGCACAGAACGAAAAACGGCCCGCAGGATGTCCTACGGGCCGTTTCAGTCTCTAACTTAGCGAGATTAGCGTTTACCCAGACGGGTCGCTGCCAGCATCGCCATGTTCAGAATGTCGTTCGAGGTCGAGTTGGTCGAACAAATCTGGATTGGCTGGTCGATGCCCGACAGGATCGGGCCGATCACTGTGGCGCCTGCCAGTTCTTGCATCATCTTGACCGAGATCGACGCCGAATGGCGTGCCGGAACCACCAAAATGTTGGCGGGGCCGGACAGGCGGCAGAACGGATACTGCGCCATAACATCTGCGTTCAGCGCCACGTCCGCCGTCATTTCGCCTTCAAACTCGAAGTCTACACCGCGCGCTTCCAGAATGGCCGGTGCTTCGTGCAGTTTCGAGGCGCGTTCCGACACCGGATAGCCGAAAGTCGAGAAGCTTACGAATGCCACGCGTGGCTCAAGCCCCAGACCACGTGCTACGGCGGCAGCGCGTTCTGCGATGTTGGCCAGATCTTCGGTTTCGGGCCATTCATGCACCAAGGTATCTGCCATCAGAACGATGCGTCCCTTGTGCAAAATAGCGGTCACACCCACCGCACCATCGCTGGCGCGGGCGTCAAACACGTGGTTGATCCGATCTAGAACGTAAGCCGATTTACGGGTCGCGCCCGTGATCAGACCATCACCATGCCCGTGCGCCAACATCAGCGACGCAAAGACGTGACGGTCGCGCGCGGCCAGACGGTGGATGTCGTGGCGGTCGAAGCCCTGACGCTGAAGGCGCTGGTACAGGAAGTCTTTGTAGGTCTCGAGATGCTCGGTGTTTGCAGCATTTACCACGCGCAGTTCGCGCACGGCATCGCCCAAACCATCGGCGGCCAACTTGGCCTTCACATCTTCTTCACGTCCAACAACAAGCGCGCGACCATAGCCATTACGCTGATATTGCACCGCAGCCCGCAGTGCTTGCGAGTTGTCGCCTTCGGCAAAGATCATCGTCGCCTGGTTCTTACGCGCCCGCGCCGTGATACCGCGCAGGATCGAAGCTGTCGGATCCATCCGCGCCTTCAGGCTTTGTTCATACCCGTCCATATCGATGATCGGACGGCGCGCAACGCCGGTGTCCATTCCAGCCCGTGCAACCGCAGGCGGGATCACGTGGATCAAACGCGGATCAAAGGGCGTCGGAATAATATAGTCGCGACCAAAGGTCAGCTTCTTGCCATAGGCCATGGCAACTTCGTCCGGTACGTCTTCGCGGGCGAGTTCGGCCAGCGCCTGAGCGCAGGCGATCTTCATCTCGTCATTGATGGCACGCGCGTTGATGTCCAGCGCGCCACGGAACAAATACGGGAAGCCCAGCACGTTGTTCACCTGGTTCGGATAATCCGAACGGCCGGTCGCCACAATCGCGTCATTGCGCACTTCGTGGGCCTCTTCCGGCGTAATCTCGGGATCGGGGTTCGCCATAGCGAAGATAACCGGATTGTCGGCCATCGAGGCCACCATGTCCTGAGTCACGGCACCCTTGACCGACACGCCAAGGAAAACGTCAGCGCCGTCCATTGCTTCTTCCAAGGTGCGCAGTTCGGTATTGGCGGCGTGTGCCGACTTCCACTGGTTCATACCTTCTGTACGACCCTGATAGATCACACCCTTGGTGTCGCAGACGATGCAATTGTCATGCTGAGCGCCCATCGCCTTGATCAGCTCGATACAAGCGATGCCCGCCGCGCCTGCGCCATTCAGAACAATGCGACAGTCTTCAATCTTCTTGCCCGACAGATGCAGCGCGTTCAAAAGGCCTGCCGCGCAGATCACCGCCGTGCCATGTTGGTCGTCGTGGAAGACGGGGATGTCCATTTCTTCCTTAAGACGCTGCTCGATGATGAAACACTCGGGCGCTTTGATGTCCTCAAGGTTGATACCGCCGAAGGTCGGGCCCATCAGTTTCACGGCATTGATGATGGCTTCGGGATCTTCGGTGTCCAGTTCGATATCGATCGAGTTCACGTCAGCGAAGCGCTTGAACAGAACTGCCTTGCCTTCCATCACCGGCTTCGACGCCAGCGCGCCCAGATTGCCCAGCCCCAGAACCGCGGTCCCGTTTGAAATCACCGCAACAAGGTTGCCCTTGTTGGTATAGTCATAAGCCGTCTGCGGGTTCTCGGCGATCGCCTCACAGGGCACCGCAACACCTGGCGAATAGGCCAGGGATAGGTCGCGCTGAGTGGTCATCGGGACCGACGGCGTGACCTCGAATTTGCCCGGCGTGGGGTCAATATGGAAGGCAAGAGCCTCTTCATCAGTGATCTTGGCTTTGGGCATGGTTCAGGCCTTTGTCATCTTCTTTCGAAGTCAAACCATTACAGGGGGAAAATCCGGGCCTCAACCGGTATTCGGCTATTAATCTGTCTTTTATTGGGGGTTTCTTGGTAATTGTTGGAAATTATTTCCGAAGATCGCCGCAACAATCGCAATTTCAGATCGAAACTTCATTCCGACGTGCCTTTCAACCCGATCCATCCTATATCTCGATCAATAGATTTGGAGGCATCTCGTGACACAAAAAGTCCTTTTGACCGGCGGCGCAGGGTTCATTGGCTCTCATACCTTTGTCGAACTAACCAAGGCTGGATATCAGGTCGTGATCCTCGATAATTTCTCGAATGCGGATCGGGGCGTACTGGACCGGCTTGAAGTGATCAGCGGCGAGAATGTTGTCCATGTAGATGGCGACGTGCTGGATCAGGACCTGCTGACCCGTGTGTTTGCCGAGCACAAATTTGACGCCGTCATCCATTTCGCCGCTCTGAAGGCTGTTGGTGAAAGCACCGAGAAGCCGCTGGACTATCTGACCACCAACATCTCGGGGCTTTATACGCTTTTGAACGTGATGAAGGCAGCGGGCGTGTTTCGTCTGGTCTTCTCGTCCTCGGCCACTGTTTATGGCCAGCCGGATCAGCTGCCGGTACCGGAAACTGCCCCGCGTAGCTTCAATAATCCATATGGCTATACCAAGCTGGTCTGCGAACAGTCACTTGAACAGGTCGCCGCCGCCGATGACCGCTGGGCTTTCGGTATCCTGCGTTACTTCAACCCCGCCGGCGCCCACGAAACCGGGCTGATTGGCGAAGATCCGAACGATATTCCCAACAACCTGATGCCCTATATCGCCAAGGTCGCCACCGGAGAGCTCGAGAAGCTTTCTGTCTTCGGAAACGACTATAACACGCCCGACGGAACCGGCGTGCGTGACTATATCCACGTGATGGATCTGGCGCGGGGGCATGTACAGTCAGTAGATGCACTGTTGAAAACGGGCGAAGGCCACACTGTGAACCTTGGCACGGGCACCGGCTATTCAGTGATGGACATGCTCCACGCTTATGAGCAAGCCGCCGGGAAAGAGCTTCCCTATCAGATGTCGCCGCGCCGCGCGGGGGATGTTGCCAGTGTTTACGGCGATCCGACAAAAGCGCGCGATGTTCTAGGGTTTGAAGCCGAACGCGGGCTGGATGACATGTGCGAAAGCAGCTGGAATTGGGTCTCGCGCCGCAAAAACACCTGACCCCTCTTTCACCCCGGCGCGCGAGGCCCTAGTCTGTCGCAAAGCAATATGCCGGGGGGCAGCAGGTGAGCGATAAACCAGCCAAGATCACGCCAATGATGGCGCAGTTTCTTGAGATCAAAGAGGGCTATCAGGACGCCCTTTTGTTCTATCGCATGGGCGATTTTTACGAACTGTTTTTTGACGATGCCGTCGCTGCGGCAGCGGCCTTGGACATCGCCCTGACCAAACGCGGCAAACATCTTGGCGAAGACATTCCCATGTGCGGCGTGCCATTTCACGCAGCCGAAGGATACCTTCTGACGCTGATCCGCAAAGGGTTTCGCGTCGCGGTCTGCGAACAGTTGGAAAACCCGGCCGAGGCAAAGAAGCGCGGCTCGAAATCCGTTGTAAAGCGCGATGTGGTACGGCTGGTCACACCCGGAACGCTGACGGAAGAAAGCTTGTTGGACGCACGCCGCCACAACTTCTTGGCCGCCTACAATGTGGTGCGTGACGAAGCGGCTTTGGCGTGGGTTGATATTTCAACCGGTGCCATCCGCGTTATGCCATGCTCACCCGTGCGCTTTGGCCCGGAACTGGCCCGCCTTGCCCCGCGCGAGGTGGTGCTGTCCGAGGCTAATTACCAAGATTGCGCTGAAATAGTGACGGATTCAGGCGCCTCGCCGACCGAGCTGGGGCGCGCAGCCTTTGACAGCACCGGAGCAGAAAAGCGGCTTCTTGACCTGTATAAAATCGGATCACTTGATGCGTTCGGCAGCTTCTCGCGCGCCGAGCTTGGTGCGATGGGCGCGATTGTCGAGTACTTGGACATCACCCAAAAAGGCAAATTGCCCCTTCTGCGTCCACCCGTAAAGGAACTTGCGCAGGGCACGATGCAGATCGACGCCGCGACGCGCCGCAATCTTGAGCTGACACATAGCCTGTCAGGGGGGCGTGACGGTTCACTTTTGTCTGTCATTGACCGGACCGTGACCGCAGGCGGCGGGCGCTTGCTGGAACGACGGATTTCCAGCCCATCGCGTACTCTGTCAGAGATCAACGCTCGGCTAGATGCGGTACGTTTTCTGGTGGAACAGAGACAGATCTGTGAAGACACGCGCGCGTTCTTGCGCAACGTGCCAGATATCGACCGCGCCCTATCCCGTCTTGGCTTGGAACGTGGTGGCCCTCGCGATCTGGGTGCCATTCGCAACGGGCTTGCGGCTGCAAATGATCTTTCCGACAACATATCGCAATCAGATCTGCCGACCAAATTGGCAGAAGCCTCGTCCAGCTTGCGCGGACATGACGATCTAATCGACCTTCTGGATCAAGCTCTGGTCGCGGAACCACCACTTTTAGCCCGCGATGGTGGTTTCATTGCCCCCGGTTATGATGAAGAGCTCGATGAAGCGCGTCAGTTGCGCGACGAGGGGCGCGGTGTGATCGCCGCGATGCAGGCGCAATATGCCGAGCACACTGGGATCAGCTCTCTGAAAGTGAAGCACAACAACGTGCTGGGCTATTTCATCGAAACCACAGCGACCCATGCCGAAAAGATGCTGAACCCGCCACTGTCGGAAACCTATATCCACCGGCAAACCACGGCGAACGCAGTGCGGTTTACCACCGTCGCGCTGAGCGATATGGAAACCAAGATCTTGAACGCGGGAAACCGGGCACTAGAGATCGAAAAACGTCTCTATTCCAGCCTGACTGATGCAATTTTAGATCAGGTGGCTGCGGTTTCCGATACGGCACGCGCACTGTCCGAAATTGATGTGGCAACCGGTTTCGCAGACTTGGCGCGATCCGACAACTGGTCCGCCCCGATTGTAAATGACAGCCGCGTGTTTCACGTGGAAGGTGGCCGTCACCCCGTGGTCGAAGCCGCGCTTCGTAAATCTGGCGAGGCATTTGTAGCCAATGATTGCGACCTTGCCGATGGAGCGAAGGCTGCCGATGTGTGGCTTCTGACCGGCCCGAACATGGCCGGTAAGTCGACCTTTCTGCGCCAAAACGCTTTGATCGCCTTGCTGGCGCAAGCTGGCAGCTTTGTTCCCGCAAAGTCGGCTCATATTGGGCTGGTCTCGCAACTGTTCAGCCGCGTCGGAGCATCCGACGATCTGGCGCGGGGTCGGTCGACCTTTATGGTCGAAATGGTCGAAACGGCCGCCATTCTGAACCAAGCAGACGACCGGGCCTTGGTTATTCTGGACGAAATCGGGCGCGGCACAGCAACCTATGACGGGCTGTCGATTGCATGGGCGACGCTCGAACATCTGCACGACGTCAACAAATCGCGCGCGCTCTTTGCCACCCACTATCACGAGATGACCCAACTGTCCGACAAACTGGACGGGGTCGAAAACGCCACGATTGCTGTGAAAGAGTGGGAAGGAGAAGTGATTTTCCTGCATGAAGTCCGCAAAGGTGCGGCGGATCGGTCTTACGGTGTGCAAGTTGCGAAGCTGGCCGGACTTCCAGACAGCGTAGTGGCCCGCGCAAATGTCGTTCTAGAAGCTCTGGAAAAAGGCGAGCGCGAAGGGTCGGGCCAGAAAGCGGTGATTGATGACCTTCCGCTGTTTTCGGCCATTCCCGAACCTGCAACCATCGCGCCAACCGGCCCAAGCGACCTTGATCGCGCATTGAAAGACATCCACCCGGACGATCTTAAGCCGATCGAAGCTCTAAACTTGCTGTATGAGCTGAAAGAACTGGCCGCGGAAAAGTAAACGCCCCCGGAAATCCGAGGGCGTTTAACTAAATTCAGCCGCGTTAGAGCCGCTTATTTCGGTGTCGACGACACGCCAACCTGCGCCGGGCGCAACAGTCGGTCATGCAGCATGAAGCCTTCAGCCATTACCTGAATGATGTCGCCTGCCTTCGTGCCGGGCACCGGGGCTTCGAACATTGCTTCGTGAACTTCCGGATCAAATTCGTCGCCGACTTCCGGCGACAGCAGGTGAATCCCGTGCTTGTCGAAAATACCCAGCAGCGCGCGCATGGTCAGCTGAACGCCTTCCAGCAGAGCCTTGTCGGCTTCGCCGGCATCGCTCGACGCCTCAAGGGCGCGCTTCATGTTATCGTAAACCGGCAGCATATCGCGTGCCAGCTTCGAGCCGCCATAATTCTCGGCTTCGCGACGGTCACGCTCGCCGCGCTTGCGGGTGTTTTCCGCATCCGCTAGCGCACGCATGAAACGATCTTTCATCTCGTCGCGTTCAGCACGCATCGCGATCAGTTCGTCTTCAAGACTGATCTCGTCTTCCATGGACACTTCTTCGGTCATCAGTTTGTCGATGCCCGGTTCCAGTTCCTCTGCGCGTTCGGTTTTCGCGTCCGTCATAATCTTTGCCTCTATCCTCGGCCTTTATCCTCGATCCGAGATCATTTTGCCGATCAACTGCGCGGTGTAGTCCACAACAGGAACAATCCGCCCATAGTTCAGCCGCGTCGGGCCAATCACGCCCACAGCACCAATGATCTTTCGATCAGCGTTCATATAAGGGGAAACCACCAAAGAGGAACCCGAAAGTGAGAAAAGTTTGTTCTCAGACCCGATAAAAATGCGCACGCCCTCGCCCTGATCGGCCAGATCAAGGAATTCGGCGATGTCACGCTTACGTTCAAGGTCGTCGAACAGCGTACGGATACGCTCCAAATCCACTTCGGGCCCGTCTTCTGTCAGAAGATTCGAGCGGCCGCGCACGATCAGCCGCTCATAGGTCTGGCCTTCATTTTCCCAAATCGCAGCGCCGCTTTCGATCAATGCCTGCGCCAATGTGTTGAGCTCTTGCCGCCGGTTTGCGATTTCAGACGAAATAATACGCTGAAGCTCGGAAATCGTGCGGCCCTCGGCCAAAGCGTTTAGGAAATTTGCCGCTTCCCGCATCGAACTGGGTGTTTGACCGACCGGTGGCTCGAACACGCGGTTTTCAACATGACCGTCCGCAAAGACCAGTACGGCCAACGCCCTATCCGCCCCGAGCGAAACAAATTCGATGTGCTTGATCGGCGCTTCGTGCTTGGGCGTCAGAACCAGGCTGGCCCCGGCGGTGATCCCGGACAGGGCCGCTCCCACCCGATCCATCATCGAGTTGATATTGCTTTCATTTCCGACGGTTGCGTCGATCTTCTGGCGATCATCCGTCGTCAGATCGGACACCTCAAGCAGCCCATCCACGAACATCCGCAAGCCAAGCTCGGTCGGGATGCGGCCAGCCGAGACATGTGGACTGTTCAACAGCCCCATATACTCCAGATCCTGCATCACGTTGCGAATGGTCGCCGCGCTGACGTTCTCGGTCAGGCTGCGGGTTAGGCTGCGTGATCCCACAGGCGCACCTGTTTCAAGATAGCTTTCAACGATGCAGCGGAAGACCTCGCGCGAGCGATCGTTCATGTCTTCCATCAAATCAGAAGCGTCTGCCATCAGCTTAGCCTTGCCTTTTTGCCGGACCCATGGCTATCACGCTTTCAAAGCGGAAACAAAGGAAGAAGCCATGCGTCCCTCTGGTCGAGATTTAGATCAAATGCGCCCGATTTCAATCGAGACCGGGGTAACAAAACACGCTGAAGGATCCTGTATGATCCGTGTCGGCGACACGCATGTGCTGTGCACAGCATCGCTGGAAGCGCGCGTTCCCCCGTTTCTACGCAATACCGGCAAAGGCTGGGTCACTGCAGAATACGGCATGCTGCCCCGTTCGACCGGGTCGCGCATGCGTCGCGAGGCTGCTGCTGGTAAACAAGGCGGTCGTACCGTTGAAATTCAGCGTCTGATTGGCCGCAGCCTTCGCGCCGGTATTGATCTGGTAGCCCTTGGCGAGCGTCAGATCACCGTCGATTGCGACGTGATCCAAGCTGACGGCGGCACGCGCTGTGCTGCAATCACTGGTGGTTGGGTTGCGTTGCGCCTGGCGGTGAACAAACTGCTCAAAGCTGGCGACATCACCACAGATCCGCTGACGGATCCGGTCGCCGCTGTATCCTGCGGCATCTATGCCGGCCAACCCGTGCTGGATCTGGACTATCCGGAAGACTGCGAAGCGGGTGTTGATGGCAACTTTGTTCTCTGCGGCCCGAAACTGATCGAAGTGCAGATGTCCGCAGAAGGCTCGACCTTCACCCGCGACCAGATGAACCAAATGATGGATCTGGCCGACAAAGGTGTGTCTGAGCTGGTCGCAGCACAGCTACAGGCAACAGCATAATGCGGAAGTTTGACGGCGATAAACTGGTGGTAGCCACCCACAATGCGGGCAAGTTACGCGAGATTTCTGCCTTGTTAGAGCCTTTTGGCATCGCCGTCACCTCTGCTGGCGCTCTGGGATTGGAAGAACCGGAAGAAACCGAAGACACCTTCATCGGCAACGCCCGGATCAAGGCCCATTTTGCTGCAAAAGAAAGCGGTTTGCCCGCCCTGTCGGATGACAGCGGCATCATGGTCGACGCGCTGGAGGGCGCGCCGGGCGTTTACACCGCAGATTGGGCCGAAACGCCGAACGGGCGTGATTTCCCAATGGCGATGGAGAAAACTTGGACGCTTCTTGAGGAAAAGAACGCGCCCCTGCCCCGCACTGCACGTTTTTGCTGCACATTGTGCCTTGCTTGGCCCGACGGTCATGACGAAGTCTTCGAAGGCAAAGTCGAAGGCACGCTGACATGGCCCATGCGCGGCGATCAGGGTTTTGGCTATGACCCGATTTTCGTGCCCGAAGGCTTTGACATCACCTTTGGCGAAATGGATCCCGACAAGAAGCACCAGATGAGCCATCGCGCCGACGCGTTTGCCAAACTGGTGAAGGGCGCCTTTGCCTGAGAATTGGCAGATCGGCGGCTTCGGGCTGTATGTTCACTGGCCTTTTTGCGCCTCGAAATGCCCCTATTGCGATTTCAACAGCCATGTGGCGGCGACAATCGATCAATCCGCGTGGCTTGATGCCTATTTGGCCGAATTGCGCCGTGTTGGGGCCGAAACGCAGGGCCGCGTGCTGGACTCGATCTATTTCGGCGGCGGAACGCCCAGCCTGATGGCGCCCGAAACGGTCGCCGCGATCATCGACGAAGCGCGTCAGCACTGGATCTTTGCCAACGACATCGAGATCACACTAGAAGCAAATCCAAGCTCGATCGAGGCGCAAAACTTCGCCGGATATCGAGATGGCGGCGTCAATCGCGTGTCGATGGGCATTCAGGCTTTGAACGATGACGACCTGCGAAAACTTGGCCGCCTTCACAGTGTTGACGAGGCAAAACAGGCTCTAACGCTGGCGAAAACGCTATTTTCTCGGGTTAACTTCGACCTGATCTATGCTCGTCAGAATCAAAGCATTGAAGCCTGGGATGAAGAATTGCGCGAAGCGCTCAGCTTTGGGCCCTCTCACCTGTCGATGTACCAACTGACCATCGAACCCGGCACTGCATTCGGCGCGCGCCATGAAGCGGGAAAGCTTCCGGGCCTTCCACTCGATGAACAAGCCACCGAAATGTTCTTCCTGACTCAGCGCATAACGCGCGATGCCGGAATTCCAGCCTACGAGGTCTCGAACCACGCGCGACGAGGTGATGAGAGCCGACATAACCTAATTTATTGGCGATCCGGCGACTGGCTGGGGATTGGCCCCGGCGCGCATGGGCGTATCACGCTGAATGGGACGCGCTATGCGACAGAAACTGCGCTGGCGCCGAATGAATGGCTGAAGGCTGTGTCATTGGGTAGTGGCGAAAACCTGCGTGACATCATTCCGGCCGACGAATGGGCAACGGAATTCTTGCTGATGGGCCTTCGCACCGCCGAGGGCATCGATCTTGACCGTCTGAACGAGATCCACGAGAACCCGATTAATATCAATAAATACAAAGACTTGATCGAGCTTGATCTCATCGACTTGGACGGAAACACACTTCGAGCGACCGAAAATGGTCGCCCGGTGTTAAATGGAATTCTGCGAGAGCTACTGCCCGATTAACCGGACAGCTTCCCGCAGATATCGTCCAGTTGATCCAGGTTTTGATAGCGAATGGTCACTGCGCCAGCTTCGCCGCCAGCCTTGTGATCAATCTGCACCTTCATGCCAGTCGCAGCTGACAGATCAGCCTCAAGCGCCTTGGTATCCGCATCTTTCTCGGCTTTCGGGCCCGCTGCAGCACGGGGTTTGCTTGGGGTTACGCCTTTCGCCAACTTCTCAGCCGCGCGCACCGACAGGCCTTTGCTTATGATTTCGCGCGCCAGAACGGACGGATTGTCCGCAGTTACCAGTGTTCGGGCGTGGCCAGCGGTCAGCTTTCCATCGCGCACAAAGCTTTGGACATCCTCAGGCAGGTTCAACAAGCGTAGAAGGTTGGCGATGTGAGAGCGGCTTTTACCCAAAGCTTCCGACACTTTCTCTTGAGTGTGCCCGAAACGATCCATGAGATCTCGATAGCCCGCGGCCTCTTCGATCGCGTTTAGATCAGCGCGCTGAATGTTCTCGATAATCGCGACTTCCAGAGCCTCTGTATCGCTATATTCTCTAACGATTACAGGAAGTTGGTGTAGTTTCGCCATCTGCGACGCACGCCAGCGACGTTCCCCCGCAACGATCTCGTATTCGCCCTCCCGACCGGGCCGAGGGCGTACGATCAAGGGCTGAATGACGCCTTTTTCCTTCACAGACGCAGCAAGATCATCCAGTTGCTCTTGAGTAAACGTCCGGCGCGGCTGCTCTGGATTGGGTTTGATCTTCTCGATCGGCACCATCATGTCCGCACGGCGCAGCTCCGGCGCTGAACCTTTGGGGGTTTCTTCGACCGCGACATCAGCCATCAATGCCGACAAGCCGCGACCCAAGCCGCGATTTTTCTGTGACTTGCTCATTTCTCGCCTCCGATTATCGTTTGATCAGCTCTGCAGCCAGATTGCGATAGGCCCGGCTTCCCTTGGAGTTCGGATCATACATCAACACAGGCAGCGCGAAAGAGGGTGCCTCGCTGACCCGCACATTGCGCGGAATAATGGTTTCAAACACCAGCTCGCCCAGGTTTTCGCGTGCATCTGCTTCGACCTGTCGAGACAAGTTGTTGCGGCTGTCATACATGGTCAGCACAACACCTTCGATTCGCAGTTCCGGATTTGCCGCCTGTCGCACTTCGCGCACAGTCAGCAAAAGCTGCGACAGCCCTTCCAGCGCGAAAAACTCGCTTTGAAGCGGGATCAGAACACTGTCCGCTGCGACCAGCGCATTTACCGTTAGCAAGTTCAGAGACGGAGGGCAGTCAATCAAGATATAGTCGAGATTGAGCTTCTCTAACGCAACATCTCGCAATGCATCACGCAAAAGATGACTGCGCTTTTCGTTCGAGACCAGCTCGATATCGGCCGAAGACAAGTCTGTCGTCGCTGGCGAGATCATCAAGTTTTTGATCTGCGTGTTTTTCACCACATCCAAAACCGAAGCTTCTTCCAGTAGAAGATCATAGGTGCTCATTTCGCGATCATCTGGCGAAACGCCCAATCCGGTCGACGCATTACCCTGCGGGTCCAAATCAATTAGCAAAACGCTTTTCCCGGCTTCAGCAAGCGCTGCACCAAGATTGATTGTCGTTGTGGTCTTTCCAACCCCGCCCTTCTGGTTGGTGATGGCAATAATCTTCGGCCCGCGTACTTGGAATGGGTCAGACACGTGAGATTTCTCCGATCTTCAAAATAACGGCGCTTGGATGGGTCTTACTAGGATATGTATCAAGCTGAAACGACCAGTTTTCAAGGGCTTCGTGAACTTCCTGTCGATAGTTTTCGCCCTTGGGAAAAATGGCAACGCCACCAGGCCGCAAGTGACGCTCGGCAAATCCACAAAGCGCTTCAAGGGGGGCTAAAGCCCGAGCAGACAAAACGTCGGCGCTTAGCGGTTCGACCTTCTCGATTCGCTCTGACCGGACAGTCAGTTGAAGATCCAGCTCTCGCGCGACCGTTCGCAGAAAGGTCGCTTTTCGAAGATCACTTTCGATGCAGATCATGGAAAGCTCAGGGTGCGCATCTTTCGACATGATTGAGACGACCAAAGCCGGAAGGCCCCCACCTGACCCCATATCACACCACATATTGGGCTTTTCAGGCGCAAGTTCATATATCTGGGCTGAATCAAGGATGTGCCGCGACCAGATTTGCGAAATAGTGCTGGGTGAAACCAGATTAATCGCCGAATTCCACTTCTTCATCAGGGCGACATACGCCTCGAGCCGCTCGAATGTTTCACGTGAAACATCGACCTGACGCTGAAACTCTTCGTGGTTCATGCTGTGCGCTTCCGCTCGAACTGGCGAATCTTGGACAAAAGTAGCGTCAGAGCCGCCGGAGTCATCCCCTCTACGCGGCTAGCATGGGCCAAAGTACGTGGACGCGCGGCCTGAAGCTTAGAAGCAAGCTCGTTTGAGAGCCCGCTAAACGCAGAATAGTCAAAACCTTCCGGGATTACGTGCGCTTCATCCCGCTTCAAAGCCTCAACATCTTTTTGCTGACGATCGATGTAGTTCGCGTAAAGCGCGTCGCGAGCGACCTGAAGCTTTACTTCGTCATCGATCTGATCAAGAGAATCATCCAGCTGAACCAGCTTTTCAAAGCTCATATCTGGGAACGCAAGAAGCTCGTATGCAGAGCGCCGTGTACCATCCTTACGTATCTTAAGTTCAAGACCTACTAGATCTTGTGGCGTATAGGTGACCTGTGTCAGCTTGTCCTTAGCCTTTTCCAACGCTTCGCGCTTGGCTTCAAACGCGGTTCTTCGTGTTTTCTTTACAAGGCCAAGTTCAATTCCCATTGGTGTAAGGCGCTGGTCTGCGTTGTCCGCGCGAAGCGACAGGCGATATTCGGCGCGTGAAGTGAACATGCGGTAAGGCTCGGTCACGCCGCGGGTAATCAGGTCGTCGATCATCACGCCAATGTACGAGTTAGAGCGCGAGAAAATCACTGGATCCCGGCCCTGCACTGCAAGTGCGGCGTTAGTACCGGCGACCAGACCTTGCGCCGCAGCTTCTTCGTATCCAGTGGTTCCGTTGATCTGCCCAGCCAGATACAGCCCGGGCACATCCCGCAGAGACAGCGTTTCCGTCAAAGAACGCGGGTCGACGTAATCATATTCGATGGCATAGCCGGGCTGAAGGATCTCAACCTTTTCAAGCCCGACAATCGAGCGCACGTAATCTTCCTGTACTTCAACCGGCAATGAGGTGCTGATCCCGTTGGGGTACACGGTGTCATCGTCCAGCCCCTCTGGCTCGAGGAAGACCTGATGGCTATCTTTGTCCGCGAAGCGCACAATCTTATCTTCGATTGACGGGCAATAACGCGGGCCAACGCCGTCGATATGCCCACCATACATAGCTGAGCGGTCTAGGTTGGCGCGAATGATGTCATGTGTTTGTGCATTCGTATGGGTGATCCCGCACGAGATCTGCCGCGCGATGGGCGCCTTGTTCATAAAGGAGAACATCGCCGGATCATCGTCGCCCGGTTGCGACGCTAGAATGTCCCAATTTATGGATTTCCCATTCAGGCGCGGCGGTGTTCCCGTCTTCAGACGACCCAAAGGAAGTTCAAAGGAATCAATGCGTTCCGCCAGTTTAACCGACGGACGATCCCCCATGCGTCCACCTTGGCTTTGTTTATCTCCAATATGGATGATGCCACGCAAGAAAGTACCGGTGGTCAACACCACCGCGCCCGCACGCAGCTGTGATCCGTCCTCAAGAACAACACCATCAACACGGTCGCCGTCCATGATCAGGTCCGTCGTTTCGCCTTCGATCAGGGTCAGGCGTTCAGTCGACAGGATCTCGGCGGACATGGCCTTGCGATAAATCGCCCGGTCTGCCTGCGCACGTGGGCCCTGTACGGCGGGCCCTTTGCGCCGATTAAGCAGGCGAAATTGGATACCTGCTTGGTCAGCGACGCGTCCCATCAAGCCATCCAGTGCATCAATCTCGCGCACCAGATGCCCTTTGCCCAAGCCCCCAATGGCTGGATTACAGGACATTACGCCCAAGTCTTCTTTACGCAAAGTGATCAGTGCTGTGTTCGCGCCCATGCGCGCAGCAGCGTGGGCGGCGTCGGCACCAGCGTGCCCGCCTCCAACTACAATCACATCGAAATCCAAATGTTTCACGTGAAACACTCCTTCGCTACGCACACGCTATTTTCCCAGACAGAAGCTGGAAAAAATCTCGTCCAGCAGATGCTCTACATCGACATGCCCGACAAGACTATCAAGGGCACGAATGGCGGTTCTGATCTCTTCTGCGGCAAATTCAGCGCGTTCGGGGCCGTGTTGTACCTCGATTCGCGCATCTTCCAAAGAAAACAGAGCACGTTCCATCGCGATCCGGTGCCGTTCACGTGTCGCGATCCCTGCCCCCTGAACACGGGTTTCCAGCACGGACGAGATCTTCTGAACCAGCAGATCCATCCCTTGCCCGGTTTTACCCGAGACAACCAGATCTCCAGACGCACCCAGATCGGCCTTGCCGTGCACAATAAGGTCATCGTTCAGCGGATCCATCGCGGGCTGATCGTCAGCGCCTTCCAGCAGGAAGACCCGCAGGTCCGCAGCCTTCGCACGTTCCAGTGCACGGGTGACACCGATGGCTTCCACCTGATCTTCGGTATCACGAACCCCAGCCGTATCCAGAACGGTCACAGGAAGCCCTGCGAGCTCCATATGGACTTCGATCACGTCACGGGTAGTGCCCGCGATGTCCGAGGTAATCGCAGCTTCTCGCCCCGCCAGAGCGTTCAACAGCGTGGACTTCCCTGTGTTCGGGCGGCCCACGATGGCGACCTCAAACCCTTCGCGGATGCGTTCGGCAATACGGGTGCCGGCCGTCTCGCGTTCAAGGCTTTCCAATGTGACATCGAGCAGCGCGTTTACCTCGGGCGAGACATCAACGGGCACGTCTTCGTCTGCGAAATCGATCGTTGCTTCCAGCAAAGCAGCCGCGCGGATCAGGTCGGTTCGCCATGCTCCTGCGAGGTCGCCCAGAGCGCCAGAAAGGACGCCTACGGCCTGCTTGCGCTGTGCCTCGGTCTCGGCGTCCAAAAGGTCCGCCAAGCCTTCTACCTGCGCCAGGTCGAGGCATTCATTCTCAAGCGCACGCCGGGTGAACTCTCCGGGCTCCGCGGGGCGCAATCCATCTTGCTTGGACAGCTCGGCCAACACAGCCCGGACCACAGCAGTCGATCCATGCAGTTGAAGTTCGGCCACGTCTTCACCGGTAAAGCTAGAGCCAGCCTCGAACAGCAGCACCAAGGCTTCGTCCAACAATGCGCCATCCGCATTTATCAGCCGGCGCAACCCAGCACGACGCGGTGCAGGCAGATCGCCCGCAAGTGCACGGGCCGCAGAAAACGCGTGTGGCCCGGAAATCCGGACCACCGCGACGCCCGCTTTCCCGCGAGCACTGGCAAGAGCATAGATCGTGTCCATTGGACTAACCTATTGATTTTGTTAGATATTATGTGTTCATCGAATCGAAGAATTCCGAGTTCGTCTTGGTCTGCTTCAACTTCGAAATCAGGAACTCAACAGCATCTGTAGTGCCCATCGGGTTCAGGATGCGGCGCAGCACATAAGTTTTCTGCAGGTCCTTCGGATCCACCAGAAGGTCCTCTTTCCGAGTACCGGATTTCAGAATGTCGATGGCCGGGAAAACGCGCTTGTCGGCGATCTTGCGATCCAGCACGATCTCGCTGTTGCCGGTACCTTTGAATTCTTCAAAGATCACTTCGTCCATACGTGATCCGGTATCGATCAGCGCGGTTGCGATGATGGTCAGCGAGCCGCCCTCTTCGATGTTACGTGCCGCACCAAAGAAACGTTTGGGGCGTTGCAGAGCGTTGGCGTCCACACCACCGGTCAGAACCTTACCCGAGGACGGGACCGTCGTGTTGAACGCACGGCCCAGACGGGTGATCGAATCCAGCAGGATCACAACGTCGCGCTTGTGTTCGACCAAGCGTTTAGCTTTCTCAATCACCATCTCGGATACGGCGACGTGGCGCGTTGCGGGTTCGTCAAAGGTCGAGGACACAACCTCGCCTTTGACAGAGCGCTGCATGTCCGTCACTTCTTCCGGGCGTTCGTCGATCAGCAGAACGATCAGATAGCACTCTGGGTGGTTCTTCTCGATCGAGTGGGCGATGTTTTGCAGGATCACCGTCTTACCCGTGCGCGGCGGCGCCACGATCAGCGAACGCTGGCCTTTCCCGATCGGCGCAACCAGATCGATCACACGGGCCGAGCGATCTTTGATGGTGGGATCTTCGATCTCCATCTTCAGGCGCTCATCCGGGTACAGCGGCGTCAGGTTATCAAAAGCAACTTTGTGCTTTGCATCTTCTGGGTCAGCAAAGTTGATCTTCTCGACCTTGGTGATGGCAAAGTAATTCTCGTTCTCACCGGGGGCCTGAATGACGCCTTCAACCGTGTCACCGGTGCGCAGCGAATACTGGCGGATCATATCAGGCGAAACATAAATATCGTCGGGACCGGGTAGATAGTTTGCTTCGGGCGAGCGCAGGAAACCAAAGCCATCCTGCAGCACTTCCAACACCCCGTCCCCACCAATGATCCATTCATCATCCGCACGTTCACGCAGGATAGAGAACATCATATCGCCCTTGCGCATGGTCGAGGCGTTTTCGATCTCAAGCTCTTCAGCCATTGTCACCAGTTCTTTGGGACTTTTGGCTTTCAGGTCGGCTAGATTCAGACGGTTTTCAGACATAGATATGCTCGGAAATGGATCATGACGGCGCTTGTGCGCTGTCGATGTCAAGTTGGGAAAAGGACATGGCCGGACGGCCTGCTTGGCAGGTCAGATACGCGCTGGACGCCCGAGAGTCAACAAAATCAGTATTTGAACACGACCGAGAAGACGATGACGATCATCAGTACGGTCGGCACTTCGTTCATCATGCGATAGCGACGACCGGTCAGCGTGTTGGTTCCCGCCATGAAATCCTTGCGCCGCGCGCCCAACCACATGTGAAACCATGTCATCGCCAGGATCGAGATCCCTTTGGTCCACGGCCAGATCAATGACCAATCAACCACACCGGGCGTGGCCACAAGGCACAGACCAAAAATCCACGAGCTGATCATTGCTGGGTTCATGATGGCTTTCAGAAGCCGGCGCTCCATCGTTTGAAACAGCTCATCCGTTTCATTGCCTGATCCTACGACCTCGACATGATAGACAAACAAGCGTGGCAGATAGAACAATCCAGCCATCCAAGCGATCACGGATACGATATGAAGCGATTTCGTCCAGAAATACGCGTCTGACAGAAATTCACCCATTCTAAGCCTCTTATCTGAGTAACCGCTTCGATCTTCATATATAAAATAAAGAAGAAGAAAAGATGATGTTGTTGTTAGGCCTGTGGATAACGGGGATTATTGATCCATCCCGTGACTTGTTCACAGGTGGACAAGTGAAGTTCCGGAATCTGGACGGAATCATTACGGCTTTGTTTCACAGGTGTCTCTAGATTCACAGCTTGGGGATAACTACAGGGATGAATTCACGCGCTGGGGATTCGCCCACGGGGTGCGTTTGACAAAAACCAACAGTGGAAGAATTGTGAAAACCATCTTAGTAAAGGTGGGACTTATCCAGCTGTTCCGGTGAGGGTCGAGTTATCTGCCGATTCCAGAACAGGATTACACAGAGTTTTTCCACAGGGTTATCACATGACCGCTTCCCTGATCCTGGCGTCCGCATCGCAAATCCGCGCTGATCTGTTGCGCAACGCAGGTATCGACTTCGACATCATCCCCGCCCGCATCGATGAAGAGATGATCCGCGCCTCGCTTGAAGCTGAAGGCGCCAGCCCGCGCGACCTTGCTGACGCGCTGGCCGAGTTCAAAGCCCGCAAGATCAGCGAGAAACATTGGGGGTCTCTGGTTCTGGGCTGTGATCAGGTGGCCGAGCTGGACCAAAAGGTTTTATCCAAACCCAAAGATCCCGAAGAAGCGCGCGCCCAACTGGCGGCGATGTCCGGCAAAGTGCATCGGCTCCTGTCTGCTGCAGTGCTTTACGAGGACGGCAAGCCGATTTGGCGTCATGTGGGCTTGGTCCGCCTAAAAATGCGAGAACTATCAAGTGGTTACATAGAAGACTACGTTGACCGAAACTGGGACAGCATTCGCCATTCGGTCGGTGCCTACAAGCTTGAGGAAGAAGGTGTGCGCTTGTTTGCCAAGGTCGACGGCGACTATTTCAACGTGTTGGGTTTGCCCCTGACCGAGCTTCTGTCATATCTGATCGTGCGAGGAGATCTGAAGATATGAGCGACACACGTATTCCCTTGGCGGGCGTTATCGGAAACCCAATCGAACACTCGCTGTCACCAAGGTTGCATGGCCATTGGCTGCGCACGATGGGGATCGCGGGCCACTACATTCCGATGCGGGTCGAGGTTGATGATCTGGAAACGGTTATTCGGACGCTGCCAAAGGCTGGGTTTGTCGGTCTAAACGTCACGATCCCGCATAAAGAGGCCGTCCTGAAGATGGCCGACATTGTTACCGACCGTGCTGCACTGATCGGGGCGGCGAATACGCTGATCTTCCGCGACGATGGTAAAATTCATGCGGACAATACTGATGGCTACGGGTTTACACAGAACCTGCGCCAATCCGCACCGGAATGGGCGCCTGAAACGGGGCCAGCCGCTGTTTTCGGCGCTGGCGGTGCGGCGCGCGCCATTTTGGCTTCGCTTATCGAACTTGGTGTGCCCGAGATTCGTTTGTCCAACCGCACCCGCGCTCGCGCAGATGCACTGCGTGCAGAATTCGGTGCGCGGATTGTTGTGTATGACTGGGTCAAGGCGGGAAATATGCTGGATGGTGCAGTGACCGTAGTGAATACCTCGTCATTGGGAATGACCGGAAAACCCGAATTCCGCGTGCCGCTGGATGGGCTGATGCCCGGCGCTGTCGTGAATGATCTGGTATATTCGCCGCTGAAAACCGATTTCCTGCAACAGGCCGAGGATGCCGGCTGTCACGTGGTCGATGGTCTTGGAATGTTGCTGCATCAGGCAGTCCCTGGCTTCGAACGCTGGTTCGGCACGCGACCGGTTGTCGATGATGCCCTTCGCCACGCGGTTCTTGGCGTATGAGCGGGCCGTATATCATCGGGCTGACAGGTTCGATCGGGATGGGGAAATCTACCACCGCGAAGATGTTTGCCGACGCAGGCGTGCCGATCTGGGACGCGGATGCGGCGGTACACCGGATCTATGACGTCGGTGGTGCTGCAGTTGAGCCGATCCGCGATGTCTGCCCCGCCGCGATCATTGACGGCGCCGTCAGCCGTGATGCGCTGAAAGACTGGATGTCGAAAGACGCGAATGCGCTGAAAAAACTCGAAGAGATCGTTCATCCTCTGGTCGCTCAGGACCGAGTGGCTTTTTTGGCCTCAACACAATCCCAGATCGTCCTTTTGGACATGCCGCTTCTGTTCGAAATCGGCGCGCATGAACACGTGGATCTGGTCGTTGTCGTCTCGGCGCCGGCTGATATTCAGCGCGCCCGCGTTCTGGAACGCGGCTCCATGACAGAAGCGCAATTCGAGACTATTCTGGCCAAACAGGTACCCGATGCTGACAAACGTGCCCGTGCGGATGTGATCATTCCAACCGAAACAATGGACGGCGCACGTGCCGCAGTGGATGAAGTAATCGCCCATGTGAAGGAGAAGTTGGATGCGTGAGATCGTACTCGACACCGAAACCACCGGCTTTGATCCCCAAAGTGGCGACCGGATTGTGGAAATCGGGTGTCTTGAGCTGATGAACCACATGCCCACCGGGCGGACTTATCACCAGTATATCAACCCAGAACGCGGCATGCCGGACGAGGCATTTGGCGTGCACGGCATTGGCCCTGACCTTCTAGCAAGCCCCCGCCCCGCCGAACCGGGCGAAGTGATCCTTAAAGATAAACCCATCTTTAAAGAAGTCGGGCGAGCCTTTTTGGACTTCATCGGGGATGCCAAGCTGGTCATTCATAACGCAAGTTTCGACATGAAGTTCCTGAACGCTGAACTGAAATGGATGGGCCTTCCGCAAATCCCGTGGGAGCAAGCACTGGATACGCTGGCCATGGCGCGCAGCAAATTTCCCGGCGCGCCCGCTTCGCTGGATGCTCTTTGCCGCCGCTATGCGATCGACAACTCGTCGCGGACGCTTCACGGCGCGCTTTTGGACAGTGAAATTCTGGCTGAAGTCTATCTGGAGCTGATCGGAGGCCGCCAACCCGACCTTGTTCTGGCAGGAAATCAGGCGTCATCGGGTGTCGGAGGTGCAAATGACGATTGGCGTCCGCGCCCGCGTCCGGAACCGTTGCCCTCGCGGATCCACCAAAAAGAAACCGCCGCCCATGATGCTTTTGTGGAAAAGCTGGGCGACGGTGCAATTTGGAAGAAGTTTCAGTAACTTCTTAAGCGAGGTCGATTATTCGACTTCGGTTTGGCTTAGCTTACGGGTGCGCTTGCCGCTTCAGCTGCGGCGCGGCGTTCGATTTCCTGACGGTACAGGGCCAGGAAGTCGACGGTATCCAGGTTCAGTGGCGGGAAGCCACCGTCACGAGTGATGTCCGACACGATGCGACGCACGAACGGGAACAGCATGCGCGGGCATTCGATCATCAGGAACGGGTGCAGCTGCTCTTCCGGTACGTTTTCAACGTGGAAGATGCCCGAATACTCCAGCTCCATCAGGAACAGCTGTTCGCCGTTTGCCTTGTTCTTCGAGCCGATCGTGTATTTCGTGATCACTTCAAACTGGTGATCTGTCGGGCGTTTCTTGGCATCCAGCGCGACTTCGACGTTGATGTCAGGCTGAACTTCACCCTGTACGCCTTTTTGCGCCAGAATGTTTTCAAATGACATATCGCGAATGAACTGACCCAGAACTTGCATTTTGGGCTGTGCGGGGGGCGTCTGCGTTGCGGCTTCGTCGGCCATGTCTGTCTCCTTCAGGAAAAACTGTCGGAAATGTCCTTAGCAGGTTGGGCAGGGACCCTCAACAAAGGGTTTCGTCAGAACGAAATTGGGGCTATCAGCGCCGCATGACGACGATGATCCCCACTTGGGTGGATGGCACCCTGACCCCGGTCGAAAAGCTTGAAGCGCATGTGAAAGGGCTTCGGCACAAAGCAGTGTCAGTATTTCTGATTTGCGAGGATCAGGTGCTGATCCAACAGCGCGCGGCCGAGAAATATCACACGCCAAACTTGTGGGCGAACACCTGTTGCACCCACCCGCATTGGGACGAAGATCCGCGTGAATGCGCAATTCGGCGGCTGGATGAAGAACTTGGGATCAAAGGTGTCGATCCGATTTGGGTCGAAAACCTAGAGTATCGCGCCGATGTGGGCGGTGGGCTGATCGAGCACGAGGTGGTCGATCTGTTCGTCATTCATTGCGAAACCCGGCCCAATCTGGACTTGAACCCGGACGAGGTTCAGGCTGTGGACTGGCTGGATCGCGCCGAACTAGAGACGAAAATCGCGGAGAACCCTGATCAATTCACCCCGTGGCTGCAGATCTATATGGCGAAGCATTCGATCTCAGTGTTTGGTCCAGCCTGACGGACCTTCTACGCCGTGGCGGGTCGGACGCTTCTCGGGTGTCACATCGGTGAAATCTCCATCAATCACGTCTTCTTCCTGTCCGGGCTGGCGGCGAACATCCTGATCAGCCATTCCCCCCATCGAGAACGTCTGAACCTTCACCCGCGACCGCGCCCAGTTGAACACGGCGCTGCGCACACCTGGGACCAGCAGGGCAAAACCAACGAAATCGGTGAAAAAACCGGGTGTCAGCAGCAACGCGCCGGAAAACAAGATCATCGCACCATGCGCCAAGGGCTCGGTCGGATCATTCAACTGCCCGAAACTGTCACGCAGTTGCGACATGGCCAAAGCGCCTTGCGCCCGCATCAATTGGGTACCAACAATTGCCGTCAACACGACGATACCAAGGGTCCACCACAGACCGATTGCACCGCCTACCTGAATGAACAGAGCAATCTCGATCAAGGGAACGGCGATGAACAACGCAAAAAGCCACATGGCAAAAGATCTCCTTTTCGTGTGACCGGTGGACTTGGCCCGGTACTGCACCTACATATGTCACCGATGAACGCGTTTCCATATGGCGCTTGAAAAGAGGTATCCATGAGCTCTTCCCTGATCCAGCTTCTTGTACTGGCCGGTATTGCCCTGTTTTTGATTTTGCGCCTGCGCGATGTGCTTGGCACACGCGAAGGGTTCGAAAAACCCGTCGTGCCGCGTCAGGATGATCGCCGGCTGGATCGCAGCAGCCTTGAAGTGATCGAAGGCGGCCCGGATCAAGACATTCTTGACCACGCCGAAGAAGGCAGCCCGTCGGCCTTGGCGCTGGCCGCCATGAAGACAAATGAACCCAGCTTCAATGTTGGCGAGTTTCTGGGCGGCGCGCGCGGTGCTTATGAAATGATCCTGATGGGGTTCGAAGCGGGAGACATGGCGCAGATTAAGCCGTTCCTGTCGGACGAGGTTTATGAAACCTTCGCCAGCGTTGTCGAAGCGCGTGAAGAGCAAGGCCTGTCGGTCGAGGCGAACTTTGTCGGTATCCGTGAGCTGAAGCTGGAAGAAGCCGCGTTTGACACCGCCACGCGTGAAGGCGAGATCACTGTGAAGTTCGTAGGCGAGCTGACTTCGGTTGTACGCGACAAGGGTGGCGATATCATCGAAGGCAACCCCAACGAAGTGAAACGCCAGAAAGACGTCTGGACCTTCGCCCGTGTCATGGGGTCGGACAACCCGAACTGGCACCTTGTCGCCACGGGTGGCTGATGTTTCGGGGGCTGGCATTTGCGCTGGCCCTTTTGGCCATGCCCGCCTTTGCGGGACTTGACGAAGCGCGCATCACATTAGTTCCATTTGAAGAGCTTGATGGTTGGGAAGATGACAACCATCAAGACGCATTGCGCGTGTTTCTGGATACCTGCCGGGATCTGGATGAACCACAATGGCGCCCGATCTGTGCCTTGGCGCAGACGCAGGACGACGGAAAAGCTTTTTTCGAGCTGTTTTTCCGCCCTCTGCTAATCGAAGACGGCAAAGCACCCCTGTTCACTGCGTATTATGAACCCGAGCTTAAAGGCTCGCGGTATGAGACTTCGGTCTATCGCTATCCGGTCTATGCAAAGCCCCCCGAGGTAACGAACAACCAGTCCTGGTTGCCCCGGCGCAGCATCGAAGAAGGCGACATAATGAAGGGACGCGGGCTTGAGATCGCGTGGGTCTCCGATCCGGTTGACCTTCAGTTCCTACAAATTCAGGGCTCGGGCCGGATTCGTCTGCCGGATGGTGGCAGCATTCGGCTTGGCTATGGCGGATCTAATGGGCACAGCTTTCGATCACTTGGGAAAGAGCTTGTCCGGCGCGGGGTGTATAACGAACACCAAGTCTCGCAAGCAGTGATCCGGAACTGGGTGCGCCGCAACCCGGAAGCTGGGCATGATCTGCTGATGTCGAACCCGTCTTATGTTTTCTTCCGCAAAATTGGGGCGGTGTCCGCCAGCAAGGGACCGCTTGGGGCAATGAACCGCTCGATCACCGCACACCGGTCCGTTGCGATTGATCCGAAATACACGCCATTGGGCGCCCCGGTCTGGCTGGAAAAGGACGGGGCCGAGCCGTTCCGCCGATTGATGGTGGCGCAGGATACTGGTTCGCGGGTCAAAGGTGCCCAGCGGGCGGATATATTCTGGGGGACTGGGGATCAGGCCGGAAAGCTGGCGGGCCAGATCAAAGATGATGGGCGCATGTACGTGCTGCTTCCCATCCAGCGCGCCTATGCCCTGTTGCCCGAGGATCAGTGACATGGCGAGGCGACCCAAAAATCTGAGCGACGATGATAAGGCGCTTTGGCAAAAGGTAACCGAAAGCACGATCCGGCTGCGCCCGCCGAAGCCATCTTTGGGAAAAACAGATCCCGTTCCAGCAGAACCTATTCGACAACCGCTGAAACCGGTCAAAGTAACGCATCCTAAATTCCGCGTTGGCGAGCGGGCAAAGAAGCCAGGAAGCCCGCATGATCTGGCCCCTTCGATGCGCGACCACGTTGCCACGCATCCTGTGGCAATGGATCGCAACACCTTTGGCAAAATGAAAAAGGGCCGCCTTGCGCCAGAGGCACGGATCGATTTGCACGGAATGACGATTGCGCAGGCGCATCCGGTGCTGACACGGTTTATCTTGAACGCAATCGATGCCGACCGCCGACTTGTTCTGGTGATCACCGGCAAGGGCAAACACAAGGATGATGGCGGTCCGATCCCTGTGCGCCACGGCGTCTTACGCCATCAAGTGCCACACTGGCTGAACACCGCACCACTACGTCAGCACGTCCTGCAAATTACCGAAGCGCATCTGAAACATGGCGGGCAGGGTGCCTACTACGTTTATCTGCGCAGGCGACGTTAAGGCGCGGTGTTCGGAATAACCAATCGCGTCGCGTTTTGAACCACCAACACCGTACCCGGCAGAAGGCCCGGCCGGACAGTGGGGCTGTCACTGATGGCGGCAGACAGGTTCGGAATGCTGTTGATCAAGCGGAGAAATGCAGGAGAAGCAAAGGCGACGCTGTGGTCCGCCTCGCCATCGCTGAATGCAGACAGGTCAACAAGCGTCACATCAAGCTCGGCCAGTTCCTTCACGTCGGTATTGTTGCCAAGACGCGTGGTTTGGCCGGTCAGAGTCGCTGACAGTTTCAGCGCCCGATCGCGCGAAGAAGTAAAGATATAGAAGGGTTGAGGCAGCTTCCCGATGCGCTTTGCCTGCTGGCGGAACAGGTCCAGATCGATATCCGGCGAGATCAGGACAACACCCCCAATCTTGCTTAGCCCTTTCTGACCGTCGGCGATTGCCATCTGGCGGAGAGCTTCCATCGACAAAAGCGCGCCCATCGAATGCCCGACCAGAAGAACCTCGTCTACGCCGGATTTTGATACCGAACGCAAGGTGGCCTCAAGCCCGTCACGCGCATAAAGCATCGAGTCACGGTCATATCCATAGCCCAAAGGGTGTCCGGCGCTGGGCCAGGAATAATGCACGGGCAGGAACGGCAGATCCAAATCCGCGTTCAACTGCGCAAAACGATAGAGCCCTTCCGAGAAGCGGTTGTTGAATCCGTGGACAAAGACGGTTGCCGTGCGTTCTTCACCGCGGCGCCCGCGCAACGAGCGCGTCATCGCGGTTTCAAACGCACGCTGCGAGGCAAATCGTTCGTAGTTGTCGACAAGGAAGTGCGCGGCCGGATCAGGCGTCTTGCGACCGGGCCAGTTGATCTCTCCTGGTTCGCGATCGTCCGGGATCGATACGCCAACCTGACCAAACAAAAGCTCGCCGCCCCGATTGCTGGTGGGCGCGCCGCTTTCGTCAAGTTCTCGGGTTGAGGCGACAAAGATGCTTTGCAGATCACCAACCTGCCCTGCGCCAGGAAGGTACGTGATCGTACCGCGAGGAGCACAGGCGGTTAGCACCAAAACAACAGAAAAAACTAGAAATCGCACGGGGCAGCCTCCTCGGGAATATCCATTGGATAACCGAGGAGGCCCTTTCTGACTAGCCCGTCAAAGCACGTAGCGGCTGATGTCGGTCGATGTCATGAGCGCACCCAAATGTTTGTCGACAAAGGCTTGGTCCACGACCACCTCTTCGCCGCCCCGATCAGGCGCCGAGAAGCTGAGCTCTTCGAAAACACGTTCGAGCACCGTGTAAAGCCGCCGCGCACCGATGTTTTCAACGCTTTGGTTCACCTCGGCTGCGATCTTGGCCAAAGCCGCGATGCCGTTATCGGTGAAGCTAACCGTTACATCCTCGGTCCCCATCAGGGCCGTGTATTGGCGGGTCAGCGCGTTGTCGGTCTCGGTCAGGATGCGGACGAAGTCCTCTTCCGTCAGCGCGCGCAATTCAACGCGTATCGGCAGACGGCCCTGAAGTTCCGGCAGCAGGTCCGAGGGCTTGGCGACATGGAACGCACCCGAGGCGATGAACAGGATATGATCCGTTTTCACCGCGCCGTGTTTGGTCGAAACGGTCGTACCTTCGATCAACGGCAGCAGATCGCGTTGCACGCCTTCGCGGCTGACATCGCCACCCCGGTTTTCGGTGCGCGCACAGACCTTGTCGATTTCATCCAGAAAGACGATGCCGTTCTGCTCAACGGCTTCTAGCGCCGATTTAGTGACTGTTTCGTCATCCAGAAGCTTGTCAGCCTCGTCCGAAATCAGCACTTCATAGCTGTCACGCACCGTCAGCTTCTTTGTCACGGTGCGCTGTCCGAAAGCTTTGCCGAACATGTCGCCCAAGTTCAGCATTCCCATGCCCTGCCCCGGCTGGCCCGGTATATCCATCATTGGCATCGGGTTTGAGGTATCGGCGACCTCCAGCTCGATCTCGTGGTCGTCCAGCTCGCCGGTACGCAGCTTCTTGCGGAACATCTCGCGGGTGGCGTCGCGGGCATCAGAGCCGGCGATGGCCTCGATCACGCGATCCTCGGCGGCTTCTTCCGCGCGGGTCTTCACGTCTTCGCGCATATGTTCGCGGGTTTGGATGATGGCGGCGTCCACCAGATCGCGCACGATCTGTTCGACGTCCCGGCCGACATAACCGACTTCGGTGAATTTAGTGGCCTCGACCTTCAGAAACGGCGCGCGGGCGAGTTTTGCCAAGCGGCGGCTGATTTCGGTCTTGCCGACACCGGTGGGTCCGATCATCAGGATATTCTTGGGATAGACTTCGTCACGCAGGTCATCCGCCAGCTGCTTGCGACGCCAGCGATTGCGCAGGGCGACAGCAACGGCGCGCTTGGCGTCGTTCTGGCCGATGATGAAGCGATCAAGCTCGGATACAATCTCGCGGGGGGTCAGATCGGTCATTGGCTGATCTCCTCAACCGTCAGGTTTCCGTTGGTATAGACACAGATATCGGCGGCGATCGCCATGGCTTTGCGCGCGACGGTTTCGGCATCCAGATCGCCTTCCATCAAGCCACGCGCGGCGGCGAGGGCGAAGTTTCCGCCTGACCCAATCGCGGCCACGTCATGTTCCGGTTCCAGCACGTCGCCCGCGCCGGTGATCACGAACAGGTCCTTGCCGTCGGTGACGATCAGCATGGCTTCCAACTTTTGCAGATATTTGTCGGTGCGCCAGTCCTTCGCCAGCTCGACCGAGGCACGGGCCAGTTGGCCGGGTGTCGCTTCCAGCTTGGTTTCCAGACGCTCCAGCAGAGTGAATGCATCCGCTGTCGATCCCGCAAATCCAGCCACGACATCAAACCCGCCGGGGGACAACCTCCGCACTTTGCGTGCGGTGCCTTTAATAACGGTTTGGCCCAAACTGACCTGACCATCACCCGCTACAACTACTTTACCACCTTTGCGCACGCCAATGATTGTCGTGCCGTGCCAGCCGGGAAATTCGTTCTCCGCCATATCGCCTCCAAATTCGGTTTCATCCTATATGGACATGGGGAAAGCGGCGCACAAGCATTGGCCTGTGCGAAGCAGCGGTTCTTGCGGATTTGAGGCGGTTCAACCCAGCCAGCCGCCCAAATTACGCTCGGCCACGCCGATCAGTGCGTCGATATGGGCGTCATCGTCATTCAGGCAGGGAATGTAGGTGAAGCTTTCGCCCCCGGCCTCGATGAAGGCCTCTTGGATTTCTTCCTGAATTTCTTCCAGTGTCTCGATGCAATCGGCGGAGAACGCGGGCGCGATGACGGCGATGTTCTTCTTGCCAGCTTTTGCCAGACGGGCGACTTCCTCGACCGTATAGGGCTTCAGCCATTCCTCGGGCCCGAAGACCGACTGGAAGGTCGTGGTGATCTCGCTTTCATCCCAGCCCAGACGCTCTTTCAGCAGGCGCGTGCTTTTTTGACATTGGCAGTGATAGGGATCGCCCTGCTGAAGATAGCGTTCTGGCATCCCGTGATATGACACGACCAGCAGGTCCGGCTTCTTGTCCATCGCGGCATAGCCGTTTTCCACGGACTGCGCCAAAGCGTCGACATAGGCGGGATCGTCGAAGTAAGGCTCGATCGTGCGGGCGGCAGGCTGCCAGGTTTCTTCCATCAGCGCACGGAAGAACTGGTCGTTTGCGGTGCCCATCGTGGCACCAGCATATTGCGGATAAAGCGGGAAAAAGAGGATCCGGTCACAGCCGGCAGCCACCATTTCCTGTACCTTCGACTTGGTCGACGGATTGCCATAACGCATGCAGAAATCCACCATGACCTCAGCGCCGTGTTTGGCTTCCAATGCGGCTCTAAGCTTAGTGATTTGCGCCTTCGTGATCGTCATCAAAGGGCTTTCGTTCAGATCTTCATTCCAGATCGATTTATACGCCTCGCCCGAGGATTTTGGGCGTTTCGTCAGAATGATGGTCTGAAGGATTGGCTGCCATTTCCATGCGGGATAGTCGATCACGCGCTTGTCCGACAGAAATTCGCTTAGATAACGGCGCATCGGCCAATAGTCATATCCGTCAGGCGTGCCGAGATTGGCGAACAGAACGCCGACTTTGCGGGCGGGGAGTTTGGGATGATCCGTGGGCTTTTGCATAATCATGGCTACGTCCTTGTTCGCGTCTCAGATCACTTAAACAGAATATATTTCAGGTCAATCGGACAATTTGGTCTCGTCCGTGCCCAAGGCATCCGCCAAACGGGTCGCAGCGGAACCGGGGCGCAGGGGTTTTTGCTGGCTTTCATCGGGCGCCCAGCCGGTCAGAAAGATCATTTCGAAACTGGCGGTGATGCGGTTGTCATCTGCTGGGAAGTGCTGGGCATAGCGGGTTTTGACATCGTCAAAGAAGGCGCGGTTCAGGGGGGACATCAGTCTCTGTTCCAGCGCATTTCGCTCTCCCATCGCTTTCAGGTCGCGCATCAGGGCGTAAGCGTCAGCATATGTCACCTGCCGCACAGCGCTGTCGGCGACGGGCAGCGCAAGTCCGGAACGCTGAAGCAACGCACCAAGATCGCGGATCTCGCCCATCGGGACCACGCGCGGGGACAGACCTCCGGTGCGGGCGACCTCGACCTCGGACAAAATGGCACGGAGTTCGGACAGGGTTTGCCCGCCAAACATCACGCCCATGAACATCCCGTCATTGATCAGGGCGCGGCGGGATTGGATGATCTGCCCCACCGGGTCGTTCGCCCAATGGAGCGACAGTCCGTGGATCACCAGATCATGCCCGCCCTGCTCCAGCGACAGGATGTCATCATCGGGCACGATCACCGCGTCGGGGAAGCTTTCGGCCCACACCTCGGGGAAACCGGTGACAATCGCAGGCTTGGTAAACGTTCTGTTAACCTCTGTCAGGCGATCCTTCACCTCGTCCGCGGCCAGTTCTTGCAGGAACATGCCGTCCGCTGTCGCGCGGCGGCGATTTTGCGCCAGTTGGGCGCGGTTGGTCAGCTTTGGCGGTGTGTCGTCAGGCAGTCTCATGGCGGCGGACCATAGTTGGAAGGGGCGAAAATGCAATCAGCACTGCATCTGATTTATCCACCGCAATGCGTCAGTTGTGATGCGCCGACGGATACGGATTTTGCGCTTTGTGCGGAATGCTGGCGGGAAACACCATTCATTACGGGCCTGTCCTGTGACCTATGCGGAGAACCCCTGCCCGGCGAAGACGATGGAAGCATCGTGCATTGCGATGCGTGCATGACGCGGCAGCGCCCGTGGAAACAGGGGCGATCCGCCCTGCTCTACCGTGGCAATGCGCGCCGTATGATCCTTGCCCTGAAACACGGCGACCGTCCCGAGCTTGCCCGTAGTTTTGCCCCGTGGCTGGCCCGCGCGGGCGAGGATATCATGCAAGACGGCCTGCTGATCGTACCCATTCCCATTCATTGGACCCGACGACTGAAGCGACGCTACAACCAAGCGGCCGAGCTGTCGCGGGCTTTAGCGCGTGAAACCGGATTGGAGCATGCGCCTCAGGCTCTGGTCCGCCTTCGTCGGACCGCCATGCATGATGGGATGAATGTTGAAGATCGCTTTTCCAACATGGATCGCGCCATCAGTGCGCACTCTAAACACGGTGCTATTTTGCAGGGGCGCGATGTGCTGTTGCTGGATGATGTAATGACCTCGGGCGCGACATTTCATGCGGCGGCGCATGCAGCAACCCGCGCCGGTGCCGAATCCGTGAAGGTGCTATCCCTTGCGCGCGTTGCGCGGGATGCCTAACTGGCTGTAAACCTATTCACAGATACCTCGTACGGAGCCCCTGATGCAGCCTGTCACTATCTATTCCTCGCCGCTCTGCGGGTTTTGCCACGCAGCTAAGCGCCTTTTGAACAGTAAGAACGTTGAATTTGAAGAGATCAACGTGCTGATGAAACCTGAGCGCAAGCAGGAAATGATGTCGCGCGCCAATGGGCGTCACACGGTGCCGCAGATCTTTATCGGCGATATCCATGTGGGTGGGTGCGATGATTTGTACGACCTTGAGCGCAGCGGAAAGCTTGATCCGCTGCTGGCGGGCTGACCCATGCGTGTCGCGCTGATCCAGTTTACGGCCGGGGATGATCCGGCCGCGAACCTTGGGCCTTTGCGCGACATGGTGCGGAAAGCGGCGCAGGACGGGACCGAGTTTGTTCTGACGCCTGAAGTGTCGAACATCATCTCGACCAGCCGCCGGCACCAAAATAAAGTTCTTCATCACGAATCCGAAGATCCGACGCTTGCCGCCCTACGCTACGAAGCACACGCGCTGGGCATTTGGCTGTTGATCGGATCCTTGGCGCTGAAAACGGATGATCCGGACGGACGCTTTGCAAACCGGTCTTTCATGATCTCTCCGCTTGGGGACATCGTCGCGCGGTACGACAAGATCCATATGTTCGACGTGCAGATCGACGCGACTGAAAGCTATCGTGAAAGCGCGGGCTATCGTCCAGGAGGTCGCGCGACCGTCGCCCAGACTGAGTTCTGCCCCATTGGCATGACCATCTGCTATGACATGCGCTTTCCGCATCTCTATCGCGCATTGGCCAAGGCTGGTGCGCAAATTATCACGGTGCCCGCTGCGTTTTCGCCTGTCACTGGTGCTGCGCATTGGGAAAGCCTTCTGCGCGCCCGCGCGATCGAAAACGGCGTGTTCATTCTGGCCCCGGCGATGTGCGGGCAGCATAGCCCGAAGCGCGCAACCTATGGCCATTCGCTGGTGGTGTCGCCATGGGGTGAAGTTTTGGCCGACGCTGGTGTCGCACCGGGCATCACAATGGTTGATCTTGACCTTGCAGACGTGGGAAGGTCGCGCCAACGCGTTCCATCCCTGACGCATGATCGAGAATTCAAAGGCCCCTGATGTCCGAAAGCTCTGCCGAAACCCTGTCTGTTGCCCTGTTCAGCGAGATGTTCATGGCCGACCAGCTGGCGCGCAACCGTCTGTCGAAAGCGCTGCCAAAGGGTATGGAGCTAAGCCATTTTTCCGTGCTGAATCACTTGGCCCGCGTGGGCGAAGAAAAAAGCCCCGCGCAACTGGCCAAATCGTTCCATGTCACGCGGGGTGCAATGACCAACACTCTGAACAAACTGGAATGGGCGGGGCATGTGCATATCCGGCCAGATTGGGATGACGCGCGACGCAAATTCGTCACGATCTCGCCCTCGGGCAAGGCTGCGCGGGATGCGGCGCTGGCGGCGATCACGCCTATTATCTCAAACATGGTGAAACAGATCGGGGCTGAAAACGTGCGTAATGTGCTGCCTGTTCTGCGTGAGATGCGCCAAATCCTCAGCGACGTCGAATGAACTCGCTTGAGTTTGCCACCGACCTAATGGTTCAAGTTGGCCAGACCGATATTCAGAAGTTTGACGATCGGTTTGTTCAGCGCACGCCAGATGAACCTAACTATTGGTTTGGAAACCGCGTCGTTTTCTATGAGCCACCGAAATCTGCAGACGATCTGATTGCACAGTTCCATGCAGACATCCCCGAGGCCAAACACATCTGCATCAGTTGGGATATTCCCGACCTGAGCATTCAGTCTGTGAAAGACGTTTTTGAATGCACCGGGCTGCGTGTGGAACAGGGCGATGTGCTTGCGTTGCGACAGGAACTGAAGCGTGCTGACATGCCAGTGGGGATAAACATCCGGCCTTTGGTGTCTGCATCTGATTGGCAACAAAGCGAGGCTATCGGCCGTGCGGATCTACTGAAGAATGATGTGCCCGAGGCTGGATTAGACACCTTTTTGAAAAACAAAACGGTCGCGCGACAAGAGCAGATTGCGAAAGGGTTGGGTCAGTGGTTTGGCGCTTTCGACGGCGACACGCTTGCGGGTGACATGGGCATCTTCAATGACGACCGGCTGATCCGGTACCAATCCGTGCAAACACACGAGGCATATCGCCGACGCGGGATATGCTCGGCGCTTCTTTGTGCCTGCCTGGATTGGGCCAAAACCCGCGCGCCTGATGCGCTTCCGGTTATCGTGGCGAATGCGGACAGTGATGCTGGACGGTTGTATCGTCGCGCCGGATTTACCTTGGCCGAGACCACGATCGCTGCCTATCGGCCGCCAAAATAGAGCCTATTTCGGCCTCACCGAAGTCATGGCGTAGTTCACCGATAGATCTTGGGACGACAGGGACCAGCTCCACGCAAGTGGGTTAAAGACCATACCCATGCGATCCACCACGTTCAGGCCTGCGGCGGCGATCAAATCGGCCAACTCGTCCGGGGTGATGAATTTCGACCATTCGTGGGTGCCTTTGGGCAGCCAGCGCATGATGTGTTCGGCGCCGATGATTGCAACCATATAGCTTTTCGGGTTCCGGTTCATGGTCGAAGCGACCATCAGTCCGCCTGGTTTCAGAAGTTGCTGGCAAGCGGTCAGATAGGCCAGCGGATCGGCCACGTGCTCGACCACTTCCATATTCAGAACCACATCGAATTGCTCGCCCGCGTCAGCAAGGCTTTCGGCGGTGCAATTGCGGTAATCGATGTCCAGCCCCATCTGCTCGGCATGGACCTGAGCGACCGGGATGTTGCCCGCCGCCGCGTCCGCGCCAATAACGGTGGCTCCAAGACGCGCCATCGGTTCCGACAACAGCCCGCCGCCGCAACCGATATCCAGCAGGCGCAGACCCTTGAACGGTTCGACGTCGTTCAAATCCCGGCCAAATTCGGCAGCGATCTGGTTTGTGATATAATCCAGACGCACAGGGTTCATCATGTGAAGCGGTTTGAACTTGCCTGTGGGATCCCACCATTCGGCGGCCATCGCTTCGAACTTCGCGACTTCGGCGGGATCGACGGTGGTCTGGTTTTCGGCAGTCATCGGATACCTTCTTTCTGATGGCAGGCGCGTCGTGGTCATTATATAGAGGGTTTATGGATAAGGCCGCAGGAAAAAACAGCGCAGCCGCACGGCTCTACCCTCCGATCGACCCGTTTGACCGGCATATGCTGGATGTGGGCGACGGCCACAAGATCTATGTCGAACAATCCGGCAATCCAGAAGGTATTCCTGTGGTGGTGTTGCATGGTGGTCCGGGTGGCGGGTCATCCCCGGCGATGCGGCGGTTCTTTAACCCGAGGCTTTATCACATCATTCTGTTTGACCAGCGCGGCTGCGGGCGGTCGCGGCCTCATGCAAGCATCGAGCACAACACCACATGGCATTTGCTGCGTGATATCGAACAAATTCGCGCGATGCTGGGCATTGATCGCTGGATCGTATTCGGCGGAAGCTGGGGGGCGACGCTGTCCCTAATCTATGCGCAGGCGCACCCGTCGCGCGTGGCGCATCTGGTGCTGCGCGGCGTGTTTCTGGCGACAAAGTCCGAGCTGGATTGGTTTTACGGCGGCGGCGCTGGGCGGTTCTGGCCCGAGCTTTGGGATCGCTTTGAGAACCTGATCCCCGAGGCAGAGCGTCACGACATGATCAGCGCCTATCATCGCCGTCTGTTCTCGGGCAACTACGCCGAGGAAGCCCGATTTGCTCGTGCTTGGACAGGGTGGGAAAACGCGCTGGCCTCGATCCACAATGTCGGCGTGACGATTGACAGCCCGGCGGAATATGCCCGCGCCTTTGCGCGGCTGGAAAATCATTACTTTCGGCACGGCGCCTTTCTGGACGAAGACGGCAAGATCCTGCGCGACATGGAGCGGATCGCTCACATCCCTGGCACCATCGTGCAGGGACGCCACGATATGATTTGCCCGCCGAAGATGTCGTGGGAACTGCACCGCCGTTGGCCCGCGTCCGATCTGCGGATGATCCATCTGGCCGGACACGCATTGTCGGAACGCGGGATTGCCGACGAGCTGGTGACAACGATGGAAAAGCTGTCAACCATGCGTGAGGCATTGGGGGTTTAATATTTGCCCACATTGTGCGGGAAATCTCGCCTTATTCTTGTCCCTTGCAGACTCACCCGCTTTCCCCTATATCCCTTTTCAACAGCGGTGCTTTGGCCTCCACCCCCAAAGCTCCACCGGAAAAATCCGACGGGCCCGCTGGCCCGTTTTTTTGTTTTGGAGATACGTGTGAGCAACCTTGTTGCAAAATCCGCGATTGACCGTCGACTGGCCGAGATTGTCGGCCCCGTGATCGAAGACATGGGGTTCGAACTGGTACGTCTGCGTCTGATGGGCGGCAATACGCCCACGCTGCAGATCATGGCCGAGCGTCCTGACGGCGGGATTGAAGTAGATGACTGCGCCCAGATCTCGACCGCGCTGAGCGCGATCTTGGATGTGGAAGACCCGATTGAAGACAACTATGCGCTTGAAGTCGGTTCGCCCGGCATCGACCGCCCACTGACTCGTCTGAAGGATTTCAGTGCGTGGTCAGGTTATGTCGCCAAGATCGAAACGTCTGAACTGATCGACGGGCGTAAGCGCTTCAAGGGCAACCTTGCGGGCGTAGAAGGAAACGAGGTTCTGATCGAGATCGAGAACCAGGGCGAAGAGGTCACCATTGGCCTCGTTTTTGATTGGCTGGCTGACGCCAAGCTGGTTTTGACCGACGAACTGATCCGCGAGGCGCTGCGTCAGCGCAAGGATGCGGGCCAGATCGACGAAGCCCAATTTGACGAAATTCAAGAAATCACCGGTTCCGAGGAGGACTGAGAATGGCAATTACTTCTGCTAACCAGCTTGAGCTTTTGCAAACCGCCGAGGCCGTAGCCCGCGAAAAGATGATCGACCCTTCGTTGGTCATCGAAGCGATGGAAGAAAGCCTGGCCCGTGCAGCCAAGTCGCGCTACGGCGCGGAAATGGACATTCGCGTGACCATCGATCGTAAGACTGGCCGCGCCACCTTCACCCGCGTGCGCACCGTCGTCGCCGATGAAGAGCTGGAAAACTATCAGGCCGAGTTCACCGTTGATCAGGCTAAGCAGTATATGGAGAACCCCGAAGTGGGTGACGTGTACAGCGAAGAAGTTCCGCCGGTCGAAATGGGCCGTATCGCTGCCCAATCCGCCAAGCAGGTGATCCTGCAGAAGGTACGCGAAGCTGAACGTGATCGTCAGTACGAAGAATTCAAGGATCGTGCCGGCACCATCATCAACGGTCAGGTCAAACGCGAAGAATACGGCAACGTCATCGTGGACGTGGGTGCTGGCGAAGCCATCCTGCGCCGCAACGAAAAAATCGGCCGCGAAAGCTATCGCCCGAACGACCGTATTCGTTGCTACATCAAGGACGTTCGCCGCGAAGCCCGTGGCCCGCAGATCTTCCTGTCGCGTACCGCTCCGGAGTTCATGGCCGAGCTGTTCAAGATGGAAGTGCCGGAAATCTATGACAACATCATCGAGATCAAAGCCGTTGCCCGTGATCCCGGATCGCGTGCTAAGATCGCTGTGATTTCCTATGACGGTTCGATCGATCCGGTTGGTGCCTGTGTTGGTATGCGTGGTTCGCGCGTACAGGCCGTTGTGAACGAGCTTCAGGGCGAGAAGATCGACATCATTCCGTGGAATGAAGATCAGCCGACCTTCCTTGTGAACGCGCTTCAGCCTGCTGAAGTGTCCAAAGTTGTTCTGGACGAAGAAGCTGGCAAGATCGAAGTCGTTGTTCCAGATGAACAGCTGTCGTTGGCCATTGGCCGTCGTGGTCAGAACGTACGTTTGGCCTCGCAACTGACGAACCTTGATATCGACATCATGACCGAAGCTGAAGAAAGCGAACGTCGTCAGAAAGAATTCGCCGAACGCACCGCTTTGTTCATGGAGACCCTTGATCTGGACGAGTTCTTTGCCCAGCTATTGGTATCTGAAGGCTTCACCAACTTGGAAGAAGTCGCCTATGTCGAAGTCGACGAGCTGTTGGTCATCGACGGTGTGGACGAAGGTACTGCGAACGAACTGCAGACCCGCGCCCGCGAGTATCTGGAAGCACAGGCCGCTAAGGCGCTGGAAAACGCCCGCGCAATGGGTGTCGAAGACAGCCTGATCGCGTTCGAAGGTCTGACCGCTCAGATGGTTGAAGCACTGGCCGAAGACGGCGTGAAGTCTCTGGAAGATTTCGCAACCTGTGCCGACTGGGAGCTGGCTGGTGGGTGGACCACCGTGGATGGCGAACGCGTCAAGGATGATGGCTCGCTTGAAAAGTTCGGCGTGACCCTTGAGCAAGCGCAAGACATGGTCATGACCGCGCGTATCATTCTGGGCTGGGTTGACCCGGCTGAACTGGAAGCAGAAGCCGCTGAAGGTGAAGAAACCGATGCCGAAGCCGCTGAAGAAGGGGCCGAGGCCTGATCTCAGGTCTCAGAGGGCAACGCATGACGCGTGGTGTACATAAAAAGCGGCCGGAAGAGCCCGAACGGCGTTGCATCGCAACCGGAGAAACCCAGCCAAAGGCCGGGTTGATCCGCTTTGTGGTGGGGCCGGATGACATGGTGGTGCCTGACCTGTTGGGCAAGCTGCCGGGTCGTGGGATCTATGTCGCGGCAAACCGCGCGGCGATTGCTACGGCGATTAAGAAGGGCCTGTTTTCGCGCGCAGCGCGCAAGCCGGTCACTGTGCCTGACGGCCTGCTTGAGATGCTCGAGCGCAGCTATGTTGATCGGGTCGTGCATCTGATCGCAATGGCGCGCAAAGCGGGTCAAGCGATCGCTGGGTATGAGAAAGTTAAAGACTGGCTGATGAAAGATCAGGCCAAAGTCTTGATCCAAGCCTCGGACGGGTCCGAGCGCGGAAAATCGAAACTCAGACCGCCCCGCGAAGAGGGACGGTTTATTGAATGTCTGACCGGCGACGAGCTGGGTTTGGCGTTTGGACGTGAAAATGTGATACATGGCGCGCTTGCGTCTGGCGGTTTGGCCTCTCGTGTTGTAGAGGAAGCCCAGAAACTGACAGCGATGCGTGTTGTGCAAGACAACGACGGCGGGAAGGCTCGCCGGAAAGGTACGAAGACCAGATGAGCGATAATGACGGCAAAAAGACCCTTGGCCTACGCGGAAGCCGCCCCGGCCAGGTGAAGCAAAGCTTCAGCCACGGGCGCACCAAGAACGTCGTGGTCGAAACGAAACGCAAGCGCGTTGTCGTGCCCAAGCCGGGTGCGTCAGCTGGTGGTGCGGGCGCAGCCCCTGCCGGTGGCGATCCGCGCAAGCGTCCTGCTGGCATCTCGGATGCGGAAATGGAACGCCGCATGAAGGCGCTTCAGGCTGCCAAAGCCCGCGAGGCTGAGGAAGCTGAAAAACGCGCCGCTGAAGAAAAAGCCCGCGATGAAGAGCGCAAGCGTCGTCGCGAAGAAGCCGAAGCCAAGGAACGCGCCGAGCGCGAGCGTGAAGAAGCGCTGAAAGCCAAGGCCGAGGAAGAAGCCCGCAAAAAACGCGAAGCTGAAGAAGCCAAAACCCGTTCGAAGGCGCCCCCTGCTCCGGCAGCGGATCCTGCTGCTGCACAGGCGGCTGAACAGCGTGGCGCCGGTAAACCTTCGTCCGCCCCGCGTAAGAAAGATGATCGCGGTGGTGCGAACGAGCGCCAGAACCGTGGCAACAAAGGCGGCCGCGATGATGGTCGTCGTTCGGGTAAACTGACACTGAACCAAGCGATGCGTGGCGGCGACGGTCGTCAGCGTTCGGTTGCGTCGATGCGCCGTAAGCAAGAGCGTGCGCGCCAGAAAGCTATGGGTGAGAATGTCGAGCGGGAAAAGGTTATCCGCGACGTTCAAGTCCCCGAAGCCATTATCGTGTCCGAGCTGGCCAACCGTATGGCCGAACGTGTTGCAGATGTGGTGAAGTCGCTCATGAAAATGGGCATGATGGTTACGCAGAACCAAGCCATCGACGCTGACACCGCCGAGCTGATCATTGAAGAGTTCGGTCACAAGATCGTCCGCGTTTCCGACGCTGACGTTGAAGACGTGATCGACTCTGTAGAAGACAAAGAGGAAGACCTGAAAGACCGCGCCCCGATCATCACGATTATGGGCCACGTTGACCACGGTAAAACCTCGCTTCTGGATGCGATCCGCGATGCGAAAGTAACGGCTGGCGAAGCTGGCGGTATCACGCAGCACATCGGCGCCTATCAGGTTACGACTGATAGCGGCACGACGCTGAGCTTCCTGGATACGCCCGGTCACGCGGCGTTTACCTCGATGCGTGCCCGTGGTGCGCAGGTGACGGACATCGTTGTTCTTGTTGTGGCTGCTGACGACAGCGTCATGCCGCAGACCATCGAAGCCATCAACCACGCCAAAGCGGCTGGTGTTCCGATGATTGTTGCGATCAACAAATGCGACAAGCCAGAGGCCAATCCTGATACAGTTCGTACTGAGCTTCTTCAGCACGAAGTGATCGTCGAGAAGATGTCGGGTGAAGTGCAGGACGTCGAAGTTTCGGCCATCACGGGTCAGGGCTTGGATGAACTTCTGGAAGCCATCGCGCTGCAGTCGGAAATTCTGGAACTGAAAGCCAACCCGACGCGCGCTGCATCTGGTGCTGTGATCGAAGCCCAACTTGATGTGGGCCGTGGTCCGGTTGCCACCGTTCTGGTTCAGAACGGTACGCTGAAACAGGGCGATATCTTCGTCGTGGGCGAGCAGTGGGGTAAGGTCCGCGCGCTGGTCAACGATCATGGCGATCGCGTGAAAGAAGCAGGTCCTTCGGTTCCGGTCGAGGTTCTTGGCCTGAACGGCACACCCGAAGCAGGCGACGTTCTGAACGTGGTAGATACCGAAGCTCAGGCACGCGAGATTGCCGAGTATCGTGAACAAGCCGCCAAGGACAAACGCGCCGCTGCTGGTGCTGCGACCACGCTGGAACAGATGATGGCGAAGGCGAAAGCCGACAAGGATGTGGCCGAGCTGCCCATTCTGGTTAAAGCCGACGTTCAGGGTTCCGCCGAAGCCATCGTTCAGGCGATGGAAAAGATCGGCAACGACGAAGTCCGCGTTCGCGTGCTGCACTATGGTGTTGGCGCGATCACTGAAACCGATGTGGGTCTGGCGGAAGCCTCGGGCGCACCGGTTATCGGCTTCAACGTTCGTGCGAACGCTTCGGCCCGTAACTCGGCCAACCAAAAGGGCGTCGAGATCCGCTACTACTCGGTCATCTATGACCTTGTGGATGACGTGAAAGCGGCGGCCTCGGGCCTGCTGTCGGCAGAAGTTCGCGAGAACTTCATCGGCTACGCGGAAATCCGCGAAGTCTTCAAAGTGTCGGGCGTTGGCAAAGTTGCTGGCTGTCTGGTCACCGAGGGCGTCGCCCGCCGTTCGGCTGGTGTACGCTTGCTGCGCGACAACGTGGTGATCCACGAAGGTACGCTGAAGACCCTGAAACGCTTCAAAGACGAAGTGAAAGAGGTTCTGTCTGGTCAGGAATGCGGTATGGCGTTTGAAAACTATGACGACATCCGTCCGAATGACGTGATCGAGATCTTCGAACGTGAAGAAGTCGAACGCTCGCTGGACTAATCCCTGCGATTGGCCAAGCGGCTTGAAATATAAAGAAAAGGGGACGGATTTCCGTCCCCTTTTTGTTTGTGAGCAGTGCGGCGGATCAGGCAGCCATGTCGCCAGTTACAGGCCAGCCGATATGAAGGTGGTGTCCGACACGGACAACAATACGCCCATCCGCGAGCGTCTTTACGTATTGGCCCTGCACCATACTGTAGCTACCAATCATGATGGTTCTGAGCATGAGATACCCCCAACAAGGAATCTGAACACGTTCAGGATACCATGTCGTCGGTAAACCTTAGGTAAACTTACTGAGTGCTAGAGGAGATCTCGCAAAATCGGGATCAGGGGAATATCGGCAGGCGGCATCGGGAAATCACGCAATTGGTTCACCCGCGCCCATTTCAGCACCTGCCCCTCACGTGGGGTCGGTGTACCATTCCATTTCCGACAGGCAAACAGCGGCATCAGCAGATGAAAGTCATCATAGCTGTGGCTGGCGAAGGACAAGGGCGCGAGGCAGGAGTTCCAGGTCTCTATGCCCAGTTCTTCGTGCAACTCGCGCACCAAAGCTGCCTCTGGCGTTTCGCCGGGCTCGATCTTGCCGCCCGGAAACTCCCACAAACCGGCCATGGACTTGCCTTCGGGTCGTTGTGCCAGCAGGACACGCCCGTCCGGGTCGATTAGGGCGACGGCGGAAACAAGGACAGTCTTCACGAGCGATAATCCGCATTGATCTGGATGTACGCATGCGTCAGGTCGCAGGTCCAGACGGTTGCTTGGCCGTCACCTACGCCAAGATCCACGTCAATCAGCAGATCGTCTTGTTTCATGTAATCTGCGCCGGCCTCTTCTTGATAATCCGGCGAGACCCAGCCCTTCTCGGCGACCAGAATGTCTCCGAACCTGATCGTCAGAAGATCACGGTCGGCATAGGCGCCGGATTTACCGATGGCCATGACAACACGGCCCCAATTGGGGTCCTCGCCTGCCACCGCAGTTTTCACCAAGGGCGAGTTGGCGATGGACAGCGCATGCACCTTCGCGTCTGCATTGGACTTCGCGCCGGTCACGCGGACCTCGACGAATTTCGTGGCGCCTTCGCCGTCACGCACGACCTGATGGGCCAGATCTAGCATCACGTTGTTTAGAGCTTTGCGGAAAGCGGCGTTGGTCTGGTCGACCTCAACGCCCGACGCACCTGTCGCCGCCAACAGCAGCGTGTCAGAGGTCGAGGTGTCGCTGTCCACGGTGATGGCGTTGAAGCTGTCTTCGTTTAGCTCCGACAGCATCGCCTGCAGATCATCCTGTGCGATCTTCGCGTCTGTAAAGATGAACACCAACATGGTCGCCATATCCGGTGCAATCATGCCCGAGCCTTTGGCGATCCCTGCGATATGCACGATCCGGTCCCTGATCTTCACCTCGGCCTTAGCGCCTTTTGGGAAAGTGTCGGTGGTGCGGATCGCTTGGGCGGCGTCCTGCATCGCATCAGGGACAAGAAGCCCCCTCAGCTCGTCAATCTTGGCAGTGATGCGGTCATGGGGCAGCGGTTCACCAATCACACCGGTTGAGGCCGTGAATACGCGGTCTTGGGGTACGTTCAAAGCACCTGAAACGGCGGAAGTAATAGCTGCAACCGACCCGTCCCCGGTCGCCCCGGTGAAGGCATTGGAGTTGCCAGCATTGACCAAGAAGGCCGCCCCTTTGTCCGAAGCGCCGCCCAGCTTGGCCTGACAGTCCAAAACCGGAGCAGAGCGCGTAGCTGATTTGGTGAACACCCCAGCAATTGCGGTGCCCGGTTGAAGCTCGGCCAGCATCACATCCAGCCGATCTTTGTATTTTACACCTGCCTTCGCGGCCGAGAACTTGGCCCCAGCAATAACGGGCAGGTCGGGAAAACTTGCAGGCGCAAGCGGCGAAACCTTATGTGTGTGGTCCTTCGCTGCGACCAGTTTGGCCTTCAGCTTGGAAACCTTCTTTTTCAGCTTTTTGATCTTCGCCGTCTTGCCCATCTTTGTCCCCTAAGATCAGTTGTCCAGCAGTGTCATATCACGCGTGACGGCAGGGTCGATCCCTTCCAGTTCAGTGCGCTCGATCGTCGCGCCGTCCAGAAGCGTTTGCAGGGCGGCATCGACTGCGTTGTTTTCAACCAGAGCGACCAGTTCCTCGCGAACCTCTTCCAGCTCGGGCGCACCAACCATGCGGGTGTCGTTCAGCTTGACTACGTGCCAGCCGAATTGGGTCTGTACGGGGGCGGATACCGCGCCATTCTCAAGTCCCATAACCGCATCTTCAAACGGTTTCACCATCATGCCAGGGCCAAACCAGCCCAAATCTCCGCCATTGGGGCCGGACGGACCGGTCGAGAACTCTTTCGCTAGTTCGGCAAAATCTGCACCACCTTCCAACTTGGTGATCAGATCTTTTGCTTCGTCTTCGGTGGCCACCAGAATATGTGCGGCACTGAACTCTTTCGACGGCTCTGCATCCGCATATTGTGCGTCATAAGCAGCCTGCAGCGCCTCGTCTGTCACAGCTTCGGAGGCAATGCTGTCTACTTTTTCGGAGGCCACGATCTCGCGTCGCTGGTTTTCCAGAATGATCTCGCCCCGGCGGCTGATTTCTTCAACGGCCTGCCCCAGAACGGTTTGCTGGATCAGCTGTTCGACCAGACCCGGAAACAGGACATCATCAGGCAGAGTTTGAAACTGCTGTGCCAACCCCTGACGGGCTGCGATGACATGGGCGACGGTGATTTCTTCGCCGTTTACGGTCGCCAAAACGGTGTCGGCTTGAACCTCGACCATGGGTACGGCCTCTTCGGTTGCGGTTTCCTGCGCAAAGGCCGGAGCACCCAAAGTCAGCGAAAGGGCAAAGCTAAAGGCGGCCGCGTGGCGATAAAGCATGAAAATATCCTTCAAAACAGGCCGGTTTCCCCGGCAACATTGACAGTTTTACACCCGACGCTTACATCGCTAAGGGCTTAAGAGCGTGGGTTCTTGAGCACTTAGATAGGTGGCTGGATCGGGACGGGCAAGTTTCCTCTGGTCAAACCAGCGTTAAACCGCATTGAGGCACAAAAAACATGCTTGGAAAAATCGCGCGTAAAGTCTTTGGCACACCCAATGATCGCAAGATCAAGGCCACACGACCCATTGTCGAAAAGATCAACGCGCTTGAGGACGAGTTCGCCGCCCTGACGGATGACGGCATCGTCGCCAAGACCGAAGAATTGAAGAAACGCGTGGCGGATGGCGAAAAGCTGGATGCGATCCTGCCCGAAGCTTTTGCGAACTGTCGCGAAGCCGCCAAGCGCGCGCTGGGTCTTAGGGCCTTTGATACGCAGCTGATGGGTGGGATCTTCCTGCATCAAGGAAACATTGCCGAGATGAAAACCGGCGAAGGTAAGACCCTTGTGGCTACCTTCCCGGCCTATCTGAATGCGCTATCTGGCAAGGGCGTGCATATCGTCACCGTGAACGACTATCTTGCCAAACGTGACGCCGAGTGGATGAGCAAGGTCTATGCTGCGCTGGGCATGACCACCGGCGTTGTCTATCCGCATCAGGCAGATGACGAAAAGCGCGGGGCTTATGCCTGCGATATTACCTATGCCACCAACAATGAACTCGGCTTTGACTATCTGCGCGACAACATGAAGTCCGAACTGAAGGACATGTCCCAACGCGGACACAACTTCGCGATTGTGGACGAGGTCGACTCGATCCTGATCGACGAAGCGCGGACGCCGCTGATCATCTCGGGCCCGTCCGAGGATCGCTCGGAACTCTATGTCACCGTTGACGCGCTGATCCCCGAGCTGACGGAAGAGCATTACACCATCGACGAAAAGAACCGTGGCGCTACCTTTTCCGAGGAAGGCAACGAGTTCTTGGAAGAGCTGCTGCACGCTCGCGGCCTGTTGCCTGAAGGCCAGACGCTCTATGATCCGGAAAGCACCACGATTGTTCACCACGTGAACCAAGGTCTGCGCGCCCACAAGCTGTTCACCCGCGACAAGGACTATATCGTTCGTGACGGCGAAGTGGTTCTGATCGACGAATTCACCGGCCGTATGATGGCGGGTCGCCGTTTGTCGGAAGGTCTGCATCAGGCGATTGAAGCCAAAGAAGGCTGCAAAACCCAGCCGGAGAACGTCACGTTGGCCTCGGTCACGTTCCAGAACTATTTCCGACTGTATGGTACCCTTGGCGGCATGACCGGTACGGCCCTGACCGAAGCAGATGAATTTGCCGAGATCTATGGCCTTGGTGTGGTCGAAGTGCCTACCAACCGTCCGATTGCCCGGATCGACGAACATGACGCCGTCTATCGCACCGAGCGCGAGAAATTCGACGCCATCGTCAAAGAAATCCACCAGTCGAACGAAAAGGGTCAACCGGTTCTGGTCGGCACGACCTCGATCGACAAATCGGAAGAGCTGTCTCAGCTTCTGACGCAAGCCAAGATCAAGCACGACGTTCTGAACGCCCGCCAACACGAGCGCGAGGCGCAGATTGTTGCCGACGCCGGCAAGCTGGGTTCGGTGACCATCGCCACCAACATGGCGGGTCGTGGGACCGACATTAAGCTGGGCGGCAACGTCGAGTTCAAGGTGATGGAAGCCATCGCTGCGAACCCGGATGCCAACCCCGATGATATCCGCGCCAAGATCGAAGCGGAACACGAAGCTGACGAACAAGCGGTGAAAGATGCGGGCGGTCTGTTTGTTCTGGCCACAGAACGTCACGAAAGCCGCCGGATCGACAACCAGCTGCGCGGTCGTTCGGGCCGTCAGGGTGACCCGGGCCGCTCGGCCTTCTTCCTGTCCTTGGAAGACGACTTGATGCGCATTTTCGGCTCGGAGCGGTTGGAAAAAGTGCTGTCGACGCTTGGCATGCAGGAAGGCGAAGCAATCGTGCACCCGTGGGTGAACAAGTCGCTTGAGCGCGCGCAAGCCAAAGTCGAAGGTCGCAACTTCGATATTCGTAAGCAGCTTCTGAAATTCGATGACGTGATGAACGATCAGCGTAAGGCGATCTTTGGTCAGCGTCTGGAAATCATGGAAGCTGAAGACCTGTCCGAGATTGCCGGCGACATGCGCCATCAGGTGATTGATGATCTGGTCGATCAGTACATGCCGCCGAAATCCTATGCCGATCAGTGGGACACCCACGGGCTTCAGGCTGCGGTGATCGAGCAGCTGGGCTTTGAAGAGCCTGTTGTCGATTGGGCCGCCGAGGAAGGCGTGGATGACGATTCGATCCGCGAACGCCTGTACGATGCCTCGGACGTGTTCATGGCGAAGAAGGCCGCTGATTTCGGGCCCGAAACCATGCGCTCGATTGAAAAGCAGCTGATCCTGCAGACGATTGACTCGAAGTGGCGTGAACACTTGCTGACGCTGGATCACCTGCGCTCGGTCGTTGGGTTCCGTGGTTATGCTCAGCGTGATCCGCTGAACGAATACAAAACCGAAGCGTTCCAGCTGTTTGAGAGCCTGTTGGATGGTCTGCGGTCCGATGTGACGCAGAAGCTGTCTCAGATCCGCCCAATGACGGAAGAAGAGCAGCAGGCCATGATGCAGCAGATGCTTCAGCAGCAGCAAGCGCTGGCACAAGCCGCCGAAGTTTCCGAGAACGCCGCCGAAGGTTTTGACGAGAACGATCCCACCACATGGGGTAACCCGTCGCGCAACGACCCCTGCCCTTGTGGGTCCGGCAAAAAGTTCAAGCACTGCCACGGCAGACTGGCCTGATAAGGTCGCGCCGCATTCAAGCGGCGCGACAACAGCTTGCAGCAACAATCTCTTGCAGCACCGCCGATAGCTGACCTATCGTAATGCGGCATTTGACAGGATATTGTTGATTTATGATTTACCGGCCCGAGATTGATGGCTTGCGTGCGGTTGCCGTTTTGCCGGTCATCCTGTTTCACGCGGGCATTGGCCTTTTTGAAGGTGGGTTTGTCGGCGTCGACGTCTTTTTCGTCATCAGCGGCTATCTGATCACCTCGATCTTGATCGAAGACATCGACCGTGGGCGCTTCAGCCTTCTGAAGTTCTATGAACGTCGTGCGCGCCGTATTCTTCCTGCGCTGTTTTTTGTTGTGGTCTGCACCATTCCCTTTGCGATTCTGTGGATGCTTCCTGCGCAACTTCGCGATTATTCCCAAAGCCTTGTGGCGGTTAGCCTGTTCTCGTCGAATTTCCTGTTCTGGATGGAAAGCGGGTATTTCGAAGCCGGAGCGGACCTGAAACCGCTTCTCCACACTTGGAGCTTGGCGATTGAAGAGCAGTTTTATGTGGTCTTCCCCATTCTGCTATTCGTGTTGTGGAAGCTTGGTCGGCGCGCGGTGATCTGGATCCTCACATTGATAGCCCTGATCAGTCTTGGCCTTGCCGAATGGGGCTGGCGCGGCCACCCTGCTGCGAACTTCTTTCTAGCCCCTGCCCGCGTGTGGGAGCTTTTGGCTGGTTCCCTCTGCGCCTTCGCCCTGCACCGTCGCGCCCTTCCCGGAAACGATGCAGCAGCCGCACTGGGACTTCTTGCCATCACCCTGTCCGTTTTCCTGTTTGACGATACGACGCCCTTTCCCAGCCTATACACTCTGCTGCCTGTGATCGGCGTGTTGCTGATTATCCTCTTTGGCACGCAGGGCACGCGGGTCGCCGCACTTTTGTCCGCCAAACCCTTCGTCGCGGTCGGCCTGATCAGCTACAGCGCCTATCTGTGGCATCAACCCATGTTCGCCTTCGCCCGTATTCGCAGCCTGACCGAACCCAGCCTTTTCTTAATGCTTGGTCTGGCGGTGCTGTCGTTGATCCTTGCAGCGCTCAGTTGGCGTTTTGTTGAACAGCCCTTCCGTGCGGGGCCAAAGACGCGGTTGAAAACGCAGTCAGGCGTTTTTGCCACCAGCATTGCAGGGCTTGTCCTGATCGCGGGCATCGGCGCATGGGGGCATATGAACAAAGGGCTTCCCGACCGGTTTTCACCCGCCGCGCGTGCAGTTTTGAAGTTGAACACGGACCAGATTGACCGCACTTGCAATTTTGATGAACGGAAAACGTGGTATGTGCCGAAACCGGAGTGTCACTTTGCGGTTCCGAACGCATCGGGCTCGGTTCTGTTGTTGGGCGACAGTCATGTTGCGGCAGTCTCTGGCGAGGTTGTGGCAGCTCTGAACGCAAGCGGGCGCGACGTGTATGTCGGATCCTATGGTGGCTGCATTCCTCTGCCAAATATGGAGCGGGTGCATAAATCCACCGCCCATGAATGTGCTGAGTTTATCGATGCAATTTTGATGCATGCCAGAGAAACTGGTGTGGACACGTTAGTCCTTGCCGCTCGTTATCCGGCCTATCTGAACGGTACGCGCTTCGACAACGACGAAGGTGGGATCGAACATGGTATCCGCATGGATGTGCGTGATCTGACCGCTACTTCGCAGATCCCGCAAATCGATATGTTACGTGCCAAGATTGAGGGTCTAAGTAACCGTTTCAATTTGGTCCTTGTCGCACCAATCCCAGAAGCCGGATGGAATGTGCCCGAGCTGATCGCCAAGCGAATGTATTTCGAGGGCAATGAAGATCAGACACTATCAACGCCCCATGCTGCCTATAACAAGCGTACAAAACCCTTGCTGGACATGTTCGCGACCCTTGATGAACAGTCAGAGAAAATCGCGGTTGCGCCTGTGCATCAGCGCTTTTGCGATGCCGATACTGCGCGGTGCATGAATGCGGGACCGGAGCATATCCTGTATCTGGACGACGATCACCTCAGCCCTGCAGGGGCCAAATTGATTGCGCCGGACATTGTGAGCGCGGTAATGTCTCTGCCTTCCCAATAGCGTTTGACGTTGTCGGATTGGCCACGCCCTAACTTGGAAAATCTACGTTCACGTCGGGAAGCTCTGGCGCTGGACGCCGAAACACCTATGGTCCCCCTGTGACTCGAACTGTTCCAAATATCCTTACACGCCTATTCGGTGCGATGTTGGCGATCGCGCTGATTGGCAGTTCCGCAGCCAATGCGCAGGACGTCACGCTGACGTCGCGCGATGGTTCGATCGAACTGACCGGCCATCTTTTGACCTTCGATGGAGAGTTCTATCGCGTAGATACCGAGTTTGGGATCCTGACGGTCGACAGCTCGGGTGTCAGCTGTGAAGGACCGGGCTGTCCAAGTCTTGGACCTTTCGTGGCAGAGCTCACGATCTCTGGGGCGCATAACATGGGCGCAGTCCTGTTCCCCGCACTGGTCGAAGGCTTCGCGCTGCGCAATGGATACGCTTTGAAACGCGAGGAAATTCAGGGGGTTGGAACGCTCTATACGCTTCTGGAAGGCGGCACCGGACAAGAGGTCGCGCGCTTTACCATTAAGCTGACAACCAGTTCAGAGGGCTTTGCCGATCTTCTTAGCCAACAGGCGGACATGGTTCTATCAATGCGGCAGGCCACCACCCGCGAACGTAGCCTTGCACGAGATGCCGGGCTGGGTGATCTGCGCATCGCACGCCAAAGCCGCGTAGCGGCCTTGGACGCACTGGTGCCTATCGTGTCGCCGGGCAATCCGGTTACCAAGATCTCAATTTCGCAGCTTGCGGCGGTCTATGCCGGCAGGATCACGAATTGGTCTGAGCTGGGTGGCGAAGATGCCCCGATCACACCCTACATGATGGATGTCGAAGAAGGATTTGGTCCGGTCTTTATGCAGGATGTAATCGCGGCGCAGGGCGTTACCCTGTCAGACCGCGTTGTGATCCATCCCACAAGCCGCACCCTTTCCGACGCCATTGCGCGCGATCCTTTTGGCATCGCCATGACCACCTTTACTCAGCGTGGCAGTGGTGAGGTGGTTGAGCTTTCGGGAAGTTGCGGATTCTCGGTCCATGCTTCGCGCGCGTCGATCAAGTCTGAAGACTATCCCTTGACCATGCCGATGTTCCTGTATCTGCCAGAGCGCCGCTTGCCCCAGATCGGGCGTGAATTTCTTTCCTATCTGCGTACGGATAGCGCGCAGTTTGTAACGCGGCGGGCTGGCTTTGTGGATCAGGCACTGACCCGGCAGCCCATCCGCGCACAGGGGGATCGGATGGCAAATGCGATTACCACCGCGGGGGAAGAAGTTGCTCTGACCGAGCTTCAGCGCATGACCAGCACGTTGACCGGATCTGAACGCCTGTCGATTAGTTTCCGTTTCGAAGGCGGCTCGACCCTGCTGGATGCTCCATCGCGCTCAAACGTGGCCTTGCTGGCCGAAGCACTGGAAAGCGGACGGTTTGACGGTAAGCGCTTGTCTTTCATTGGGTTTTCCGACGGTCAGGGCGCGGCCGAGCAGAACAGATCCCTGTCAGAGCGCCGCGCGCGTGCGGTCCGCGATCTGGTTCTGGCCCAGCTGGAAGCGTTCAATCCCGCCCGCGTTGACATGCAGATTGACGCCTTTGGTGAAGCAATGCCCATGGCCTGCGATGACAGCGCCTGGGGGCGGAGCGTTAACCGTCGGGTCGAGATCTGGGTCGACTAGACCCTACAGATACCCTTCAGACCGAAAGCTCAACTCGGTCGATTTTCCAATGATCAGGTGATCATGCAGGGCAATTCCCAGAGCTTTCGCCGCGTCATTCACCTGTGCCGTCATCTGAATATCGCTGTCTGATGGGGTCGGATCGCCAGACGGGTGGTTATGTACCAAGATAAGGGCCGAGGCATTCAGCTCCAAGGCTCGTTTCACTACTTCGCGGGGGTAAACCGGTACGTGATCCACAGTGCCTTTAGCCTGCTCTTCATCCGCGATCAGGACGTTCTTTCGGTCTAGGAATAGCACCCGAAATTGTTCGGTGTCGCGATGCGCCATCGTTGTGTGGCAATAGTCCAGAACTGCGTCCCAGCTGGAAATCACATGCCGCTGAATTACCTTGGATCGCGCCATGCGGTGGGCGGCGGCTTCGATGATCTTCAGGTCCGTGATGACGGTGTCCCCAACGCCCGAAACCGCGCGTAGACGGTCGGCTGGGGCTGTGACCACACGATTGAAGTCACCAAAAATGTCCAATAGTTCGCGCGCAATGGGTTTTACATCGCGGCGCGGGATGGATCGAAACAGCAACAGCTCTAACAGTTCATAATCCGGCATCGCCTGTGCGCCGCCTTCGTTGAAGCGCGCGCGCAATCGTTGACGGTGATCTTTGATATAGGACGGCATTTTGCCGGCCTTCAGATCAATCGGCACAATCGGAGCTTCGTCCGTTTCGAACAAGCTTTGCGGCATCTCGGCGAATTGGAAATCACTGTGTTCAGTCATGGGCTCAGCCTGCCCCAAAACTGGTGAATGAAAGGTTAATGTCGTCCAGAAACAAAAACGCCCCGGCGTTTATGCAACACCGGGGCGGTTAGACTTCTGATCGGGCAATCAGCCCTTCATGCTGTCCCAGAAACTTCTGACTTTCGTAAAAAAGTTCGAGCTTTCAGGGTTGTTCTCTTCCGACAGTTTTTCGAACTCGCGCAGCAGTTCTTTCTGCTGAGAGGTCAGGTTGACCGGTGTTTCCACGGCAAGCTCGATATACATGTCACCATTCGGGCCACCGCGCAGGCCGGGCATACCCTTGGACCGCAGACGCATCTGGCGACCCGATTGGCTGCCCGCCGGGATCTTCACGCGCGAGCGGCCACCGTCGATGGTCGGAACCTCGATATCGCCGCCCAGCGCAGCTGCGCTCATCGACACAGGGACGCGACAATGCAGGTGTGTGCCTTCGCGGTCGAAAATGGCATGGTCCGCCACTTCGATGAAGATATACAGATCGCCAGAAGGCCCACCGCGCATGCCTGCCTCGCCTTCGCCAGCCAGACGAATACGGGTGCCGGTTTCAACACCAGCCGGGATGTTCACCGACAGCGAGCGTTCCTTTTCCTTGCGCCCTGCCCCGTGGCAGGAATTACAAGGGTTCTGGATCATCTGACCGGTGCCCTGACAAGTCGGACAAGCGCGTTCAACGGTAAAGAAACCTTGTTGCGCGCGGACCTTGCCCATGCCCTGACAGGTCGGACACATGGTGGGGTCGGCACCGCTTTCAGAGCCCGTGCCATCACATTCATCACAGGCGACCGAAGTCGGCACGTTGATGGTTTTCTGCAGGCCAGAGAACGCCTCTTCCAGCGTCACACGCAGGTTATAGCGCAGATCCGACCCGCGTTGAGCACGCGCACGGCCTCCGCCACGGCCACCCATGAAGTCGCCGAAAAGATCGTCGAACACGTCCGAGAACGCGCTCGCGAAATCGCCTTGGCCGGGATGTCCGCCACCAGGGCGTCCGCCCATTCCGCCTTCAAAAGCGGCGTGACCAAAGCGGTCATAGGCTGCTTTCTTCTCGGCATCCTTCAGGACGTCATAGGCCTCGTTCACTTCTTTGAACTGAGACTCGGCGTCGGGATTGTCGGAATTCCGATCTGGATGAAGTTCTTTGGCTTTCTTGCGATAGGCTTTCTTCAGCTCGTCCGCCGAAGCACCTTTATCGGCACCAAGAACGTCGTAATAGTCACGTTTTGCCATGATGGGGTCGTCTCCCTTTGGGAGGGAGGCAGGGCAGCGTTGCCGCCCCGCCATTCACCTAAGCGACTTAGCGTTTGCTGTCGTCAAGGTCTTCGAAGTCAGCGTCGACGATGTCATCGTCAACGGCCGAGGGGCCATCAGCCTCTTCCGAGGCTTCCCCCGCAGCTTCTTCTTGCTGCGACTTATAGATCGCTTCGCCCAGCTTCATGGCCGCTTCGGTCACGTTCTGAACGCCGCCCTTGATCTTGTCAGCAGATGCGTCTTCCTTGGCCAGATCGTCCTTCAGCGCGGCGATTGCCAGCTCGATGGCTTCGATCGTGGTCGGGTCGACCTTGTCGTTATGCTCTTCCATCGACTTTTCGGTCGAGTGGATTAGGCTTTCGGCCTGGTTGCGGGCTTCGACAAGCTCTTTACGCTCTTTATCGGCCTCGGCGTTGGCTTCAGCGTCTTTCACCATTGCGTCGATGTCGTCATCCGACAGACCGCCCGACGCTTGGATGGTGATTTTCTGCTCTTTGCCGGTGCCTTTGTCCTTGGCGCCCACTTCAACGATGCCGTTGGCGTCGATGTCGAAGGTCACCTCGATCTGAGGCAGGCCACGCGGTGCGGGCGGGATGTCTTCCAGGTTGAACTGGCCCAGGATTTTGTTGTCCGCAGCCATTTCACGCTCGCCTTGGAACACGCGCAGGGTCACGGCGTTCTGGTTGTCTTCCGCGGTCGAGAAGATCTGCGACTTCTTGGTCGGGATCGTCGTGTTGCGGTCGATCAGGCGGGTGAACACGCCACCCAGCGTTTCGATGCCCAGCGACAGCGGGGTCACGTCCAGAAGAACAACGTCTTTGACGTCGCCCTGCAGAACACCGGCCTGAATGGCAGCACCCATGGCAACCACTTCGTCCGGGTTTACACCCTTGTGGGGTTCCTTGCCGAAGAACTTCGAGACCTCTTCGATCACGCGCGGCATGCGGGTCATACCACCTACCAGAACCACTTCGTCGATGTCGCCAGTCGACAGGCCAGCGTCTTTCAGAGCAGCCTGACAGGGCTTGATCGAACGCTTGATCAGGTCCGAAACAAGGCTTTCCAGCTTGGCGCGGGTCAGCTTCATGACCATGTGCAGCGGTGCACCATCAGCGCCCATCGAGATGAACGGCTGGTTGATTTCGGTCTGCGAAGCCGACGACAGTTCGATCTTGGCTTTCTCAGCGGCTTCTTTCAGTCGCTGCAGAGCCATCTTGTCTTTCGACAGATCGACCTGGTTTTCCTTTTTGAACTCATCGACCAGATACTGAACGATGCGCATGTCGAAGTCTTCACCACCAAGGAACGTGTCACCGTTGGTCGACTTCACTTCGAACAGGCCGTCGTCGATTTCCAGAATGGTCACGTCGAAGGTACCACCACCAAGGTCATAAACCGCGATGGTTTGGGTTTCTTCTTTGTCCAAACCATAGGCCAGAGCAGCAGCTGTCGGTTCGTTGATGATCCGCAGCACTTCCAGACCAGCGATCTTGCCGGCGTCTTTGGTGGCCTGACGCTGAGCGTCGTTGAAATATGCGGGCACGGTGATCACGGCCTGAGTGACTTCTTCACCCAGATAGCTTTCTGCCGTTTCTTTCATCTTGCCCAGAATGAAGGCCGAGATCTGCGAGGGCGAATACTTTTCGCCGGCAGCCTCAACCCATGCGTCGCCGTTGCCGCCATCTACGATGGCGTAAGGAACCAGCTTCTTGTCTTTTTCGACAGCCGGGTCGTTCATGTTGCGTCCGATCAGACGCTTCACGGCGAAGACAGTGTTGTCGGGGTTGGTGACAGCCTGACGTTTAGCCGGCTGGCCTACCAGACGCTCTTCATCTTTGAAGGCGACGATCGAAGGCGTGGTACGTGCACCTTCTGCGTTCTCAATGACTCGCGGCTGCGAGCCGTCCATGATGGCAACACACGAGTTGGTGGTGCCGAGGTCGATACCGATGACTTTGGCCATGCGCAAAATCCTCTCTATAGGCGATGTTGTCAGGACCGACCTTGCAAAGCATCGGCCCCAGATCCCAGAATTTTACCGGTTCAGGAGCGATCCTTCTCCGGCGTCTCGGCGTATATAAGTAGGCTAAAACCGCCCTGCAAGCGGTCCTGTGCCCCTATTGGCGCAAAAAAGACGAGTCAATTTGAGGATTTGCGCGATTTTGGCACTTTCCCAGCCGGAAAGCCCTAAATCGAGGTTATTGGCGGGCAGCCCAGCTGGCCGATACATGTTTGCGCGAATAGTTCTCAGCCATCAAACCTAGCAACGTAAACACGACCGAGAAAATCAAAGGATACATCCAGTTCGTGTAGTGCGGGTTATAGTTTATGAAGACGAAGCCACGTGTCTGGTCGACAATATGGAACAGTGGGTTCCAGCTGATCATTGCAACCAGATAGAAGGGTGCCGAGTTGGCGACAAACATTTTTCCAGAGGCGAACATGTTCGCTCGCGTATAAACCGTCTGCGCGATCCCGGTGAACTGCGGGAACCATGGTTTTAAGGCCAGAAAGATCAGACCAATCGACAGACCATTGAACCAAGCCAGGGCAACCATCAGAAATGCTTGAACTGGCTGATGAACCTCGATCGGTGTGAACGCGATATGATAGATGGTCAGCACGACGATGATGCTGAGGATCTGAATATACAATGATCCCAGCGCAGCGGACACCATGGCAACAAATGTGTTCATGGGTGCGTGCTGCATCATCGGGTCCGAGGGGCCTGAGGATCCTGCAACCGCGCCCATGGCTTTGACATTCGTGATGAAGATGAAAACCCCGGACATGATATACAGCAGGAAATCACCACGCAGCGCGGCGCCACGAAGTCCGATCAACGTCAGCATGACATAAAAAACCGCGACCATTATGATCACCTGAAGCATATTCAGCGCCAATGCCGCGAAGGCATTTGTATGCGTGCTGCGAATGCTGTGCGCGGTCATGTGGAAGATGACCTCGAACATCGAAAGCGCTGCGGATAGGCGCGATTGTTTCTTCTTTGGCTCGAACATGGCGCTACCTTGAACGGTGATGCAGTGCTTTTTTAGCAGGGAATTCTTGATGATCCTTTACTGGTTGATCATAAGGGGCGGGCAAAATGTTATCAACAGGGCCGGATCTGGCCTTATTTAAGGAGTTTCGCCTTGGATTTTGAGCGTCTGGAAACTGTTATGCGTGTGCTGGCCCTGGAAGCGGGTGACGTGATCATGGAGATCTACAACTCGGACGATTTCGACGTGCGTGCCAAGTCGGACGACAGCCCTGTGACGGCAGCAGATGAAGCGGCAGATGCTCTGATCTCGGCCGGATTGCGTTCGGCGTTCCCAGATGTGCTTTTGGTCACGGAAGAACAGGCCGACAGCCACAGCGAACAGGCAAGCGAGTTCCTGATCGTGGACCCTCTGGACGGCACGAAAGAGTTTATTCACCGTCGCGGCGATTTCACCGTGAACATCGCCTATGTCAAAGACGGCACCCCGGTCCGTGGCGTGGTATATGCTCCCGCCAAAGGTCGCATGTTCTTCACCCGCGCTGGTGGCGAAAGCGTGGAAGAGCAAGGGCCGTTCCAAAAAGATACGGTGGGCACTTTGTCGCCGATCAATGTCTCGAAACCCGACAATGACGCGCTGTTCATCGTTGCCTCGAAATCGCACCGCGACCAAGCGACCGAGGATTACATCAACAAATACAGTGTGAAAGACAGCAAATCGGCAGGTAGTTCGCTGAAGTTCTGCCTTGTCGCCACCGGCGAGGCTGATCTGTATCCCCGCGTCGGTCGTACGATGGAATGGGACACTGCAGCAGGCCATGCCGTTCTGAAGGGCGCGGGCGGAGATGTCGTACGCTTTGATGACCACACGCCGCTGACCTATGGCAAGCCGATCTATGAAAACCCGTTCTTCATTGCTTATGCGCCGGGTGTTGAGCTGAAGAAAGCCTGATCCCAGATGGCGACGCTGATTGTCATCCCGGCGCGTTACGCTTCAACTCGGTATCCGGGTAAGGCGCTTGCGTCCTTGCGGGGGGCGACGGGCCAAAAAAAGACCCTAATACACCGCAGCTGGGAGGCCGCGCAGGCGGTGCGCGGCGTGGATCGGGTCGTGGTGGCCACCGATGATGACCGCATCCGGGCCGAGGCGGAAAGCTTTGGGGCCGAGGTCGTTATGACCTCGGACACTTGCGAGAACGGGACCGAGCGTTGCGCCGAAGCATTGACCGCGCTGGGCGGAGAATTCGACATCATCGTCAATTTGCAGGGCGACGCCCCCCTGACCCCTCCGTGGTTCGTCGAAGAACTGGTCGCCGCGCTTGAAGCCCACCCCACAGCCGAGGTCGCGACCCCGGTTCTGCGGTGTGATGGGCGGGCTCTGGATGGCTTTCTAGAGGACCGTAAAGCGGGACGGGTTGGCGCGACCACAGCCGTATTTGGGGCCGAGGGCAAGGCGCTCTATTTTTCGAAAGAAGTGATCCCCTATACGCAGGGAAATGGCTGGTCGGATCACGATCAAACCCCAGTGTATCACCACGTTGGGGTCTATGCCTATCGCCCCTCGACCCTTGCGGCCTATCCACTTTGGCCTGCAGGGCCATTGGAACAGCTTGAAGGGTTGGAACAGCTTCGCTTTCTTGAGCGCGAAAAGCCCATCCAATGTGTCGAGGTTGATGCCAGATCCCGCCAGTTTTGGGAGCTGAACAACCCAGAAGACGTCCCTCGGATCGAAGCTATCTTGCGGGAACTTGGGATTGAGTAGCCTCGCACCCGCCTTGGCCTTCTGGAAAAGAGTCGAGAAAAATCAGACCTTGCCCTAGAATGGCAAAAAAAGACCATGATGTTTTCAGAATTATCAATTAGAGAATGAATAAAATAAGCACAGTCCTGATATGATGCCCTTGGCCTTTCACCAGACGATGGCGGGGTAAAGGTACTGCTGCAAAGTACACAAAGGTGAATTTAATGAAGCGTAAGGTTACCAAAGCGATCTTCCCCGTAGCAGGACTTGGAACGCGGTTCCTGCCTGCCACGAAATCAATTCCGAAAGAGATCATGACGCTGGTTGACCGGCCCCTGATCCAATACGCGATTGACGAAGCCCGCGCCGCTGGCATCAAAGAATTCATCTTCGTGACCTCGCGCGGAAAAGGCGCGTTGGAAGACTATTTCGACAACTCGCCCGTGTTGGAACAGGAACTGCGCAAGAAGGGCAAAGATGAGCTTCTTGAGGTTCTGAAAGACACCAACATGGAATCTGGCGCCATCGCCTATATGCGCCAGCATAAGGCATTGGGTCTGGGTCACGCGGTTTGGTGTGCACGCCGCCTGATCGCGAACGAGCCCTTCGCCGTAATCCTGCCCGATGATGTTATTGCCGCTGAAAAGCCCTGCTTGCAGCAGATGGTTGATGCGTACGAGAACACTGGCGGATGCATGGTCGCGGCCATGGAAGTCCCGCCCGAAAAGGCAAGCGCCTATGGTGTTCTGGATGTGAAAGAGGATATGGGCGAACTGGTATCGACCCGCGGCATGGTTGAAAAACCCTCGATCGACGAAGCACCGTCCAATCTGGCTGTGATTGGCCGCTATATCCTGACCCCGGATGTACTGCGCAGCCTGAACGAAAAGAAATCCGGTGCGGGTGGAGAAATTCAGCTGACTGACGCCATCGCAGAAGAGCTGGCACAGGGGCGCGACGTCTTTGGCTATCGCTTCCGCGGACAGCGTTTCGACTGCGGCTCGAAGGCCGGATTCCTTCAGGCCACGGTGGCTTTCGGCATGGCACGTGAAGAGCTGCGGGACGAGTTCACCAGCTATCTGCACGACCTGATGGCCCAGAACAAAGCTGCCGAGTAATCCTGTATGACGGGTGGCGTTTCCGGCCTGATGGTCTCGTATCGGATGCGCCAGAAACGTCGACGCCTTTTATGGCGGTCGATTAGATCTCGGCGGCAATTGACCCAGACTGCGAACCGCACGGACCTGATCCAGAAAGATCAGGTTCTGGCCTTTGTCGTGCTGCGTAACGAAATGCAGCGCCTACCCCATTTCCTGTCGCACTACCGCCGCTTAGGTGTCGGTCATTTTCTTATCGTGGCTAATGATTGCACGGATGGAAGTGCCGTGTATCTTGCTGACCAGCCCGATGTGTCTGTGTGGCGCACCGATGCCAGCTATAAGTCCGCTCGGTTCGGTGTGGATTGGCTGACTTGGCTACAGTTTCGATATGGACATGATCATTGGTGCCTGACCGTCGATGTGGACGAGCTGCTGATCTATCCGCATCACGACCAGCGCACCCTTTCGGCGTTGACGCAAAGGTTAGATGCGACAGGCGCGCAGGCGCTGGGCGCGTTGATGTTGGATCTCTATCCCAAAGGTCCGCTGGGTGCTGGATCAGTTGGCGCTGATGCCAATCCGGTCGAGGCTCTTCCGTGGTTTGATGATGGCCCCTTTCGTGCGGTCCGGCAGCACCCGATGCAAAACTTGTGGCTGCAGGGCGGCGCACGTGAACGTGTGTTCTTTCAGCAAAACCCCACGCGTGGGCCCACATTGAACAAAATCCCTTTGATTAAATGGTCGCGTCGCTATGCCTATGCCAACTCGACCCATTCGATCCTGCCACCTCGCCTGAACTTGGAATGGGATGGCCCGCCTGCGGTCACCGGACAAGAACAGCTATCTGGCGTTCTGTTGCACACCAAATTCCTGCCCAGCGTGATCGAACGGTCGAAGGAAGAGAAAGGCCGGCGCGAGCATTTCGGTCAGCCTGACCAGTTTGACGCCTATTATGACGCGATCGGGGATGCGCCGGATCTTTGGCACCCGCACGCCCATCGCTTCCAAGGCTGGCAGCAGTTGGTGCGTCTTGGCCTGATGTCGGCCGGAGATTGGACCTGACATTGTCGCTTCCTTTTCAGGAAGGATTTACGCGGCGTATGGCAGAAGTTTAAGATACTGGATATAAAAGCAATAACGAGACGCGCGCAGCTCGGGTTTAGAGCGGGACAAGAATACGCGCGCGCAGACAACAGGTGCAAATAGACAGGACGTGATTTGGGCGCTTGGACTTCATATCGCCTAAGGCTTAAGCGCAAGCGCCACCAAATCCGCGCGTTTCGAAAACGGCGCGAGCTGACATGCGTGCAAGATCGCACCTCACAAATTGCTTCCTCTGACATCCTTGTCTTTTCGACCCTTCGTAACGAGTTGGTTCGATTGCCCTATTTCTTGAAATACTATCGCGATCTGGGCGTGAACCATTTTGTAATCGTCGACAACGGATCGGATGACGGGTCGCGCGAGTATCTGGCGCAACAGGATGATGTGTCACTTTGGACGACTGAAGCCAGCTATAAGCGCGCAAAGTTTGGCGTGGATTGGCTGAACTGGTTGCAACGCAAATATGGGCACGGCCATTGGTGTCTTGTTGTCGATACGGATGAGCTTTTGGTTTATCCGTTTTGCGACACACGCCCCCTGCGCGCATTGATCGATTGGCTGGACGCAAGCGAGATCCGAAGCTTTGGCGCTATGCTTCTGGATATGTATCCCGAAGGCTCAATTGGGGCTGAACCCTATGAGGCCGGCCAAAATCCGCTTGAAATCACACGCTGGTTCGACAGCGGAAACTACACCATTCGGAAAAACGCACGTTTTCGGAACCTGTGGATTCAAGGTGGTGTACGCGCACGGGTCTTTTTTGATGAAAAGCCCGAACGCGCTCCGGCGCTAAACAAGATCCCACTGATTAAGTGGGATCGATCGTATACCTATATCAGCTCGACCCACATGCTTTTGCCGCGGGGGTTAAATCTGGTTTATGATGAAGCGGGAGGCGAGAAGGCGTCGGGGTGTCTACTCCACACCAAGTTTCTGGACACCTTCCAGGAAAAATCTAAGGAAGAGCTGCAACGACGCCAGCACTATGCCAATAGCGACGAATATCGCGCCTATAGCAGCTTGATCGCCGAGGACCCTATCCTGTGGTGCAAGTGGAGCGAAGAATACATTAACTGGCGACAGCTTGAAGTACTGGGCCTGATGTCCAAGGGGAACTGGGCATGAGCTTGGGCGTCGTCATGATCGTGCATGATGCACTGCACCGCGCGACCCAGTTGGCCCGGCATTGGGCGGATCATGGTTGTCCCGTGGTGCTGCACGTTGATCAGCGCGTGGACAACGATACCTATGACCGATTTGTCGAAAGCTTGGCAGATCGTGACAATGTCCTGTTTTGCGATCGCCATCGCTGCGAATGGGGGACGTGGTCGCTCGTTGCAGCCAGTCAGACCGCATCGGAACTGATGTTAGAGCGGTTTCCCGATGTACAGCACGTGCTTCTGGCCTCGGGTAGTTGCCTGCCCTTGCGTCCGATCGCCGAGTTGACGGCTTATCTTGCCGCCCGGCGCAGAACCGATTTCATCGAAAGCGTCACAACCGAGGACGTGCCTTGGGCCGTTGGTGGGTTGAATACGGAAAGGTTCACCTTGCGGTTTCCGTTCTCATGGAAGCGCCGGCGTCGCTTGTTTGACGGCTATGTACGGCTTCAAAGGCGATACGGTTATCGGCGTCGGATCCCGTTGGGTATCTCTCCGCATCTGGGCAGTCAGTGGTGGTGTCTGACACGTGATACCCTTTCGGCGATCCTGAACGATCCACGACGCGCGGTGAACGACGCGTATTTCCGCCGGGTCTGGATCCCGGATGAAAGCTATTATCAGACCCTATCCCGCCAGCATTCGAAGAAAATCGAAAGCCGTTCGCTAACGCTGTCGAAGTTCGACTATCAGGGCAAGCCGCATGTGTTTTACGACGATCACTTACAGCTTCTGCGGCGATCTGATTGCTTTGTAGCACGTAAAATTTGGCCGCATGCTGATCGGCTCTATGATACCTTCTTGTCTGATGCCCCTAGCCTAAGCGCAGAGGCCGAGCCCAATCCGGGTAAGATCGACCGAATTTTTTCCAAAGCATTGGACAGACGAACCAATGGGCGGACCGGTCTGATCATGCAAAGCCGCTTTCCACATCAAAGATGGGGCAACAGTCTGACCGCTGAACCGTATGTTGTTCTGGAAGGCTTTACCGAACTGTTCCACGGGTTCGAGCCGTGGCTGTCCAGCTATGGCAAAGCACGCGTGCACGGGCATCTTTTCGCCCCGGATGGAGTGCATTTTGAGGGTGGCGAGACCGAATATTTCGGGGCGCTTTGCTCCTCGGTGAAAGTGCGCGACTACAATGCTAGCGGCTTCTTGACCAATCTGATCTGGAACACGCGTGGGGAACGCCAGTGTTTCCAGTTCGGTCCAGCCGACAACCAAGACATTGGGTGGGACATCACGCGCGATGCCAACGCCCGCATCCATGTCATCACGGGTGCGTGGGCTGTGCCTCTGTTTTTCTCGGAAGGCAAGTTTTCGGACATTCGCCGCGAAGCTGCACGTCTTCAGAAAATCGAAAGCGAACACCTGCGCGTCCTAAGATCTGGTCATGCCCGCGCACGGATCAATATCCAAACTCTGTCCGATTTTGTCCTGAACCCGATCGAGCCGCTTCAGGATGTCGTGGATCAGCTATCTACCCGAGATCGACCCAAATTGACCGAAACACCCGAGATGGTCCATTTGGGCGGCTTTGGGCAATTTCTGCAAAACCTGAAGAACCAGGGGATGCACCCGCACCTTGTCGGAGATTTTCCCACCGACTACGCACCCGAACCTGTTCAGCCAGCGAATGCTGCGCCCTATTTGGTGACTAAGTAATATGACCAAAAAATTCGACTGCTTCGTGATCTTCGCCGAGATGCGCACCGGATCCAACTTTCTGGAAAGCAATCTGGACCAGTTCGACGGGATTCAATGCTATGGCGAGGCGTTCAATCCCTATTTCATGGTGAATCCCGAACTGAAAGAGCTGTTCGGCGTCACCGTGAAGCAGCGTGACAAGAACCCTCTGCACTTGCTGGAACAGATGAAGGAAAACACCGACGGCATTTCCGGTTTCAGGTTCTTTCACGACCATGACATGCGCATTTTTGAGGAAGTGATCGACGATCCGCGCTGCGCCAAGGTGGTGCTGACGCGCAATCAGGTTGAAAGCTATGTCAGCCGCCGGATCGCTTGGGCCACCCAGCAATGGGCGCTGACAAATGGCAAGGATGCCAAGAAGTTTCGCGTTCGCTTTGATTCCAGTGAATTCGAGAACTTCTTTTATGAATACAAAGCTTTCCAGCTGAAGATCAAAAACCGACTACAGAAAACCGGTCAAACGGCGTTCTACATCGATTACGAAGACACTCAGGATATCGATTGTATCAATGGTCTGGGGAAGTTTCTGGGCGCTGAACACGAGATCAAAAAGTTTTCTGGGAAGTTCAAGAAGCAGAACCCAGAGTCACTTGCAGATAAAGTCCGCAACATGGACGAGCTGGTCGAGACAGTTCGAAATATTGATCTGTTCGACCTTGGCAAAGTGCCAAACTTCGAACCAAGCCGTCCGCCGGCAGTGCCGACCTATGTTACCGCAGAGAATGCTCCGCTTATGTTCTTGCCGATCAAAGGTGGGCCGGTCGAACAAGTGCGGAACTGGATGCACAGCTTCGGAGACCTGTCTTCTGAGTTCACTCAGAAATCGCTACGCCAATGGAAAAATAGGAATAAAGGGCACCGGACCTTCACGGTGGTGCGTCACCCCGTTGCGCGGCTTCATGCGGCTTTTTGCACGCATTTTCTGCAAGATGGTCCCGAAACGTACTGGGAGATCAAGACTGCATTGCGCGAGAACTACGACATACCCCTGCCCGAACATCTGCCCGGGGCTGATTGGGACAAAGCTGCACATCGCACAGCCTTTATTGCCTTCGCGGATTTCGTAAGACGAAATCTGGCAGGTCAAACCGGCATTCGTGTTGATGCAACCTGGGCGACCCAATCGTCTGTTATCAAAGGGTTCTCAGAGTTTCAGTTGCCCGACCGTATCGTTCGGGAAGAAGAGCTTGAAGGCGGGTTGGCCTCGCTTGCAGAGGATGTGGGCCTCGCCGCACCCAACATGCCAGCGCCTCAAATCGACACGCCGTTCGAACTTGCTCAGATCTATGATGATGACGTCGAAGCCGCGGTGAAGGCGGCTCATCAGCGGGATTATATGATGTTCGGCTTCAAGCCTTGGGACAAACGCTGACGGCTTGCGATCAAGCTGCCTTGTTTGACAGGCTATCGGTCAAAAGCGCGTGCAGGGCGGTGGTATCCGTATTCGCGCGGAGTTTCGCACAAATCGACGCATCCCGCATCGATCGAGACACCAATGCCAGCGCTTTCAGATGGTCCACACCAGATCCTTCGGGCGCGAACAGCGCAAAAATCAGGTCCACCGGTTGGCGATCTACTGCGTCGAATTCAAATGGCTTCTCGACACGCACGAAACACCCCGTCACTTCCGAGACACCGGCAAGACGCGCATGAGGCAGCGCAACACCGCGCCCCACACCTGTCGGTCCAAGGTTTTCACGCTCGGACAGGGCTGCAAAGGCATCTTCCGAGTTGATGCCGTAGCAGTCAAAGGCGATGTCGCCCAAGTCCTGAAATAGGCGCTTCTTGGACGACACCATCGAAATAACCTTTACGGCGGACGGCGCCAAAATGTTCGCAAGTTCCATTTTTGACCAATTTCCCGCCCGCCAAGGCGGGGGGCCTACGCTTCGTTGTTTACCGGATCAATCCAGCCGACATTTCCGTCTTCACGACGGTAGACGACATTCATGCCCTGAGTTTTCTCATTCTTGAAAACCAGTACGGGGGCGTGGGCCAACTCCATCTGCATGACGGCTTCGCCAACGGAAAGCGACGGGATGCGCGTTTCCATTTCGGCGATGATCATGGGTTGGAGCGTAGCGTCCGCTGCCTCTTCCTGGCCTTCTTCTTTGGCGAGGATATACGAGGATCCTCCGAAAACTTCAACCGGATCGACGCGGTCACGGTGATGGTCTTTCAACCGACGCTTATAACGGCGCAGTTGCTTTTCCATTTTTTCGGCACATTGGTCGAATGCCGCATAGATTTCGGTCGCGTGACCCTTTGCCTGAGCCGTCAGCCCAGTGGACAGGTGAACAATGGTTTCACAGACATATTCATGTGCGCTTTTCGAGAAGATGACCTGCGCATCGGTGGGGCGTTCAGCATACTTTTGAACAATGCCACCAAGTTCTTCTTTCACGTGAACCTGAAGGGCTTCACCAATGTCGATCTGCTTGCCACTGATTTGATATTGCATCCTATCTCCTTTGGTCGTTGTAGGAATTAAAGCCCTACGCAACAGGTGCGTAAGACGAGAAAAACGTTTTAAAACATAGGGATGTTTTGTTTTTGCAGAGATTTGTCCGCCCGATAAGGTCCGGGGCGATCAAATGTGCGAGCCCAAGATGGGCGCGGCACGAACGAAGGGTTGCGTGTTCATGCATCACCTTCATTTGGCGACGAGTCGGTGGGGATTGTCAAGCGACCGGGAGTCAATTTCGTCAGTTGATCGAGAAATTCTGTCCCAGATAGACGCGGCGGACGTTTTCATCCTTCACCACTTCATCGGTGGTTCCGCTCATCAGAACATGACCGTCATGCAGGATATAAGCGCGATCCACGATTTCCAGCGTTTCGCGCACGTTGTGGTCGGTGATCAACACGCCGATGCCACGGTTTTTCAGGTCATGAACCAGCGTGCGAATCTCGCCGACCGCGATGGGATCGACGCCCGCGAAGGGTTCGTCCAGCAGCAAATACTTGGGATTCGATGCTAAGAGTCGAGCGATTTCACAGCGGCGGCGTTCACCGCCTGACAGGGCCATCGCGGGCGTGCGGCGCAGGTGGCTGATCGAGAACTCGTTCAGCAGCTCTTCTAGCCGCTCACGGCGCTTGTGTCGGTCTTTGGTCGAGATCTCGAGGATCGACAGAATGTTGTCCTCGACGCTCATTCCGCGGAAGATCGACATTTCCTGCGGAAGGTATCCGATACCTCGGCGTGCGCGGCGGTACATCGGCAAAAGCGTTACGTCATGTCCGTCGATGATGACCTGTCCGGCTTCGGGTGTGATCAGCCCAGCGATCGCGTAAAACGTCGTGGATTTGCCGCAACCGTTTGGTCCCAGCAAAGCAACGACCTCGCCCCGGTGCAGTTCCAAGTTTACCTCGCGGATCACCGGTTTCTTGCGATAACTTTTTCGCAATCCGATGATGCGCAGTCCGGCATCGCCTTGTTCAACTGTCAGATTGGGGGCGGTCATCAGTTCGCCCCGGTTTGGATGATCGACTTTACGCGTCCGTCCATCTGACCTGCGCCCGTATTCAGGTTCACGGTCAATTTGTCAGACGACAGCGCATTCTGGCCCTGTGTCAGGATCACGTTACCGGTCATCACGACCATGCCAGTGGAAATTGTATAGACCGCTTCGCGCGCCTCAGCAGCTTCCGCACCGTTCACAAGGGTTACGCCGCCGGTCGCATGAAGGCGCGAAATCTCGCCAGTTGTGTCGGCTCCGGTCACGTATTCAACGCGCACTTTACCCGCGCTGAGCCGCATGTCGCCTTGACCGATCACCACGTTGCCTTGGAATGTCGCAGCCCCACTGGCCTGATCCACGGTCAGTTGGTCGGCCGAGATCTCGATTGGCAAGCTGCTGTCATGCTTCAGTCCGCCAAACGCCACATTGGCCTGCGCGAAAGCCGCGACAGGCAGGCAAAGCGCCATTAGAAGCGCATAGAAAGTGCTGCGTTTGATCACCGGGGTTCCCCCTTGTCTTTCGGATCATATACCAGCTTCACCCCGTCCTTGAAAACAAGAACATATCCGCCGCCTTCACCTTCCGACTGGGAAATGACCGCATCGCCTGCCGACAGATCACCCATTGGGCCGGTCGCTTCGACGGGTCCGTTGCTGGCGATATAGGTAGAATCCATCGAGGTGGTCAGCGTTTCGGTCGAGATCCAGTAATCGGTCGAGGTGTGCAAAGACACGCCACCCGACAGATCGATCCGGTTTTCTTCCCCATCAATATCTGCCTGAGCAGCCTTGATGTTCACCTGCGCACCGTCCGGAGTTTCGATATCCGCCACAAGCTCTAAGGCTTTGAAATGGTTGGCGCGTTCGGCATCTGGTGCCGCGCTGGCGGCCTTGAATTGGATCGCTGCGCCGTCCTCGGTCACGCTCGAGAACTTTGGATTGGTGATCTTCTGCTCGCCCGTCAGCTCTTCCAGATTGATCCGAGCATAAGTCAGCGACGTGGTCGGATCGACGGATTTCGATACCAGAAACATCAACGACAACAGCACAAGCGCAGCGGCCGGCAGAATGATCTTCAGCCAGTTCACAAGACGGGTATATGTGATGCCGGTGCCGGACATGCAGGGCCTTCCGTTGGGGTTGTTTGTTATCTAGCGCGAATACGCCAGATTCCAAGTCAGCCGCTTAATGCGCAAAGATGTCCTGTTCGGGCCAACCGGCCAGATCTAGCTGAGCGCGCATCGGCAGGAAGTCGAAACAGGCCTGCGCCATTTCGGTCCGACCTTCGCGGGCCAGGCGCATGTCCAGCTCTTCCCTCAGGCGGTGCAGGTGCAATACGTCCGATGCAGCATAATCCAGCTGAGCCTCAGTCAGCTCTACCGCGCCCCAGTCGCTCATCTGTTGCTGTTTCGAGATATCCACTTTCAATAGCTGATCCAGCAGGTTCCGCAGCCCGTGGCGATCCGTATAGGTCCGCACCAGTTTCGAGGCGATCTTGGTGCAATAGACAGGCGCTGTGATCACGCCGAACGCGTTCAGCATGGCGGCAATGTCGAAGCGGCCAAAGTGGAAAATCTTCAGCACATTGGGGTCGGTCAGCATCCGCTCAAGGTTGGGCGCGCTGGTCTGGCCTTTCTCGACCTGCACCATATGGGCGTTGCCGTCCCCGCCCGACATCTGCACCACACACAGACGGTCGCGATGTGGGTTCAGACCCATGGTTTCACAGTCGATGGCTACGACCGGACCAAGGTCCAGCCCATCGGGAAGGTCGCGCTTGTAAAGATGGTTGGCCATATCGCCCTCATTAATGCTTTTCCCCGTGATAGGCCCACGGGGATGAAGGTTCAATGAAAAGGCTTACTTGCCGTAATAAAGGCCCACAACATGCTCGGCTTCGGCGAAGAACAGCCAACGACCCACGATTGCGCCCGCGATATGCAGGGCAAGCGCGATGAAGGCGGTGACGTGCCCGGCTGGGGTGAGCAATAGGATGGCAGCAGGCAGAACCGCGGCAAGACCCAGCGCGATCATGCGTAGCTTCTGCGCGTGTTTGCGACCGACGCGATAGACCATCTCGTCCAGTACATAGTTGCCGCCGGTGTGGCCGCTTTCGAACATACGGACTTCGCCCAAATGGCCCAGTCCGGTGGCATCGCCCAGCGTGCCACGATTGGCCGCGCGTGCGTCACCTTGCTGCCAGTGCAGCCACATGACCATGGCTAGTGCGGCCAACAGGAACCCGGCAATCGTAGCTTCGCCAGCCAGAAGGGCTCCGCCGCCGATGGCGTGCAGCAGGAATAGAACGGGTGTCAGAGGTTGATTCCAACGCGAGATCGTCTTGAGCTGGGTGTAAATCATCGACGTCGTGAAGACCGTGATGATCGCACAAACAGAGCCTACTGCACCGGAAAATGCCATCTCAGCGCCGACAAAGATCCGCGCCAGAGCGATCAGACCGAAGAGAACGAGGGTCACAACTGCAGCCACGCCCTCGCGGCTTAGCCATGAGGTTCGCCATTGGCTAAAGGCGTAGATCGCGTTCTTCTTGTTACCCAGATGGAAGGTCGAGGCTAGAAGCCCACCCGCCGCCAGCACATATGCAATCACAAAGAATGCGAGCAACGTCATGCCGCCGACCTCGGGAATGCCAAGGCCCATCCAGGCCAAAAGCCCAAAGCCAAGCCCGGAAAAAGTAGTAAAAATGATAACACTGGGTGCGGGATGCATCCGTTTCCTCCGTCAGAGCTTGTCGAGCGCTTTGTCCAGCCAGCCAAGGAACCCTTTGGGTTCATCCGCGACCGCGTTCAGGGGGGCTGTTTCCAGCTGATCCTTGGGGCGGGGTGGCAGGTATTTGTTTACGGGCTTAGTGCCCAGATCCGGCATCAAGTCAAACCCGCCGCGATCTGCAACCAGTTTCGACACGTCGCTGTCCGGATCGCCCAGATCTCCGAAATGGCGTGCGCCAGAAGGGCAGGTACGGACACAGGCCGGCACGCGGTCTTCCTCGGGCAGGTTTTCGTTATAGATCCGGTCCACACACAGGGTGCATTTCTTCATGACACCCGCGTCGCGATCCAACTCGCGCGCGCCATAGGGGCAGGACCAAGCACAAAGGCCACAGCCAATGCAGCGATCTTCGTTTACCAAGACGATCCCGTCTTCTTCGCGCTTATAGCTGGCGCCGGTCGGGCACACAGTCACACAAGGTGCGTCTTCACAGTGCAAGCAGGATCGCGGCATATGCACGGTTTGCGACGCACAGCCGGATTTCTCGGCCTCATAGCTGAACACGCGGTTCAGGAATGTGCCCGATGGATCCGCGCCATAGGCATCCTGATCGGACAGCGGCGCGCCATAGTTCTGCGTGTTCCAGCCCTTACAGGCGGTCACACAACCATGGCAGCCCACACAGGTATCAAGGTCGATGACCAGACCCAGCTTTTTGTTGGTTTTTTCAGGCAAAGCAGTCATCAGATCTTCCTCGCCACTGTCTTGGGGCCTTTGCCGACCGGGGACTTGATCGGCGGATGCGCAGGCTGGGATTCCGCTGGTTTAGTCTCACATTTTTCGATCTTCACCCGCAGATCAAACCACGCCGCCTGCCCCGTAATCGGATCCGAGTTCGTCCAGCGCAGACCGTCGCCCTTGGGCGGCTGAAGCTCGCTGATCAGGTGGTTCAGAAGGAAGCCATCCTTGGCCTCGGGCGCGTCTTCGTCCAGCGCCCAAGCGCCCTTGCGCTTGCCAATGGCGTTCCACGTCCAGATCGTGTTGCCGTTCAGCCCCGCGTGATGTGCGACGGGCACCGTGATCGAGCCATGCACGGACGACACGGTGGCAAAGTCGCCGTCTTTGAATCCATGTTCCTTCCAGATCTTGGTGGGCAGATACAGGAAGTTCTTACCCGTAATCTGACGCAGCCACGCGTTCTGCGTGCCCCACGAGTGATACATATGCATCGGCCGCTGGGTCAGGGCGTGGATCGGGTACTCGTCAATGTCGACGTTGCCCTCTTCAAACGGTTCGTACCAGATCGGCAGCGGATCCATCGTCTCGCCGATCCGCGCGCGCAGATTATCAGGGGGCTGGCGGTCTCCGAAACCTTCGGCTGCCAGCTGGAACTTGCGCATCGGCTCGACATACAGGCTGAAGACATAGGGCGATTCCACGTCGAAAATCCCGCGCTTCACCGCCCATTCCTGATAGTGCTTGTTCCACGGTTTATAGAAGCTGGCGTTCTCGGGGACGTGGTTAACCCAGAAGCCGCCGTTTTCGATATATTTATCGAGTTGGGCTGAATTAGGCTCTCCTCGGCCCTTTCCATTGCCGTCCGGTCCGCGCCATCCGGCCAGCGGTCCGACGCCTGGGCGACGCTCGTGGTTGACGATGTAATCGGCGTAATCTTCGTACTTGGCGGACCCATCTTCATTCACAAAACCGGGCAGACCCATCTTGACGCCGAGTTGGATCAGAACCGTCTGAAACCCGCGCACGTCGCGGTCGGGTTCGACCACCGGCCAGCGGATTGCATCGGCTGCTCCATCCGCTTCACAGATCGGGCGATCCAGCAGAGAGATACAGTCGTGACGCTCCAAATAGGTCGTATCCGGAAGGATCAAATCCGCATAGGCCACCATTTCCGAGCTATAGGCGTCGGAATAGATGATATGCGGGATGACGTAATTACCGTTATCGTCTTTGTCGGTGAGCATCCGCATCACCTCGGACGAGTTCATAGACGAGTTCCACGCCATGTTGGCCATGTACAGAAACAGAGTGTCGATCTTGTACGGATCACCGGCATGTGCGTTCGAGATCACCATATGCATCAGCCCATGGCTGGACATCGGGTTCTCCCACGTGAACGCCTTGTCGATTCGCGCTGGGCTGCCGTCGTCTTTCAGCGCCAGATGCTCGGGCCCGCGCACAAATCCCAGATGCGGCCCGTCCAGCGGCCCACCAACGGTCACCCCGACATGCGGGGTGGGGTGGGCGTCATAGGGTTTGGGGTAGGGCGGTTTGAAGCGGAAACCGCCCGGTACCTCGACCGATCCCAGCAGGATTTGCAGCACGTGCAGCGCGCGACAGGTCTGGAACCCGTTCGAATGCGCTGAAATCCCGCGCATCGCGTGGAAGCTGACCGGCCGGCCGATCATCTTGTCGTGTTTCTCGCCCTTCCAATCGGTCCAAGGCTGATCCAGAACGATTTCTTCCTCGAAGGCCACATGGGCAAGTTCTGCTGCGATAGAGCGTATTTTGTCTGCGGGAATGCCGGTGCGATCGGCCACGGCGTCGGGGGCGTATTCCTCTGACAGATAGCGTTCGGCCATCAGCTGGAACACCGGGCGATGGCTTTGGCCTGCGTGGCGATAGGTGGCGGCAAGGTCGGGCATCACGCCGGGCGTGTCGTAGTCCGCAAGCTTTCCGGTCTCGCGACAGATGACCTGAGGCTTGCCTGTTGCGCCACGTAAGAAAAGGCCGGTTTCCGCCGTATTAGGCTCTTCATTCACCACGAAGCCCGCATTGGTATAGCGCGACAGATAGTTCAGATCGACCTGACCTGCACGGAACAGCTCGTGCACCAGCGCAAGAATGAACAGCCCGTCCGTGCCGGGGGTGATCCCCACCCATTCATCCGCAATCGCGTTGTACCCCGACCGGATCGGGTTCACGCCAATCACACGCGCGCCGCGCTCTTTCAGCTTGCCCAGACCGATCTTGATCGGGTTCGAGTCGTGGTCTTCCGCGACACCGAACAACATGAACAGCTTGGTGCGGTCCCAGTCGGGCTGGCCGAACTCCCAGAACGCGCCGCCCATCGTATAGATACCCGCGGCCGCCATGTTGACGGAACAGAATCCACCATGCGCCGCGTAGTTCGGCGTGCCATAGCTTTGTGCGAACCACGAGGTGAAGCTTTGGCTTTGGTCGCGCCCGGTGAAGAACGCCAGTTTCGACGGGTCTTCGTTGCGCAGCGGTCCCATCCAGCCAACGGCCATCTCTAGCGCTTCGTCCCACGAGATCTCTTCGAACTCGCCAGATCCGCGCGGGCCAACCCGCTTCAGCGGCGCCCGCAGACGCGATGGCGCGTAATGCTGCATGATCCCGGACGATCCCTTGCCGCACAAAACGCCCTTGTTCACAGGGTGATCGCGGTTGCCTTCGATATAGGCGACCTTGCCGTCCTTCATGTGTACGTTGATCCCACATCGGCAGGCGCACATGTAGCAGGTCGTCTTGCGTACCTCGTCCGAGACGGTCGGAGAAGTGTCGATCTGGATGTTTTCCGGTTTACTCATCACGTGTTGCTTTTCCTTGGCCGTTTTTGCGGCTTGGTTGGCTGACGCGTCTTTGGCGCGATCCTGTTGGTCTTATTCCTAAAATGCCGATTTGGACCGGGGGTGCGGTAGGTCCAGAAGCTCTTGCGATTATATCCAGATTCTGGGTGCTGGCGACTCGGCGATGCCCTCTGAAGCACCGCAAAAACAGACCATAAAATTTGCCTATATTGGAACAACGACCCTCCATATGCGGATCAGTGGATGTCCTGTCCTTTTCGGGGGGTCAGTTTTGGCGAATCTATGGAAATATTTCCCAAGTAGGTGCATATCACACGCAACTCATCGGAGGCGCGATATGGATCATCTGCCAGTATTTCTGGATATAAAGGGCCGAAAAGTGGTCATAGACGGGGGCGGTACAACCGCTGCTCGGCGTGTTGAACGTGCCTTGGACGCCGGAGCTGTGGTGCATGTTTTTGAACCAGACCCGCAGGATGAACTTCTGGGATTGCTGCAGCGACCGGGTGTGACGCATCATGCGCGTCTGCCGCGAAAGGACGATTTCAAAGGCTGCATCATCGCCTATGGCGCGTCCGACATTCCCGAGCGGGACGAGTTCCTTCACGCCGCCGCCAAGGCTGAAGGTGCGCTGGTGAACGTGGCGGATGTGAAGCCTTTGTGCGATTTCATCACGCCATCCATTGTAGATCGCAGCCCCGTTACGATCGCCATCTCGACTGGAGGCGCCGCGCCCGTCATCGCTCGTATCCTACGTGCTCGGATCGAGTCGCTTCTGCCCTCCGGCTATGGCCGTCTTGCGAGCTTTCTTAGCGGCTTTCGGGGCAAGATAGAGACACATGTAACCGGAGGCCGCGCCCGTCGTCGGTTCTGGGAACAGATGATCGAAGGCTCGATTGGCGATGCCTTCCTGGCGGGCGACGAGGTCCGAGCCGAAGAGCTGATCGACCAGTCTTTGACTGGCGAAGACCCGGATCAGAAGGGCGGGATCTGGCTGGTGGGCATCGGATCAGGCGCACAGGATCTACTGACCTTTCGCGCGCTGTCGGTGATGCAGCGTGCCGATGTGATCATCCACGATGCCTCGGCCAACGCTGACATTCTGGCGCTGACCCGCAGAGATGCGACTCGGATGTCTGCAGATGACGCCGCGCTGACCGACTATGCCGGGATGGCGAACAATGGCCGTCGTGTGGTCTGGCTTGTCGCGGGTGACCCCGCAAGCCGGGCGGACGCGAAGTCCTGGATTGCGCGTCTGATGGGGCAGGGGGCTGAGGTGCAGGTGGTGCCAGGTGTCTCTAACATGGGCTATTCCACCCATTCTCAGGGCAATGTCATCTCTTTGAACCAGACCTCGGAAACCGCGTCCCACGCGATGAGTTTGTCCCCACGCTTCTCGCTCTGACTCCATTGTTTGCGACGTCATAAATCTGTTACCCCTTCGACGTATCTCGCGTGAGCAGGAACCATTGAAAGGGGCATGACATGACACGTATCGCAATCAACGGACTTGGCCGCATGGGTAAGCTGGTTCTGCGGGACCTGATCGATAACGGTGCCCCAGGTGAGATCGTGCTGCTGAACGACCCCGTAGGAAATGCTGAACAGCACGCACATTTGCTGGAATGGGACACAGTGCATGGCCGCTGGCCGGCCGAGTTCTCGGCAGGTGAGGACAGCATCACGATCAACGGACAGGAAATGGCATTGACCGGATCGTGGACGTTGGAAGGGTTGCCGCTGGAAAAGCTGGGTGTCGATATGGTGATCGACTGTACCGGCGCGTTCAAAACCAACGAAAAACTGGCCCCGTACTATTCGGCTGGCGTGAAAAAGGTGATCGTCTCGGCCCCGGTTAAAGAAGAAAACGCCCTGAACATTGTTTATGGCGTCAATGATGATCTGTATGACGGACATGATCTTGTAACGGCGGCGTCTTGCACGACGAACTGTCTGGCGCCAGTCGTGAAAGTGCTTCTGGACCGGATCGGTATCAAGCACGGCTCGATGACGACGATCCACGACGTGACCAACACGCAAACCATCGTGGACCGTCCCGCCAAAGACTTGCGCCGCGCGCGGTCTGCGCTGAACTCACTGATCCCGACCTCGACCGGGTCGGCCAAGGCGATCACGCAGATCTTCCCCGAGCTGACCGGCCGCCTGAACGGCCACGCCGTGCGGGTTCCACTGCTAAATGCCTCGCTGACCGATTGTGTGTTCGAGGTCGAGCGTGAAACCACAGCCGAGGAAATCAACACCTTCTTCAAAGAGGCTGCCGAGGGTGATCTGAAGGACATCTTGGGCTATGAAGAGCGCCCACTTGTATCCGCCGATTATACCAACGATCCACGCAGCTCGATCATTGACGCATTGTCGACCATGGTGATCAATGGCACGCAGGTGAAAATCTACGCCTGGTACGACAATGAATGGGGTTACGCCTGCCGCCTGGCCGATGTTACCCGCATGGTCGGAGCCTCAATGTGACCCTAACTGAGCCCAAACAGGGGCTTGCCGCATACATCGCCGTCACAGCCGCCTATTGGGCGTTCATGCTGTCCGATGGTGCGTTGCGGATGCTGGTTCTGTTGCATTTCCACACGCTGGGCTTCTCGCCATTCACCTTGGCGTGGCTATTCCTGCTGTATGAATTCATGGGCGTCGTCACCAACTTGTCCGCAGGCTGGATTGCCGCGCGGTTTGGCCTGACTTCGACGCTCTATGCGGGTCTTTCCTTACAAATTGTAGCTCTGATAGCTTTGTCCCAGCTGTCCACGGATTGGGCCGTCGTGACCTCGGTTATCTATGTGATGGTCGTGCAGGGCATGTCTGGCGTTGCCAAAGATCTGTCCAAGATGTCGTCCAAGAGCGCGGTGAAGTTGCTGGCGCCCGAGGGCGACGGGCTGTTTCGCTGGGTGGCGATCCTGACCGGATCAAAGAATGCGGTGAAAGGATTTGGCTTCCTGATGGGGGCCGCGTTGCTGGCTTTGATCGGATTCACACCATCCGTCATTGCAATGGCGGTTGTGCTGAGCGCGATCTTGATCGGGGTCGTCGCGTTCATGCCCTCTGGGCTACCAAAAGGCTCTAAATCTGCCAAATTCTCGCAAGTTTGGTCGAAAGACGTTCGCATCAACCGCCTTTCTTTGGCGCGCATGTTCCTGTTCGGCGCACGCGACGTGTGGTTCGTCGTTGGTATACCAGTTTACTTTCACGCCGTCGTTTCGGACGGTACGCATGCCGGAGACCGCAGCGCATTCTTCCTGATCGGCAGTTTCATGGCGGTCTGGATCATTGCCTACGGAGCCGTTCAGGCTTGGGCGCCGAAGCTGTTGAAAGCCTCGCAGCGCGACCCGCATGATTTCCCCCGCCTTGCCACGCTCTGGGTTGGCATTCTGACAATCGTGATCGGCACGTTGACCGTCGTTTCTTTATTCCCCGGACCTTGGTTAACACCGGTTTTGGTGGCGGGTCTTCTGGTGTTTGGCTTTGTCTTTGCGGTGAACAGCTCGCTCCATTCCTATTTGATCCTCGCCTTCACCAAGGCCGAGCGCGTGACGATGGATGTGGGCTTTTACTATATGTCCAACGCTGCAGGCCGTCTGATCGGTACGCTTCTATCCGGTCTGTCCTATCAGATCGGAGGGCTGCCCCTGTGCCTAGGAACCGCCGCCGCGCTATCTGCTGCCAGCTGGTTTTCCGCACGCCAGCTTGCCAAGCTGGACCACGCCGCCTAGCGTGCGTCTATGGATTATTCAAAGCTGATCGATAACGAAATCTGGCGTTTCATTCGCGAGACGGACGCACACTATCCCCCCGATGCGGTGAACCGATCCGCTGCCCAGCAGCGCGAGGTTTATGACAACATGTGCCGCGCATTTTTCGCGGGTTACCCTGAGGGGTTGGAGGTGCGGGATCAGACCATCGAAACTGTTCCAAGACGTATCTATGAACCAAACGAGCCCAAGGGCACTGTGGTCTATTTCCATGGCGGAGGGTTTGTGGTCGGTGGGCTGGAAAGTCACGACGATGTCTGCGCCGAAATCGCCTATGAAACCGGACTGCGCGTGGTTAGCGCCGATTATCGTCTTTGCCCCGAACATCCCCACCCCGCGGCATTTGATGATGCGCTGACTATTGTGAAGTATGCGTCACTAACTTGGCCAAGACCGCTTGTTCTGGTTGGTGACAGCGCAGGCGGCAATCTGGCCGCTGCATCTTGCCATGCTTTGCGTGGGCAGGTTCAAATCGCCGGTCAGGTTTTGATCTATCCCGGTCTGGGCGGTGACATGTCCGAAGGGTCTTATGTCGACCATGCCAACGCGCCGATGTTGTCGATGGAGGATCTGAAGTTCTACAGCTCGATTCGCTTTGCAACCCCGCCAGACGGACCAGACCCAACCGCTGCCCCGCTTGAGGATACGGACTTTGGTGACCTGCCTCCAACAGTCTCTATTACAGCAGAATGTGATCCCTTGGCGGATGATGGCCGAACCTATCGTGACGCGATACTGGGCGCCGGTGGCAAAGCCGTTTGGTTTAATGAAACGGGGTTGGTGCACGGCTATCTACGAGCACGCCACCAGTCCGAGCGCGCACGCCACAGTTTCGAACGGATCACTCAGCAAATCACCATGTTGGCACGCGGCGAATGGCATCACTGATCGTGCCTTTCCCCTGAGTGCGGCTTCCCGTAATCTGACAAACGGAATATGCGCCGGATTGGCGCCCAAGAAAAAGGCCGGCCATGTCGCTTATCGGATCATCGCTTTTGCGGCGCTTGCAAGCATTGCAGGGCAAGAGGACTGCCGGACATCGCGCACCGTTTGAAGAACCTCTGGATGACGGCGCGCAGAGAGTTGAACGTGCGCGCAAGGGTTTGTCCGATCATCCACGCCCTGACGGGTTCGTCATCTGGGCTTGCCTGCCCGATCTGACAGAAAGCGAGGCCCTTTCGTCACTTATCCCACCCCTTAGCGCAGAAATGGGTGAGGTGACGCTTCTGTTGACCACACCAGACCCGCAACCAAATGGCGCTGCACCGCTTGGCAGTCTTCATCAGGTCAGCCCAAAATTTGAACCCTCGTCAATCCGCAACTTTCTAGAGCATTGGCAGCCGGATGTGGTCATCTGGATGCAGCCAGAAATTGATCTGATCGTTTTTGGCGCGCTGAAACAACAGGGCGCGTCGGTTGTCTGGATGGGGGCGGGATCTCCGCAAGATCGAGGTCTGACGCAGCGGTTTAAGCTGTCGGCTCTTCGTGATGCAGTTGCTGAATTAGATACGATCATTGCCAAAGATGGGGCGTCGAAGCGTGAACTTGTGCGCCTTGGGGTTCCCACAGACAAGCTACAGGTTACGGGTGCTCTTCAGCCCCTAAGCCAGGTGCCCAGCTGTGATATTGAAGAGCGCGATCGCATTGCGCAGAAACTGGATGCGCGACCGGTCTGGTTGGCCGTTGGCATTGATCCGCGCGAAGAAAGCGCAATACTTGCCGCGCATCGGATACTTATCCGCAAGTCACATCGCCTTTTGCTGGTTCTTATCCCCGAAGATCCTGCCCATGCCTCGAAACTGGCAGAGAGACTTGAGGATGACAGTTGGCTAATCTCCAACCGCTCTAACGACGGAGTTCCTCATCGGGATGATCAGATCTTTATCGTCGATCGCGCAGATGAATGCGAGCTTTGGATGCATCTTGCGGCGATCACATTGATTGGTGGAACTTTGGCCGATGGAGCCAATAAGAATCCGCTAAATCCCGCTGCACTAGGGTCTGTTGTTCTTTATGGGCCAAAGGGTGGAAGACACGCAGCATCGCTGGATCGGTTGGCTCAGGCAGGTGCCGCGCGCAAGGTGCGTGACGCATCAACCTTGGCGATTGAGGTCGAACATCTTCTGGCACCGGATAAGGCGGCCGAAATGGCAATGGCTGCGTGGGATGTGACCACCAACGGAGCCGATGTTGGTGAATTCTTGATGCGGCGGCTTCTGGATCTTCTGGATGAAGCTGAAAGTCGAAAGGGATATTGATGCGGACGCCCAGTTATTGGTTCACCGATCCTGATAAGCCAAATTGGCGCGCACGTTTGCTGGCGCCATTTGGATGGGTCTATGGATTTGGTACGGCGCGACGCGTCGCGCATGCGGATACAGCCTATCGTGCGTCTGTCCCCGTTGTTTGCGTCGGTAATATCAACGCTGGTGGAACCGGGAAGACGCCCACCACCATTGCGCTGGCTCAAAGGCTGATTGCACAGGGCAAGGCTGTGCACATCGTTTCGCGCGGCCATCGTGGGAGCGAAGAAGGGCCGCTTCTTGTGGAGGAGCGTCAGCACGGCGCAGCACTGGTCGGGGATGAGCCGCTTTTGATGGCTGCTTTTGCTCCGACTTGGATCGCGCGCGACCGTGTAAAAGGAGTGCAAGCCGCAGAAGCCGCAGGCGCCGAAATCATCTTGATGGATGATGGGTTTCAGAATCCGAGCGTACATAAAACGCTGTCAATTGTGGTCGTGGATGCCGTGAAAGGTTTTGGTAATGCACGCTGCATTCCGGCCGGCCCCCTGCGCGAGCCGGTCAGCGCCGGAATGAAGCGCGCAGATATCCTTCTGACCATTGGGCACGCACGTGCACAGGGCCTTTTCAAGCAAAGATGGAGCGACGAAATCAACTGTCCACATGCGACAGGACGACTTGAGCCACTTCAAACCGGTATGGACTGGCAGGGAATGGATGTGTTGGCGTTCGCAGGCATCGGACTGCCCGAGAAGTTTTTCGCAACGGTTCGCGATCTAGGAGCGAATCTGCTTCGCGCAGAGGCATTGGCCGACCATCAACCCCTCACAGATGCGCTGATGAAGCGCCTCGAAGTCGAGGCCGCCGCATTGGGTGCTCAACTGGTTACGACCGAGAAAGACGCCGTACGTTTGCCCGACAGCTTCCGCCGTCGCGTGTTGACCGTGCCTGTTCGATTGGAGCTTGAGGATTGGAGCGCAGTTGATGCCAAACTTGCGCGGATACTGGCGGGTTAGGGCCTTTTCGACCCTAACCCTAAAGGTTTAAGAACCCAGCTTTTCGTCGAGAAGTTCAGCAAATTCACCATAGCTCATGTTCGAATACTTGGTGCCGTCGATAACGAATGACGGGGTAGCTGTGATCTGATCAGCGTTTGCGTTTTGCTGATAAGCTGCAACCAGGCTTTTGGCCGATGCTTCGTCCTGCAAGCAGGCATCCATTTGCTCGTCGGTCAAGCCAGCTGTGCGGCCAAGTTTTTTCAGATTGGCCACGATTGTGGTGGGCGAACCATCTGCGATCCAGTCTTTCTGGCCACCATAGATCAGGTCAACCAGACCAAAATACCGCGTGTCTCCGCCGCAACGTGCGATCATACCTGCCCACAGGCCGAACTGATCGAAATAGACTTCGCGGTGGATAAACTTGACCTTGCCGGTGTCGATATAATTCTGCTTCAGCTTCTTGAAGGTGTCCTCGTGGAAGTTGGCGCAGTGGGGGCAAGTATAGGATGCATACTCGATCACGGTGATCGGTGCATTTTCATCACCCAAGACCATGTCAGCTGCGGGCTCGATTGCTGCGTCGTTGCTTTGCGCTTCAGCTACGGAAACGCCGGGCAGCGAGCCGTTGTTCTGCGTCATGTAAAACGCGCCGCCAATGGCGATCACGGCAGCAATCAGGATTGGAAGGATACGATTCATGTGTTTTCAGCCTTATTCGTGTCTGTTCTTCGTAATTACATTGCGCGCCAGAAGCTCCAGCGCGGATCTTAGCCCATCGTCACCTATGTCTCTGGTCGCGTCGGTTGCGCGCGTCAAAGCCTTGGGGTCGGGCTGGGGTTGTTTCTTTGGGGCGTGGGTGAATTGGGCCTGACCTTCGGAAAAACCGGTGGAAGCCGTCTGCGTGATGCGAATGCGCGAAATCGCGTTGTAGCCATAGACCGCGTTCACCTTCTGGCGCAGCTGATCCTTTTGCATATCCAGCATCGGCGCCTGCGCCCCGGTTGTCAGAACCGTCAGCGTCGCACCCATACCGCCGCGCCCATACGAAATGTCTACCGGGCGCGAGATTCTGGCCGTCGCGTCGCCGACAATTTCAGCCCAATGGGTCAGCACACGCGTGACCGCAAAGCCGCGGGTCTCGCTCGCTTTGCGAATCCGGGCCGACAAAAGGGACGAGGTGCGCTCGAAGCCTTTTTTGCGGCGGGGATATGTGGTTGGCTTTTCCATCGGCAGATGCATGTGACTCGTTTCTTTTCACTTATTCTAGGCTGTTCACTTTGCTATGCCAGAACAAACGACGGATAGGAGATAACACGTGCGTGACGGGCCGAAAACTGCCGAGCTTCTGGGCTGGTATGATCGCCATGCGCGTGAACTACCGTGGCGTGTCAGTCCGAGCGATCGGGCAAGTGGTGTTGTGCCGGACCCTTACGCAGTGTGGCTGTCCGAGATTATGTTGCAGCAGACCACCGTCGCCGCAGTAAGAGACTATTTCACCCGATTCATGTCCATTTGGCCCACGGTTCAAGATCTCGCCGGGGCTGAAGATGATCGAGTTATGGGGGAATGGGCCGGGCTTGGATACTACGCCCGGGCACGCAATCTGTTAAAATGTGCGCGCGAAGTTACCGCGTTGGGCGGATTTCCCACGACACGCGATGGGCTTCAGGCGCTTCCGGGGATTGGGCCCTATACCTCGGCCGCGATCTCGGCGATTGCCTATGATCTGCCGGAAACGGTCGTGGACGGGAATGTCGAACGCGTGATGTCGCGGGTGTTTCACGTCAAAACGCCTTTGCCGGATGCCAAGGGTGAGCTGACGCAGCTGGCCGAAACCCTGACACCTCAGAACCGGGCGGGGGACTACGCGCAAGCCGTGATGGATCTGGGCGCCACGATCTGCACGCCGAAATCGCCCGCGTGTGGCATTTGCCCATGGAATAGAGAGTGTTCGGCCCGAACCGCTGGCGTACAGGCAGAGCTTCCCAAGAAGAAGCCCAAGGCCAAGAAACCCACACGGTTTGGGGTGGCCTATCTGGCGCGAAACGAGGCTGGCGAGTGGCTGATGGAGCGTCGGCCAGAAAAAGGATTGCTTGGCGGAATGCTGGGCTGGCCGGGCGCAGAATGGGGTGACGCGGTGGTCGAGCACCCTCCGTTTGAGGCAGACTGGCAGGATCCTGGCGTCGAAGTTCGGCACGTTTTTACCCATTTCAACCTGCAGCTTTCGTTGCGTGTTGTGCAGACAAATGGACCTATTCAGCCGAAACAGGGTCTATTTTTGGACATCAAGCGAACGGACCTTCCGACCGTGATGCGGAAAGCTTTTGACGTGGCGGTATCGCATCTGTCGCATTGAGCGCGCACGCATTCATCGTTAGCCTGTGCTGGAACAGAAGGACAAACTCCATGCTTCCTGCGTCCACGATCTCGCGCTTTCGCAATGCTGCGCCCTTTGGCATCTCGATTGCCCTGCCGATTTTGGTGATTATCGCGGTGACGCAGGGCGGGTGGTTCCTGATACTGCCACCGCTGGGCACATGGTGGCTCTATACCGCGCTTGACGCGATCACCGGGCGCTACACCGAGAATGCGGACCCGATGATCGAGGACGCGGACCTGTTTTGGTACCGTATGGTCACAATGATCTGGTTCCCGATCCAATTCGTGATGATCTATGGCGCGATCTGGTACGTGACCGGGGCCGAACACATGTCGACGGTCGAGAAGTTCGGAGCATTCTTCGGTGTTGGCGTGCTGTCCGGAACGGTTGGGATTGTCTACAGCCACGAGCTGATGCACCAATCCAACCGGTTTGAGCGTTGGTTGGGAGATCTGCTGCTGGCCACCGTACTTTACAGTCATTTCCGCACCGAACACCTGCTGGTTCATCATCCCCATGTCGGTACAACCCGCGACGCCGTCACCGCACGGTATAACGAGGGCTTCCACCGCTTTTTCTTCCGGGTGCTGTTTGAGGCGCCGGTGTCGGCTTGGCGCGCGGAAAAGGCGATGCTGGCGCGGCGCGGCCTGTCTGTTTTTGACCGTGCCAACCCTTTCTGGCGCTATGGCTCGCTGCAATTTGTTGCGATTATTCTGGCGGTCTGGATCGGTGGGTGGTTGGGCCTTGCGCTTTTTGCGTTTCAGGCCTTTGTCGCTGTTTGGCAGTTGGAACTGGTAAATTATGTCGAGCACTACGGCCTGACCCGCAAACATCTGGGCGACGGAAAATACGAACGCGTGATGCCGCATCACAGCTGGAACGCCGATCACAAGGCGTCGAACTGGTTGTTGATCAACCTTCAGCGCCATTCGGATCACCACTATAAACCTGCCCGCCGCTTTCCGCTGTTGCAGACCTATCCTGACGCCGAAGCGCCACAACTTCCTTATGGCTATCCGATCATGACGATGGCCGCGCTGATCCCGCCCGTCTGGCGGCGCGTGATGAACCCGCGCGTGCGCGCATGGCGCAAACTACATTACCCCGAGGTGACTGACTGGAGCGCTTACAAGGCAGGTACTCTGCCGCCTCCTGCGATACGTTAAGGGAACAAAAGCGGAGTATCCCCGTCGCTCCAGACAGGGTTCTTCGTCATCACGAAGTTCAATCGCTCGCTGGCCAAAAACGTCTCTAACCAGGCGGAAACATTGGGTGTAACCTCGCTGTCGAAACGAGGTTTGTTGATATTCGCAAACTGTCGCACGAAGGGCAGGGTGGCCAAGTCGGCCAGTGTGGGGTGGGCACCAAATAGCCAGCCCTCAGACAATTGCGCTTCTAATCCGCCCAGAATGTTCATCGCTTCGGCCCGTGTGAGATCGGGATCGCTGTCGGGATGGCGCACCGCGTATTTCGTCAGATCCAGTGCATTTTTGAACGGGCCATCGAAGGTTTCGATCAGGTTGTGCCCAGCATCTGGCATCCGCAACAGATCTTCGGGGTCAGATTGGGCCAACGCCCATTTCATCACATCCAAGCTTTCGTCAATCTTCTGATCGTTTGCGACCAAACACGGCACCGTCGCGCTGGGCGAAGCGTCAAGAAATGCGGCGGGTTTATCGCGCAACAGAATTTCACGCAGTTCAACCTGCACACCCGCACTGGCAATCGCCAGACGCGCGCGGATCGCATAGGGGCAGCGGCGGAAGGAATAAAGGATCGGCATCATACCCCCAGAAAGCAAAAAAAGCCCTGCCTAACAAGTAGGCAGGGCCAGTCAGGTTGTGCTGTGGCGGCGGGCCACAGGCACAGGCGGTACCTGATGGTGCGGGCGCGTCTGATGCGCGCGCCGCAAATTCTGTGTGGATTAGTTCATTTCCGCGCGGATTTGCTGGCGCAGCAGGTCGATCGGAGCTTTCTTTCCGTCCTGCTTGAAGTGCCAGTAGGTCCAACCATTGCAGCTGGGCGCGCTTTCCAACGCAGCACCAACCTGATGGATCGAGCCGCGGGCTTCCCCGGAAATAAGCGTGCCGTCAGCGCGGACCTTTGCGGTTTTCCCGCGCGGGCTGGTCAGAACTTCGCCCGGACGCAGCATTCCGCGTTCAACCAACTGGCCGAAGGGCACGCGCGGTTCGGCGCGTTTCGACGGCGTGGTGGTCAGGGCTTCCTTGTCGAACTTGCGCACTTTTGAGATGCGCTTTTCGGCGACCTTGCGATAGGCGGCTTCGCGTTCGATACCGATGAAGTCACGGCCCAGCATCTTCGCAACTGCACCAGTGGTGCCGGTGCCAAAGAACGGATCAAGGATCACATCCCCGGGGTTGGTGGCGCCGACCAGAACGCGATGCAGCAAGCTTTCGGGTTTCTGGGTCGGGTGGGCTTTGTCGCCGTTTTCGTCTTTCAGGCGCTCGTGGCCTGTGCAAATCGGCAGAACCCAGTCGGAACGCATCTGAACACCTTCGTTCAGTGCTTTCAGTGCTTCATAGTTAAACGTGTACTTGGCGCCTTCGGATTTCGAGGCCCAGATCATCGTTTCGTGCGCATTGGTAAAGCGCTTACCGCGGAAGTTCGGCATCGGGTTCGACTTGCGCCAGATGACGTCGTTCAGGATCCAATAGCCTTGGTTCTGAAGCTCAGCGCCCATGCGGAACACATTGTGATACGAACCAATGACCCAAATCGCGCCATTCGGTTTCAGGATGCGGCGCGCGGCTTTCAACCAAGCGCGAGTGAACTGGTCATATGCCTTGAAGCTGTCGAACTGGTCCCAATCGTCATCGACGGCGTCGACTTTCGAGTTGTCCGGGCGGTGAAGTTCACCTTTCAGCTGCAAGTTATAGGGGGGATCCGCGAAGATCATATCGACCGAGTTCTCTGGAAGACTGTTCATCACTTCGATGCAGTCGCCATCAAGAATCTGGTTCAGGGGCAGCTCTACAGCCGCCTTTGTCTTGGTTTTAGTTACCATATCTGCCTCATGTACCGGCGCATTTTGCGCTCTTATCAGCGGCGTGTTTTCACGCTCGTTTTGATGAGGTCAGGATGATTCAAAGATGATTCTTCGTCAAATTCTTTTTTGAATCAGTCACTTACATTTTCTTGTTGATACAAGATATTGTGTACGGGCTTGAAAGAACGTCTATGGTGTGGGGTCACCCCAAGATTTTGAAGCGCCAACCTGTGGCTTTTTGACGGGTATCCGGCGTTTGTCTCCCAGCCGTAACCGGGGAACTGTTGCGCCAAATCCACCATGATCTGATCGCGGGCAATTTTTGCTACGATCGAGGCGGCGGAAATCGACACGGAACGCGCGTCGCCTTTCACGATGGTTTCCAAAGGCCCAGTCAGACCGCGCGGAATTTGGTTTCCGTCGATCAACAAGTAATCCGCCTGTTGGGACAGTCCCGCGACCGCGCGCTCCATCGCTAGGTGGCTCGCGCGCAGGATGTTCAGTTCGTCAATCTCTTCGACCGAGGCATGGGCGATGCACACGCTGGCTTTCTCGTGGATTGCATCCCACAGCGCCTCGCGACGTTTGGCGGACAGCTTTTTGGAATCGTTTAGTCCTTCGGGGATGTCGTCGGGGTTCAATATGACGGCTGCAGCGGTGACGGGACCGGCCAGCGGGCCGCGCCCAACCTCGTCCACGCCGGCGATAAGGCGAAAGCCACGATCCATCGCGGCAGTTTCAAAGCTGAAATCAGGAACAGTTTTTGTCATTCTCTTGGGGTGGCCCAAAGTGTCCGGCCTCGCAAGCAAAAAGGGCAGAGGCCGAAGCCTCTGCCAAGTTTAACGGCGCGAAAAGTAAAAGGGACCGGCGCGCCGCTGCTCGATTTATCTGCTTACTTGTTCACAGCGCGGTAACCGCGTTTGCTGAGGCATTGGGGCGCGTATCCGTGGCGCGTGACGTAGACGCCCTTGCGGTTCTTCACGACTACGGTGCGTTTGCAGGTGCGCGGCAGTTCGTGGGCGTACTTGAATTTTTGATTCAGGCATTTGTTGCCGAACATGATTTTACGACCGGTTTGCGTTTTGTATTCCCGCAAGCAGTTCGACGGCAGCTTGTGGAATTTGTTTACGCCCTTGGGGTGGCGTGGGCGCGGGGGTTTCGCAACGGGGTATGATGGCGTGTAGGGGTTTGTGACGTAGCCGCGGGGATACGCTGGTTCGTCGTCATTGCCGGACAGCAGCACTCCCAACGTGACCAACCCCAGAAGCGCCGCAATGAAGGCGGCCGTATCATCGCCATCAGTGGCATCACGGGCCTGAGCGGGTGCAGTGCTTAGCGAGGCGGCCAAAACGCCGCTGAGAATAAGTTTAGCAAAAGAGCGAGGTGTTGAATTGCGGATCATGGGATCCTCCTTTCTGTTGGATCGGCGCGAGCAGGCGCTTGTCATGTCCTCAACATGCGGATTCCCCTGAAAGACAGGCAATAACGGGTGATTGTTATGTGCTATCAATGGGTCTGAGCGGGGATTGTTATTGAATAACCGGGTCACCCGCCGCATGTTCGACGCATGATGAAACAAACCGCACTCTCTCTAATTCTTGTTGCCATGGCATCGACGGCTCAGGCCGCCTGCTATGCTGACTACAAGGCCAAACGGGATGACCCGCTAAAGCTCCATTATGGTGTGATCGAGCTGTCAGACGACGCCTGCGATAATCGCAAGGCAGCGCGTCGGCAGATAAGTGACCGCCTACAGGCTAATGGCTGGTCCCTTTTGAAAGTCCAATCCATATTTGACGATACAGGTCTTGAGGAAAGGAAAGAGAGTGCCGGAAAATTCTTCCTTCGCTACTGATGCGCTGAAGCGGTCGAATCGTGTGGTCGTTATCGGGATTGTTGCGATTGTCGTGATCCTGCTGGTAACCGCTGTGTTCCTGTTCATGACCCTGCCCGATGCAAACGCCTTTAATGCGCGGGTCGAGCGGATCTTTGTGGAAAATGACGGGCTTAACTCGGGGGCAGAAATCAAGCTGCTTGAGATTTTGGCCCAGTCCGGCACGTCTTTTGCCGACACGCTAACCAGCTATCGTATGGTGATCTTCGTTCTTTTGATCTTTGCCACCGCGCTTTTGGTGGCCGCGCTGGTGTTCCTGCTGACCATTTTCGGGCTGAACCGCCGCATGGGCGAGATCGAGCGCGCTGGCATCCACGTGAATTCGCTTCTGATCAGCCGCGAAGAACGTACGGTCTATTTGAACAATATGGAGTTCACTCTGACCGAAGCTGCCATCGAAACCCTCTCGGCTTTGGCAGAGGCTCGGATGGATGAGGACGTATTGTCGGGGTCCGAGCTTGAGGGGCTGATCTCGGGCCGCGATCCGTCCGAGTGTGATGAAGCCGCCGGAGCCACCCGCATCAAACGTCTGCGCGACGCGCTGGGCAACCAGCTGATGAGCGAACTTCTGGTGAAAACCATCGCAAGACGCGGCTATATGCTGTCGATCGACAAAGACGTCATTCGGATGATCTGAGACTTCCTAAGCTATGGGAGCGGTCAGGTGAGGCAGCGAGTGTCGCATTTACGCCTGTATTATTCTTTCGTTGTTCACTTAAATCGCCACACGTCGCGATTCAATCGTGGCAAGAATGTGGCGCAATTTGGTCACAATAGTGGAGCTTCCCGCTCTAATTTGATATGCTTTCGAGTACAGCCAATTATTTAGTTCCCGCTGGGTTGGGCGGAAATTGTATTAGGAGGGGAAGTTATGAAAACCAAAATGACAAGACTGATCGCGCTATTGATGGTGACAACTCTGATCACACCAATTGCGTCTACGACTGTTTATGCATCGACTGCAGAAGGCGGCGCTGGCGAAGAGGGCGGCAGCACCGGCGGCAGTGGCGGTGAAGACGGCGGCAGTGGTGGCGAAGGTGGCGGCTCTGGCGGTGGCGAGGGCGGCGGCTCTGGCGGCGGTGAAGGCGGCGGCTCTGGCGGCGGTGAAGGCGGCGGCGGAAATGGCGGAGGCAAGGGTTCGAAAGCGAACAATGGATTCGGCAATGGCGGCGGCGATGGCGTGCCCGGAAGGTCAAACAAAACCGACATTCGCCGGTGACATCCGCAGGATCTTAGTCAGAGCCTAAAAGAGACGTCACTTACAAATTAGCCCGGCAGAAGGCGCTTTTGCTTCTGCCGGGCTATATCTTTCATGCCCTGATTGACGCAGCGATTATTGAAGCTGCATGCCGTTGGCGAATACCGATCCATCGGGATTGACCACGACTTCAGTTACGCGGGCATCATCGCCATTTTCAGCGTCTTCGGCCGTGAACATCTGAAGCATCATCATCGATCCGGCGATCTGCTCGGCCGGAATGCCCAGTTGTTCAAGCTTCTGCGACAGGGCGGTCAACCCTTTTGCCCGCAGAGTCAGCTTGCCTTCTGGGCGTGGTACGCCGCCAAAGGTTTCCAGATCGCTGGAATCGAAGGTAAACGCACCCTCGCCGGTGATTTCGGCACCTACCGCTGACAACCGCAGAGCATTCAGCGTCGCGCTGCCCGGCTCGACCGGCAATATTTCCCCAAGCGCTTCGAGGCTGGCTTCTACATTGGCGAAATCAAGCCATTCGATGTTGTGCTTTAGAGTTCCGTTCAGATCGACCGTCAGGTGGATTGGATCACGCGGCAAAACGCCTTCGGGATCGCCCATCGCCCATACCATTTCGTCCAGCTCCAGACCGTTCAGTTCAAAGCGCATTGCGGCGGGACCAAAACTGTCATCCATCAAAAGTGGAGCCTGCATCGTACCCGATACCGACGCGATCTTGCCGCCCAATGGAAGCCCCGGCATCATCGGCATTTCCATCTGAATCTGCAGGTCTTCGGCGGGGCCTCCGATCGTGACGCCAGTCGCATCAATTTTCATGGTCGTGTCGTAGTTCTTAGCAGAAGACGATTGGGACATCATAACGGTCTCGCCCTGCGACGTGACCTGATCCGAGCTATAGCTGGCAATGCGATTTGTTCCCGCGATGGCCAGCCCGTCACGCAAAGCTTTCGCAAGATTGGCAAGATCAACCCCGGCGGATGGAGTCACAATTTGCATGTCGCCTTCGGCTCGACCGGTTTTGGTGACACCCTCAACAGTCATCGGTTCGTCACCTTCGAATGACATCACCTGCGTCATCGTCATGCTTTGCTCATCGAACGAATAGGTGACATTGGTCGAGACCATATCTGCCTTTGTGGTCACGGATTGCCCTTCGAAGGCAATAAGCGAACCGTTCATGGCGATACTCTGAATTTCTTCAGGCAAGCCATCGACGTCGAAGTCAAAATCGAGCCGGTCGGCCTTTTGGTCGAATGTGATTTCCTCGGGCGTGCCAGAAAGGATGTTGCTAAGACCCTGTTGGGTCATGGTCATGTTGCCGTCGAAGCTTTCGCCGTCCGAGTCGGTATAGGTCAGACTATAGACCGAGCTTTCGGGCATCACCAACTCGACGCGGCCATCGCCCAAGTCGATCAGGTCGAATGCGCCCAGATCCATACGTACGGACCCGACATCAAAAGGCAGAGTCAGATCGAATGTCACGTCTTGCAACGCAAGGCCGTCGCCACGTTCCGACGTTTCCGCACTTAGCGTGCCGCCAATGATCGTCGAGCTTTGCTGGAAATGCTGCCAAACATCACTGGTAGACAGGTCTGCGAAAGCTGAGCCGGGCAGGAAAGTCGCGCCCAGAATGGCGGCGCTGGTTAGCCGGGTGGCAAGAGTTTGCATGTGCGGTAATCCTTTGCACTATGTGTGTAATTGGCGCGAAGGTATGTCAGCGTTTTGGGGGTTACAACACCTTCCCGAGAAATGTCGGCAATTGGCTCAACACATCCTTGCAGCATGGTGGAGCCCGCTGCCAAGTTCTGCAGCGCGCTCCCAACTATCCTTTGCCGGCGGCTTGCGCGCCATCACGACATACACGCCTTCTTCAGAAACCTAGCCAGCTGAATGCTTCCTCTCCCGTTTGCTAATCTCTACAGCATCAAGCAGCTTCGCGTTGCTCGTGGTAGAAGGCAGGTTTTCAAGACATCAGACCGGCAAACGCGTGTCGCTTTCGGAATAGTCGGCCTACGGTTTGGCTCTACAGTAGTTTGATAGATGAATGCGAAGCCGGAGGGATCCCATGCAGTCTCATGCGAAAGTCGTTGTTGTCGGGGGCGGCTGCGTTGGCGCCTCGATCTTGTATGGGCTGACGGAACATGGGTGCTCTGATGCGGTCATGTTGGAACGTTCGCAACTGACGGCGGGGTCTACCTGGCATGCGGCGGGTCTGCTTGTGACTTTTGTACGGTCGCACAATGTGTCGAAAATGACGCTGGAAACGATCCGCATCTATACCGAGGTCGAGAAAAAGCTTGGCGCGTCGGTCGGTCTGAAAAAGGTCGGGCAACTGCGCGTGGCCAATACGCCGGAACGCTGGGACGAATTCCAAAGCTATCTGTCCGTGGCCGAGGCGGCAGGTGTCCCCTGCAAATTGCTGACCCCTGAAGAGATCGCCGAGGTGCATCCGCTTCTGAATCAAAGCGACAGCATTCAGGGCGGCATCCTTCATACCGAAGATGGCTATGTGAACCCTGCCGACATCACGCAAGCCATGGCCAAGCTGGCCCGCGATGCAGGGGCCAAAGTGTATCAAAACACCGAGGCGCAGAGTTACGAGAAGCTTGCAGACGGATCGTGGAAAGTCGTCACTAATCAAGGAGAAATCACCTGTGAGCACCTGATTTTTGCCACCGGAAACTACGCGCGGGAAAACGCCCGTCGGGTGGGGCTGGACCTGCCTTGCATCCCAATCGTGCACCAGTATTGGACCACCGAAACGGTGCCGCATTTGATTGACAGAAAGAAGCAAGGGCTTCCCGAATACCCGATCCTGCGGGACGAAGACTATGGCGCCTATCTGCGTGAAGACACGGGCGGTCTTCAGTTCGGCCCTTATGAGTTTGAGAAGGATTTGAAGCTATTCGCTGAGGACCGTGTGCCGCCCGAATTTGGCGCGGACCTTCTGCCCGAGGATTTCGATGCGGTGGAAACCCAGTGGGAACGCGCCATCGAGCGCGTGCCGGTTCTGGGCGAGGTCGGCATCAAAGCCAACACCCGCGGCCCGTTTCAGATGACGCCCGACGAATTGCCGCTGGCCGGACCGGCTCCGGGGTACGAAAACCTGTGGCTGGCCGAAGGGATGCCGGGTGGAATCCTGTGGGGCGGCACGGTCGGCAATCAGCTGGCACAATGGATCCTGAAGGGACAAGCCGCCATTGATATGTCCGAGCTCGATCCCCGCCGGTTCGGGGATTACGCCTCGAAACGCTGGACCATGGACAAGGTGCGCGAAACATGGGGCAACCACATGCACGCGCATATTCCAGGCGAAGATTTCCCCTCGGCCCGCCCCATGCGCACCGTTGGTTCGTACGACCTGTTGACGGCTAAAGGGGCGGTTTGGACAACCTACAACGGCTATGAGTTTCCAAAATGGTTCGCGCCCTCGCCCGAAGAGGCAATTCCGGTGCATTCCTTTCGTCAAACGCACGCATGGGACCACGTCACTGACGAGGTGAAGACGACTCGTGAACAGGCCGGGTTCATCGAAATGTCGCCCATGACCAAGTTTACGGTGCGTGGGCCGGGTGCCGCGGTGTGGCTGGACGGATTGATGGCCAACAAACTGCCCAAAGTCGGGCGGATGACGCTGTCTTTGATGCTGAACGACCGCGGCGGGATGGATGCCGAATATACCATCGTGCGCGACGCCGAGGATGCGTTCTATCTGGTCTCGACCCCCAATGGGCAGGTCTATAACTGGGACGAGCTGTCCAAGCGCCTGCCCAAAGATGGCTCGGTTGTGATCGAGGATGTGTCCGAGCAATACGGCGTGGTCGCATTGGCGGGTCCAAATTCCCGTGAGATTCTTCAGCCTTTAACCGACAACGATCTGTCGAACGAGGCGTTCCCGTGGCTGACAGCCCAGATGGGCGAAGTCGGCTATGCCAAGGGCGCGCGCCTGCTGCGGGTCAGCTATACCGGAGAGCTGGGTTGGGAAATTCACCACCCCGTCAACTACAACCGCCACATCGTCGATCTGCTATTGAAAGCAGGTGTGCGTCCCTTCGGGGCGCTGGCGTTGGAAAGCATGCGGCTGGAAAAATCCTATCGCGCGATCAACCGCGAAATCTGCAAGGACATGACCCCGTTCGAGGCTGGGTTGGATCGCTTCGTGGCGATGAAAGACCGAGAGTTCATCGGCAAAGGCGCTCTGCTGCAGCAAAGGGAAAGCGGCGAGTATAAGACACTAATCACGCTGAAACTGCCCTTCTGCGAGACGTCCGTGATCGCGCACGAAGCGGTCTATCACGATGGTCAGATCGTGGGACGTGTCACCTCGGGCGGGTTCTCGTATCACTGTCAGCATGACATCGCGATGGCGCTGGTGCCGCAGGAACTGACCGCTCCGGGAACCAAGCTTCAGGTGAAAATCCACAATGAACTGCGTGAAGGCGAGGTGATCGGTACCTGCGCGTATGATCCAGAGAACCTGCGCCCGCGCGCCTGATCGGATCGTTTCATTTGCAAGAAAACAGTGGACCTCGTCATGTTAGCGCACATACATAGGAACCCAGAATAGAAGAGAGACCGGCCGCACCCGAAGCCCGGTCCATCTAAGGGAGTCCAATAGATGAGCGCCTCAGCTTATGTATATCAATCCATCGCCCAGTCGCTGGTGGATCACAATCACACCACCATGTTCGGCCTGATGGGCGACGCGAACCTGTTCATGGTCGATCACTATGTCCGCGAATGCAGCGGCGAGTTTGTCCCCGTCGCGTTTGAAGGTAGTGCCGTTCTGATGGCGCTGGCCTATGGCCGCGTGTCCGGAAGTGTCGGCATTGCCACCGTCACGCATGGTCCGGCCCTGACCAACTGTGTCACCGCCCTGACCGAGGGTGTGCGGGGGCGCGTGCCGATGGTCCTTCTGACCGGGGACACGGCTGTTTCCAACCCGCAAAACCTGCAGAACATCGACCAGCGCGAGACGGTAAAGATCACCGGCGCGGGGTTTGAACAGATGCGTTCGCCCCAGACAGCATCCTATGACGTGGCGCATGCGATCTATCGCGCCGAGGTCGAAAAGCGGCCTATCGTTCTGAATATGCCGGCCGACTTCATGTGGGAAGAAGTGACCCATGAAAAGCATGTCTTCCCCGCCTTCAGCGCCCCGGCCCATGTGCCCGAAGGCGATGATCTGGACGAAGCCATCGGCATGATCGCTTCGGCCAAGCGCCCGATCATTCTGGCGGGGATCGGCGCCAAGGATTCGGTGGATCAGATCATCAAACTGGCCGACCGTCTGGAAGCGCCTCTGGCGACGACGCTGAAAGCCAAGGGGATGTTCAACGATCACCCGTTCAACATCGACATTTTCGGCACCCTCTCGACCCCCGCCGCGTATGAAGCGATCGCCAAGGCCGATTGCGTTGTGGCCTTCGGCACGTCCTTGCACCACTTCACCACCGACAAGGGTGCGCTGATGAAGGGCAAACGCGTGGTGCAGGTGAATGACACCGTGACGGAAGTCTCCAAAAACTATCACCCCGACGCGGCCTTGGTGGCAGATGCCGGGCTGACCGCCGACAATATCGTCTGGTGGCTGGACGAGGCCGAAATCCCTGCCAGCGGTTTCACCGCCGAGCTGGATATAGACGCTCTAACCGCCCACCCGAAAGGCAATCCCGACAAGGCGGCGCCCGGTTTTGTAAACTTCGAATACGCGCTCGACCGTCTGGATGCAGCGCTGCCGAAAGACCGGTTCCTGACCACCGACGGTGGCCGCTTCATGACCGAGGTCTGGTGCCGCGTTTCCGCCCCTGACGCGGAAAGCTTCATCGCCACGACCAACTTCGGCTCGATCGGGCTGGGGCTTCAGGTGGCCATTGGCGCCGGGTTTGCCGTGAAGGACCGCCCCGTCGTGCTGTTTACCGGGGATGGTGGCTTCATGATGGGTGGGATCAACGAGTTTAACACAGCCGTCCGCATGAAGCAGGATCTGGTCGTGATCGTCGCCAATGACAGCGCCTATGGTGCCGAGCATATCCAGTTCCTCGACCGTAAGATGGACCCGGGTCTGTCGATGTTCGACTGGCCGTCCTTTGCGGAAATCGGCACCGCGCTGGGCGGGCAGGGCATCTATGTGGACAGTGTCGAGACGCTGGAAAGCGCCATCACCGCAATTGACACGCGCACAAAGCCCCTGCTGATCGAGCTGCGGCTTGATCCAAACGACGTGCCCAGAATGCGGATCTAGCGCGGGCGTTTACGCGCTGAGATCGGTCAGGATCCGGTCCATCATCGCGTCGCAGGCGGCCAGTTCGGACAGGTCTACCCCCTCGTCCGCTTTGTGGCCGTCGCGCGCCATGTCTCCGGGTCCGATGACCACGGTGGGGATGCCTTCGGCAGCGAAGAACCCGGCCTCGGTCCCGAAGGCGACCTTGGTGGTTTCTTTGGAGTTTGCCATCTGACTTGCCCAACTGACGACCGGATCGTCGACGGATGTGTCCAGCCCGTAATAAGCGTTGGTCTGGGTGATCTCGGCCGCGTTGGGATTTCCGAAAGCGGTGCCCACGCGCTGGGCGATTTCGTTCAATTCGGACAGGATTTCGGACGCAGGGGTTTGCGCCAGATGGCGGAATTCCATCTCTAACTCAGCGGAATCCGGGACAATGTTCAGTGCGCGTCCTCCGCTCATGCGTCCGATATGAACCGTCGAGTAGGGGATGGAATAGGCCAGGTCGGTTGCGCCACCTGCCAGCCGAACCTGAAGCGCGCGAACCTCGTCGATGAAGGTTGAGGCGACGTGAAGGGCGTTGGTGAAATCCGGTGCCAGCGCACTGTGGCCCGCTTCCCCGTGGCATGTAACCTTCAGCGCCACCTTGCCCTTGTGACCCGTCGCCACCTGCATCGAGGTCGGCTCGCCCACGATTACTGCGCGGGGGCTGCCGAGAAGCGGGGCCAGCGTCGGCATCATCTGACGAATGCCCACACAGCCTATTTCTTCGTCATAGGAAATCGCAAGGCTGAGCGGTTCCGTAAGGGGCGCACGCGCGGCACGTTCTGCCATCGCAAGAGCCGAGGCCAAGAACCCCTTCATATCCGTCACCCCCCGCCCATGCAGACGATCCCGGTGTTGGGTCAGGGTGAACGGATCGCTGGGCCACTCCTGTCCATCGATCGGAACCACATCCGTATGCGCGGATAGGCAGACCCCGCCAAGTTCAGGCCCGAGCCGCGCGAACAGCCCGGCCTTCTGACCGCAGGGCGACGGGATGCGCACAACAGCGAACCCAGCGCTTTGCAGAAGGTCCTGCACAAAGTGGATCAGGTCCAGATTGCTGTCTTTGCTGACGGTCGGAAAGGCGATCAGCCGCTCAAGAATCTCAACTGTGCGGCTCATTGCGCCTCCTTCGTTTCGGCATGTATCCTGACCGATCTTTGGACAAAGGAACAGGTGCGATCAGTCCACAGCCAGCTCTGTGATTTCGCGGCGGAAGGGCAGGGCGTCGCCGATATCCTCTCCGTCCAATTCACGGGCATAGCGGTGGCCGGCATAAGTTGCCCAGGCAATCGGGCCGGGCGCATTAGCGTCGCCAATCAGCTTAACCGACATGATCCCGGCATCGGCCCAGTCCGCCTGACGGGCTTTCAGATCGTTATAGACCGCGTTGTTCTCCAACTTTGCAGACACCAGCAGCACCCCGTCGCATTCAATTGGACGGCGCTGATCGGTGAAGGTGCAGTTGGTTTCGACGTGATCCTTGCCAATGGCGGTGACGCCGCGGTTCAGCTCGATCGTCACGCCCATCTCAACCAGACGGCGGTGGATTTCGTGCTGTTCCAGCGTGTTTAGCGTCCATTCGCTGACATAGGCGGCGGGCGTGACCAAAGTGACCTTGCAGCCCTTCTGCACCAGAAGCTCGGCCATCACGCCCCCCATGTAATAGTGGTCGTCATCATAGATCACCACATGGCCCGAGGGGCTGGCCCCGTTCATCAGGTCGTCGGGCGTGAACAGCGGCATGGCAGCATCGGTCGGGAAGGGCACCACGTGTTGGCGCGAAACCCCGTCACGACGCCATTTGGCCCCCGTGGCGATGCAGACATTCTCGAACCCGAACTCAAGGATGCTTTCCGCGTCGAGTTCACTGTCGAAATAGGTTTCGACATTCGGTTTTTGGCTAATCTGATATTCGCGATAATCCACCACGCGGCCCCAGGCCGACAGGCCGGGCAGGGTACGTTCGCGGGTGACTCGGCCGCCAATGACGGTGCCGGCCTCGGCCATTGCGACGTCATAGCCACGTTCGGACAGGGCGCGTGCGGCCTCAAGCCCCGCAGGGCCGGATCCAACCACCAGCACGTTCGAGCTGTCGCCTTTGGTGTTCATCCGCTCGGGATGCCAGCCTTTGCGCCATTCCTCCATGAAGGTCGGATTCTGGGTGCAGCGACTGATCGACATGGTCATGTCGCCGGTGATGCAGATGTTGCAGCCGATACATTCGCGGATATCCTCGATCCGGCCTTCTTCGACCTTCTTGGGCAGGAAGGGGTCCGCGATCGACGGACGGGCGCAGCCGATGAAATCCAGCGTGCCTGAGCGGACCATTTTGGCCATGACATCGGGGCTGGTAAAGCGCCCGACGCCGACAATGGGCTTGTCCGTCAGCTCGTGAATGCCTTTGACCAGTTGTTCCTGTGCGGCTTCGTCTTTGAAGCGGGACGGGCCCGAGCAATCCTCCCAAGTGCCCTGCGCCAGATCCCAAAGATCGGGCAGGTTTTTGTTCATCTCGACAAACTCGCGCACCTCGGCGTTGGAAAAGCCAAGGTCTCCGATGGTCTCGTCCAAGCTGACACGCAGGGTGATCCCCATCGTATCGCCTACGGCATCCTTGATGTCGGAAATCACCTCGTTCACAAAACGCGAGCGGTTTTCCAGAGAGCCGCCATATTCATCCGTCCGGTGGTTGGTGGCACGGCTGAGGAAGTGCTGGAAAATGCCGAACCCATGCGCGCCGTAGAGGCAGATCAGGTCAAACCCGGCGTCTTTCGAGCGTACGGCCGCGTTCACGAACCAACGGCGCAGATCCTTGATGTCCTGCTTGTCCAAAGCACGCGCTTGCACCGGGTCGTTGGTGAAGGTGCGGATCGGCTGAGCGGACACCGCCAGCGGCACCTCTTTCGTGTATAGATTCGGGCCATTTACGCCGGAATAGGCAAGCTGAATGCCTGCCAGCGCACCGTTGCTTTTCATCGTCTCAGACATCTTGCGCAGCATCGGAATGTCTTTGTCTTCCCACAGGCGCAGCTCGATGAACGGCGTGATTTCCGAGGTGTGGTGCATCTCGGTCTGTTCGGTGAAAATGACGCCCCAGCCGCCCTCGGCCTTGGACCCGCGCATCGCAGCCGCGGCCGACGGATCGCGATAGCCACCCCCGTTGCAATGGGGCACTTGATAGAAGCGGTTTTTGGCTGTGACCGGCCCGATTTTCATGGGCTCGAACAAAATGTCATAGCGAGGATCGCGCACGTTTCATCTCCTGTCAGGATCGCGTTATCGGATCAGCGTGACAGATGGACGGGTTAGGCTAAAGTCGTGCTTACGGAAGCGCGGGTTAGGCTGTGCTTAACTCTCGGCTGGAATGGCCTGGCCCGGATAGTTCCAGTCGCGAATTATCGTCGCGGCGTGATCAATGAAGGCGTTGACCGTCAAAACGTTGCGCGCACCCTCGGGGATGATCAGACCCAACTGCATTGGGCGCTGCTCGCCTTTCAGCGGGATAAAGACCAACCGCCGCCCGTCCGGAGAAAGATCGGAATAGGGTCTAATATTGGCGATTGCATAGCCAAATCCGTTGGCCACCATCGAGCGCATCACCGCCATGTCCCGCGTGCGTTCAACAATGCGAGGCTTGCGACCCGTCTGATCGAAGAAGCTGAGGAAATAGTTGCTGCTGAGCGGCAGGTCCAACAGGACCATCGGATAATCCAGTAGCTCGGCCACCTCGACCTCGTTCTGACGGGCAAGGGGATGGCCTTCGGGTACCATCGCATAGGGGGGCAGAGAGCGCAGGGGCACGAATTCCAAATCCGGCGGGATCTCCAGATCATAGGACAATGCCACGTCGATCTGTGCGCGGCGAAGCTGCTCGATCAGGCTTAGCTGGTCGGTTTCGATCTGGCTGACGCGGACATCCGGGTATTTCAATTCAAACTGTCGCCGAATTGCGGGCAAAAGCACCTGCGCGAAGGTCACAAGGCAACCGATGTTCAGCGGCCCCTGCACATTGCCCGAGATATCGCCCGCCAGCCGGTTCAGCGCGTCAGCTTCCTGCAATACCTGCTTGGCCTGCGCCATGAACTGCCGCCCGGCCTGCGTCAGGCTAAGCCCATGTGCGTGTTTGCGAACAAAAAGCGGCAGGCCGAACTCATCTTCAAGCTGGGAGATCGCTGCCGAGATTGACGGCGACGACACGTTCACCCGCTCGCTGGCGTGCGAGATCGAGCCTTCTTCGCCAACGGCGACGAAGTATTCCAATTGACGAAGAGTGAACCGCAAAGCCATCGTGCGATTATGCCTTACGGTTCAAATGGTTCAAGCCTGATACTTGATCCATGTGGTCTTCAGTGCGGTGTATTTGTCGAAGCTGTGCAGGGACAGATCGCGGCCAAAGCCCGACTGCTTCATACCTCCGAACGGGGTTTGTGCAGAAAGCGCGTCGACGGTGTTGACCGAAACGGTCCCGGCGAACAGCTTGTCTGACACACGCAGCGCGCGGCTTAGGTTATCGGTCCAAACCGATGCTGCCAGCCCGTAGATCGAGTCATTTGCCATCGTGACCGCTTCCTCTTCACTATCGAAAGGAATGATCGACAAGACGGGGCCAAAAATCTCGTCACGCGCTAGCGGATCGTCATGGGAAACGTCAGCAAAGATCGTAGGCGGCACAAAACAACCTTTTCCGTTCACGTAAGCGCGTTCGCCACCCGCAACCAGATTGGCTGTTTTCTTGCCGCCTTCGACAAAGCGCATGATGCCTTCGGTCTGCTTTTCGTCGACAATCGCGCCCATTTTCGAGGCCGGGTCCAGCGGATCGCCGGGCTGCATCCCCTCTGCCCGCGCAATCATCTTTTCGACGAACGCATCCTTGATCGAGCGTTCCACATAAAGCCGCGAATTGGCCGAGCACACCTCGCCCTGGTTAAAGAAGATGCCAAAGGCGGCCATGTCCGCGGCTGCGTCCAAATTCTCGCAATCGGCAAAGATCAAGTTGGGGGATTTGCCGCCAGTTTCTGGCCAGACCTGTTTTAGGTTCGATTGGCCTGAGTACTCCATGAATTTCTTGCCGATCATGGTCGAGCCGGTGAAGGCCAGACAATCCACGTCCATGTGCAGACCCAGCGCCTGCCCTGCCGTGTGACCGTATCCCGGCACCACGTTGAAGACACCGTCAGGGACGCCGGCTTCAGCCGCCAGTTCGGCCAGCCGCAAGGCGGATAGGGGCGATTGCTCAGCCGGTTTCAGAACGACCGAATTGCCAGCCGCAAGCGCAGCAGCGGATTTCCACGTGGCCATATCCAAAGGGAAGTTCCACGGAGTTACTGCGCCGATTACGCCCAAGGGCACGCGACTGACCAGCGCCAGATCGCCGGGGCCTGTCGGGGCGACCTCGTCATAGACCTTGTCGATTGCTTCGGCGTACCACTGGAAGAAATGGGCTGAACCGGGGGCATCTACGGTGACCGCATCGGTTACCAGTTTGCCCATGTCCAGACTGTCCAAAAGCGCCATTTCGTGCAGGTTCGCGCGGATCAGGTCGGCTAGCTTCAAAAGCACCGCCTTGCGATCGCCCGGCGCCATGCGCGACCAGCGGCCATCTTCAAACGCGCGCCGCCCGGCGGCCACCGCCAGATCGACATCCGCCGCGTCACATTCGGCCACCTGCGCCAGCACCTGCCCATTGGCCGGATTGATGCTGTCGAAGGTCTTGCCCGACACGGCATCAACGAACTTACCGTCGATGAAAGCCTTGTTTCGAAAAGATATCTGGCCAGCGCGAGACCGCCAGTCTTCGAGGGTGTAGTCAAGCATCTCTCTCTCCTATTCGGCGGCCACGATGGCGCTGTCTTGCCGCGCAAGCCAGATTTGGAAGTCGCGGATTGTTCCTTCGTAGTCATCCCCTGCAAGCGGCCCCTCAAGCGCGTGCTCGGACCCCAAGGCCACCTGCATGCGTTCAAGTTTTTCGCGGTCCTCGCGGTTGACCTCTTCCCACAGCTTGATGCGGGCGGCGATGGTTTCGTCGTCCAGATCGTCGCCATAGACGGACATGGTCCACTTCACGCGGATTTCCCCAGCGCTTAGCGGGAATATACTCAGCGACACCAGAAGGCTGGCCGCTTGGCTGGCGACTTGGGTCGGGAATTTTGCAAACAATGTCGAGCGCATGCGTTCGTCGTCGTTCAGCCCGTCAGCGCCTTTCCCGCGAGGGGGGATCGTTGCGGGGTAGTTTGCGGCATACGAGGTGAAGTCATAACCGGCCAACAGTTTGCGCGCCAACCCCGTGGGGGTGTAGCCGTGCAATGTTTGGGGATGGACCACCGACAGGTGGTAACCTTCCATGAAATTCTCGACCAGACATTTCCAGTTGGTCTGCCAGTTCTCTTCAGCCACGTGAACAAGACGGAATTTTTCGGTCTCGTAAGGGGCCAGAAGCCCGTCGAGATCTGGGTGATCAAACGGGGCCGCATAAGTGTCTAGATTGACATAGATGAACCCGTTCCACAGATGCACATTGTGCCCATGCAGACGGCAATTCTTGGTGTCGAACCCTGCGTTTTCCATCCTTGCGGCCCGCAAGAGCGCCCCGTCACGGCCATAGGTCCACGCGTGATAGGAACACACGAAACGCTTCACATTGCCTCGTCCTTCGGCCAGCGGCATGCCCCGGTGACGGCAAACGTTGGCCAGCACGCGGACATCCCCATCATCGCCACGCACAACGATCAAGGGTTCTGTCAGAAGCTTTACGGTGAAATAGTCACCGGGTTCGGGGATCTCGTCCGTGCGGCCCAAGCAATGCCACCCGTTGTGTAGCACGGTGGCGGCCTCGTGTTCGAACTGCGCCTGATTGGTATAAAATGCACCCGGCATTCCCATCGGCCGGTCGGCCGGCAAGGCGGCTAACTCCTGAAGCTTCGTTCTCAAATCACCCATCTTGCCCTCCGTTTCCTGTTGCGGTTTTGGGTTATTCGTCGCCGGGCACGCCGTAGGACGGCGCCTCGCGCGGGTCGAGCGCGCGTTGGACATAGGCGTCCAGCTGCGGCTTATAGATCTCCCACGCGGTGGCGATGTTTTCGATTGGACAGTCCTCGGTCCAGTCACAGCGCAGATCGGCGACCGGCCACGCGACCTTGTCGACCAGCATCATACCTGCTGAATGGATCGGCCCAGCTTCGCCACCAGCGGCAAGCCCTGCGCGCATTGCGGCAATCAGCCGGTCGCCAAGGTGGCCCGAGCTGGCCAGAAATCCGTCCACGATGGCCTGCGGCACGCCGTCATTGGCCAAAAGGTTCCCGCCCGAGGCCACGTCCGGCCCCTGCGCCTGCGTCCAAATACCAAGGCTGTTTGGTCCCGAATGAATCGCCGTTGCACCGGTTTTGTCCACGGCCAGAACCTGCCGGTATTCGATGAACCGGCCCAGATCCTTCACGCCGGCAATCGCCTCGCCAGCGCCCATACCGCCTTGCATGAGATCAAGGGCCAGTGGCCCAAGCGTGGGGTCCGTCACGTTCTGTGATGCCACCGCGCCAACACCTGCCCGCGCATAAGCGCAGCGCGCCGCCACCGCAGGGGATGACGACGAGATCGCAATGCCAAACATGCCCGTTTCAGCGCAGCGCGCCACCAGTGAAAAGGTCATCGCGTCACTCCGGAATGACGGCGGTGCCGTCGATTTCGACCAGCCATTCGGGCCGCGCCAGTGCCTGTACCACCAACCCGGTCGAGACGGGATACACGCCTTTGATATACTCGCCCATGGTGCGATAGACGGCCTCGCGGTGGCGGACGTCGGTGATATAGACCACGACCTTCACCAGGTGCTCCATCTCGCCACCAGCCTCTTCGATCAGCTGGCGGATGTTTTGCATCACCTTGTGGGTCTGTTCGACCGGATCGTGGCTTTCGATATTGACGGCATCGTCCAGATTCTGCGGGCACTGACCGCGCAGATAGACAGTCTTGCCGCCCTGCGTGACCACGGCCTGACACAGGTCATTGTCCAGATTTTGCTCGGGGTAGGTTTCCGAGGTGTTGAACTTGCGAATGCGGGTATGGGCCATTGGGCGTCCCTTATGTGAGGTGTTTGGCCAGTTGCCGCGACCGGCGTTGATGCGTGCCATCAAATACTGGGCGAAGTCATAGTTGGGACGTTCCAGATGGCTGAGATGGCCGGGCACGGCACGATCCGAGGACAGCCCTTTGAACACTTTCTCGGTGCAGCCGCGATCTTCGACATTCACGTCATCCAGAAGCGCCTTCAGTTCGGCGAAATTTTGGTCGATATCGGGGTCATCGGCGAAATCATTCGACATGCCGCCACCGAAACGGATCAACACTTGGCCCGGTCCTTTCGGATGCAGGGATAGATACCAGAAATAGCCCGGCGTCAGGGTAATCAGCAGGCTTGGATAGATCGCCAAAAGATAGGTAGTGCGCCGTTCCTCGCCTTTCAGGCGGTCGTTCTTTGTGTGCGCCATCGCGATGCGCAGCTCTTCATCCTTTAGGATTGTGTGATAGTTGAAGGCGGGCAGGCCCGGCGGGCAGATCATATCTTCAAGCTTCGACAACCCACCGATCGTACCCGAGTGGCAGACGGGCAGGTGATAGCTTTCCATGAAGTTCTCGGCCAGCACCTTCCAGTTGGTGTCCCAGACGTGTTCTTCATAGAACGCCTCGGTGTAATTGGTCATGTCATAGCCCGCGATCATCTCTTCGACTTGGGCAAGCTGATCGGACACGTCGGGGGCATCGGGGTTCAGGGTGATGAACACCCAGCCCAGCCATTCCTGACATTTCACTTGTGGTAGCTGGTACTGGTCCTTGCAGAACCCTTCGTTCAGCGTCATGGCCGGCGCGCCACGCAGGCTGCCGTCCAGATTATAGGTCCAAGCGTGATAGGGACAGACGATGGCGCGCGTCTTGCCGTTTCCGTGCAAAAGCGTCGACATGCGGTGCAGACAGACGTTCGACATGGCGCGCAATTCACCGTCACGGTCACGAATGACCAGAACCGGCTGGCCTGCCAGTTCACAGGTGGTGTAGGCACCCGGTTCCTTCAGTGCATCCGCCCGGCCCACGCAGAACCAATCTTTCGAGAAGATGTGTTCCAGTTCCTCGTTCAGGAATTCCTCGGACGTATAGACCGAAGGCGGCATGGCATGGGCCTGCTCGAACGGCTGGGCCGTGTTCTGGCGAAGTTCCTCTACGGGGTCGATATGATCTTTTGCCATCTAGGTTCCCTTTCGTTGAACTTATTCTGCGGCCGATGACACAACAGCCGCTTGGCCATCGTAATCCAGATATGCCCGCTGGGTCGCGATCTGATCCGCCACGTGCTTGGCGTCGTGCCAGACCCCCCACAGGAAGGTTGACCCACGGCGCGACTGCCACGGTAGACCAAGGAAATAGACGTCGGGTTCAACCGACACGCCGCGCTGATGGATCGGCGCGCCTTTGTCGTCAAACCCACCAAATTTCATCCAGTCGAAATCCTGCCGGAATCCAGTGGCCCAGATGATCGTCGTGATCCCTTCCTTGGCCAGATCAATGGCGCGAATGGGGCTGGTTAGACACTCTGGATCGGGGAAGGCCTCGCGCGCTTCAGGTTCTTCAGGCAGGGTCAGTCCGGTGCGGTCTACATAGGCATCGGCGGCGTCCAGCATTTCGTTGTAATTCGCGTCGCCCGCGGCCACGTTGGCCTGCAGATCGTCGCGGAAGGTCAGGGTGTCGTTGTCAAAGCCCTCGGTCAGACCCAGAAGCGTTACCCCTTCGCCAGCCAGCCGACGGAAATCCATTGTCTGCCCGCCATATGCCCCACTGACCGAGATCGTCACATGTTCCGTTCCCGGATTCGGCGCGGCCATGTCCCACAGACCCAGCACGCCCAACCACCAAACGAAATCGCGGCCACGATAGCGGCGCGGAGGGCGGTCATGCGGCCCAACGGACAAGAAAACTTTGCGACCCGCGCGGTTCAGCTCGTCCGCGATCTGGGCACCCGATGATCCAGCACCCACAACCATCACCGCCCCATCCGAGAGCTGGGATGGGTTCTTGTAATGGAAGGAATGGATCTGCTTAACCCCAGCCGTTTCCGGCACGATGGGCGGGATCACCGGATGTTGGAAAGCGCCGGTTGCAGCGACGATCCGTTTTGCCTCGATCACGCCTTCGGACGTTTCCACCCGGAAACCGGCCTGATCGGGCAGTCGTTCGGCTTTCAGAACTTCTACACCAGTGCGAATTGGGGCGTTCACCATCTGCGCGTATTCTTCCAGATAGTCCGCCACGCGGTCTTTCGTCACAAACTCGTCCGGAGCGTTTCCCTTGAACTCAAGGCTAGGAAAGCGATCGTGCCAAACAGGTCCATTGGTCACCAGCGCGTCCCAACGCCCTGACCGCCAAGCCTCGGCCACGCGGTTCTTTTCCAGAATCAGATGCGGCACGCCACTGTTCCCAAGGTGTTCGCTTACGGCAATTCCGGCCTGACCGGCACCAACAACAAGCGTATCAATGGTTTCAACGGGCATGTGTCTGGTCCTCTTGTATGAATGCCGTTTCAGCGCGGGCGCAACCGCCAGACGCGCCTTGGTCGGCGACCGCTCTAATTTGGCAGGATGGGTCCAGCAGAAAAGAATGATCTGTGTCAGCCATGATTAGGCAATGACTAATATTCAGGCGGCTTGAAAAGGTTAAGCCTAAGCCGAACTTCGCAAGATACGTATTTTTACGAAGCCGCGCCGCTTCTAGCCTTTTGACACTGACTCGGAGGTCAACATGCGCGGACATATCAATCCCCCATCGGGGGACTTGCCAGCTTTGCAAATGCCAGACTTTCCCAAAACACGGAGAGATCACAATGAATGACGACGCCCAGATCGCGGTGGACGTACGCGATGCGGTGAAACGCTATGGCGATTTCACGGCGCTTCAGAAGATCTCTCTAGGGATTCGCGACAACGAATTCTTCACCCTGCTTGGGCCGTCCGGATGCGGCAAGACCACGCTTCTGCGCATGATCGCTGGGTTCGAGGATGTAACGGAAGGTGCCATCTTCCTGTATGGCGACGAGATTGCGACCCTTCCCCCGCATCAGCGCCCCGTGAACACGGTGTTCCAGAACTATGCCCTGTTTCCGCATATGACGGTTCTGGACAATGTGGGCTTCGGGCTTGAGATGCGCGGCGCGTCAAAAGCGGATGCGCGCAAGAAAGCGGGCGAGATGCTTGATCTTGTTCAGTTGACGCAGTTCGCAACCCGTAAGCCGTCGCAACTGTCCGGCGGACAGCAACAGCGCGTGGCCCTGGCGCGTGCGCTGGCCCCGTCGCCTAAGGTTCTGTTGCTCGACGAACCGCTTTCCGCGTTGGATCTGAAGCTGCGCAAAGCCATGCAGATCGAGCTGAAGCACATCCAGCGCGAAACCGGAATTACCTTCATTTTCGTGACCCACGATCAGGAAGAAGCCCTGACCATGTCCGACCGCATCGCCGTTATGTCTGCAGGTCGGATGCAGCAATTGGGCGAACCCAAAGACATCTATGAAAGTCCGCGCAACATGTTCGTTGCGGACTTCATCGGTGAAACCAACCTGCTGGAAGTCTCGGTCGATGCGATCAATGACGGACGTGCCATCTGCCATCTTGGCGGCGGTCACGAGCTGACCTGTAACGCGGTGGACGAGGTGGGCATCGGGTCCAAGGTGCACATGTCCGTGCGGCCCGAACGCCTGTTCCTATCGGATCAGCCGACAGAGTCGGAAAGCCTGAAGGGCACCGTGGTCGAGAACATCTTCATCGGCACTGACATCACCACCATCATCGATCTGAATGACGGGCCCAACTTCACTGTGCGCACGTCGAATTCAGATCGCGGCACCAAGCGGATCTTCGAGCCCGGCGCGCTGGCCTATGTAAACATGGAGGCAGGTTCGGCACGCCTGTTGGTCGACTAATGGCGGGCGGAGCCGCATCTGGCGGGTCGGCCGCGTCCGACACCTATGCCGAGGCCCGCAATTGGCTTTTGCTGCCGTCGTGGGTGGTTCTGAGCATCTTCGTACTGGCCCCGGTCCTGATGATGCTGGTCTATTCCTTCTTAACCAAGGAATTTCGTGGGGGCGTCATCTGGGAATTCTCGCTGAACGCCTATGATCAGTTCTTCTTTGATCGCGGATTGTTCGGCGACGAAGCTCCCAAGATTGAATGGACCTATATCGCGATCTTCTGGCGTTCCATCTGGCAGGCGGGTGCAGCGACGATCCTGTCCTTGATCATCGGCTTTCCGACCGCCTATTTCATTGCCACCCGGCCTGAAAAGTCGCGCGCAATGTGGGTGTTTCTGATCACCATTCCCTACTGGGTGAACCTGCTGATCCGTACCGTGTCGATGAAATTCCTGCTGCGCGACCAAGGTCCGCTGAATGATTTCCTGATCAATATCGGTCTGATCGACAGCCCGCTGCACATCATCAACACCAATCTCGCGGTGCAATTGGGTCTGTTCTACAGCTATTTGCCCTTCATGGTGCTGCCGATCTATGCCTCGGTCGAGCGTTATAACTTCGCGCTTAGCGAAGCGGCGGCGGACTTATACGCAACCAAATGGACCACCCTGCGGCGTGTCCTTTTGCCGGCTGTGAAACCCGGCGTGATTGCGGGCTGCATCCTTGTCTTCGTTCCCTCGCTTGGCGCCTTCCTTGCGCCTGACCTTCTGGGCGGGGCCAAGAACTTCATGATCGGCTCGCTGATCGAAGAGCAGTTCAAGGGCAACGCCGGCAACTGGCCGTTTGGGGCTGCGGCCTCGATGATCCTTCTGACGATGGTTCTGATCATCCTTCTGATCTTCGCCCGTCAGCAACGTAAGGCGGAGACCACGTCATGAGCGCCAAGACCGATGTAAAAACCTATCCCGGCTTCAAGTTCATGACCCTGCTGTGCCTGGTCATCCTCTATGCCCCGCTGGTCGTCGTGACGGTCTATTCCTTCAACGCCTCGAAATCGATCACGGTGTGGGAAGGCTTGTCGCTGCGCTGGTATGTCGACGTGTTTGTCGGGCCGGAAAGCGGCAAGTTCAAACAGGCGGCGATCAACTCGTTCACCATCGCCATCGTGGCGGCAACCATATCGACCACCATCGCTACCACGGCAGCGACCGCCATCGTGCGCGGCGGCAAGTTCCGTTTGCGCACGGCCTCGCTGGGTCTGATCAGCCTGCCCCTGATGGTGCCCGAGATCGTGACGGCCGTCGCCTTGCTGATCTTCTATAACTCGGTCGGCTTTACACGCGGATATCTGACCATCCTCGTGGCGCATATCGCCTTCTGCATCCCCTTTGCCTATCTGCCCATTCAGGCCCGGATGCAAGGGATCGAGGACACCTTCGAACAGGCGGCAATGGACCTGTATGCCACCAAGGCACAAGCCTTCCGCCGCGTGCTGCTTCCCCTGATGATGCCCGGCATCATCTCGGGCTTCCTTCTGGCGTTCATCGTCAGTCTGGATGACTTCATCATCACCAACTTCGTCAAAGGCGCGGGGGTCGAAACCCTTCCCACGGCGATCTTCGGGTCGGTGAAACAGGGCCTCAAGCCCAACATCATGGCGATCTCGACCATGCTGCTTAGCGTGTCGATCGTGATGGTGACCATCTCTTACTTCGTGTCGAAGTCGGACAATACCAAATAAAAACAGGGAGCTAACACAATGAAACTTCTTACCCAATCTGCTATGGCGCTGGCTTTGATGGCCAATGCCGCCGCTGCCGAGGGCGATCTGGTTGTCTATCACTGGTTCGAATACATGCCGCAAGAACTGTTGGATAAGTTCACCGCGGAAACCGGCATCAACGTCACCATGGACACCTATGACTCGAACGAGGCGATGCTGGCTTCGCTGAAAGCAGGCGGCATGGGCACCTATGACGTGGCCGTCCCCGGTGACTATATGGTGTCGATCATGGCAGGCGAGGGACTATTGGACACAATCGCAGATGGCGAGCTGGCCAACAAAGGCAACATCGCCCCCGAATGGGCGGATCCCAGCTTTGACCCCGGACGCATGCATTCAATCCCATACCAGTGGGGTTCAACCGCGTTCTCGGTCGACACGTCGGCTTACAGCGGTGACATCAACACCACTGACATCCTGTTCAACCCACCGGCCGAGTTGTCGGGTAAGATCAACATGCTGGACAGCCAGGGCGAAGTGATGGCGCTGGCCTCGCTTCACATGGGCATTCCGCAGTGCTCGACCGATCGCGAGCAGCTGAAAGCGCTGAACGAGATGCTGACCGGTGCGAAAGAGCACTGGGCGTCTTTCAACTCGGACACCGCCAAAGAGGTTCTGGTGTCGGGCGATGTGGCTGTTGGCATGATCTATGACGGGTTTGGTGCCAAGGCGCGCTCGGAAAAAGCATCGCTGCAATACGCCTTCCCGACGCAGGGCTATGTGGTCTGGATGGACAATGTCGTGCTTCTGAATGATGCACCCAACCGTGATAATGCGCTGAAGTTCATGGACTTCCTGTTGCAGCCGGAAAATATCTCGGCCGTGTCTAACTATGCCCGTTACGGTGCTGGTGTCAGCGGCGTGGGTGAATTCCTTGATCCCGAATTGGCCACTTTGCCGGAAGCTAATCCGCCGGCCACCGCTGGTCAGGGCGCCTTCATCGAGGTTTGTGACGAGGCCACACAAGCGGTCTATGACCAGATCTGGACCAACGTGAAAAAGTAAGTCTTAATGACGATAAGGGGCGGCTTCCGGGCCGCCCTTTTTGTATCTGCGGAGGCTCGAATGGAAACGATTTTTACCGAGAAGCATCGCCTGCGAAACTCTAAGACCGAGCTGTGCGGGGGCGAACTGGTCGAGCCCTTCGAACGCCCCTCGCGTGCGGAATACATCATCGACCGCGTGCGTCAGGTTGATCTGGGGCCGGTCTCTGATCCCGATGATTTCGGGATGGAGCCGATCTTGGCGGTGCATGACGCAGGCTTTGTGGATTTCCTGCAAACCGCGCGGGACGAATGGGTCGCCGAGGGCTTCAAGGGCGAGGCATTGACCACCGTCTGGCCCGCCCGTCGCATGTCCACCCATATTCCGCGCCATATCGAGGGCAAGCTGGGTTACTACGCGCTGGCCTGCGAGACCTCGATCTCTGACGGCACGTGGGAGGCCGCCTATGCTGCCGCGCAGGTCGCCCTGACCGGGGCCGAGCGGATCCGACAGGGCGCGACATCTGCGTTTGCGTTGTGCCGCCCGCCGGGGCATCACGCGGCCATCGACATGTTTGGCGGCTATTGCTTCGTGAACAACGCCGCCGTGGCTGCGCAGCATTTGCTAGACAAGGGAGCGAAAAGGATTGCCATCCTCGACGTGGATTTCCACCACGGGAACGGTACGCAGGACATTTTCTATGACCGTGACGACGTGCTGTTTCTGTCGATCCACGGCGACCCGATGGACGCTTTCCCGCATTTCCTTGGGCACGAGGACGAGACTGGCAGCGGCGCGGGGGAAGGCTTCAATGTGAACTATGCCCTGCTGCCCGGCACCGACTTCCCCACATGGCGCGCGGCGTTGACCGACGAGCTGGCGCGTGTGGCCGACTATGCGCCGGATGTTCTGATTATCTCGCTTGGGGTGGATACGTTCGAAACCGACCCGATCAGCTTTTTCAAGCTGACCAGTGACGATTTCACCACCTACGGCGCGGATATTGCAAAGCTGGACCTGCCCACTCTGTTCGTGATGGAAGGCGGCTATGACATCGCCGAGATCGGCATCAACGCGGTGAATGTGCTGCAGGGGTTTGAAGGCGGGGCGTAAGCGCCCCACCCCTCACCGCATCACGAACGGGTTGGCCATCGGCTGATCCGAAGTGCTGATCCACGTTGTTTTGGTGCGGGTGTAATCCAACACCGCCTCAAGCCCCGCCTCGCGGCCATAACCGGATTGATCATAGCCTCCGAACGGCGCGATTGGGGACACGGCGCGATAGGTGTTCACCCAGCAGATGCCAGCCTTCAGCCGCGACGACACGCGGTGCGCGCGGGCGACGTTTTCGGTGAAGACACCCGATCCCAGCCCGAACGGCGTGGAATTGGCAATCGCGATGGCTTCCTCTTCCGTATCGAAGGGGATCAGGGACATCACGGGGCCGAACATCTCGACCTTCAGGGTTTCAACGTCTGTGTTGGGGCATTCCACCAGCGTCGGCGCCATATAGTTGCCGGGGCGGTCCAAAGCTTCGCCTCCGAACCGGATGGTTGCCCCATCATTGCGCGCAGCTTGCAGAGTGGTTTCGATGGTTTGCACCTGAACCTTCGTGCAGAGCGGGCCGATATGGGTGTCCGCTGACAAGGGATCGCCCACGACGACCGACTGCATTTTATCTTCGATCCGTTGGGCGAGCGCATCGAAGATCGACCGATGCACCAACCCACGCGATCCCGCCACGCAGCTTTGCCCCGAGGCGCCAAAGTTCCCGGCAATCAACCCATTGGCCGCGCCGTCCAGATCGGCGTCCTCGAACACCAGAATGGGGGACTTGCCGCCGAGTTCCAACGAAGTGACGGCGAAGTTCTCGGCCGAGTTGCGCACGACGTGGCGTGCGGTTTCCGGGCCGCCGGTAAAGGCGATGCGGTCCACATCCGGGTGGCGGGTTAGGGGGATAGCGCAGTTTTCCGCGTCCCCGGTGATGACCGAGACGACACCGGGCGGGAAGCCTGCCTGTTCAATCAGACGCGCAAACTCCAGCATCGGGGCAGGGGCGATTTCCGAAGCCTTCAGAACCACCGAACAGCCCGCCGCCAAGGCCGGACCCAGCTTGGTTGCGGTCAGGAACATCTGCGCGTTCCACGGCACGATGGCGACCACTACGCCGATGGGCTCGCGCTTGGTGAAGACGTGCATGTCGGGCTTGTCGATGGGCAGAACCGCCCCTTCGATCTTGTCCGCCAAACCTGCGTAGTAGCGGTAATAGTCGCCCACATAGGCCGATTGGGACGAGGTTTCAGCCAGCAGCTTGCCGCTGTCCGTGGTCTCAATTTGCCCTATGCGCTGAGCGTTCTCCTCGATCAGCTCAGCAAGGCGATACAGAAGTTTGCCCCGCTGGGTCTGCGTCATATCCCGCCATGCAGGATCATTCAGAACCCGACGCCCAGCCGCAATGGCGCGGTCAACGTCAGAGGGTGCGGCGCAGGCAAAGGTCGCCCAATCTTCCCCCGTTGCCGGGTTTTGCGTGGCCATGACCTGCCCGTCGGCCCCATCGACCCACTCACCGTCAATAAACAGCTGATAATGCGGTTTCTGTTCCATCTGATCCCTCACTGAAACGCTGGCATGACGTCGTCGATGAACCGGGCCAGCGAGTCACGCTTGCGCTCAAAGCTCATGCCGCTGTCGATCCAGAATGAATACTCATCATAGCCCAGATCCTCGTAGCGTTTGATTTGGTCGATCACTTCCTGCGCCGTCCCCATGGTCAGGTCGCGCTTCAGGTTTTCAGGGGCCATCATCTTGTTCGCGGCCATTTCGTCCTCGGTCAGTTCCTGAATCAGACCCTGACTAACGGGGCGCTTGTTCTGGAACCACGCGCCAAAATAGCAATAGAACTTCGACAATTCTTTCGCGGCCTGATCCACATCTGCCGCGTCTTTGCCCACATAGGTGTGGTGCAGCAGCATGATCTTCGGGCGCTTACCGTCATAGCCGTCGCAGGCGTCATTAAAGCGCCCCATCAAGCTTTCGATTTCCTCGATCCCCTGCCACAGCGGCGTCACCTGAATGTTGAACCCGTTCTGCACGCCAAATTCATGGCTGTTGGGGTCACGTGCCGCAATCCAGATCGGTGGGCCGTCTTCCTGTACCGGTTTCGGGGCCGAGGTCGTGGCGGGGAACTGGAAGAACTCGCCTTCATGTGCGCAGTCGCCTTTCCAGAGCTGCGGAACCAGTGGGGCCATCTCGCGCATCCGCTGTCCGGCTTCCCACGCGTCCATGCCCGGCATCAGGCGCTCGTATTCATAAGAATACGCCCCGCGTGCGATGCCCAGTTCGATCCGACCGTCGGTGATCAGGTCGGCCGAGGCCGCTTCGCCCGCCAGCTTGATCGGATGCCAGAAGGGCGCGATCACGGTGCCAGTGCCAAGGCGCACGTGTTTGGTGTGGTGGGCCAGATTGACAAGCGTCAGAAACGGGTTCGGTGCGATGGTGAAATCCATCCCGTGATGTTCCCCGGTCCAGACCGCCCGCATTTTTGCATCATCGGCCATCTTGCACAGCGCGATAAACTCGTCATTCAGCTGCGTTTGTGACTGGCCGGGCGACATGCGCTCCATATGGGCGAACAGCGAAAATTCCATGGATCAGGTCCTTTCTGATAAGGCATGCACATCGCCGCGCTTTGCATCGCCTAGATAAAGGCCAAAGCTGCGGGTGCGGAATTCAAGGGCGTACCGCGCCATCATGTCGGCGATGGCAGAGGTGGTGTAGGTAAGGGTCGGAAGGTCGGCGACGGGCACGGCCTGAAGCGGGGCATCCACATGCACGTCATCGCTGGAGCCCAGAAAATAGGCGAAATGCTGGCCGCGGCTGGCATCGTCATAGACGGAATAGGCCGGACCCAAACGCGCCGAGATCCCACGTGCGGCCAAATCCTCCTGTAGCTCTTGCCGCATCTGCCCACGATCCGAGTGTTCGATCTGGGGCAGGCGGAATCCATCCGGTGTCTGCTCGATCAGCACCGCATCGCCGACCGAGATAATCGCCCCACAGATCGCCTGACCTTCGGTTTGCTCCAGTGCGGCGCGTTCCAGCCCAAGGCTGAAATACTGACCGCCCGCATAGCCAAGGCCGCGGCCTTCGGACTGAGCGAAATCTGTCACTTGCCCGATCAAGATCTGGTGGTCGCCTGCGGGCATGGATTTCCATGTGGCGCAGGAAAACTGCGCAATCGCGCCGTCGATCAGAGGGATGCCGTTTGCGTCTTCGCGATGGCTGACTTGGGCAAACCGGTCGCCTTTGAAGCTGGCGAAGGTGTTGGACACGTCCTCTTGCCCCTCGGCCAGAATGTTCACCGCGAAATGCATGCTGCTTGCGAAGGCATCAAAAGACGACAGGAACTTGCCCGGGCAGACCAGCAACAAGGGCGGGTCCATAGACACCGACGAGAACGAGTTCGCCGTGAAGCCGCAAGGCGTACCATCCGGCATGCGGGTCGTGACCACGGTGACGCCGGTCATGAAGCGGCCAAAGGCTTGGCGCAGGGCGCGGGGATCGAGATCGGTCATGGCCAAAGCTCCTTTGCGAGATCCAGAAGGGCCGTGTTTACATCCGCCGCATGGGTCATCGGCATCATATGAGCCGCGCCCTCGACGATGTACGCGCGGCCTTGCGGGGTCAGTGCGGCCATGGCTTGCGACATGGCAGGGGTCGAATTGGGCTCGTTCGCGCCCGTCATGAACAGCGCGGGGCAGGCAAGGTTGGTCAGATCGTCCGCATCGGGTCCATCCTGATGTGCGAAGATGGTGTAAGCGGATTTGTACGCTGCCGGGTTCACGTCGGTCAGCCATGCGTGGCAGGCGTCCCGTTCGGGCGAGGCATCCGCGCCAAACCAGCGCTCTAACGTGCCAGATGGATCGGCCATGCTGGTGCCGTCCAGACTAGCTGCCCGCGCCTGCACCGCTTCGGATGCGTCAGGGCGGCGACGGTAGATGGCGTTCAGGGCCGCGACGCCGCACACTTTTTCGGGATGCCGGATGCCCATATCCAGCGCGATCATCGCACCCATGGAATGCCCGATCAGCATCACTGGCCCGTCAATCCCCGCGGCGATGGCATCGGTGTAATCGGCCAGATCCAGATCGCCCGAGGGCAGGGCGCTTTCCCCATGTCCCGGCATATCCACGGCAACCACGCGATAGTGCGGCGACAGTGCGTCCAGTTGTGCCTCCCACGCCTCGGCCCGCAGGCCGACGCCGTGGATGAACACCACTGTCGCCCCCTGTCCTGCGGTGATTGCGGACAGAGAGGCGTGATCAGACCGCGGCCGGGTTGTCCAGGTCATGTCCCAGATCCTTCAGGTCCTGATAGCGGTCGCCGATACGGTGATGAGGCCGGCCGCTGGTGGCTGCCCCCAGAACGACGACGATCTCATCATCGCGCGGCGCATCTGGGATTGCGAACTGTAGGGTCAGGTAATGCGAACGGCGCCCGGCGTCGTTCTTGTCCATCAGTGGCACCATAATCGGCGCATTCGCCGGGCCACGGGTATTGGTGAAGGCCAGATAGGATTTTGCGCCGACGGCCTCGCGGTAGAAATTGCCGAAACGCAGGGTGTGGATCAGGCCCGAGGCATGCTCGACCTCGCCATTCAGACCGACAACGGCGGCTTTGCCATAGGCTTCGATCGCGTCGCCGCTTCCGGCCAGCGTAATCATCCGCTCGGTCATCATCTCGCCCAGAACGGGGCCAAAGGCGTGGATCTCGGGTTTCAGGTCTTCAACAAAGCGCCCGGCCCACGGGTTCTTGACCACGGCGGCCACGGCGAACATGCGCCACGGGGTGTCGGCGGGCTTGAACCCTTCGATCAGAACCTCTTCGTCATAGGTTACAATTTTGCGGATTTCGGGCGTCATCTTGGTCTCCTGTTCGCTTGGCGTCATCATCGGAACACCCTGAAATTTTGACAAATGATAGATTTACTGGCTTAGGTATTAGAAAGACTAATGGCTGGATTGACCCATGAAGAAATCGCTTCCTCCGCTGACATGGTTTCGCGCGTTCGAGGCCGCCGCCCGGCACCTGAGTTTCACCGCTGCTGGTGACGAGATTGGTCTGACGCAATCGGCGGTCAGCCAGCAGGTAAAAGCGCTGGAATCAAGGCTTCGCGTATCCCTGTTCACCCGCCATGCACGCGGACTGTCGCTGACCGATGACGGGCGCAAGTTGCTGCCACAGGTGGGTGCCGCCCTCGGCACCCTTGCTGCCGCGACCGAGGTGTTTGACGCAGGCCCCACCCAGAACCTTCTGACCATTGCCGCATCGGTCAGTGTCGCCCAATGGATCATCGCGCCGCATTTGCATGACTTCACACGAACCCACCCGAATGTGCGCGTACGGTTCCTCAGCGCGATCTGGCCGGATGAATTCAACGCCTCGCGCGCGGATGTGGAAATCCGCTTTGGGTCGGCCAAACAGGTCGGCAAAAATGCGGAATTGCTAACCCCGAACAGGCTGGTGGCCCTGAAATCCCCGGCACTGTCTGGTGCGCTGCATGAATTGCCACTGATCGAGGCCGTGGGCACCTCGGGCGGATGGAAAAGTTGGTCCGAACAGATCGGCGATCGGTGTGAACCCTCGCTATTTGCTGATTCCTTCGGCATGGCGCTGCACCTTGCCAGCCACGGGAACGGCGCGGCGTTGGTCAGCGAGCTTTTGATCCAGAACGCGCTGCAAACTGGCCAGCTGGAACGTGCCCACCCGGCCTCGATTCCTAGTAACGAAGGGTATTACTTGTCGGCGAATGACCAGAACCCAGCTGCCGTCGATTTCCGTGCGTGGTTGCTGAAATTATTGTCAAACAAGGCGGAAGCGCGGCCTTAAGTGTAGGACGCTCGAATGGCGGATGAACGTGCTAGGTATCCCGAAAGCGCTAGACCGGACACCGCGTGCCAGATCCCCCAGAATGCCGCGACCACCGCCATTCCGCCAAGTCCGCTGAAGAACCCAAAAATCAGAATCAACCCGAGGCCGGAGTTCTGGATGCCGGTCTCGATCATGATGGCGCGACGATCAAATGCCGACAGCCCTGCCAAAGTGGCGATGCCGAATCCAGCAGCCAGCGCCAAGGCGTTATGTGCAATGACCAATGTCGCCACGGCCTCGGCATATTCCAAGAAGAGTGACCAGTTTGCGGCCAGCGCCAGAACGACGAATGCCACGAAAATCCCCATCGACAGATACTGAAGCGGCGTGCGCAGCCGGGTGGTGATGTCCGGCCGTTTGGAATTCAGCATCACACCAAGGCAAAGCGGCAGCACCAGCATGATGCCTACGGTGATGGCCACCGAAACAGGATCAATCGACGTCTTCTGCAAGATCGTGCGCGTAGGTTCATAAAGGCTGCCCCAGAAGGCAATGTTGAACGGCGTCAGGATGATCGCAAAGATCGTCGCAAAAGCTGTCATCGACACCGAAAGCGCCGCATTTCCGCCTGCGCGATGAGTGATGAAATTCGAGATGTTTCCACCCGGACAAGCCGCCACCAACATCAGCCCCAACGCAATCGACGGGCGCGGGTTGGTTGCCAGAACCAGACAGAACGTCAACGCCGGCAGCACGATGAATTGCGACGTCAATCCGGTCAGCAAAGGCTTGGGGGCACGGATCAGTTTCTTGAAATCACTCGGCTTCAGATCGATCGCGATCGAGAACATGACCACGGCAAGCACGGCGTTCAGGATCTGCAGGCTTGTGGGCGAAAAGTTCAGCATCACCTCGTCAATGCCAGCTTGTGCCGGTGTACTCATGCTGCTCCCCCGTTCCTTGCTTGCCGTGTCGGTCTGTAACCGATTGGTGACACGTCAAGTTTTGAACGCCGTCTGCCTCTTGGGCAAGCAATAAACGAATTGACCAAAGGCATTGCTGGATTGCAGTCTTGTCACCTACCGCTCAGGCGCACATGCGCGTCTGCAACCCTCACTTTGAAGCGCAGAGACGATTTTGCCCGGGAAAACGACTGAAAACCCAATGGACGAGCTGCTGCGTGCGCGCCTTCGGCTGACGGATCGTGCGCATTTTCGGTTGAAGGGTCTGCGCTTTCTTATGGGCTCGGTCGATCTGTTCAGCCGTACCCTGACCGGACAAGCATTCTTTGCCCTGCGCGAGACCGAGCAGGTGCTGCGTGAACTTGACGGGCGCACCGGTCCAGATCTTGTGAAGGCTTTGCTGGCGATGAAGGGGGGCACTCAGATCACCGCGCATGGGATCGAAAATATCCCCGCCCAAGGCGCTGTGATCATTGGCGCAACGCATCCCGTTGGGACGTTCGATTTCATCTCGCATGCTGGTGCTTTGCTAAGCCATCGACCGGATTTGAAGGTTGTCGCCAATCGAGAAGCAGAACGGTTTCTGGGCGCGGACCGAATTGTCGCCGTGGACCTCGATCGTTCCGACAAAGTGTTGGGCGCGCGTCAAACGCGGGAAGAAATGCAGGCGCATTTGGAGCAGGGTGGCGCGTTGCTGGTGTTTGGGTCCGGGCGCGTGGCGGACATGGCTGGTGGATTGCTGTTCGAGCCACCTTGGCGCACCGGCATCACCCGTGTTTCGGCGGCATGTGGCGCCTCGATTGTGCCCGCATCTGCCAGTCTTCGAAATTCGCGCCACTACTACCGAACCAGAAAGCTCGCTCGCATCCTTAGCGGAGGCAATGAATACATCGGTCGCGAAGTCGCCTCACTTCGCTACGTTTCCGAACTGATGGCCAAGCTAGGCGGTCGCTACAGTGTGCACTACGGGAAAATCCAGTCGCCAGGAGCTACACCCGAGTCATTGCAGGCCCTAGCCGAGGAGTTGATCCCTGGCCTCTATCGACCTGACTAGGGCCCTGTAGAGCTAGAACGACTAAGGGACGAGAGCCTCTGAGAACTGCGCGTGGCCGGCATTGCGGATGCCTGCGACGATCTGTCTGGCCATCCCCAAGAAACTCTTCGGGTATCTTTATGGGGAAACAAGTTAGCTTGGCTTCGTCGACCGCGATTCAAACGCAGACAACCTAGAACCTTCAGAAAATGCCAATGAATCTCTCTGGTATAACCCTGAGGTCGCTCCCGACATTCAGAAGACTTTTGTATCCGCCATTTTCCCCGCCCTTGTAGTTATCAATGTAGGATTTGCGGGCTTTGGCAAAATCGAAGCCGGTTTCTCCGAAAGCCTCGATCCTGATCTCTTCCATCTTGTCCGCAATCATCATGTAGGTCGCACGAGATTTGTTCCAGGTGCTTCCGCCAAAAACGATCTCTTCATCGCCTTCGTGATCGTTACGCATGTTGAAGCGACGATCGAAGCGATCAATATGGAACTGACGATCCATCCATTTGAGATGGAACAGATACAGATGGGGGTCCAAGTGCAAATTGGGTTGATGCATTATTCCATGACCATCTGGAACCCATTGCACCCGCTCGCGCACAATACATGGTTTGCAATACCAGTTGTTGCTTCTGACATATTTGCGTTGGTTCAAGATCGGTCTGGTGTGGTCTAGATCATGCTCTTCCGTCCACCGGTGAATGATTTCGACCGCAAACGGGGTGATGACCTTAAGGTCTTTCTTCTCTTCAATGTACTTGATTGGGTCATCCGAGACGTCAGGATCAACGACAAGCAATTCATCGACGTCATTGCAGATTACCGTGTCAAACATCCACGTCAGAGACGATGAAATGTCCGACAGGAAAAACCATCTGTCAGCGTCCATCCTTGGATAGGGGGACCTGCGATGCACCGGGATAATCGTACACCCCTTGGCAATGTCGTGCACATAGTCCTGCTTGCCATGCGTCACCACAAACATACGTTCGCGGTCCATATACTTGGAATAGTAATCCACCCAGATCTTTAAGAGATCCGGATCGTCATAGACCATCGTCAAAGCTGCCGTTGCCATCTTTTCGTCGTTCCTATGCTTCCGGATAGAACAGTATCAGACCTGCAACCTGATCGTGTTTATACCCAAGTGGGAGAACGAACTCGATCACTTCGGATATGTCACGACCGCCCTTGTCCAGTATGATAAACGGCTTGAACTTCTTAATAAGCTTCTCGGCGCCTTTGATTGCCATCAACTTGGGGCCTGCGAAATCCATATGAAGAACATCAGCTGCTTTGAACTTCATCGAATCCAGCGAAACGCCTTCATATCTTCCGCTTGCGTGCTTCAAGAACGGGGTGTTACCAAAATTCGAGGGCCGAAATACGCCGGGATTCACAGGCGCAACGTCATCAAGTACTGCTTTTTGATGGATGGTCGCACCTTCAACGCCATTTAGCTCTAGATTGCGTTGCAGAACCTCAAAAACGGCTTTCTGCGGTTCGAAAATGTGGATCTTGTCTGCGTCACAGATCTTCGAGAAGAAGCTTGCCGAGATCCCAAGATAGCCACCGACGTCGATGAATGTACCACCTCGGGGCAATCGAAGCGCCAAAGCGTCATAGCCCTCCGCGTTCGGAAGCTGGCCCTGTAAAACCATGCGCTTTTGAACGATGTCACGGTTGGCATGTGGGACGTGAAATTTGAAAAGATGGTCTTGAGCAGCAATCTCAAGCACACGGTCCGATCCCAATGCAAGTATTTGCGCCGCGACAAATGACTCATTGATAGTCCGTCTAAGCTCTGCTGAAATCCGCTCAACGTGTTTTTCGAATTCCTCGAGACTGACCGAGACCGGCACTGGGTTCTCTGGCTTAGCAGGCTTTCTTACAGATGCCGTTTTCTTTGCGGGTGCTTTTTTCTTTACCATTTAAGTTCTCGATTGCCTGTGGTGATCGTCGTGCGGGTTACCAAAACAAGTACATTCCATGTGGTTTGACGAGTTTTTCCTCAAGGTTTTCTTTTGTGACTTCACCTAGGATTGCCCCGGCGGGTAGGTGCTGGTGCCAATTGACCATCGCGCATTTGTAATCATGCGAGAACAGTGCGTCGAAGATCTCAGTCCGAGTCGATCCCAATCGGTTCAGCAGTTCTTCGCCATGAAGCTCCAACATGATGACCGGGCGCTTCTGAGAGCAATCCATTGTTCTTAGATCGTCAACAAGCTTCGCCTCGAAACCTTCGATGTCGATTTTTATCAGGTCGGGCAATCCACCAATGCGATCAATCAGGGTTTCGAATTTCAGAATGTCGAGCTGAGTTTTCGGAATCCCTTTGTTGCCCGGCTGGTCAAACAGCAGGCGCATACCATGGTACCAGACGTCGCGGTTGTGAATGTCTTCATCCGAGAGGCCGATGTTATGAATAATACATTTTTTCTTAACGCCGGGATTTAGGTCTAGGTTCGCCTCGAAAATCTTCACAACATCTGGGTTCATTTCGACGGAATGCACGGTTTCGATCGCATCTTGGCACCCCAGAAACAGCGAAATGAAGCCATAATGCGTACCGATATCTAAGACCGTACGCACGCCCATAATCTCGGCTACGGTTTCCAGGCACAAACAAACCGAGGGCTCCACAGTGCGGCCATTCTGGTGCATCTTACGAGTAAACTCGGCGGATAGAGGCTCGGCCAGTGAAAGGCTGAATTTTGCCACATCTCCCAGCTCAACTTCGGCGGTCTCTCCTAGGTCTTCAAACTTCCAGGTAAAACCTGCCTTGCGCTTGTTCAGTTCGGCGGACAGTTCCGCAAAAGTCAAATCGTCACTTACGATAGAGTTCATGGCTTCCCTTCACTTCCATATGAAGTTCGTATTGTTTTTTCCGAGCCGATTGTGACGTGCTCCAATCGACCCGCATTCAATTTCCCGATTGCGGTGATGGAGCCGTTTAGCACGGTATTTTTTGTCAAAGACATTTAATTTCTCTGGGCGTTCGCTTCCTGCCGGCGGCGCTCCAAATTTTCTTTCTGCCGCTGTTTTTCGAGCTTCTTACGTTCGATATAGCGGCGTTTGCGCTCTTCTTCCATCTCATCCAGACGCGCGTTGCGGTCGCGCAAAGACTGCAAGCGGCGCTGTTCCTGAGCGTCGAACCCTTCGATCATCCATCTCAGCTTCTCTCGGTAGGCCGGGTCGTGCATCGGGCCGCAATCAATTCCACCTTCAATCAGGCGACAGCTGGCCTGCATCCAGTAGCCTTCCTTCATATCATCATTCCAAGTGGGGTGATCGCCATTATGGAAGTGCGTGGCCGTTTGTTCGGGTTGGCGCAGCTTATGGTCGCAGCAAATCCACTCGACACCCAGCCCGGTGCGTTCACACATTTCAAACAAAGCTAAGCTTTCGTTCCACATGTAGTCGGAATAGTTGATCAGCTCATCGAAATAGATCACCAACCCAGCACGCATGCGTTTGTGTTTTTCAAGGGCTGTAAAGATATCGACCGTAGACGAATAGATATCGCAGTCGACGTTGACAAAAGCCACTTCACCAGGCGTATCAGCCAAGAAAGGATCCAGGGTATCCGAGAAATAACCTTTGACCAGTGTCACATTGTCCCCGGTATCGGGCAGCCGGATCACTTTGAATGGCTTCTGCCAATCGACACGTCCGTCGTCAGGAAAACCTTCAAAACTGTCAAAGCCATACCAGTGCTGATCCGGGAAGCGAGTTGAACATCGTTTGATGGAGTTGCCGCGCCAAACACCAAATTCAAGACGCAGACCGTCGCTTTGTCCGACGGTATCAACGGTATAATCCAGAACGTTGGTCTGGGACACAGGGTGAAGCGCTGGATCAAGCAAAGACGTCTTCGCCAACTTGGCCCATTCCTGAACCAAGAAACCCATGTAGCGCTCCATCTTCGAGGGGGCTTCAAGGGCGCCAATCTCGGATGGCACAAAATCCGGAACATCAACTTTAGACTGCACGTGAGCATGATTTTGCGGCGGAACGTCTTCTAAGGTGAGCTCCGTCTCAACTGGTGCCTCTAGAGCATCCTCTTTTTTATTTTTAATTGCCTGAGGGGCTGCTGGTGCCTGAGGAGCGGCAGTCGCCTTAGGAGTTGCTACAACTTCTGGCGGTTCTGAAACCACAGGTTTCGGAGCCTGTGGGGCAACCTTTTGCGCTTTGACTGATTTTGTGGATTCACGCGGGGCGCCACTCAGAATTCGGCTCGACTCTTTGTTCACAAAATCGGCGATCTTGAAGTACCCGGTGCGGGTGTAGTGATCGCTGTCGGCAAACTCTTCCGGTTCAAGCAGGCTGTCGACATCTACAAAGATGGTATTTGGAGTCTGTTCACAAAAGGCGCGACACATGTCGTTGAACGCGACGCGGATATCAAAGGATCGCTCGGCCTGTGCTCCATGTTCAGTGGCGGCGCTCAGAATAAACAACGGAGTCTTCTGATCCCGCTGATTGTGTGCATGTTCAAAAGACTTGCGGGTTAGCTCCAATCTTTCTTCCAGCGGCAGACGTCGATGGAACATTTCCTTTGCAAAGCGCATGGCCGTATCATGGTCGCGCATCATTTTCTTGAAACGACGCGGTGGCACGGTGCCCCAATACTTCCCTCCAAACTCGCCGCCGCCGTAGGTGAACAGCAAGTCGGATGGCACCGAGAAAAACATCGACAACAAAATCAGATCCGCCTCTCCCAAAGCGGCATCCAAATCCAACATATCTTGATAGCTGTACCCCATGAACCGCTCAACGGCTTTGGAGTGCTTCAGCATGTTGTCGCGCGGGTTAATAAAGAAACCCACGTCGTCATAGCGAACCAACATGCCTTGGTCGTCTTGCTTGTTCACAAACTCGTCACGGTTGGTCCCGCAATAGAAAGAAACCTGCAAAAGGTCACAGCCGCCGACCATGCAAAGGCGGCGCTCTTCGGCTTGATTGGCGTCAGGATCGAATTCGTTAACTTCGGTAATCCAATCAACCACTTCGGGCTCTTTAAGATCACCAGCAACGGGCCCGGCAATCTCAAATTCGGGCCGGCCAAGGTAGTTCCACACCCATTGCTCCACACCCATGTTGAGCGTGCGACAAGAGAAGGCCAGATGATGCACTGTCGTGCCGGAAAACTTAGTTCGCACAAGGAAAAAGCCCACGATGCCGTAGTCACCGTATCGGTCTTGGACCTCGACGAGGCCGGCATGCATCCCTGAGACCGCCAGCAATTCATCAAGGTCTGCGCGTTCTTTTGGGGTGTTGGCCCGAACTTTGGTGAAGTTCAGCTGGTTGGTCCGGTTGAGCAGCTCCAAGACCCGATCCATATGGTTTTCAATGTCCGTGACGACGCGGATCTTGATGTCCGATTGACGCAAAAATTCAGTGTTGGACAGTCCCTTGTCAGACTGTTCAGTCTGTTTTTGCTCCATGACTTTGTACTGCGCCAGCCGGCTATGCTTGCTGTCATCTTTTCCGGCCAGCTGTGGCAACTCCAGCAGACCGTCAAGAGATTGGCTGGCATCAACTACCATTAGGTTCTCGTTGAAGAACCGAGCTTCTTCGAGGTTCAGGTGGTTGTCATCCAGAAACAAAACATTCTCGTCCCGAAGACCCATGTCCAAGATCATTTTCTGGATCGCCTGACCCTTCGGTGACCAAGCGATATGCGGAAAGACAAACAGATCCCAGATCCCAAGCTCTTCAACGGCTTTCTTGGCTTGATCAAAATCGTTTTTAGAGCAAATCGAACACATGATACCGCGATCGACCAAGGTACGGATCATGTCGATATGGGACTGAACAGACTTAATCCCTTCCTCGGAAAGCGTACCCTGCCAAAGCGTTTCGTCTAGGTCCCAGATCACCAACTTAACGCCAGCCGTTACGTTTCCAAAAGTCGAATTTGCCATGTTTTTTCCTGATTTCTGCGCTTGCGCTGCTTGGAGGTGACTTTGAATTAATAAGGCCTTCAGTTCAAGGGGATTAGGATCTGCCAGCGCGCTCTTATTCCAGTGCCTGAAGGCAGCGAACTGGATATAGTGAAGTAGCAAGTCTCTCTAGTTGAATTGGTCCACCGATGTTTTGAAAGCGGTGGGCCAAAAATGGCGCAAAAGCGACCCAAGTCCGATTGGATTGCGTCCAACTTCCAATGGATCGAGGTGAAGGCGGGGTGCGGTTTGTCCCGTCTCTAAACAACCTGTCGGATCGGCGTCGTTGGACAGACTTGCGATCGCAAGTATTTTGTCGAACACAACCTTAGCAAAGAATCACAATTCCAAAACACAACCCTTGATTGTATGTGCTTGTAAGACAACAATTTTTCTCAAATTTTGCCTAACTCTCGCCACAAAACTTCCATTGAAGTGCAGAGGTGGTACTGAGCCACGAATAACTATTTAAAATTGTTTGGGGCGACGGCGACATGGGTAAGCTTATGATGAATCTCAAGGTAATGATCTTGATGGTTCTGATGATGGGTGGCGCGGCATTTTCACAATCTGCGACCGAGATATTTGCAGGTGGCGGCGGAACCGCACCGGCATCGCCGACCCAAGGTCCCGTAGCCATTAATCTGCTGAACAACCCCAACAACCCGTCTGGAAATACGGCCTCGGCAATTTCAGCGTTAACGCCGACAGCGACACTACGTGTGTTGAACCAACAGTTCGCGAATTCATCGAATTTTGTTTCAAACGGTATCATGATCGGCGGCACCTTTCCGGGCGACCCCCATGTCGCGCCTTTGAGCCTGTTTGGCGGTGCCCAGAGTGGCCACTTCACGTCTCTTCCCATCGTCGCACCCGGAACCGGTATCAACGTGTCGGCGAACCATGCTTTCCTGCTTGAAGCACAGACCAACGGGATGCGGGTGAACGGTGCGCCCACCAACGGCCGGAACTATTTCGCCGACCTTCAACTGGACTTTAATACCCCCGTTTCCAACGTGGTTGTTCACGTTGCCGGCTTGGGTGGTGTTGCGGGAGGCAAGAACTTCTCGGCCGAACTGGATCTTGTCCCCGGTGCATCCATCGGCGTGACCGGTGCTTCGCTTCTGTCCAGCAATGGGCAGCTATCTGTTTCGGGCAGCTCGATCAATGCTGCGACGCCGTCAAACGGTGGATCCTCGGGCACCAGCTGTAGTGCAGGTGCCAACGGCGCCGCGTGTGGGTCAGTCCGGATTACCGGTGATGCCGTGACGCGCGTGTACTTTCGCGTCTATATGGAAAGCCCAGACTCTGTAGCTTGGCCAAGCAACGGGGCGGAAGGTTGGTTCTTGAGTGTATCAGGGGAAACCTCGGACATGACGCCTGCGTTTTCGTCCATGCCTGCTTCGATCGACAAAGGTACAACCTATACCGGCCTGACTCTGACCTGTACGAACAACGGGCCGAACTTTGCGCGTAATGCAAGCTGTGCGCCTACTGCTTCTGCGGGCACCATTTCTTCGTTGTCATGTTCGCCAACGCCGCTCGCCGACATATCGGAACTTAGCGGATCGAATGAAATCGAATGTACTTTTGATTATCTTCTGCCGATTGCGAACACCGCAACTTCCGTGGCGTTTACCGGACAAACTGGCGCTATCAACGACCGCAATGGCGGTGCTGTAGGTTCGGCGGCAAACAACCAAACAATTACATCTATCAGTGTTAACGTTCCGACCCCGATCGTGGCCAATGACGACACGCCGGCGTCTGTGAATGGCGCAACCGGGGCGACGCTCCCGAATGTTGTGGCCAATGACACGCTGAACGGTGTGACGGATCCGGAGATTGGCACGGATGTGGCGCTGACCCCTGGCACGGCACCGAGCCCGGCTGCGGGATCGATCACGATGAATACGGATGGCACCATTACGGTTGCGGCGGGCACGACGGCCGGCACCTATAGCTATCCCTATACGATCTGTGAGGTTCTGAACCCGGCGAACTGTGACACGGCGACGGCAACGGTTGTTGTTGATCCAGCGCCGATCGTGGCCAATGACGACACGCCGGCGTCTGTGAATGGTGTGACTGGTGGGTCGACAGCTTCTGTTCTGGACAATGATACGCTGAACGGCGTGACTGTTGATCCAGCGGATATCACGCTGACCTCAACGGGCACGGCTTCTGATGGGACGACGGCGCTGGGACTGGATACGATCCCGACCGATGGGTCGATCACGATGAATGCCGCAGGTGAGATCATCGTTTCTGCCGGAACGACGGCAGGCACCTATCTCTATACCTACGAGATCTGTGAGGATCTGAACCCGGCGAACTGCGACACGGCTGTTGCTATGATTGTGGTGGATGACGTCGATCTTCTGTCGCTGATCCGCAAAGACCTGGAAACGATCCTTGAGGACGATCTTGCTGCAACGTTGAACCAGCAAAGCAAGCAGATGAGCAGCTATGCCGCTGGCGCTTTGGATCGTCTTCGCAGCCGTACCGGCCAGGCCTGTCTTGCAGATGTGAACGCGAAACTGACGGAAGAGGACATCCTGTTTGATACCGACAAGGCGATTATCAAGCCCGAAAGCGATCGCATTCTGGATGAGATTGCCGAGATCCTGGGCACCTGTGAAGGCAGTGCTTTCGAGATCGCAGGTCATACGGACAGTGATGCATCGGACGCCTATAACCTTCGTCTAAGCCAGCGTCGTGTCGAAGCAGTGCTTCGTGCGCTGGCCGAGCGTGGCGTTGACACCACCGGTTATATCGCGCGCGGCTATGGCGAACGCCAGCCAATCGCGAGCAACGCCACCGCTGCAGGTAAAGCCAAGAACCGCCGCGTGGAGTTCCGTCCACTGGAAGAGGCGCAGTATCAGCCTGTGTGTTCGGATAGCCCTGACGCAATCAGAAAGCTTGATGTCACGCAGAACGAGTTCGGGATGCGCATCGATGGCTCTCTGCGCCATGAAACGTATGACTGCCGCAGTGATGCGTGGTCGATCGTGGAAGGGTCGTTGAGCCATCTTGAGACCGATCAAGGTCAGTCTCAGAGCATGGTCAACCTGTCGTACCGACGCGAGCGGTTCACGGATGAGGACAGTGTACGCGGCTACTTTATTGGTCTCTATGGCACCCGGAACGAGATCACCAATCTTGCCACCGGCGAGATCGAGGGCTTCGGCATCAATGGCGGCATCTATGGCGCGGACAGATTGCGCAATGGACTGTTCCTTGATTACTACCTTGGTGCAGCCGCAGGTAAGCACAAGTTCAACTTGGACTTTGAGCGTGACATTGGCACGATCAACGCCGAGGGCGACTATCAGTATTTCGCTGTGTTCGCAGGCGCGGCCCTGTCCGGCGAGATGAAGTTCGGCAACCGGACCGTAACGCCGCGCTTTGGCTTTGACTTTGCATATGCACCGGGCGCTGACGTCAGCGTTGTCTCCAGCCTAGGCGCGGTGAGCCAATCGGATGTGTTCGAGCTGGGCGAAGTCTCTGGCGGTCGTCTGTTCCTGGAAGTTCGCGATGAGTATCTCATCAACAACAACCAAACGCTTCTGGCTCTGACGCCCCGTATCGCCTGCTATCATTCCTTCGGTCTTGAAGAGCGTGGATGTGGGATCGGTGGTTCGATCGAGCTTTCGAATGCCGATGAGGAAAGCGACTTGATCTACTCGCTCAAACTCGATGGGGAGCGCGGAAGCGGATATTCAAGTTGGCAGGTGAAAGCCAGCATCGCCAAACGTCTTCGCAACGGCGTTCTGCTGAGCGGTGAGGCAAATGTCGACAACGAAGGACGTCTGGGTGTCGAGGGTGCGATTAAGCTGAACTTCTAAGCCCACCCGACAGCTCTGGCTGCTAGAAAAAAGAAAGGGGTGGTTGAATTTCAATCACCCCCTTCTGCCTTGAGGCCTTATCGCGTCGCGGTCCGTTTCTCTGTCTCTGGGCAGCTAGGCTTTGACAGGAGAGTTTCCGATACAGGACTTACTCTGTTGCCGCGAACACTGGCTACTATGGATGAGATTGCAGTTTTTCGACCGTGAAGGTAGTGCGCGGTAGTAAATCAGGCCGCTTTCGCTGACTGATGTAAGCGGCGCTTAGACCCCTTGGTCTATGGCGTTGGGCCTGCACGTTTTGTCGGAACCGTTACACTTGTACGGATTTGTACGAAACCGCTCGGAACGCTCCGCGAGCTCGGTCGCAATGCCCAGCAATCAAGCCATATTTTCAGGTGTTCTTGGCGACCCCGGCAGGATTCGAACCTGCAACCTGCCCCTTAGGAGGGAACCGTTCATGGCGTTATTCCTTTCTTGATTTCTGATGCTTGGGTGTTTGTACAGGGTCTTCCTGTACAAGGTTTGTACGAAAACGTGCCCTGATGTCAGCCTCATCGGTCTCCGCGTGGGCATAAATCCGCATTGGTAAATTGGGGTCGGCCCAACGACCTGCCTTTGCTGCAGTAACGGGATCGACACCCTGTCGAACGACTAATTCAGTAAAGAACCCATGCCGCCCAGCCGGGTGCGCAGACAGATACTGAATACCCGCCCGCTTGCAGATCGTCTTCCAGCGCGTGTTGTACCCAGTCGAACTACCATAGCCGAACACACGCGGTTTCATGAGCTTGCCGGTCTTCCGGTTTTTGGGCCGCTTTTGCGGCAGGGCGAGCAGCTCGTCCATCATCTGAGGCGAAACGGTGATCCAACTCTCCGGATGGCCCTTCTGAGCTTTTACACGAACTTTGTTTTCGTGTGGCCGTAGGTCGTCAGGCTCCAGTGATACGGCCTGATCAATCCGCGCAGCCGTTTCGAACATGAAACGGACCAGCGCGGCATTGTAGGGGTCAGCGGCCCGACAAAATGCCTCGATCCATTCCTTATCTGCTGGCGTGCGCTCCACACGGCTAAGCTTCCCGCGCCGCTTGTCTTGAGCGATCCGTTCAAACTTGTCGTAGGGCTTTACCCGGATAAGCGGCGTACCTTCCAGTTCGTGCGCATTATTTATGACCGCGCTGGCAGGTGTCACGATCTCGCGCCACCACGTATCGGTAGAAGCCTTCGGCTTCAGCTTTGGACCCAACCCCTTCAGCAGCGCGCCGGATATCACACGCAGCGGCATATTTCCGATTTCCTCAACGATAGGAATCAACTGCTTTGCCGCCTTCGGTGAAGCGTTATATAGCATGATCGCATCTGAAAACGTTTTGCTTGGCTCATCTCCGAGAAGATATTGACGGATTTGGGCTTCCGTTTCGCGAGCTACCCAGTCCTCTGCGCCTGCTTTTGTAGTCGAGTGAGTGCTGTGTCGGTATGTGCCAGTGATCGGGCGGCCGTTGTATTCGACCTTGCCGTAGGCGTAAAAGAAACGCCCCCTCTCGATGATTTTGAGCGGCATGACTGGCCTCCTTCAAAAATCGTATCAATCTGTGCGGGTGTGATCAGCATGGTTCGCCCAAGGCGATAGTATGCGCCCGTCTCATTTGCCCGCTCGCGCAGCGTACGCTCTGAAATATCGATCCCCATCCCAGCCATGACTTCGACCCACTGCGCGGGCGTTTTCCCAAGCCCCAGGATCTGAGAGCTGTCTGAATAGTTGGTATCTGCCATTTTCAGTCGTCCTTGTCCGCCTTAGTTAAATCTACGCCACGCATAGAATCGCTTGTTATGTACCTTCTGACGTGGTGAGATGAGTTCAAATGTAAATGTACGTCATTTTGTTCCATATTTATACAAAATTACGTGACCGTCAATTGGGAAACTTGCATGGCGCGAGACGATGCTGAATTGTTTGCAGAAATAGGTGCTCGCCTTGCGATTTGTCGCAATGAAATTGGCGTTTCGCAGGCTGCGATGGCGGAAGCCATCGGCGTGTCGCACCGTGCCTATCACAGCTACGAAAAAGGCAAGCGTGGCGTCCCTGTCGAGGCTCTCGTCAAAATGCAAGGTCGCTATGAAATCGACGTCGCCTGGGTACTACTGGGCACCAAATCCATCCGAACCGGACATGATTTCGATGCTCTTAAGAGAATTAGCGCTTCGCTCGACAAGTATCTCAGCGAAGAAGGCATTGAGATCAAAAGTGAAAAATTTGGTGCTATTGTGGCCCGCTGGTACCAATCTCATCTGGAAGGGCGCGACATTCGAGAGGACGACGTTCACACTTGGATCGAGCTATTACGGGAGTAAGAGAATGAATGGACCTAGCAAAACATGGCGCGCTCAAAAACAGGCCGTACTTGAGCGAGTGTATCGCAAGGTAGACACGCAACACGAGCGTTCAGTGTATGTCTATTGCGCAGCAATGATCGCATTCGTAGTTGGTGTGATCTACTTCGACTTTTATGCAGACCAACCTTATACGGGCGGTCTTCTTCAAAATGCGATGGTGCTCGTCACGCTTTCTTCGATCGCTCTTTTATCGATTCTGGCGGGAGTGCTTTTCGCTTTGACACCTGTTAGGTCATGGCTTCAGAACTCAATGAGTAAGCGGTAGAAGCTTAGTGTTTACCCACATCGAGAACTACTCCTGGTGGTGATTATGTAAGCAAAGCACGTTGCGCCGCATTGCCTGTTGTCGACGCGATCAATTCACCTAGACGAGCGGTGATGTCAGTACCATTTGCGACATCCACACTTGCTGTTTCGATGATCGTCGATTGACCCGATATCTGAAATTGAGCCTGAACGCCTTCTTCGGCTGAAAGACCGTCATGATGCGGATATAGCAGCGACAACCGAGGCGCTTTGTATAGATGTGCATAGGCCATCATCTGATAGACATCGGCTTGGGAAACCCCTTGCTTTCGGTCGTCGATATGTGAGCTAATTCGCTTCCAATTGGTGTCGATCACATGAACAACCTGCCCCCCGCGCCGGATCAGGATAATCCTACAGCAGTCGAAGTGCCGATCCGCACCAAGAAAAGCACCATACGAATTTACGCCGGACTATCGGCCAATGGAATGCATGAAGCTGCCATGGCCTTGAACCCCAGATTCAGAGCTTGACTCTCCGCAAACGCAACGCATTTGAGATCACTGAAACAGAAGACAGGCTCATTGCGGCAGCTGCAATCATTGGCGACAGCAACAGTCCGAGCATCGGATAGAGTACGCCGGCGGCGATCGGGACGCCTGCGGCGTTGTAGGCAAAGGCGAAGAACAGATTTTGCTTGATGTTGCGAAGCGTTGCCTTTGCCAATTTGCGTGCTCGAACGATGCCCATCAAGTCTCCACCTAGCAGGGTGATCCCAGCGTTTTCCACAGCGACATCGGCCCCGGTCCCCATCGCGATCCCGACATCGGCCGTGGCCAGGGCAGGGGCGTCATTGACACCATCCCCGGCCATGGCCACGCGATGGCCAGCGGCGTGCAGTTCTTCCACAAGGGCCTTCTTGTCTTCAGGTAGAACACCGGCGCGAACGTCATCAATTCCGAGTTTGCCGGCGACCGCCTCGGCGGTGCGTTGGTTGTCTCCGGTCGCCATGATCACCCTGAGGCCAAGGTCGTGCAGATCGCGAATAGCGCCAGCCGTTGTAGGCTTGATTGGGTCGGCAACCGCGACAACTCCTGCAAGGGCACCGTCCAGCGCGACAAACATCGCCGTCTTGCCTTCGACCCGCAGGGCATCCATGGAGTCCTCGATTCCTATAGTTTCGATATTCAAAAGCTGCATCATCGCGGAATTGCCAAGCGCGACCGACTGACCTTCGACAGTTCCTTGAACCCCTTTCCCGGTTACCGCTTCGAAATGATCCGCTTTTGGCAGTTTTAGCCCGCGTCCACGCGCCCCTTCGACAATCGCCTCTGCCAACGGATGCTCCGACCCTAGTTCCAGGGCTGCGGCAAGCATCAAAACGTAGTCGCTCGCTAGGTTCGAAAGAGCCACGACATTGGTAAGCTCTGGCCTACCAAGTGTCAGGGTGCCGGTTTTATCCACGATGATCGTGTCGACGCGCGCCATGCGTTCAAGCGCTTCAGCGTCCTTGATCAAAACCCCAGCCTGGGCACCACGTCCAGCTGCCGTGGTAATTGAAATTGGTGTTGCCAGCCCAAGCGCGCAGGGGCAGGCGATGATTAACACCGAAACCGCCGAGGCGATTGCAAAGGCCAGAGCTGGATCGGGGCCAAGCAGCAGCCATGTAACGAAGGCGACGATGGCAATGACAACGACGGTTGGCACAAACACCGAAGAAACCCGATCCGCGAGACCCTGGATGGGCGCGCGCGAACGGCGCGCGCCTGCGACCATCTCGACGATCTGCGACAGGACGGTGTCAGCTCCGACCTGGGTCGCGCGAACGGCAAGAGAACCATTCTTGTTGATCGTCCCGCCGGTCACCCGGTCGCCTTCTGATTTTTCCACAGGCACGGGTTCTCCGGTGATCATGCTTTCGTCGATCGAAGAATAGCCTTCGACCACGGTCGCATCGACCGGAATACTGTCGCCCGGCCGGACCCGCAGCAGATCCCCTACAATCACTTGCTCAAGTGGCACGTCCTGTTCGACGCCATCGGACAGGATGCGCCGCGCCATCTTGGGCGCCAGGTCAAGCAGGGCGCGGATAGCGTCCCCTGTGCGTTCACGCGCACGCAATTCCAATACCTGGCCCACGAACACAAGAGCAACGATCACGACCGCAGCCTCAAAGTAGGTGCCCACTCCTGCATCAGATTGGTATTGCTCCGGGAATATCCCGGGCAGGAACGTTGCAAACAGGGAGTAAATATACGCAGCGCCAACACCAAGCGCGATCAAGGACCACATGTTCGGCGACCTGTTTCGCACCGAAGCAAATCCACGCGCAAAAAAGGGTTGTGCTGCCCAAAGGATAATCGGTGTGGCAAGCAGAAACTCGACATATGTTGCCAGCCGGTGGCCAATCCAGTCACGCACTGGAAGCCCGACGAGTTCTCCCATCGTGAGAACGATCAAAGGCACGGCTGCAACCGAGCTGACCCACATGCGACGTGTGAAGTCGGTCAATTCTTCGCTTTGTTCGTCCGATGGAATGACAGGTTCGAGTGCCATCCCGCAGATCGGGCAAGACCCCGGTTCATCGCGAATGATTTCCGGGTGCATCGGACAGGTCCACTGCGTTCCCGTCGCGCCAGTTGTGGTAGGGAGTCGGGGAGCCCCTTCATGCATCTTGCCATCCGCACCACCGCTCCATGCATAGAGCAAGGGATCGGTTTTGAACTGCGTCAGGCATCGATCCGAACAGAAGTGGTAGGTCTCTCCTTCCGACTCCATAGAGAGCGTTTTGTGTGTCACCTCCACGCTCATGCCGCAAACGGGGTCAACAGCCGTCAATGCAGAGCCCGGTTTCCCGTCTAGATTTTCATTGTGGTCTTGATGACTATCGGTGTGATGATGATCGTGGCACTTTTCAGACATCGTTTTCTCCAATCTATGCGTCAAGCGTGGGGGTTCCAGTGGGGGTAGGATCAACCCACTTCGGCATGTTTCTTCGGTTTCCGACTGATCCGTCCAGCGCGCGCCCACCAGATCAAGGCGACACCGACGAAAATCATGGGTGTGGAGAGGAGTTGTCCCATGGTCAGCCCCCCATTAAAAAAATGCAGCGCATGACCGACCGGATTTGTATCCGTTACAAATTGCAGGTCAGGTTGGCGGACGAACTCGACCAAAAAGCGGGATAGGCCATAGCCTGCAAGGAAAACTCCGGTCAAGGCTCCTGGGCTACGCAACCATCCGCGCCGCAAGGCAAGGATTAGCAGGACCGCCCCTAGTACCAGCCCTTCCAGCACGGCTTCATAAACCTGTGACGGGTGGCGCGCGCACACCCCTATGACCACGGCGCAGGACTGGGCGGCTTCGCCCGGAAAAATCACGCCCCACGGGAGGGATGTTGGGCGCCCCCACAGTTCGGCGTTAATGAAATTCGCAAGCCGACCCAAAAACAGACCAATTGGGGCTGAAAGCGCCAGAAGGTCGGCCAAACCAAGAACGCGCAATCGATTGCGCCTTGCAAATACCAGTGCGGTAACAGAGACACCCAGGAAACCGCCATGGAAGGACATTCCGCCTTGCCATACCATGAGGATCTCCAATGGTCGCGCCAAGTAATATTCGGGTTGATAGAACAGCACGAAACCAAGCCGCCCACCCAGAATTACGCCGAGAACAATCCAGTTCAGCAACTGTTCCAGCTGTTGCGATGTCAAAGGCGGTGTGTGACCCGGCCAATACTCAACCTGACGGATCAACCGAGCGCATAGTCGCCACCCCAGAAGCAATCCTGCGATATAGGCAAGCGCGTACCACCTGAGGGCAAAGGATATCGTCCCGATTTCAATCGAGAAGATTTCTGGCGATATCTCGGGGAAGGCGAGGGCGGCAAGGGTCATTTCGGAGCTTTCGATTGAGAGGCAAAGGGAACAACGTCCGGCTTGTGACGCATCGCCACAAAAAGAATTGGTGCAGCGGTCAATAGGCCAAGACCTATGGCCACCCAGGTTGATGGGCCCAATTGACCCGACAGGGCTCCGTCCCCCAGATGGGCCAATGCGAAGCTTGCGGGCAGAATTCCGGCCAATGTTGCGAGGAGAAAACGCCACAGGTGGAGGCGACTTAGGCCGGCGGCGTAGCTCATTGCATCAAAGGACACGAATGGCAGAAGGCGGCTGACGAAAATCGCAAGCGTCAAAGCATTTTGCGAACCAAGAAGGCCTGCTCCGACACGCGGACCAAGCATTCTTTCAACAGCCTGCCTGCCCAGGAGGCGGGCAATCATAAAAGCAATCAGAGCGCCAACTTCAGCCCCGATGGCCACATAGAGCGTGCCGGTGACATGCCCGAATGCAGCCCCGGCGGCCAGGGCAATTGGCGCACTTGGAATAGGGCTTGCCACGACGGCTATGGCCATAAGTGCAATGATCGCGAAGGGGCCGAAAAGGCCCAACTCCTCCACCCATTGCCTGACGTTTTCCGCGTTCACTTGCGCCCAGTCCGGAGCCCACCACACCCAAAATCCAATCAGGCCCGCAGCACCAAGCAGCACCAGGGCAGTAGGAATTTTTCTGATCATGCTCCTTTCTTGCATCTCGGGTTTCCTGCTTTCATGTATGACCCATTCCCCTCAAAACGTGGCGGATCAGCCTACTGTGAACTGCCCCATCATCCCGCTGTCTTCATGTTCGAGGATGTGGCAGTGGTACATGAAGGGTGCGTCGGCTTGGGCAAGCTGGTCGAACCGGATCAGAAGATCGGCCGATCCGTCGATCAGAACGGTGTCTTTCCAACCTGTGTTGTGACGCTGGGGCGTACGGCCATTTTCGGATAAGACCTGAAATTTGACGCCATGCACATGAAATGGGTGCATCATCATATCTGCGCTGACCGTCCAGCGCTCAAGAGATCCCCGTGGTACATGGAAATTGATCTTCTCTAAGTCATATGCATCCCCGTTGATTGAAAAGCGCCTGTCAGAGCGACCAAACATCATCCCCATGCCCATGGGCATGTCCAGAGACAGGCGCCTCCATTTCGCGTTTGTTGCATCACCATTGGGGCGGCTGCCGCCTAGGTCTGATGGCAATTGCGTGATCCTTGCGGGGAGGGCAGGGTCAACGGAAAATGGCAGAACAGAGAATTGCCCGGATTGCTGGCGCATACCTCCCATCATGCCGCCCATCATGCCGGTATTGGGATTGTGGTCCGAGGTAAGCGTCACGTCGCGCCCATCCGAGAAATCGACAAGCACCTCGGCGCGCTCGCCGGGTGAGAGGCGCAGTTTTTTCAAGCTGATCGGTTGGTCTAGATAGCCGCTGTCTGTGGCCAGCAGATAAAGCGGGCGTCTGTCTGATAAGGCGAGCGTATAGATGCGCGCGTTGGAACCGTTCAGCAGTCTCAGTCGAACCATCCCTTTGGGAACCACAGCGGTTGCACCGACTTGACCATTCACCAGGATCGTGTCGCCAAGAAACCCCATCATGCTCTCGGGCATGGACAGCGACAGGTCAATTTGACCTCGACGGGTAAAACGGCGGTCCTGCAAAACCAAAGTTATGTCATCAACACCATATTCCGATGGCAACCCGCGCGCATCATCCTGGCCGTCGTCAATCTGAAGCACGCCAGCCAAACCCATTTGCACCTGCCGGGCGGTCGCGCCGTGAACGTGAGAATGGTACCAAGCGGTTGCCGCCTGTTGGCTCAAAGGCAATTCTGGCCGCCAGGTTGCGCCCGGCGCGATTGGCTGGTGGGGACCACCATCGACCTCACCGGGGATCAGGAGCCCGTGCCAGTGAACCGAAATCGGCTCATCCAGGGAGTTTCTGACTTCGGTCAATGTGGATTGACCAGTCTTCATTCGAAGGGTTGGACCCAGAAACGGTTGGTTGAAGCCCCAAGTGTCAGCGCTGGACGGACCTGAAAAGGTGGTCCCCCCCTTTTGCGCCTCTAGTCGGACCCGTCCAGATGTCATGGCGTCCAAGAGTGGTGGCATGGTAAGACGTCTCGGCGTTGCTAGAGCCCATGACACGGGCGCTGTGCCCGAGAAAAAAGTGCTGGCTGCAAGTCCACCAAGAAGTGTTCGGCGTTTCATCAATTGCCCTTTCGACTACGACTTCAGAACGTCAGGCAGAGCGGCGATTGCCACCTGCGCGCTGACAACTGGCAGGCCCGCCTTTATCCATCCGGTCCCAGCCCGCGATCCAAGCATGCCTTCGGAAACATCAATGAAACCTTCATACCGCAAACGGCGAAGGTTACGCATCACGGCGCCGCTTCGTCCCCCGGTTGCGCAGATCATGGCGACGGGGCGGCCATCTGCCAACTCGTGTGCCTTGAACAGGCGTTCAGGAAAACGTTCGTCATGCAGGCTGACCGGCCAAGCCAGTTCTGCGACACCCGTTTCGCTCCATTCCTCTGGCGATCGAATATCAAGAAGCCTGATCCGGTCCTTCGTCAGTGCCTCAAAGGCATCGGCTGCGGACCAGATCTCCCCAGTTTGCCCTAGTGCCGAGGTTGCCACTAACTGCGTGGGAAAAGCTGCCAATAGAACCAGCGTTTGGCGACGGTCAATTCTCAAGATAGTACCTCCTCAGGCCACATCAATCGCCAAGCGCAGCATGTCGCGAACTTGCCCGGCTACGTCTTGCAAAGAGCTGTTCTTAACCGCGGACATGGAGGCGACCGGGTCGACGGCACTGACTTCCGTGCCGCCCTCGACTTGGCGCAGGATGACGTTGCAGGGCAGCATGGCACCGATACGCGGCTCCAGCCCGATCGCCTGATGCGCCATGTTGGGGTTGCACGCGCCCAGGATCCGATAGGCGTCCATATCCACGTCGATCTTCTTTTTCATGGTGTCTTTGACATCGATCTCGGTCAACACGCCGAACCCCTTTTCACTCAGGGCATGGCGAACCCGCATGTCGGCGTCATCGATTGCGACTCCGGCAAGCAGGCGGTCATAGGTATAGCTCATGATGGTTCTCCTTGTGGATTTCCGCCCCGACCGGCCTCGGGGGTAATTCAATGCCGGTCGGGAACTTGGACGCACCCATCTGAGTGCGCCCGATTGGGAACTCAGTTATTCTGAGTTCCCAAATTGTCACCCATCGTTCCTTGGGGCAACGGGCGCATGTCCATACGGTCGGCAGGGGCGGTCATTTCACCCGTCGTCACCATGCCATCCCCATCATTGTCGAGATGTTGAAAACGGTCGACCATCGTCGACCGGGTGATTTCGGCGTGCAGAATTTCGAATTCCTCAAGTGACAAGACACCGTCGCCGTCCGTGTCGGCATCTGCATGCATCGACTGCAGTTGCCCGTTTACCTCGTCGCCCGAAAGGACACCGTCACTATCCGCGTTAGTGCGGCCCATCATCGACCTACGCATAAGAGACATCATGTCCTCATCCATCATACCCATCTGCTCGGTGCCGCTCATCATTCCTTTGGCGCCCATCTGATGCATACCAGCGCCCATCATCCCACCATGCATCTGCATCATCATTTTCATCATGCCCCGCATCATTTCATGATGGTTGCCACCCATCATGCCCGCTTGGCCCATCATGCCAGTCGCCCCCATTTCCGTACCCTTGGCAGCCGGGTTCTGCGGCATGGTTTGCCCTGCACCTGGCTTATCCGCGTCGTGATGACCGGCGTCGGCATAGGCCACGCCAGCCGGGCTGGTGATCAGTGCAAGTACAAGTGTGGTTTTGACAATATTGAACATCGTAGCCTCTCCGTGTTTCGTGTTCTCAGACATATCGGCATAAGAAATCGAAACGGAAGGGCGCGCATCTATCGGATTGTAACCGTCTGTCGCAATGCCCAGAGCTTGATACAATCGGTGACAAAAATGGGTCTGACCGCCCCCAAATAGATGGCTTAGAAAGAAACCATGACGAACCCACCGCATATCCTCGTCGTCGACGATCACCAGCAGATCCGGGACAGCGTAACCCGCTTTCTGGAAAAAAACGGTCTGCGCGCCACTTCTGCCAAGGATGCACAGGATATGGATGCGAAATTGGCCAAGGGGCATTTCGACTTGATGGTGCTTGACGTCATGATGCCTGGCGAAAGCGGGCTTTCTGTCTGCCAGCGACTGGCCTCTGAGAAAAGCATCCCAATCATCATGCTGACGGCGTTGGGAGAGGAAACGGATCGGATCGTCGGGCTGGAGATCGGCGCAGACGACTATATCGCGAAACCGTTCAACCCGCGCGAACTGCTGGCTCGGATCAAGGCAGTATTGCGTCGTGCCCCGCAGATTGAAACAGTTTCAGGTGACTTTGCCGGGAAGACTGTCCGATTTGCACATTTGTCATTGGATGTCGACCGACAGGTTCTTGTGAGCGATGACGGCGAAGAAACGGCGTTGACCCATGCGGATTTCAAGCTGCTATTGGTACTGATTGAGCGTCCTCGGATGATCCTCAGCCGGGATGAACTGCTTGATCTGGCCGCGGGGCGTGCTGCTGGTCCACTTGACCGAACAATAGACAATCAAATCAGCCGGCTGCGTCGCAAAATCGAGCCAGATATCCTACGTCCAAAAATTATCAAGACCATCCGCAATGGCGGGTATTGCCTCACTGCCGATGTTGAGGTGGCGGAATGAATTCAAGACCATTTAATACTCTACGGGTTCAACTTGTCCTGTTGGTCGTCGCCGCCTTAACCGCAGCTCAGCTCATTAGCCTCTGGCTTTTTGCTGATGAGCGCAGCCTGGCAGTTCGTGCTGCTCTTGGGTTTGAAGCCGCAGGGCGCGCTGCCAATGTTGCACGCTTGATCGAAGAAGCACCTGAGGATTTGCGCGTGTCGATCCTGCGCGCTGCCAATTCACCACTGGTTCGCTTTGACCTGTCTGAGGATCCGACGGTCCAACACACCGATCATTCGGACGGCGGGCTCGTAGAAGGGCGTATCAGGGCGCTGCTCGGAGATGGCTACAGCCGCGACATTCGCGTCGAACTGCATGAAATAGAAGGACAGATTTTGCCGCTGCCACATCTCTCGCAAGAGATGGCTGAAATGCACATGGCCATGATGCGCGGCGAATTGTCCGCGGTCGAGATGAACCTGTCCATCGCCATTGCGGGTGGGCGCTGGTTGAACGTGGGAACGCGATTTGAACGGCCACCAATCCAATGGCCTGTCTATTCTATGCTGACCTTTGCACTGTCCGCAGCTGTCATACTTATCGTGATATTTTGGTTCCTGATGACCCGGTTGACCGGCCCGTTGCGGCGGCTTGTGAGCGCGGCCGACCGATTGGGGCGGGGTGAAGACATCACGGATTTGCCGATGGTTGGCCCGACCGAAGTGCGTGACCTGACCTTGACGTTCAACCGTATGCAGGATCGTCTGACCCGGTTTGTCGCGGACAGAACCCGACTGCTTGCGGCCCTGGGACATGATCTGCGGTCTCCGCTCACGGCATTGCGAGTGCGGGCCGAAATGGTTGATGACGAAGAAACCCGCGAAAGCCTTGTCGCCTCTGTCGAGGAGATGCAGTCCATGGTCGAAGCCACGTTGACCTTTGCACGGGGACTTGCGGGCTCCGAGGAACCGGAGACCGTCAATATCGGCGAATTCCTCGATGCGCTGAAATCGGACATGGTGACACCATTCCTCCTCGATGAGGGGCCGTTCACAGAGGCTCGAATTCGCCCCCACGCCCTGCGACGAGCATTGCGCAATGTGATTGAAAACGCCGAGCGCTACGGAGGCGCGACCCGGGTCGGCCATCAAGCGCGAAACGACGAGTTCATCATAACCGTTGAAGACAATGGGCCAGGCATTCCAGCTCCGGAACTGGAACGGGTCTTTGATCCATTCTTTCGCTTGGAACAATCCCGATCTCTGGAGACAGGCGGACACGGCCTGGGCCTGTCCATCGCCCGGACGATCATCCGTGCCCATGGTGGAGATATTTCGCTATCCAACCGCGATGAAGGGGGGCTGCGAGCAACGATCGCGATCCCGTTCGCGGGTGACTAACCAATGAAAGGAGACTGACATGACCGTGAAACTCAGTGCGACGACCCTTGCTGCTTTGCTTGTGTCAAACGTCGCCTACGCAGACTCGGTGGACGATTGGGGCCGAGGGTTTGGGCATATGACATGGGGAGGAGGCTACGGAATGTTTGGCGGGCTTATGATGCTGGTTTTCTGGGGCGTGATCCTAGCCCTGATCGTGATGACGGTTCGCTGGTTCGCCGGCGACCGTCCCGGCGGGAGTAAATCTACGGATGCAATGGACATCCTCAAATCCCGTTTTGCCAAAGGGGAAATCGACGAAGACGAATTCCGCAAACGCAAAGCCGCACTCAAAGACTGAACCCGCCGGACAGCTCTTATCCTTTCGAGGATGGGGGCAACCTTGCCGCGCCCTATTGATAGGATTGCATCATGACACCCGAAATCGGCCACTTCGCCCTGGCTTTGGCTTTTGCGTTGGCACTTGTCCAAAGCGTGCTTCCGCTTGTCGGCGCCAATCGCGGCAAACTGCTTTGGATGCAATCGGCGCGGGCGACCTCTATCGCGCAACTTGTGTTGGTTGGGATCGCGTTTGCAGCTCTGATGAGAAGTTTCGTCGTCAGCGATTTCACTGTGGTCAACGTCGCGTCAAACTCGCATTCACTCAAACCAATGCTTTACAAGATCTCGGGAACCTGGGGCAGCCATGAAGGGTCTCTTCTGCTTTGGGTGCTGATTTTGACCCTGTTTGGCGCGGGTGTGTCGCTGTTTGGCTCCAACATCCCCGAAACCCTGAAGGCGCGCACCTTGGCGGTGCAGGCGTGGATCAGTTTGGGGTTCCTATCTTTCATGCTGCTGACGTCGAACCCGTTTGATCGCGTGTTTCCCCCCCCTGCGGATGGGAACGACCTCAATCCGCTGCTGCAGGATGTCGGCCTCGCCCTGCATCCGCCGTTCCTGTACCTTGGCTATGTCGGTTTCTCGATCGTCTTCTCGTTTGCAGTGGCGGCTTTGCTTGAGGGGCGTGTCGATGCGGCGTGGGCACGCTGGGTCCGTCCGTGGACATTGGCTGCGTGGATTTTCCTGACAGCGGGGATCGTGCTTGGCTCGTGGTGGGCCTATTACGAGCTCGGCTGGGGCGGCTGGTGGTTCTGGGATCCTGTCGAAAACGTCAGCTTCATGCCGTGGCTCCTTGGCACCGCGTTGTTGCACTCGGCGATTGTTACCGAAAAACGAGACGCGTTCAAAAGCTGGACGATCCTTCTGGCGATCCTGACTTTTTCGTTGTCTTTACTGGGAACGTTTGTAGTGCGCTCGGGGCTGTTGACGTCCGTTCACGCCTTTGCAGTCGATCCCGAGCGTGGCCTCTATATTCTGCTTCTGCTTGCCCTGTCGATCGGTGGTTCTCTGGCGCTCTACGCGTGGCGTGCGCCTATGATGGAGGCGGGCGGGGTGTTCAAACCGATCAGCCGCGAAGCCGGATTGTTGGTCAACAACCTGATCCTTGGTGCGGCCACCGGAACAGTGTTGTTCGGCACGCTTTATCCACTGTTCCTTGAGGCCGTCACCGGGGACAAGATTTCCGTCGGCGCCCCGTTCTTCAACGCCTCATTCATTCCGATGATGCTGCCTTTGGTCATTTTCATGGGGGTGGGGCCTTTCCTAAGTTGGAAGCGGGCGGATCTGGCCGGTGTTTTGCAACGCGTGCGCTTTGTCGCACTGGCCTCGATCGTTGCGACGTTGGTGATTTGGTATCTGCAAGAAGGTGGACCGTTGCTGGCACATCTGTCGATCTTGCTGGCCGTTTGGCTGTTGTTCGCCACTTTGCGCGAATGGGCGATGCGCATTCGTTTGTTCGACGTCCCGTTTCCCGATGCGATGCGCCGTGCCCGAAACTTGCCGCGGGCGTCTTATGGTATGACCATCGCCCATGCGGGCCTTGCGGTGGCCATGTTCGGCTTTATCGGTTCCAGCGCCTGGAAATCTGAAGAGATCGCATTTGTAGTACCCGGAACCACCATTGAGATCGCTGGGTTCGACGTCACATTCGAGGGGGTTGATCGGGTTCAGGGTCCGAACTATTTCGCCGATCGTGGCACGCTTGAGGTCACGCGCAATGGGCAGGCCGTCACAACTCTTTTCCCCGAACGACGCTATTATCCAATTGCCGAAAGCTCGACGACTGAAAGCGCAATTCGGTCCACATTGGCTGGCGATCTATACGCATCAATTGCCCAACCGGCATCCGAAGATGCAGAGCTAAGCGGAGCCTGGACGCTGCGCATTCTCTATGAGCCGCTTGTCAATTTCATCTGGTTGGGCGCTACGTTTCTGATCTTGGGCGGCGGACTGTCCTTGTCAGATCGGCGTCTGCGAGTTGGGGCCCCGAAGCGGACTCGGGCAACTCAAGCCGCACCAACTCCAGCGGAATAAATCATGACTCGCACTCTGGCCCTCCTACCGCTTCTGATCGCCGTCATTTTTGGTGGTTTCTTTCTATGGGGTTTGAACCCGGATCGGGATCCGAACAAGATCCCGTCCATTTTGATCTCTCAACCTGCGCCTGAGTTCGATCTTGAACCGGTTGCGGGTACAGAAACCCCGGGCTTGTCTCGGGCAAATCTGGTGGGCAATGACATGCCTGTCGTCGTAAATGTGTTTGCGTCCTGGTGTGTGCCGTGTCGCGCGGAACATTCGGTGCTGACCAGTTTGGTCGAGCGGGACGGCATTCGCCTGTTCGGTATCAACTACAAAGACGAACCAGATGACGCCGCCCGCTGGCTTTCTGACCTCGGAAACCCCTATAGCCGGATCGGTTCAGACCTGTCGGGGCGCGCAGGCATCGAATGGGGCATTTCCGGCGTGCCGGAAACCTTCATCATCGGTGCGGATGGCACTGTGCTTTATCGATACGTGGGGCCTGTTGTGGGTGATGCCGCGATCAGCAGATTCCGCGAAGCACTTGCGCAGGCGGGTGTGTTGAATAGGGGGAACCAGTGATGTTGCGACGAATGGTCTTGCTTTTGGCGCTGACGGTTCCGATGGCCGCCATGGCAGTCGAACCAGATGAGATTCTGGATGATCCCGCGTTGGAAGCCCGCGCGCGCGAGGTATCTAAAGGATTGCGCTGCGTTGTCTGCCTGAACCAGGACATTGACAGTTCGAACGCTGGCGTGGCGCGTGACCTGAGATTGCTGGTGCGCGAACGCATCGTTGCGGGCGACAGCAACAGTGAAACCCTGGCCTTTATACAGGCGCGATATGGTGACTATGTGTTGCTAAAACCGCCTTTGAATATGCAGACATATGCATTGTGGATCGCGCCTCCTGCGATGTTTGTGATCGCGATCGGAATGGGTTGGGCAATATTGATGCGCAGGCGAAAGAAGGTCGCCGGAGCCATGCTGAGTGAGGCAGAAGAACAGGAAGTTCGGCGCTTCATCGAAAAGCAGAAAGCGGAGAACAACACATGATTTTCGTATGGATGGGGCTGTTGGCCACGGTGTCTGCCAGCTTTGTGGTCTTTCCGTTGATTTGGAAAGGGCGCGTCGCCGCGGTCGCGGCAGATTCAACGCCAGCCGTCTTGGTGGATCAGTTGGACGAGATTCAACGCGACCTTGATCGCAACGTCATCTCACAAAGTGAAGCCACTGCTGCCCAGCTGGAAATCAAGCGCCGTATACTGACCGCGGCACGAAGGGCCCCCAAAGGGTCTGACACTGATCGCAATGGTGGGCAGGGCGGGCTTTGGCTGGCGGCGCTATCCGTCCCGCTTGTTGCTGGTGGTTACTATGCGCTGATGGGATCGCCCGAGATCTCGGGCCTTGCCTTTGCCGAACGCCAAGCCGAAAGGGCTGAGCGGGAGAAAATCGTCGCGCTTACCGGCAAGCTCTATGCACGTCTGACATCCGAACCCGATGGTGGTGCTTCGGAGGGGTGGATGCTGCTTGGGCAAACCTATTCTCGGCTGGGCGAGTATCAACGGGCCGCGGATGCTTTTGAAATCGTAGCCACCCGTGCTGATGCCACTTCGGCGGCCCATTCGATGTTGGCAGAGGCTTTGATTAGCGCTGAACAAGGTGTCGTGACCCCAAAGGCCGAAGCCGCAATCGACAAAGCGGTTGCATTGGATGCTACGAACCCGGCCGGAATTTTCTATAAGTCGATGGCGCTGGCTCAAAGGGGTGAAGAGCCAGCAGCACATGCTCTTTTGCTGTCCCATCTGGAAGCCGCAGATGGCTTTGCGAGCTGGATGGAGCCTTTTGTCGTACAAGCGAACCAGATCGCGGAAACGCTTGGCCGTAAGCCAATCGCTCTAGCTGACTATGCCCCGATGGCACGCAGCGGGGCAGGACCTTCGGCCGAAGACATCGCTGCGGCGGGCGAGATGACCGACGAGGATCGCGGCGCGTTTATCCGCTCGATGGTCGACCGGCTTGCGTCCCGGCTTGAGGAAAACCCCAATGATTTGGATGGGTGGATCCGTCTAGCGAATGCCTACAAAGTCTTAGGCGAGCAGCCAAAGGCGCTGTCGGCTTTTGAACAAGCCGCTACGCTTCTATCCGATCTCGCACCGGATGATACACGTCACCAAACTGTTGAACAGGCTTTGTCTGAATTGAGGGAATAGCAAATGCGGTGCTTGCTATCCGTCCTTAGAGGAGGCCTGACAAAGGGCACCGTCATCTGCAGATTTAATCGTGGGAAAGCAACGGTTTTCCACAAGAACCGGGCCAAAATATTTCGATCTATCTGGAGGATATAACTTTGAAAAAAACGACCTTACTTCTGGGAGCCGCAACCGTTTTACTTGCGTCTTGCGAAACCTATGAAGGCGGACAGCAAGACTCTTCTGATGAGTTCATCGCGGAGTTGCCCGATAGCCTACTTGCGATCGCTGCCCCGTATCAAGACCTTACCGCTGTGCGACTTGACCAAGCAAACAGGTGCTATGTATATCGCCACGTTGGTCCGGTTGAGACAACGTTCCTTCCATTGAGATCCGTAAGAGGCCAGCCCATTTGCATCCAATGAACTGGTGCCAATAAGGAAGGTTCCGTTGCGAATTGGTCCCGGCAACTCTGGCCAAACTGCGCATTAGCTTGGCGCAGAAATCGCGTCTTCGGGTGGGTGAAGGTATGCCGTTGAACCAAGCGAGACATGTTCATACAGGCCATTGATATGTGCCATGACCATACGAACGCAGCCCGAACTGGCCCGTCCCCCGATGGATCGCGGGCTTGGTGATCCATGAATCCTTAGATATGTGTCTCGATTCCCGACATACAAATACAAGGCACGCGATCCCAGGGGGTTTGTCGGCCCACCATCCACGCCGCCTGCGTCTCGTGCGTAGACTTCCGGTTCTCGCTTGATCATGGCCGCAGTCGGCGTCCAAATTGGCCATTTGGTCTTTCGCCTGATCTTATAAATTCCGGGCTCGTACAGATTCCCGCGGGCAATCGCCACGCCATATCGCATCGCCGTGCCGCTGCCACGAATGTGGTACAGATACCTTGCGACGGCATCGACGTGAATATCGCCCGGAGTCAAGTTGGGATTTGCTTCGACGATCTGGGGAAGGAAGCGTTTTGGTAGCCCCCAAGGGTTCGACGTTGCAGGGTCGTAATTCGCAGGGGTCACTTGAGAATCCCATTCCGACCATCTTGACCGATCTGAAGTTGGCGCGGCCCAAGCAGTGCTAGCAATAGGGACCGAAAACAGAGCAGTGGTCGAGCTTATAAAATGGCGCCGAGTCAACATGGCTTTACCTTCTGTTCATTTGCAATTTTTATTGTAGTTGGCACTCATGAGGTTCTAATTCCTCTGCGCCGCGTTAAATTTCAAGCTCAAGGTTTCTGCTGTAACCCTACTGGCGCCAGCGGTTTCAAGGGCTTGGAGAACATCCTGTGACGACAGGACTTCGGAGAGGACAATCCCGTTTGGTGTTGCCGGTCCGTAAACCGCATTGAACGGGATCCCATAGCGATTGTTTGCTTCCAGATAGCGCGCGATCTGTTCATCCGGGCGCGTCCAATCCGCCTGCATTGCTGTCACGCCTTCACGATTTAGCGCAGACAACACAGGGTCGCGGTCCAAGACCAACGCTTTGTTGGCTTTGCAGGTCAGGCACCAGTCGGCCGTAACATCCACGAAGATCACTTCACCTCGCGACACTCGCCGCGCGATTTCACTTCGGTCGAACGATACCCAAGTGATGCGCCCGGTGCGGTTTTCTATCTCGGACGGCATTTGGCGCACGAGAAGCTCGGCAGCGATCATCGGCAGAATAACCAACAGAACAACGCTGAGCGCCTGAGGCGCGTGCGGTAGGGGGCGTCGGGTCAGGAGCACAAGTAAAAGAAGGGCCAAAGCAGCGACCACAATCGTCGACAGAGGACCGGCAACACCGATCAATACCCACAACAGCCACAAGGCAGTGACAAGAAGCAGGACGCCCAAAATAAGTTTCAGCCCAAGCATCCACCGACCCGGTTTTGGCAAGGCACGCACTAATCCGGGGACGGCGGCAACAACGAGATACGGCGTTGACAGCCCAAGCCCAAGGGCTGTGAAGACAGTCACGATATCACCCCCCCGCCCAGCCAGCGCAAAGGCAATCGCGGTGCCCAGAAATGGCGCCGAACAGGGGGTTGCCAATACTGCGCCGAAAAAACCTGTTGCGAAGTCTGCACCGTATCCGGACACACCTCCCGCTCCTGCAAGTCGTGATTGTAGCGATGCCGGAAGTGAGAACTCGAACAGGCCCAACAGGCTGGCAGAGAAGACAGCCAATACGACGAACATAAACGCCAGAAAGGCCGGGTTCTGAAACTGTAGCCCCCAGCCGACGGCCACACCGAACTGTTGCAGCATATAAAGGATCGCCGCCAGCGACCACATGAAGGCCATGACGCCCATAGCGGCTGCCAGAAAACCGGCACGTACAGACCTTGGTTCGCGCGTCTGCGCTTTGATTGCGGATGACAGCTTGATCGACAGAACCGGCAGCACGCATGGCATCACGTTCAGGATCAACCCACCCAGATAAGCGATAAGAATAATCCAAGCCATTTGACCCAGACCCGGCGCCAAGGTCTCTAACCGAAATGGCGGGACAGGGGGGGTGGCTGACGACTCGGGTGTCAGAGTTAGGGCCCTTTCCGGGCCATCCGTCACCGTCAGTACTGGATCGGTGTACACCTCATCGAGAGCGGTCAGGATCGGGATTCGAGCCCAGAGCGTGCTACCGTTGTTTCCAAGCCGAATATCGGGCTTTCCCAGCGCCGTTCCTGTCCCGAGCTCGGCAAAGACATCAGGAGAGTCAAAAGCTGTTGTGCTTTGCAGTTCCAAGGTCAGGGTGGCCTGCTCGGTATCGACAGACACTGCCGCTGAGGTGATGCCGGTCTGGGTTCCCTCGACAGGAACGCGTGCAAGAAAGGTGCTTATCCGAGAGGCTGAAAACCCGTCGATCCCTGTCCCTCTCGGAATGGACAGGCTCAGCTCGAAGGCCTGTGGTACGCAGACTGCGGAACAGACCAGCAGATTGACGGCACCCGTCAATTGCGCAGGCTCGCCTGGCCGCTTAAGCGCGACCTGAAGGGGAAGGACCACTTCGTCGCTATATCCGAAGTTTTCAATCCCAAACGCTGTGAATCGCTCGGGAGCGGGCCAGAGCATTTCAACCTTGGCAATATTGGTTGAGCCGCTCCAATCGACCTGGGGCGGAATGCCGACCTCTCCAGGGGATCGCCAGTAGGTTTTCCAACCGTTCGCCAGATCCAGTTCAAGACCCGCTGACAGCGTTTCGGCGCCAGGGGGAACGCCATCCTGCACTGAAATCAGCGTCGCTGTTACCGCGGTTGACGAGAAGCTCTCGGACGTTGCGGCCATGACGTGCGCGGTCGCGAGAGGGTTCAAACCTAGTAACAGGGCAAACCCGATCCTGCGGGCTATCGATGTCATAGAGGCAATCATGGTCGCATCCTGGGCCTAGTACATCTGACGGTCATCCACCTGTTCCCACCGAGATTTTCGAGGTATCGGCGATTGCCAAGCCTTCGCGCCCATCATCACAGGTAATCGCCCGTACAGGACCGTTTGCGTCGTCTATAAACCGACACCCTTCGGGGGCAGAAAACGTCTCACCCCCAAAAGTGAATGCTGTCTGGCCTGGCTTCTCACATAGCTTGTTGGAAGAAGCGCAACCACCTAGAATCACAGCCGAAAGAGTTACGCGCCAAGGCCACGCCTTAAGCACTTTTTCAACCTCGACGCACTTGTGGAATAACTGATGTTACATCACGGGCAACTTTGCGAGGCTCTTCCGTTTCGTCCTGCTTGTCGCTCCCATGACAGCTTCTGCCCATCATCTTATGCATGACGAAATGCCCGCCCACACACAGGAGCAACGGTGCGAAGGTTGCCAGATTGCCACCAAGCCCACTCAGGGAGCCTCCGGCAACAAAGTACCCTGCGATCGGCAGCAACATCACAACGCAACACGCCATCATGGCTATGTGCATGGGCTTGGAGTTAGCTCGGCCTTGCCTCATGGATTTGGTTTCGGTTTTGCTCATCATGGGTACCTCGTCCAGCTGGAATAACTCCATATGCAGGCCTCTCTACAGTAAAGGTCAAGGATACATTTCGATACAAATCTCCGCCCTTCCAACGGTTGATGGTGGCCGCTGTTCAGGCGAAAAAATGTCTCTAAAGGCACCCAACTGGATTTAATGGAGAGGCGGCATGACAGGCAATCTCAAACTAGGAAGACGCAGGGCGCTGACCGGCATCGCTGCGTTTCTGGCAACCCCGTCAATCCTGAGGGCGCAAGATGCGCCATCGAACATTCCGGGATCTGTTGTCCAACGCAATATCTCGTCTTTCGCCTTGCACGAATGGCGCGACCACTTCGATACCCTTGGCAAAGGTATCCTGTTGTCTGACACAATCACACGAGTCTTGCAGCACTGGACCGCCGATGGAGAGATGCGGATCTACCCGACCTCAGTGCCTCTGACCGAAGAGCTGACACGTCGCGGCTATACCGAAGTGGTAGAGAAGCGAAAGAACCCAGGCTGGGCTCCGACGCCATCGATGCGAGAACGTAACCCGGAATGGCCAGCCTATGTTAAAGGTGGCGATCCTATCAATCCACTTGGGACACGCGCGCTTTATCTTTCCTGGCAGTACTATCGTATTCACGGAACACAGGACACGCGGAAAATTGGCCGACGTTCGTCAAACGGCTGCATCGGTCTTTACAACGAGAAGATCGAAGAGGTCTATGACCGGGTGCCCATCGGCACGCAAGTCAAGCTGATTTGACCGCTGATCAATCAACCCAAAGGATGAAACTATGAGCAATTGGGGACTAATTGTCGGTGGTGCGCTGCTGGCTGGTGTCGTGGCAGTTGGATGGCAGGTTCTTCAACCCGCGCCGGCGCAACCGGGACATTCCATGGTGCCGCCCGATACGAGCGACATCGCGATGGGAGATCCCATTGAAGATGTTCGGGTCCCAGCAGAGCTGTCCTCGAACGCTGTCGTTGGCAAACGCGCCTTCGAGGCGAAATGTGCAGCTTGCCACGGGGCAAATGCTGCGGGTCAAAACGGTATCGCTCCACCGCTTGTGCACAAGATCTACGAACCAAGCCATCACTCGGATGAAGCGTTCCAAATCGCCGCCCAACGCGGGGTGCGGGCCCATCACTGGAAGTTTGGGAATATGCCTCCGGTTCCTGGGCTGACCCGAGCGGATGTTCAATACATCGCGACCTACGTGCGAGAATTGCAGCGCGAGAATGGTATTAACTGATGTCGAAGTGGGCCGGTGTCGAGTTGTTCAGAATTCTGTTTGCCACCCTGATCGGCGGCTTTGTGGCCCTTTCGGGTTTGCCTGACGCCGCATGGGCACATGCAGACAAATCCAACGACCTGCACATCATCTATGACGGTGGCACGGTGGCCGACGATCACGCTGACACTGAGATCACTGGCGGACACTGCCACCCCGGGTTGGATTGCTTCACCGTAGCCGCATTCCTTATGGCCCCTAGCTTGCCCAACCCATCTAAAGCCAGCGAAGCGAAGGTCTGGTTCATCAAGCTCGAAAACGATCGCTGGATTCCTTCATCGGACAAACCTCCTCCCCGATACTTTTCTTGATCCCACCAAATCAAAATATCAGACAGATCAAGGACTAAACTCATGAAAAAAACTCCTGTTTTCGCGGCGATTGTTGCAAGCTCGACCGCCTTGGCCGCATTTGCCCATGGCGGCGCGACCGGTATCGTCAAGGAACGCATGGACGCAATGGCGGACATGGGGAAAGCCGTGAAAGCGGTTACGCCGATGATGCGTGGCGAAGCGGCCTATGACGTAGACGTCATCCGTCAGGCAGCCGCCACATTTTCCCGCCACGCTGGCGATTCCATGACCCAGTTGTTCCCCGAAGGCTCTGGCGGTGCCCCGTCCGAAGCCAAGGAAACGGTCTGGAGCCAATGGGAAGAATTTTCGGATATGGCCGAACGGTTGGGTGTACTTGCCGATGGGCTTGCAGGTGCCGCGGATAACGGGCTGATGGCCGCGAGCGATGATGGCTCTTCGCCGGGCGCTATGATGGGCGGCGACGCCAGCATGATGGGCAACAGCGCAATGATGGGCGGTGGTGCTATGATGGGCGGCGGAATGATGACCGCCGAGCAAATTGCCGGCATGCCCGCAGACGGCGCGTTTACCATGGTCACCCAAGTATGCTCGGCTTGCCACACGAAGTTCCGCGCGGAAAGCCAGTAAATGCGCTGGGTTCCGAGAATGACCCTAGGTGCGGCGGCATTCGGCGCCGTCGCTATCGGGGCGCTCGTTGCCTGGCCAATCGGCCAGGACAATGGGATCATCACGCTGAACGGTGACGTGGACCGAGGCGCATACCTTGCACGCGCAAGCGGCTGCATTGCATGCCACACCAACTTCGAGGCAAGTGGAGCCCCGCTGGCAGGAGGCGTAAAGCTCGACACCCCGTTTGGCACACTCTACTCACCCAATCTGACCACTGACCCGAAGCACGGGATCGGCGGTTGGACGATAAAAGAGTTTGCCCGCGCTGTGCGCCAAGGTGTTTCACCGGACGGCGCGCCATATTATCCAGCCTTTACCTATCCCTTCTACGGCAATTTCACCGATCAGGACATTGCTGATCTTTGGGCGGCATTTCAAACCGTGCCCGCCGTTAACGAACCGTCCAAGGATCAGGAAATGACCTTTCCGTTCAACCAACGTTGGGGTTTGAAACTGTGGCGTGCGGCCTTCTTGGTGCCGCCCCGAACAGATCCGGTCGAAGGAAATGATGTCGTCTGGAACCGGGGACGAGAACTTGTCGAGGGAGCGACTCACTGTGCTGCATGCCACACAGCGCGCAACTTCGCAGGAGCCCGCCAGTCCGACAGCCAGCACTTCAAAGGCAGCAGGTCACTTCCCGGCGGCGGCAAAGCCCCGGCCATCGACTATGAAACCCTTCAAATGCGCGGATGGACTGTAAACAGCCTGGCATATGCCTTGCGCACAGGTGTCAAACCCGACGGGGACGCTTTCGGCGGTTCGATGGGAGAGGTTGTCATGTATGGAACGAGTTTCCTTACGGATGAAGACCGCAAAGCCATGGCGACCTATCTGATGGATGATCATACCGGCGGTTGAAACCGCGTGACATGACAGGGCAGAGGGCTAAGGCCCCTGCCTCAACAGGAAACCAAATGACACAGACACGACGAGATTTTTTAAGTTTGAGCGCCTCACTGGGGCTCAGCGTATTGGTGCCCGGCACCATTCGCGCGGCGACGGCCGACCCAATCAAGCTGATCGCGCGACCTGCCAGTGTGCAGCTTGCCCCTTCAGAGTACCCACAAACGCAGATCTGGGGTTATGACGGGCAAATGCCGGGCACACCCATACGAGTCAAACAAGGCGACCGGGTTACACGTCGCTTTTTCAACGAGCTTCCACAGGCCAGTTCGGTCCACTGGCATGGGGTGCGTCTGGACAACGGGATGGATGGCGTGGCCGGTCTGACGCAGACAGCCGTGCCATCTGGTGAAAGTTTTGACTATGACTTCATCGTACATGATGCGGGCACCTATTGGTATCACGCGCATAACCGGTCGATGGAGCAGGTCGCGCGCGGGCTTTATGGTGCGCTGATTGTCGAAGAAGCCGAGCCGGTTGATGTCGATCGGGAACAGGTTCTGATCCTTGACGATTGGTTGCTGAACCCGGAAACAGCCCAGTTGGACCCAGAGTTCGACTCCCCCCATGACAAAAGCCATGCAGGGCGCCGCGGAAACTACATCGCAACAAACGGTGCTGCGTTTACCGAGCTTCCCGCGAAACAGAATGAACGGCTGAGGCTGCGCCTGATTAATGCTGCCAATGCGCGAATTTTTAAGCTTGCCCTTTCAGGTTTTGACGGGTGGATCATGGCTTATGACGGCATGCCGCTGGATGTGCCTGAGAAAGTGAGCGGAACATTCCTTCTGGCACCGGGTCAACGCATTGATCTGTTTGTCGACGTAACAGCAGGACCCGGAGAATCCGCCCACCTGGTGCGCATCGATGACGAGGAAGGTTTCTCGCAAGTGGCTTTTCCAGTCGAGGCAACCCCTTCATCAGTTGCGGCGCGAGAGGTGCCGATTCCACTTCCGCCTAACCCAAATATGGATGTTCCCGAGGTGGACAAGGCCCGCCTGTTCAAGTTGAACATGGAAGGTGGCGCCATGGGCAGGCTTCAGAGCGCTATTCTAAATGGTGAATCCATGAGCTTTCGCGAACTGATTGCAGAAAATCAATTCTGGTCTTTCAACGGCGTTGTCGGAATGACGGATACGCCACTTGCCGATCTGTCATCAGGTGAAACCGTGCGGGTCAGCATTCACAACGACACGGCCTTCCCGCACGCCATGCACCTTCACGGGATGCATTTTCGCGAAGTCATGGACGATGGCAAACTTGGCCCTCTGAGAGACACTCTGTTGGTATTCGGAGACGAGACCCGCGAAATCGCATTCGTCGCGGGCAACCCGGGTAAATGGATTTTCCATTGTCATATGCTGGCGCATACAGCGTCGGGCATGGCGACATGGATCAATGTGACTTGAATATGATAAGAACTGGGAGAACGCATCAATGAGACTTAGACATGGGGTTTTCACCTTTGCCGCAGCCATCGCTTTGCCACTGACCGCGTGGTCGGATGGCTTGAGCGAGGACCGGGTCAAAGAGCTTGTTCTGGAAACGATCCGGGAAAATCCAAGTATCGTCATGGAAGCCGTTGCCATATTGGAACAACGCCAGGCCAATGCGGCGGAAGTGGCACGTGCAGATGTCCTGAGCAACCAACGTGCGCTTCTTGAACAGGACACAAACGCACCTGTACTCGGTAATCCGGATGGGGACGTAACGGTTGTCGAGTTTTTCGACTACAATTGCCCCTATTGCCGCCGCGCTATGGATGAAGTGCAGGGCCTGATGGATGCCGATGACGACGTGCGTCTGGTGTATCGCGAATGGCCTATCCTTGGAGAAGGATCTGTTTTCGCCGCCAAAGCCGCGCTGGCTGCGCGTGAACAAGGAAAATACGAGGAATTTCACTGGGCAATGATGGGTATGACTGGCCGCGCAGAAGAAGCAAGCGTCTTGCGTGTTGCGGCCGAAGTTGGCTTGGATATTGACCAGTTGCGCCGGGACATGGACGCCCCTGAAATCGACGAACACCTCACGACCTCGATGAGCCTTGCGCAGTCTCTTGGGTTCAACGGAACTCCGTCATTTGTGATCGGGGATGATTTGGTGCCGGGTTTCGTAGAGCAAGCCAAGCTGGAAGAAATCGTAAACGCAACGCGGAAAGGTCCGGAATGATCCGAGGGCGCCGCCTGCTGGCGGCCGCCGAGTCCGTATGGCTAAAAATCAGTCGAAATGAACAGGGGCTTTATCGCCTTTGGCCAATTCAGTTCGGCTTTCAGAATCGGTGCCTTGAAGTGGCCTCAAACGACACCGATGTCTTGATCTATGCCTCACTTGAAACCTCGACCTGGTTACGGTGAAATGACCCTCAACCGCAGAGAAATGCTCTTTGGCGCGATGGCTGGCATTTTGGTTCCGCAGCCTGCACTGCCAAAGAGCACGAGGTTAACCTTGCGACCCGCCCCAGTGTCAGTGCATTGGCCGGGATACGCCGATAAATTGGAAGGTTTTCTCGGGTTCAACGGCGCACTCCCTGGACCCGAAATCAGGGTGCGACAGGGCGAGCCGCTGCGTGTTCGCCTGGAGAATGGTCTGCAGGAGGGCGCACTGATCCACTGGCATGGGATTCGGCTGCCAAACCGTATGGACGGGGTCTCGATTCTAACGCAAGAGGTCGTGCCGCCGGGGGCGTATTTCGACTATGATTTCACCCCGCCAGACGCAGGCACTTACTGGTATCACTCACATTATCTTTCCTACGAACAGGTAGGTCGAGGTTTGTTTGGCCCTTTGATCGTAGAGGAAAGAGAACCGCCGGAGGTAGACCACGACATCACAGCTATGTTTGCAGATTTCAGGATGACACCGGATGGGCAGTTCGACACAAATATTGGTGTCACGGAAGATTTTGCTCGCCGGGGGCGCCTTGGTGACACAATGCGCGTCTTCCTATCTCAAGGGACTGTGCGTAAGGGGGATCGCGTTCGATTGCGATTGATCAACTCTGCAATTGATCGCGTGTTCCCGCTGGACCTAAACGGGATCAACGGATCTGTGTTTGCACTGGATGGTATGCCACTTGCTCAACCAACCGCGCTGGAACATCTGACAATGGCACCCGGGCAGCGTGTGGATGTCATAGGAAGTGTGACCTCTGATATTTCAATATTCATGGGTGACGATGAATCGCTTAAGCAGATTGGGCGTATTGCCATGAATGGAACGAACCCGACACCAGGACCTGAGTTGCTGCAACCTCTACCCGGTCATGGGCTACCCACACCTGTCAGCCCATCCCAATCGCTGAAACTGCTTATGCGCGGGGGGGAGGGCGATCCAGACCACGGAGGTTTCGGAACCTGGTCTTTCAACAGCGTCTCTGGGTTACCCATGGATCCGTTGGGACAGTTTCGCCGGGGGGACACCGCTGAGATCACTCTGTCGAACCCGACTGCATTCGATCATGGCATCCATCTGCATGGGCATCATTTTCGCGAGGTACTGGGATCGGCTACCTTTGGCCCTTGGCGCGACACTCTGCTGGTCAAAACGGGAGAAGTCCGTAAGATCGCCTGTGTTTTCGACAATCCAGGCCGCTGGCTTCTTCATTGTCACATGCTTAGCCATAGCGCGGACGGCATGGCAACTTGGATCAAGGTATCATGACAGTCGAGCAATACACAGAATTATCATGGCGTGGAGTGAAACAATGTCCATAATCAAGCTGTCGGTCGCCGTAACCGCAACTCTGCTGAGCATTGCTGGGGCAATAACCATTTTTGGTTCCAGTCGGGCAGAGGCCGGACCACCGAAGCAACCGAAAGCCTCAGACGCGAAGGCAGGTGCTGCTCTATATGCCGAGAACTGCGCATCGTGTCACGGCGTACAGCTAGAGGGCGAACTTAATTGGCGCAGCCAGAAGGATGACGGCACCCTTCCCGCTCCTCCGCATGATGAAACCGGTCATACTTGGCACCATGGGGATGCCTTGCTATTCAACTATACCAAGCTGGGTGGTCGATTGGCGCTTGAGGCGTCTGGAGTCGAAGATTTCGCCAGTGGAATGCCAGGGTTTGGCGATCAATTGAGTGATCAGGAAATCTGGGACATTCTTGCTTTCATCAAATCGACCTGGCCTGATCGAATGCGGGAAACACAAGCTGTTCGCACTGAAGGAGAGCAGATGCAGGGTGGTTCCTGATATTCGAGTTGTTGTTTATCAGGCCATGCCGGATTAGCCTTGATAGGGCGTTTGCGCGATAGAACTGGCTGGGCACATCCCAAGAAGAAATATGTGACGACAGCCTTGATTTATCGCGGCACATCCTTGTGTAGAAGCTGATTGGTAACCGGCCAAGCGTTGTATTGAGCTAGTCCGCAAGCGTATTGGGATAACCCTCTTTGTCGAGGATTGCGGCCAATTCAGTTTCGTTCAGACGGCTGGTAACATCGACAGTGTGCGCCTCTAGATCAAAGGACAAAACTGCACCTCTGTCCACGGCAACCACTGCCTTTTCAATAGCAGTCATGCAATGACCGCAGCTTATGTCAGGTACGTTAAACTTGCTCATCTTACACTCCAACTATTGCTTCGCTGTGATAGGTGGGGGTTCCCAAGGGGTAAGGTCAAGCATCCAGATAATGTGATGCTTAACGCTTGACCTTACCCACACTGGAACCCTCAGACCAATGCCGAGAACCTGATTCGCGGAGAATGTCATGTCGGATGAGAATACGGTTATTTTGTCGATTGAAGGTATGACGTGCGCGTCTTGCGTAGGGCGTGTCGAAAAAGCCTTGGTCGCAGTTCCCGGGGTGTTCGAGGCTGCAGTCAACCTGGCCAATGAATCGGCGCGTGTCAGCTTTGCTGCTCCTGCGGAACTAGGCGGCTTGATCGACGCTTTGCGCGATGCGGGTTATCCGGCGACAACCGGCGAGGTTACACTGAACGTAGAAAGCATGACCTGTGCTAGCTGTGTTGGCCGGGTTGAGCGTAAATTGAAGGCCAGTCGCGGCGTGATCGACGCGCAGGTGAACCTCGCAACTGAAACTGCGACTGTGCACTACGCGATTGGAGCGGTCACCCCGACAGAATTGGCCCGGATTTCCACGGATCTGGGATACCCGGCGAAAGTAAAAGACGGCAAGGACCACGACAAGCAGGACCGTAAAGTGGCTGAGATCACGCGTTTGGGCCGACTTACGCTAGTTGCTGCAATCCTGGCTCTTCCGGTTTTTGTCATTGAAATGGGAAGTCATGTGTTTCCAGCCATGCACATGTGGATCGAAGGCATAATAGGCCTGCAAAACAGCCGACTCCTCCAGTTTGTGCTGACAACGATTGTCTTGTTCGGGCCCGGTTTGCGCTTTTACACCAAGGGATTCCCGTTGCTCTTCAAAGGGGCCCCGGACATGAATTCCTTGGTAGCGCTTGGTACTTCGGCTGCCTACGGGTTTTCGTTGGTATCAACGTTCACACCGGGCGTGCTGCCCGAGGGGGCGGCCAATGTATATTACGAAGCTGCGGCGGTGATCGTCGTTCTTATCCTGCTCGGCCGCTTTCTGGAAGCACGTGCAAAGGGCCGCACGGGCGAGGCGATCCGCAAACTGGTTGGGCTGCAAGCCAAGACGGCACGGGTTGAGCGAAAAGGTGCGATTGTCGAACTTCCAGTCGAGGAGATCGTTGTCGGAGACCTTATTCACGTGCGCCCTGGCGAAAAGATCGCCGTAGACGGCGATGTCACAAGTGGAAGCTCTTTTGTCGACGAAAGCATGATCACCGGCGAACCGGTCCCGGTCGAGAAATCCACGGGGGCTGGTGTGGTGGGTGCAACGGTAAATGGTACTGGCGCGCTGGTTTTCCAAGCGACCAAGATTGGTGCGGACACGATGTTGGCACAAATCATCCAGATGGTGGAGCAAGCCCAGGGGGCAAAGCTTCCGATCCAAGGCCTAGTTGACCGAATCACCAGCTGGTTTGTGCCCGCCGTTATGGCCATTGCCACACTGACAGTGCTGAGCTGGTTGGTGTTCGGCCCCGATCCGGCCCTGAGCTTTGCGCTCATTGCGGGCGTTGCCGTGCTGATCATCGCTTGCCCCTGTGCGATGGGTTTGGCGACCCCGACATCCATCATGGTCGGCACCGGACGCGCGGCCGAGATGGGGGTCCTGTTCCGAAAAGGGGATGCGCTTCAGATGTTGCACGAAGCACGTGTGGTTGCCCTGGACAAGACGGGCACCCTGACAGAAGGTCGACCGGAGTTGACAGACCTGATCCTCGCCGACGGGTTTCATGAAGATGAGGTGCTGGGTCTTGTTGCAGCCGTCGAGGCGCAATCCGAGCACCCGATCGCCGAAGCCATTACCCGTGCTGCGGTGTGCAAAGGGCTGACAGGTGCTGTGGTCGAGGCGTTCACCTCGGTCACCGGATATGGTGTCGAAGCCAAGGTCGAAGGCAAACACGTCCTAGTTGGCGCTGACCGTTTCATGACCCGCGAAGGGATTGCTCTTGGTGCGCTTGAAGGAAGCGGCGACAGCCTGGGTCTCAAGGGGCGAACCCCCCTGTACGCTGCCATCGACGGTAAGGTTGCCGCCGTCATTGGGGTGTCTGACCCTGTAAAACCCACCTCACCGGCCGCCATTGCTGCCCTGCACGACCTTGGGCTGCGTGTCGCAATGATTACGGGGGACAATCAGGGCACCGCCGACGCAATCGCGAAAGAACTTGGCATCGACATCGTCGTGGCGGAAGTCCTGCCCGAAGGTAAGGTCACGGCGCTGGAAGAATTGCGGGCCCATGGCAAGCTGGCCTTTGTTGGAGATGGCATCAACGACGCACCTGCATTGGCGACGGCGGATGTGGGTGTCGCAATCGGCACTGGGACGGATGTTGCGATTGAAGCCGCTGACGTGGTTTTGATGTCAGGCGATCTGACCGGTGTGGTCAACGCCTTCGACATCTCAAGCCGCACAATGCGCAACATTCGTCAGAACCTGTTTTGGGCATTCGGGTATAATACGATGCTGATCCCAGTCGCCGCGGGCGTGTTGTACCCTTCTTTCGGCTTGCTGCTTTCGCCTGTTCTGGCTGCGGGTGCGATGGCGCTTTCCAGTGTTTTTGTCTTGTCAAATGCACTGCGTCTTCGTTGGGTGAAGCCGGTTATTAGGCCGGAGTCCAATGGCCCGATTCAGGGTCGTGAAACAACGAGGCCAGCTTTGGCTGAATACGCAGGAGAATGACATGAACCTGAACATCGGAGAAGTCTCCAAGCGCACCGGCCTACGCGCGAAGACCATTCGCTATTACGAGGAAATCGGACTGGTAACACCTTTGCGCGATACAAATGACTATCGCGTCTTTCGGGAATCAGATTTTCACAAGCTGACCTTTCTCAGTAGAGCGCGGACTCTTGGGTTTACGATTGGAGACTGTCGCACACTTCTCGCTTTGTACGAAGATGACACGCGCGCAAGTGCAGAGGTGAAGGAGATCACCAATAAGCACTTGGAAGAAATCGAGGCCAAGATCGTCGACCTTCAGGCAATGCATGAAACACTGACTCACCTAGCTGAAGAATGCGCCGGAGATCATCGCCCGGATTGCCCGATCCTGAAAGGCTTAAGCATCGAGCACGACAGTTAATGCAACACAAACTCTACTCAGGCCATTTTGCCATGAATTCACGTCGCCTCGTTCTATCAGCATCGTGCGATGCAGCCGCGACACCGCTGCTCGTTTCACCGCATAGGCCGCTTTGAGTACTCTATTGCTGCTTGTGGCGAGATCAAAGCAGTCGAAAAGCTTAGACAACTGACGATGGTATTTTTCGGGACGATGTACTGAATCAGTGATTGAAGACTGCTCTCGAAGAACAGGTTTGGAAGACAGGGTTCGTCATGTGAATTCTCCAGCAGTCAATGTTTTGCGGCTGGAGTCTACCTTGCTAAAAGAGACTTTTGCCGAACCGACGCTTGGGAACTGCCTGGTCAAAAAGGCACAAGAATGGAGCACCCGTATCTGGCAACGAACCAATTGCTTCTGAATGCTTCGCATCCTACGCTTGGATGGAAGCAGCGAAAAGTGAAGAGAACATGTCTGAAGAGCAATTCAATCAGCTGATGACCCAGATGGCCCATATTGACAAAAGGTTCGACAACATCGACCGCAAGTTCGATAGGATCGACCAAAGGTTCGAATATCTCGAAGAAAATATGGTCAAGAAATCTGATGTCTTTCAGTCGGTATTGATTGCCCAAGGTTTCATGTTTGCCATCGTGGTTGGTGTCGTTGTCATCTTGAATACGGTTATTGGCTTCGGCTGACAGGCAGTTCATCCCGTGATTGAGCTTGCACCAGCTCTCGCTGAAAGTTGCTTCCGTTTAAAACTGCGCGAACGGGTAACAGATCGCGCCAACTCTCAGCCTGCATCATCGGAAAGAAACAAAGCGGGGCGTTATTTCGTTTTTCTGCTTCATGTGGAAAAATCAACTGAGCTCTGAATGGTGCGACATAGTCGCTCGAATTTGCGTCGCGGCCGAGAGAATAGTGGCCTGGCAATGTCCGTTTCAGGACGCGATGGCTTTCCAAGATGTAGAGCAATCGTTGTTCATAACTGTCTGCTGGCGCATGACCGTATAGATCCTCGGAGCGTATGTAGTCCAAAAACTGACGGATGTGGAAACGTTCTGCCACGAAGAAAGGAAGCCTTAGGTCGCAGGGGGTTTCGTCGTCTCCAATGTAAACATCCGCGAGGACGAAGGGCGATAGCGAAGTGTTCTTGGTGACCAAATGTTGAAACTCCAAGAAGCGGCGCACGATATGCAGGTCCGTGCGTTTTGGCTGTGTTCTGAGGCCAGGGTTGAGATCGCGAATGATGCTTTCGTTATCCGCCCAGCTTACCCAATTGTTGAGAGTGGTTTTCTCGAAGTCCCCATCTAGATATCGCTCTAGCTCATCCAACGTTTTGGGTTTTCGTGCTACGAAATCCATCAATTTTTGCGGAACCACCGCACGCCAAAATTCAGCACCAACAACCACGTGGCCAAGTCGTGAAATGTAATGAAACCGAAGGCCCAGGTGGTGCACATCGTTGGATTGGCACCAGTCTGCGAGGGAACAATTGTTCGGATCCCAGACGATACCTTCCCGCTCTTGTGGATCCAACTTTCCAAAGTTGGGATCATAGTCATGCTGCTCTAATTTAAAAACCGTGAAGAGGCTTGCGCTCTTTCCGATGTCGTGAAGAAGCCCAGCAATGAACGCGGCCAGTATTCGATCCGAATGTGCGGTTTCGCGAGCCTTATTGGCGGCCAATGTAGCGGTTTCGAGGCTGTGATAGAAAAGTCCTCCGGCACAACGATGATGGTGGGTCGAAGATGCTGGTAATGCCATCATTTGAGAGACAGTGTTGCGGATAAAGAGGCGTATGTCAGCCTCAAGCTCCTGTAGCCTGACAGGCAAATTGCTGATCAGGTCGTCTATCTCCCGCTCATAGGAAGCAAGAATTAGCTCGACTGAAAAGACCGGAAAGCGCGCGGCACGATAGTAACGGCCTAGGGCCAATGCCTGGTTGTCTGAGTGGTTCATTTGAGATCCCGTGAAATTAGGCTTTAGGAAACGCGTCTACGTGTCGACAGCACACTGTTTTACTGGGACGGAAGGCTTAACCCGTCCCATAAACGGAAATGGAGGTGCTAACTCGGCAAAGATTGGGGCTCGTACAGAAGCTTTTTGAACCGTGAAAGCTTTTCCACCTGATACCGAACATTGGCCGCACGATCTTCGAGTTCCGTAAGCGCTTGGCGGATCTCGCAGGGGAACTTAGCAAAGATCTTCTTAGATGTACGGAACCGCCCAGAGAGCCTGTATGGCTCTGTGTAGTGCTGAGTCTTTCCGAACGTCCCTGTTGCGCCTTTTCCGGTAAATCGTACCCAATGTATCCTAGGTCCAAACGTGTCGGCTCGAATGCGAACTTTGATCCCCAAGTTGGGTGTCGATCGGTTGTCGTACCTGCGAGCCTCTTTGAATTGCTCCACGGCCTCATCTCGAATGTGCTCGGCATCTCGAATCAATCGGTTCTCAGCGGCGATCAGAAGCTTGAATGCGGCAGGCTCCCATCCCCATTCGAGATTGACGTGGAATTCGTCGAACAGAGGGAAAGCTTCAATGTACTCAGGGATCTTTCGCCCGTCGGCGTCTGGCGGCACACTTTCGAACCAAAGGCTGCAGTGGGCAGGAACATTCTCGAAGTCTTCGCTGGCCAAGCGTAGCGAGCGCGAGGTCATTCGGGATCCCTCTCATGCAAAAGAGCAGCCCAAAGACGTTCAACATGTCGTCCATGAGCTATTTCATTTCTTAGCAAGTTGATGAACGCACCAGGTATGCTTTTGACATGCCAGGTGCTGCCGTCGCGCTCGCTATTTCGGTCCACAATGGCAAAGGCTAAAGCCACCATCTCTTCGCCAATTTCGCTTGCAGCTGCATCCCAATCACGACGCCTTATTCCGACACTTAATGCGCTGTCTTTGATCGCCATGATGGTCGCGTTCCAAGTGGGGTTGGACTTGGATTCATTTAGTCCAGCTGAGTAAAAGGCAATTGCCTCTTGGATGCGTTGGCTTGTCAAAAGCTGGATTTGTCTGGGGGTGGCCTTTGGTTTGGATGTCCTCGTATTCCTTGTCTGCGATGGCTTGCTACAAGTTAGAGATTTGTCTTTTGTCTTTGTATCGGGTCGGACGTTTTTGTCCGACGCGGCGGTCCCAACAGTCTGGCGCGAGAGCATTTCGAAATCCGATGCAATTACCTTCAATGCATCACAGATTTCCTCGAGATGTTCGTGGCTTGTCACTTCTGACGGCCTTAGACGCGGAAAGACTTCGCGCGCACGATTAATAGCGTCCTCTGAACCTAGAGCTCGTAGGCGCTTCAAGATCGAGCTACATCGTGACCGGAGCTCGACAAGCCTACGAAACTCATACTGAACACCCTTAAGCAAGATCTTGAGCTCGGATGCGCGATCTATCATCGGTCCAAGGTCGATTCCGCAACCAAACGTGATTTGTTTACAATTGTCGCGCTCACCAAAGCGTCGTTTGTTTGCTGAGAGACAGCGACGAATTAGGTGGGCCGCTTCTAACCGTTGTTCAATGCGGTTCAGTTGTCGCGGGCTGAGCGATAGATCGGCGCACATCTTTTCAACAGAGACCCACATCATGCAAATTCGGCCGGTTTCGTAGTCGGCTTTCATCGTTCGTTCGATTGCGTATTCGAGGTACTGGAGATCAACAGCCCGAATGCCGAGCTTGCTCGCCAACGGACGCAGGATCTTGATTAAGTCAAATCGCTGAGTGCACTCGGGAAGTCCGCCATGTGGTTGAACGCGCATCATTGTGCGCCCTCCGCCATGGCAGAATTGGATACGAGTTGGAACCGCGTTACCTCTCCAAATATGCGGAAAACGGCACAGATACGGTCCATTGCATTGGATTTGTTCGCACTTCGTCGCCGTGAAATTTGTACAGGTTTTGTACGAGAAATCGGCCAAATCGGGAGAATTCGAATTGAAATCTCTTGGTACTTTCTGCGCGCACCCGCACAACGTCCTGTAAATAAGCCATATTTTTCAGGCAGTTTTGGCGACCCCGGCAGGATTCGAACCTGCAACCTGCCCCTTAGGAGGGGGCTGCTCTATCCAGTTGAGCCACGGGGCCGTTTGCGCAGGAGATAGGCAAGCGGGCGGGGCTTGTCTAGCGGCGTTTCAGGGTCTCGCCGGCTTCGATCTTGGGCGTAAGCTCGATCCGTTCGCCGCCGCCGGTGTCGCCAGCTTCGGTGCTGCGGTCCGCGATAATCTGCGCTGCTGCGCGCCCGATTTCCTTGCGGCAGGCATCCATCGTTGCCAGTTGGCGGGGTAGGCCGTCCAACAGTTCGACCCCATTAAAGCCAGCAAGGCCGATCTGGCCAGGTACATTGATGCCTTTATCCAGACAGTAAAGCAGACCACCTGCGCCGATCATGTCGTTCGAGTAGTACATGAAATCCAGCTCGGGCGTACGTTCCAGCATGACCTCGGTCATCTCGCGGCCTTTGGCCAGCGCCGACCCGCCCTCATAGAACTCGCGATCTGCGATTTCGATCCCTTCCTTGGCCAGCACTTCGGTGAAGCCTTCGAACCGTTTGCGGGCGCGGTGGTCCAGCGGCATTTTTGTGCCAAGGAAGCCGATGTTCTTGTAGCCAGCTTTTAGGATGGACTTGGCCATTTTGCGGCCCGCGCGGCGGTGTGAAATGCCCACGCAGGCATCGATGGCGTCGCCGTCGGTGTCCATGATCTCGACCACTGGAATGCCAGCAGCTTTCAGCATCGCTTTCGCCGCGTCAGAATGCTCTAACCCTGCGATAATCACGCCGGATGGACGCCATGACAGCATCTCGTACAGAACTTTTTCTTCGCGTTTAGGGTCGTAATTTGTGACGCCTACGACAGGCTGCAAAGGTGTTTCGTCCAGCACCTCGTTGATGCCCATCATCACTTCAGGGAAGACCATGTTGGATAGGGATGGGATGATGACCGCGACCAGGTTCACCCGTTGCGAGGCCAGTGCACCTGCAATCTTGTTGGGCACGTAACCCAGTTCCTTTGACGCCTCTAGCACGCGGTCGCGGGTCGCCTGGCTGACATCCCCACGGTTTCGCAACACCCTGCTGACCGTCATTTCGCTGACGCCCGAGGCTTCAGACACGTCACGAAGGGTCAGGGGGCGGCGGTTCGGGGGGGTCTGTCTATCTGTCACGTAGGCATCCTTGAACATGTGGGGCTTGCCGTATGTTAGCGATAGATATGCGCTTGGCAATGCCCCAATTTCAAAGGGATGTTAGACTAACGGTTCCGCTAACCGTGTGACCAACGCATCTTGCACTGGCGGCGTTCCGGCCACCATGCCGTGCAGTTGCGGATGTGGGTTGTTGAAGCGAGCGGATCCCTTGACCTGATCGGTCACGGTACCGCCGGCCTCTTCAACAATTAGCGCGCCTGCGGCGACATCCCATTCCCATGTGGGGCGCAGGGTCATCATCGCATCAAATCGACCTTCGCCCACCAGAGAAAGGCGATAGGCCAGCGAGCTTCTGAACACCCTTTCAATTGGCGGGACGTCTCTATTCCGCCAGAAACTGGGGTCTAAGTTGGGCTTTGCGGCCAGAACCGTGGCACCTTCGATGTTTGTTTTGGGGCTGACGGTCAGCGGCGCGCTGTTAAGCGTGGCACCCTGTCCAAGGGCGGCGGCATACAATTTGTCGCGTTCGGGCAGATAGACAACAGCAGCCTCGACAATACCATTGCGCGCGATGGCCAGAGAATGCGCCCAGGTGGTGGACCCTTCGATGAAGCTGCGCGTGCCGTCGATTGGGTCGACGATAAACACCTGTTCGGCCTCAAGCCGTGCGGGATTGTCCTCGGTTTCTTCCGATAGCCAGCCATAGTCGGCGCGCGCGCCGGTCAGCTCGTTTCGCAACATGCGATCGACGGCCAGATCGGCTTCGGTCACAGGGCCTTGCCCACCGGGCTTGTCCCAGCGTTCGGCCGAACCATGAAAGAAGCCCGAGGCGATCTTGCCCGCCGCTTCCGCCGCGTCGATCAGAAGTTTCAGGTCATCAGTCACCGGCAAGGGTCATCCCTTCGACCAGCAGGCTGGGGATCATGCGGCTGAGATGCGATTCCGCGTCATTTGCCGGGATGATCCGCTTCAACATGTCCCGCAGATTACCCGCGATGGTGCATTCGTTGACGGGGTAAGCGATCTGCCCGTTCTCGATCCAGAATCCTGACGCCCCGCGGGAATAATCGCCTGTGTTCGGGTTGATCGTGGATCCGATCATCGAGGTCACCAAAAGCCCGGTCCCCATCTGCGCGATCAGATCCTCTTTCGTCAAATTACCCTGCGTTAGAGCCACATTTGAGATCGACGGCGACGGGGGCGCAGAGGTCCCGCGTGATGCGCTGGCGGTGCTTTGCATCCCCAGTTGGCGCGCGGTGGAGATGTCCATCGTCCAGCCGGTTAGCTGTCCGTTGTCGATAATTTTGCGCATCTGCGTGGGTAGACCTTCCCCGTCAAACGGTCGCGAACCGGAAATCCGGGCACGGTGCGGATCCTCGATCAAGTCAATGCCGTCGGGCAGCACTTGTTCACCCAAAGCGTTCAAGAGCCATGACGATCCACGGGCGATCATCGCCCCGTTCGATGCGCTCAGCAGATGCCCGATTAATGACGCCGAGATGCGCTCGTCATAGAGCACGGGATAGGCGCCCGTTGGCGGTTTCTTCGCGCCCAGACGTTCGACAGTGCGGGTGCCCGCCTTGGTTCCGATTTCTTCCGCGCTAGGCAGATCGGCCTGAAAGGTGCGCATTTCGCCTGAATAGTCACGTTCCATCGTCGCGCCTTCGCCGGTGATGGCCACTGTGGAAATGGCCCGGTGAGTACGTCCATAACCGCCAGAAAACCCGTTCGAACACGCCAGATGAAACTGATGCCGCCCATAACCAGCCGAAGAGCTGCTGACCTGCGACACGCCCTTCACGGCCAGTGCTGCGGCTTCCGCCTCCAACGCGTCGCGTTCCAGCGCAGCGGGATCCGGCTCGGCGCTCGGGTCGGCCATTTCCAGTGCGTCCAGATCCCACTTCGTCGCCAAATCCGCCGGATCGGCCTGTGCGATATGGGGATCTTCCGGCGCTTCCTTGGCCATTGCCACGGCGCGCTCTGCCATCGCCTCGATCGTTGCTGCGGATACGTCCGACGCGGATACACAGGCCTGACGCTGACCCAGCATCACGCGCAGGCCAATATCCACGCCTTCGGACCGTTCTGCGTGCTCAAGCTTGCCGTTCAACACGTCAATCGACACCGATGTGCCATCCACCGCCAACGCATCGGCGCGGTCGGCCCCCGCTTTACGGGCGGCGTCCAAAAGCTGTTGGGTCAGGCTATCAAGCGATGCGCGCATGGGGCGTCCTTTCAGTTACGTGCCTTTCAGGTAACCCCTGCACCCCGCGCTCGCAAGATGTGTCTCTGGCATCTGTGTGAATGCTGCGCTAGCATCAACGGAAGGGAGGGCACCATATGCATGATATGACAGGGAAAACCGTTGTGATCACCGGCGCAAGCCGCGGGATCGGAGAAGCCGCCGCGCACATCTTTGCGCAGGCCGGAGCCAACGTGGTGCTGACCGCCCGCAGCGCGGCGCAGATTCAAGCCATTGCGGAAGCCATCGGCGAGCGCGCCTTGGCTGTTACGTGTGACGTGTCGAACTGGAGCCAAGTGAAAGCCGCCATTGATCTGGCCCACGGACGCTTTGGAACGGTCGATGTGTTGATCAACAACGCCGGTGTCATCGAACCCATCGGTCCGCTTGAAACCTCGGATCCCGAAGGGTGGAGCCATGTCATCGATGTGAATCTAAAAGGTGTCTATTACGGCGCAAGAGCCGCATTACCGCACATGATCGAACAAGGCGGGGGCTCGATCCTGACGATCAGTTCCGGGGCTGCACATCACCCGCTGGAAGGTTGGGCGCATTACTGCACCTCGAAGGCCGGAGTGAACATGTTCAATCGCGCGCTTCACCTTGAAACGGCTGGCAAAGGGATCCGCGCCATCGGCCTGTCGCCGGGCACCGTGGCCACCCAAATGCAGCGCGAGATCAAGTCGTCGGGCATAAACGCGGTCGCGCAGCTGAACTGGGACGATCATATCCCAGCCGAATGGCCCGCCCGTACATTGTTGTGGATGTGCAGCGAGGATGCCGACGAGTTTCAGGGACAGGAAATCTCGCTGCGTGATGTGTCGATCCGGCAAAGGGCGAATGTATTCGGATGATTGAACTGACAAAAGAAAATGGCGTCTGGGTGGTGACCATCAACCGTCCGGACAAAGCAAACTCGTTGACGAAAGCGATGTTGGAGCGTCTTGCCCAAATCGCGCAAGACGCTGCGGGGGACGCGCGCGTTCTGGTGCTGACTGGCACAGGAAAAGTGTTCTCGGCTGGCGCAGATCTGGACGAAGCGAAGGCAGGTCTGGCCACCGACGATGTGTGGGAGCGCCTGTCTGGCGCCATCGCTGCCGCGCCCTGTCTGACCATCGCCGCTCTGAACGGAACACTGGCGGGCGGCGCATTCGGCATGGCCTTGGCCTGCGATTTGCGCATCTCGGTGCCGAGTTCCAAGTTTTTCTATCCAGTGATGAAACTGGGCTATCTGCCCCAGCCCTCTGACCCTTCGCGCCTGTCTGCGCTGGTTGGTCCAGCGCGGGCCAAGATGATCTTGATGGCCGGCCAGAAAATCCAGACGGACGAGGCGCTGTCATGGGGGCTGATCGACCGTGTGGTCGAGCCTGAGGGGCTGATGGATGCCGCACTTGAGCTAGCCGACCATGCCCGGTCGCAAAGCGCCGACCACGTGGCCGCGATGAAGCGGATGATCCCCTGAAATAGGCTCTAATCTAGCCTAACTTCGTCCTTTTCGGCGCCGCGTACCCTTGGTGACGGCATAGAAATCCGGTGGACGTTTGGCGATCCATGTGATGAATTTGGCCAGACCGGGATGCGCGCGCAGGGCTTCAGGCGTGTGATAACTACGCGCCAGCTCGGCCTCGCTAAGTTCAAGGTGGATTTGGTTGTGGCAGATCTGGTGCAACAGCACCGTCTCACCTCCTTTCCCGCCCTTCAACCGCGGGATCAGATGATGATGGCTTTGCGCCACATTCGGCGGAATCACGCGCCCGCACAATGCGCATTCCGGCAAGGAAGTCTTGCCCTTTGAGGTCAAACCGCTATCCATTTCCAAAGGTTTCAATAGCGTTCGAGTGAAGGCAAGGGAAAGCAGATGGAAAATCGACCTCAGATCGTGGACACCGCGCTGGATTATCTGAACCAAGGGTGGGGGATCGCCGAAGGCTGGCTGTTGTCGCCCGCAGCGTGGTCTCAGTTCGGTCTTCTGATCGTCGCTTATCTGGCTGCACGGTTTACTGACAAGAAGCTAGAACCCTTCCTGACACGCATCCTGACCCCCAATGGCGAACGAAATCATCCGATTGCCAAGGTGCGTCTGTTTGCACTGATCTTCTTGCCTTTGACCATGCCGCTTCTGGCCTGGGCCTATACCGCACTCGGCGAACAAGTAACCCGTTCGATCTTTGGTTCCGGCGCCGTGATTGCGTTCGGCAAAAGGGTGTTCCTTTTCCTTGCTGTGCGCGCTTTCGTACACAAGATTATCAAGGATCCGTTCCTTCAGCTGCTGGGTAAGTACCTGCTGATCCCGATGGCAGCGCTTTATACATTAGGCTTTCTGGATGCTGTGACCACAAAGCTGGACGAGACAGTTGTGCCCCTTGGAAACATGAGCTTCTCGCTTTTGTTTGCCATCCGCTTCGCTGTTCTGGGCGGGGTGATCTTCTGGTTTGGGCGTTGGTCAAACAACCAAACAGCACAGGCGATCAAGAAGCAGGAAGAGATGCGCCCAGCCACGCGCGAGTTGGCTGTCAAAGCCGCCGAGATCGGCATTTTCGGCGTCGCGTTCCTTGTTCTGATGAACATCATGGGCATCAACCTGACGTCTCTGGCCGTTCTTGGGGGCGCGATTGGTGTCGGTTTGGGCTTTGGCCTTCAGCAGATCGCATCGAACTTCATTTCAGGCATTATCCTTTTGCTTGAAGGGCAGGCCACGGTTGGCGATTACGTCGAACTAGACGGAGGCGAAGCCGGTACCATTGTCAAAATGACGGCCCGCGCCGCTATATTAGAGACGTTTGATGGCCGCTGGATTGTCGTGCCGAACGAACACTTCATCACGACCCGTGTAGTGAACTACTCGGACGCAGGCAGTGCCAACCGGTACGAGGCGCCGTTCTCGGTCAGCTATAAGGCCGACATCGAAGCGGTTCCGGGCATCATCGAAAAAGCGGTGGCCGAGCTTGATTTCATTCTGACAGACAGCGAAGAACATATGCCTGATTGCGAGCTACGTGCCTTCGGTGACAGCGGCGTCGATTTCGCCTTGGAGTTCTGGGTGAACGGCATCGACGACGGACGCAACAAATTCACACCGCGTGTCATGATGCAGATCTGGAAAGCGCTTAAGGCCAATGACATCGAGATCCCCTATCCGCACCGCGTGGTCGAGATGCTGGGCGACGGGGCCAAAACCTCGTGAAATCTGCGCTAGTCATTGGGGCAGGTCCAGCAGGCTTGATGGCGGCTGAAGAGCTGTCGAAAGTTGGGCTATCCGTGACGGTGGTTGACGCCAAACCTTCGCCCGCCAGAAAGCTTCTGATGGCAGGGAAGTCGGGTCTAAACCTGACGAAATCAGAGACTATTTCGGCCTTTTTGTCCAATATTTACGGGCCGGACAGCCTACGGGATATCGTGTCTGAGTTCGGCCCCGATGTCGTTCAGCAATGGGCACGTGATCTAGGGCAAGAAGTCTTTACCGGATCCTCTGGCCGGGTTTTCCCCAAGGTGATGAAGGCATCGCCGCTGCTGCGAAATTGGCTTGCTCGGCTAAATCAAGCGGGGGTGCAACTGCGTCGGAACTGGCGATTGACCGGTATTAATGCGGGTGCGTTGCAGTTTGAAACGCCAGAGGGGCTACAAGTCCTGCATCCAGATGTGACCGTCCTTGCGTTGGGCGGCGCCAGTTGGTCACGCCTGGGATCAGACGGCAAATGGGTCTCTATTCTTGCCCAAAATGGTGTTTCTTGCGCACCGTTCCAGCCTGCCAATATGGGCTTTGCAGTCACGTGGAGCACCCATATTGAGCGTCACTTCGGCCAGCCCGTGAAATCTGTGCGCGTGACAGCCGGGGATCAATCTGTGCTGGGCGAGTTCGTGATCTCGTCACGTGGACTTGAGGGGTCCGCCATCTATGCCGTCAGCCGTGCGATGCGCGAAGGTGCGCCCCTTACCTTGGATCTGCTGCCCAGTCGCAGTCTTGAAGACATCACTTCGCGACTGTCCCGTCCTCGTGGCAAAGCCAGCCTGTCCAACTATCTGCGCAAAACGCTGAAGCTGGACCCAGTAAAACTGTCTCTAATGCAGGAGTTTTCGCGGCCTTTGCCCACTAATCCTGCTGAACTCGCCGCGTTGATCAAGGCCCTTCCGATCACCCATCAAGGCCCACGCCCCATGGACGAGGCGATCTCGACCGCAGGCGGTTTGCCGTTTGACGCGCTGGATGATGGTCTGATGATCAAAACGCTGCCCGGCGTCTTTGCTTGCGGAGAAATGCTGGATTGGGAAGCCCCGACCGGCGGCTATCTGATCACCACCTGTCTGGCGACTGGTCGGCATGCAGGTCGCGCCGCTGCGGCCTATGCCTTGGCCTAGCGCTGGCCACCCATCATCGCCAGTCGGATCAAGGTCCGCTCCATCAGCGCCATCTGCGGAGCCTTCTGTGCGGAACGCAACTTCAAATCCGTATCAATTAGCACTTCAAGCGCCTTTTCTAAGCGCCGCAGCCCCCATTTGTTGGCCTGTCGCACCATCCGATCGCGGGATTTGAAATGCACAGGAGGGCGCAGACGATTGATGCCTTGCCCGGGCCCGGCGGGATCCGACGAGGCCCCATGAAGCGCACGGAAATGGCGGGTCGCGCCGATGCACAGGCCTACGGCGGCCACGCCTTGAGCCTGCAGTTTCGCAAGAATAGGGCCTATTTCACCAGCTCGGCCCTCAGCCACTGCGTGTAGCAGGTCGTCCAGCGCGGCCTCGGTCGAGGCAGGCGCGACGGCCAACACATCGTCGGGCATAACCGGCGACGGGTCAGAGAGCTTGTACAGCCCAAGCTTTTCCACCGTCTGACGGAAATCGCCCGGGTCCAGCGCGCGGGAAAGCCCCATCAGATCGTTCATCGCCTCGGGGCTGACTTGCGCGATACCTGCGCGTTTCAGATCGGCCTCGATTTCATCACGCGAGGGAGGGTCATCATAGATCCCTGCCGCATATGCATTAGGGTGCCCTTCGAACAGTTTGCGCAGGGCCGAGCGAGCGGTCAGAGAACCTGCCGTGACCACCACCTGTGCGTCGCCATCCTGCCAGTCGGCAATGGCGGGGGTAATGATTTTGGCCAGCGTATCGGTTGCGTCTTCTACGAAAGCCACACGTGGGCCGGGGAAGAAGCCTTGTGACTTGATCGCATCCGACAGCATTGCGGGGTCTTTGCGCAGATCGGCGGCGGGAATGCGGGTTAGGCGCATTTCCTCTTCACCAGTTGGGCCGATTAGGTTGGCAATTAGCTCTTGCCGCTTCAGCGCCACGCGCATCGCGTCCGCCCCGAAGATCAGCACACCCATCCGTTTGGGATCGGGCTTGGCGAAATAGCCGCTGGCGTCCCGAGGGGAAAGCTTCATTCGCCCCAGCCTGCGAAGGTGGCCGAAAAACGTGTGGTGATTTGATCCGCAAGCAGCACCATCAAGCGGCGGTTTGCGTCACGCTCGACCGCGGCGGTCGATACGGTGGACCCTTCGGTCGAATAAGACGTGAAATTCGATACTGTTCCGCGTTCGACCACTTCACCCGAAGCGATGGCCGTGACCGAGAATTCGACCGCGCCCAGAACCTGCGTGCGCGTGATTTCCTGGCGCGGCGTGACGCCAACGCCCTCGGATCGCGTGGTGATCGTGTAGTCCAGACGATAAGGAGCGGACAGATTGCGACCCAACCGTTCCTCAAGCCGTTTCACGAACTCATAGCTATTGGCGTCATCCGGTGCAGTGATCGTTACCGCCCCGCGCAATCCATCAGCCGAGCCACCCGGCGCATAGACCGGGGTGAAACCGCAGCCGGACAAAAGCGCGGCAGCGGCGGTGATTTTCAGGAAATGGCGGCGATCAGACCACGACATTCACAATACGCCCCGGAACAACGATGACTTTCTTGGGGGCCTTACCGTCCAGCGCCCTGACGACAGCTTCCTCGGATAGCGCGAGTTTTTCAACCTCGGCTTTGTCCATATCTTTCGGTACGCTGATTTCCGCACGGCGTTTGCCGTTAATCTGGATTGGCATGGTCACGGTGTCTTCGACCAGCATGGCATCGTCCGCTTTGGGCCAAGCCGCCTGAGCGACCAGTCCTTCGCCGCCCAGCATCGTCCAGATCTCTTCTGACAGGTGCGGAGTCATGGGCGACATCAGCTGTGCCATGGTGCGCATGGCCAGTTTTTGCGCCTTGCCGCCTGCTTTCGACTTCGAAATCGCGTTTTGGAAGGCATACAGTTTGGCGATGGCGGCGTTGAAGCCGAAGCTTTCCACGCCCATGGTCACGTCATGGATCGCTTTGTGCATGGCGCGCAGAAGTTCTTCATCATTGCCGTCCGCGTCATCCATGTCGGCGATCTTTACGGCGGTGGCATAAACGCGAGCCAAGTGTTTGGCAGCGGCTTCTGCGCCAGAGGCTGTCCATTCCACGTCGCGCTCGGGCGGTGAATCGGACAGGACGAACCAACGGGCGGTATCGGCACCGAAGGCTTCGATGATGTTCACCGGGTCGACGACGTTGTTTTTCGACTTCGACATCTTGGCCGAGGGGATCACTTTGACCTTCTCGCCGGTCTCAGAGACGACCATCACACCATCGCGTTCCTCGACTTCTTCAGGGTAGTGATAGATCGCGCGACCGTTTTCATCGGTGCGCTCGTCGTTCTTATAGATCGCGTGGGTCACCATGCCTTGCGTGAACAGCGCGTTGAATGGCTCGCGGGCTGAATCCGGCAGGTGGCCGCAGATGTTCATCGCACGGGCGAAAAAGCGCGAATAGAGCAGGTGCAGGATCGCGTGCTCGATGCCGCCAATATATTGGTCGACATTCATCCAATAGGACGCTTCCTCAAGATCGGTCGGCGTCGCTGCGTTCGGAGAGGTGAAGCGCGCGTAGTACCAGGACGAATCGACGAACGTGTCCATCGTGTCGGTTTCGCGCTTCGCGGGCTCGCCGCAGGACGGGCAAGTGCAGTCGCGCCAAGTCGGGTGACGGTCCAGCGGGTTGCCGGGTACGTCAAAGGTGACGTCTTCGGGCAGTTTGACCGGCAGGTTCTCTTTCTTCTCGGCCACCACACCACAATCGTCGCAATGCACCACGGGAATCGGGCAGCCCCAGTAGCGCTGGCGGCTCAGACCCCAGTCGCGCAGGCGGAATTTCTCGACGCCTGTACCCCAGCCGGCGTCTTCGGCGAACTTAACGGTCGCGTCGATCGCTTCCTCGCCTGTGGCTTCATCCAGACCGGCGAAGTGGTCGACCCATTTCACCTTCTCGGTTTTCGGCGGCACGAAAGCTTCGTTTTCGACGGGCGTGGGGTTTTCCATCGACAGGAACGTATCGATCACCGGCAAATCGTACTTGCGGCAGAAGTCCAAGTCGCGCTGGTCATGCGCCGGACAGGCGAAGATCGCGCCGGTGCCGTAGTCCATTAGAATGAAGTTGGCGATCCAGACGGGCAGCTCCCATTCCGGGTTCAGCGGGTGCTCTACGCGGATGCCGGTGTCATAGCCCAGCTTCTCGGCGGTCTCGATCGCTTCGGCGGTGGTGCCGCCCTTGCGCATTTCAACAAGTTGCGCTGCAATCTCGGGGTTTTCCGCCTCGAGCGCCTTGGAAATCGGGTGATCGGGCGAGATGCCGACGAAGCTGGCGCCGTTCAGGGTGTCTGGGCGAGTCGTATAGACCTCGATCGCTTCGCCGCCATCCACACGTTCAAAGCTGAATTGCAGACCTTGGCTGCGGCCAATCCAGTTGGCCTGCATGGTGCGCACTTTCTCGGGCCAGTTGTCCAAGCCATCCAGCGCATCCAGAAGTTCGCCTGAATAATCCGAGATCTTGAAAAACCACTGCGTCAGATCGCGACGTTCCACTGGCGCACCCGAGCGCCAGCCGCAGCCGTCGATGACCTGTTCGTTGGCCAGAACGGTCATGTCGACCGGATCCCAGTTCACCGTGGCGTTCTTGCGGTAAACCAGACCACGTTCCATGAAGTCGATGAACATCGCCTGCTGCTGGCCGTAATACTCCGGGTCACAGGTGGCAAACTCGCGCGACCAGTCAATCGACAGACCCAAGGGGCGCATCTGGCCCTTCATGGTGGCGATATTGTCATAGGTCCACGTGCCGGGGTGGCCACCCTGTGCCATCGCCGCGTTTTCGGCGGGCATCCCGAAGGCGTCCCATCCCATCGGGTGCAGGACCGAAAACCCACACGAGGACTTATAGCGCGAGATCACGTCGCCCATCGTATAGTTGCGCACGTGACCCATATGAATCCGGCCTGACGGATAGGGAAACATCTCGAGCACATAATACTTTGGCTTGGTCTCATCACGCTTGGCGGTGAAAATTCCGGCCTCGTCCCAGGCTTGTTGCCATTTCGGCTCGATATCGGCGGCAATGTATCGCGACATTCGTCAGGTCCTTGATGTGAAAACGCCGGGCAGTGGGCCCGGCGCATGTCTTATAAGTCTGGTCGTTCCGGGTCTAGACCCTGTCTTTTGTTAGAGCTTGCCGTCACGAATACGCAGCTGGCGTGCGCGGGTCAGGATCGCGTCCTCGACTTTGCGAACAGCTTCGGCGCTGGCTGGCCGGCCACTGCTTGAATACAGCGCAACCGACAGTGAACGAGCGTCCAATGCGGGGTCGCGCACATATACAGTGGCTTTATAAGCGGCGCCGCCACCTGGCGGACGGCCAAGGCCAAACACGATAATACCCGAGAACGGATCCGCCGCCTGAACTGGCATGAAGCTCAGGACATCCAGCGACGCATTCCAAATATAACGGTTTACTTCGACGGTGGTATTGGGGTCGTCTACGTTCTTGAACAGATCCCAGATGGTCTCGCGCGGCTCTTCCACTTCAGGAGTATGCCCGAGCCCGCCACCTTGTTGTTGTGCGTTCCCGCCGCCGCCGAATATGTTGCCGGACCCAGCGGACCCACGGCTGCCACCACAGGCCGACAGACCTAGAATCGCAACCAGCGACAGACCAAAAGCAGAAGTTCTAAGGATGCCCATGAAACAGCCCCATATGCTAAAAATTCCTCTTGTTAGTATATAAGCGCCTGCGGGCGGGCAAGCGTTTTCCCAAATGCTGTAAATCACCCCTATATTCGCAGAATCACTTGATATTGCGGGTTTTCGCCGGATGCGGGAAAGAAACTGTGGCATAGAAGCACCAATGCGCCCCGCAAACCGTTTCAGACGTTTCAGCCCGCTTGCAATGACCGCCGGAAAGGTGGAATTACCCAAGCATACTCAATTCGGATTCCCCTGAATTGAGGTCAACTCTTGAAATATGAGGGAAAACGAAATGAAAAAGATTCTCTTCGCTTCGACCGCTCTGGTCGCTTCTGCTGGCTTCGCAGCCGCTGAAATCAGCTTCTCGGGTGAAGCTGGCTTTGGTGTAACTTACCTTGACGGCCGCGTTTCTGTAGACGCTGGTGCTGACGGCGTTGTGGGTACTGCTGATGACGTAGTAACCGCCATCGACGACTGGCAGCCTGACTACTACACCACTCTGTCGGTTGCCATGACTGGCGAAACCGATGGTGGCCTGTCGTTCGGCGCAGACTTCGACATCACCATGGACGGCGGCGCAACTGCTGTTGGTGACACCGAAGTATACGTTGAAGGCGGCTTCGGCAAACTGACCGTTGGTGCTGTTGGTTCGGCCACCGACGCCAAACTGGGCCTGTCGGACATCGGTTACTCGGGTCTGGGCATGGACAACGTTGCAGAAGCTCTGATCGACGCTGGCGACATCGGCAACATCATGTACTCGGGCTCGTTCGGTGACTTCACCGTTGCTGCTTCGTACGACATGGCTGGTGTTGAAAACTTCTCGCTGGCAGCCATCTACTCGATGGGCGACTACGAATTCGGTCTGGGTTACGACGACTGGGGCAACGCTTCGAACTCGAGCGTTATCTCGGTTAAACTGGGCGCAGACATCGGCGATATCGCTCTTGACGCTCTGTACTCGCGTAACGACGATCTGGACGTAACCAGCTACGGTCTGACCGCTGCTTACACCATGGGTGCTGCAACCGTAACGGCTGCTTACTCGGAAGTTGACGTTGCAGGTGCTTCGGCTGACGCATACGGTCTGGGCGTTTCGTACGACCTGGGCGGTGGCGCTTCGGTTAACGCCGGTGTTGGCGAAGTTGGCGGCGTAACCGTTGCTGACCTGGGCATCATCATGACCTTCTAATCCTAACGGATTATTTGGAATGGGAAGAGCGGGCCTTGCGCCCGCTCTTTTCTTTTGGGACATCTGTCATTGTAGAAACGACAGGATGACCCATGGCACTTTCAGACATTCAAGACCGCATTGCCAAGGAAGAGGCCCGCATGGGTCGCACCCCGGGATCGGCGCAATTGATTGCCGTGTCCAAGGTTCAGCCGTTAGAGCGCGTGGTTGCTGTGTTGGAAGAAGGTCATCGCGTCTTCGGTGAAAACAAGGTGCAAGAGGCCGCTGGAAAATGGCCTGACCTGAAGGAAAAGTTCGACGGGGTCGAGCTTCATCTGATCGGCCCGCTTCAGACCAACAAAACTCGGCAAGCCATGGGGCTGTTCGACGTGATCCATTCCGTCGACCGCCCAAAGCTGGCCCGTGCCATCGCCCGCATTGCCGAGGAAGAAGGTCACTGTCCCCGCCTGTTTATTCAGGTGAACACGGGCGAAGAAGACCAGAAAGCGGGTGTTCTGCCGGATGATTTGTCCGAGCTGGTGGCCCTATGTCGCGAACTTAACCTGCCTGTTGAGGGTCTGATGTGCATCCCGCCTTCAGACGAAGAGCCTAGCCTGCATTTCGCGCTTTTGGCCAAATTGGCGAAACAGAACGGGTTTGAGGGGCTTTCGATGGGGATGAGCGGTGATTTCGAACGCGCGGTTGCGCAGGGCGCGACTTATGTGCGCGTCGGCTCGGCGATTTTTGGCGAGCGGGATTATGCGTAGAGGCTTGGCCCTAGGTCGCGTAGGGGCTTTGCCCCTCGAGCCTGCGGCTCTCACCCCAGGATATTTTTGGTAAGAAAATAGAGTTAGCGGACAATGATCCGGCTTCGCTGGGTCCAACGTTCGAGAATCCAGCGCAGGTCATTTGGTGCGAAGGCCAAGCAGCCCGCCGTTGGGTGTCGTGGTTTGCGCCATTGATGCACGAAAATGGCCGAACCTTTGCCGGGGGTGGCATCCGGATAGTTCCAATCGCTGAACAGTACCACGTCGTAAAGTGGCGCGGTCATGCGCATCTTCTCATGGCTGTGGGGATAGTTCGGGGCGCGTAGCCCGTGATTATAGGCTGGATCGGCAGGGTCGTCGGACCAGATATCCATCGGGCCGATGGTGTTCAGGTCAAACTGGGTATCAGGATGGGACAGACGATCCGCACGAAAGTTGCCACCCAACAGGCGCCAGACACCACGGGGGGTTGCTCCGTCGCCTTCATGTTTGTCGTCGGTCATGCCACCGCGCCCGATCGCCACGGGAAAGCGCCGCCCCATGAAGCGCGCGCCCCAGCGGGTGACGACCATGTCGTGACGGCGGGGAAAGGTCACAGAAGGTGCCCGGATTTCTTGGCTTTGGTCGCAAGATAAGCCGCGTTATGCGTGCCTTCGCCGACCTTAAGCGGCACGCGCTTGGCCACTTTGATGCCGTTGTCTTCCATCATCGCCACTTTACGTGGGTTGTTTGTCATCAGTTTGACCTGAGAGAACCCCATGGACTTCAGGATTTCGGACCCGATACGGAAATCGCGTTCGTCGTCTTCAAAGCCCAGACGGTGGTTGGCCTCGACCGTGTCAAACCCTTGATCTTGAAGGGAATAAGCGCGCATTTTATTGGCAAGGCCAATGCCGCGGCCCTCTTGGTTTAGGTAAAGCAGTACGCCTGCGCCACCTGCTCCCATAGCCGCCAGCGCGGCGTTCAGTTGCGGGCCGCAATCGCATTTCAGGCTGCCCAGCACGTCGCCGGTGAAACAGGCCGAATGCAGCCGCGCCAGTACCGGTTCAGAGCGCGAAGGGCGTCCGATTTCGACAGCATAGTGTTCCTCGCCCCCATCTTCAGGTCGGAAAATATGCAGCCGCCCGGTCTCGGATACCTGCATGGGCAGGCGGGCATGGACCACGGGTGCCAGATGCAGATCACGGAGCGTTTCAGGGTCCAGATGCACCAGCGTTAGACCATGAGACAGGGCCAGGGTGTCGGCATCCTGCGTTTCCACGACTAAGGCGGACGGCAAAAGCTGTGCTGTTTTGCACAGCGCAATCGCGTGCGCCTCAAGCGCGTCATCACCACCGCGGCAGGTGCGAAATGGGCCTTTCATCGGGTGCGACAGGTCATCCGCCGGATCTGCGACCGAGGCAATCCAACGGGTATCCGCATCTGATGGCAGCTCGATCCGCGCCACCCGGTCGGAGTAGGCGCGCGCCTTCAGCGTTTCCGCCCGTCTCGGCGTGATCGCCAGAACAGCGTCCCCTAAGGCCCGCAAGCTGTCCAAACGCCCGGCGGACAGGGTTTCGGCAGCCGCAGCGATCACATCCCGCCCGTCCAGCCGCAACACAACCGGCACCCCCATACGCAAATCGGCGCGGGCGCGGGCAAGAAGCTCGGTCTGGTTTGGGGCAAGCGTCATGGCGTTCCTCTCCCGCCTTAGATAGGCGGTTATGACACGATATGAAACATTTCCCGGTGAATTGACACGAGGCCGTGAGAGTTTTGTTGCATATCTTGTCATTTCCGTGCGCGCCCACAAATCTATCAGCAACACGACAGAGGAGGGCGCCATGTCCACGTTGAAAAAGATTTTGCTGGTAGATGACGACGAGGATCTGCGCGACGCGTTGGCCGAACAGCTGCTGATGACCGAGGATTTTGACGTTTTCGAAGCCGGAAACGGGGCCGAGGCGATCACCAAGTCCAAGGAAGCGCTGTATGATCTGGTGATCCTCGACGTGGGCTTGCCCGATACCGATGGTCGCGAACTGTGCCGCGTGATGCGAAAGCAGGGTGTGAAATGCCCGATCCTGATGCTGACAGGTCATGACACCGATGCGGACACCATTCTTGGTCTGGACGCGGGTGCCAATGATTATGTGTCGAAACCCTTTAAATTCCCGGTGCTTCTGGCCCGCATCCGCGCCCAACTGCGCCAGCACGAACAATCCGAAGACGCCGTGTTCCAGCTTGGGCCGTATACGTTTAAGCCGTCCGTGAAGATGCTGGTGACCGAGGATGACCGCAAAGTTCGCCTGACCGAGAAAGAGACGAACATCCTGAAGTTCCTCTATCGCTCGACCGATGGTGTTGTGGCCCGCGATGTGCTGCTGCACGAGGTCTGGGGCTATAACGCAGGCGTCACGACCCACACGCTGGAAACCCACATCTATCGCCTGCGCCAAAAGATCGAGCCCGATCCCTCGAACGCACGGCTGCTGGTGACAGAAAGCGGCGGGTATCGCCTGAACGCTTAAAGATCCTCCTGTGCCCGAGGTTAAGGGCACATTCCTCCCTGAAGACTGACCGGGCCCGCGTGGCCCGGTTTTTTTTAGTTCCCGATGGTATGAATTGCGATCAGCGGTTATTCGACTTCAACCAATCTCCCAGTCGGTCTCTTACCTGATGCAGACCGGCGTCTCGTAGCCTCCGATCATAGTCAGCACACTTTTCGAAATAGGCGATCTGTTCTGACTCATAGAAATTGTCTTCGTTTGCATCCGACCACTCAACAAAATCGACCGCTTCAGTCAGAATTTCCTTGGCTTGGCTCAGCCCTAAAGTGTCGAGGGTGGGCAAAGCATTGCGAACGCCGTCTACGCCCCAGTTAGCAACGCCACTCTCTACGCCACCTGACACAACATAGTTGTTGAGGCCGACCGCATTGAGGCACAGTTTTTCCGCGTCGCTCAACGACTTGCCTTTTGAACTCTTCTCCCACGCAATTTCATGAAGTTGATCGACCGTCTTGAACTGGGAACCTTTTGGCCGAAAAACGAACGCGAGGATCGTTCCTGCAACAAAGACCAAAAAAGAGTAGAGCAACCAATCATTCAAGTAAGGTTGCACCCAGTCATGGCGCCGATGCGTAATCCCGATTGCGCGAAACGCGACCATCACGCCATTAAAGCACATAGAGAAAAAGGCCAAAGCAGCTATCGCAATAAAAAATGCCTGGGCGAGTGATCTTTCCTGCATCTTCAATCCTTTTTAACCAATGCCCATTTGTCTCCCGGAAATGAAGCACAATCAAGGAATTGATTGAGGTTGTGGCGAAACGGAACCGAGCTGGCAATTGATCCCTCACTCCTCCGACTTTGGGGCATCATCTTCCACCGCTAGAGCCCTGAGATGGGAGTTCGTAGAATCGAACCGTGTTGCCCCCTACGTGTTGAACAAACTCCCCACCCCATAAGCCAACCCTGCCGCCGCGCCTCCGATCAGCAGGGTCTCAATCGCTGATCGCCACCACGGGCTGAGCGACCAGTGGCTTTTCAGCGCGCCGATGGCAAAGAAGCTGGCCATGGTCATCCACGCGGACAAGGTGAAGGCGGCGTCGAGTTTCAGTATGAAGGGCAGCAGAGGAACCATGCCGGCAATAAGGAACGCCACGAAGGTCGTTGTGGCAGATCGCAGTGGATTAGGGTCTATTCCGCCCAGCCCGTACTCGCCCTCCATCATCATCGCGATCCAGTTTTCCTTGTCTTTGGTGATGGCGTCTGTTGCCTCGTCCAGGATTTGGTCTGACAGGCCTTTTTGCGACAGGATCTCGCGGACCTCGCGCCATTCGCCTTCGGGGTTTCGTGCGATGTGGTCTTCCTCGATCTTTCGGATGCGCAGGAAATTGTCCTGTTCCGCTTTGGTCCCGGAATAGGCGGCGGCCGCCATGGAAAACCCGTCGGCCAGCACATTTGCCAGCCCAAGAATGACGATGATGAGTGGCGACAGCCCGGCGCCCGCGACGCCCGCGACGATGGCGAATGTGGTCACCGCGCCGTCGATGGCGCCATAGACGGCATCTTTCAGAACTCCACGTCCGGGTGGTGCGCCGATGCGAGCGGTGATCTCTTGTGGGCTGTGTCCATGATCCGTCATGTATGGTCTCCTTCAGGGCAGTCTGAACGGCTGTTCGCCGCGCCGCCTTAAGGCAGATCAAGATGCTGGTCGAGGTCCAGCTGTATTTAGTCCTCGGGTCTCACGGCTTGATCCCCCATCAGATATCGTGGTCCCGCCCCTTTATCCGCCGCGACATCATCCGGGTTGTAAAGCGCACAACGATCCAGTGACAGGCACCCACACCCGATGCACCCGTCTAACTTGTCGCGCAGGCGGGTTAGAGCCTGAATCTGTTCATCCAACTCGGCGCGGAAGTCCTGAGATATTTCAGTCCAGTCCTTGGCGGTGGGTGTGCGGCTTTGGGGAAGGCGGCCCAGAACCTCGCGGATACGATCCAGCGTGAAGCCGAACTTTTGCGCGATCATGACGAAGCTCAGGCGGCGGATGTCGGATCGTAGAAACCGCCGCTGCCCGCCCGCATTGCGTTCCGGCGCGACCAGTCCTTGCGTCTCGTAAAACCGGATCGCGGACACGGCCAACCCGGTGCGGTCTGCCAGTGTGCCAATGGATATCTCGTTTCTGCGTTCCATGCGCAATCTCCGAAAGAAAAAGCTTGAGCTAAAGTAAGCTTTAGGAATTATCAACCGAGTCGCAACGAAGATCAAGGAGGCCGAAATGGCAAATCTAGAGCATGTGAATGTGACCGTCAGCGACCCCAAAGCAACCGCCGCGTGGCTGGGCGCTGTGTTTGGTTGGAAGATCCGCTGGGAAGGCGACGCGATGTCGGGTGGCTATACCGCTCATGTGGGGGATGAAGACAGCTATGTGGCTCTATACACGCCCAATATGGCAATGAAAGACCCGCAGCATTCCTATACCACCCGTGCCGGATTGAACCATGTGGGTGTCGTTGTTGATGACATTGACGCAGTCGAGGCGCGTGCGAAAGCTGCTGGATTCAAACCGCATAATCACGGGGACTACGAGCCGGGCAAGAGATTCTATTTCGACGACCATGACGGCGTTGAGTGGGAAGTAGTATCCTACGCTTGATGAAATAGGGGCGGGTCAAACTCGCCCCTGTTCTCTTTTTGATCCGTCCAGTATGGTCGCATCAAACGTGCGAAACCGGAGGACGCAATGAGCTTCACCCTAGCCACTTGGAACATCAACTCGGTCCGTCTGCGCGAGCCGATTGTGCTGAAGCTGTTGGAAGAAGAGGCACCCGATGTGCTCTGCCTTCAGGAATGTAAAAGCCCGGTCGAGAAGATCCCGCTCGAAGGGTTCGCGGCGCTGGGCTATACGCACATGGTTGCGCGTGGGCAGAAGGGCTATAACGGCGTTGCGATCCTGTCGCGCATCCCAATGGTCGAAACCGAAAGCTTTGATTTCGCCGATCTGGGCCACGCCCGCCACATTGCAGGGCAGCTGGAAAACGGCGTGACCGTGCACAATTTCTATGTCCCCGCAGGCGGTGATGTAGCGGATCGCGAGGTGAACGAGAAGTTTGGCCAGAAGCTCGATTACCTGTCGGACATGCGCGATCATTTCAGGAAGGCCAAGCCACAGAAATCGATCCTTGTGGGCGATCTGAACATCGCCCCGCGCGAAGACGATGTCTGGTCGCACAAACAGCTTCTGAAAGTAGTCAGCCACACCCCAGTCGAGGTCGAGGCGCTGGGTGATGTGCAAGATGCCGCCGGTTGGGTCGACATTACCCGTCAGGATATTCCCGAAGGGCAGCTTTACAGCTGGTGGTCCTATCGGGCCCGCGACTGGAATGCTGCCGACAAAGGTCGTCGTCTAGATCACGTCTGGGCCACGTCCGATATCTCGAATGCGGGTCACGGCTCGCGGGTGGTGCGCGATGCGCGCGGCTGGGAAAAGCCGTCGGATCACGCGCCGGTATTCGCGACATTCGACCTTTAAAACCTGTCTTACCCACGCCATATAAGCGTTAAATCTATCAAACGGAGCCAAAGCCATGGAATTCGGACTGGACGGCGCGTCTGCGGGCGTAGAACTGATCAAAGATGTGGGCGAAGCGACCTTCATGCAGGACGTGATCGAGGCCTCGCAAGAGGTGCCAGTGATCGTCGATTTCTGGGCGCCGTGGTGTGGCCCGTGCAAAACGCTTGGTCCAGCTTTGGAAGCTGCCGTGACTGAGGCAGGCGGCAAGGTTCGAATGGCCAAGGTGAACGTGGATGAAAACCAGGCGATCGCAGGTCAGATGCGTGTGCAGTCAATCCCGACCGTCTATGCCTTCTTTCAGGGTCAACCCGTGGATGGTTTTCAGGGCGCAGTTCCCCCCAGCGAGATTAAAGCTTTCGTGGATCGCGTTGCTGAGCTTGGCGGTGATGGCGGGCTAGCGGATGCGATTGCTGCCGCCGATGAAATGCTGGAAGCTGGCGAAGTGCAGGACGCTGCTCAGACCTATGCCGCAATCCTTGAAGAAGACCCGAATTCGGCCGCAGCTTATGCTGGTCTGGCCCGCACACATCTGGCTGTAGATAACGCGGATGACGCCGAGGCGACACTGAATGGTGCCCCTGCTGAGATCTCGGACGCGCCCGAACTTGAAGCTGTCCGTGCCCAAATCGAACTTGCCCGTCAGGCCGAAAGTGCTGGCCCCTTGGCCGAACTGCGCACCGCGGTGGATGCTAATCCCGACGATCACCAATCGCGCTTTGATCTGGCCATTGCAATGAATGCAGATGGTGATGTGCAAGGCGCAGTGGATGAGCTTTTGGAGCTTTTCCGCAGGGATAGAGACTGGAATGACGCGGCCGCCAAACAGCAGCTTTTCACCATTTTCGATGCTCTGGACGCCAAGGATCCGATCGCTCTGACGGGTCGTCGCAAGCTGTCGTCGATGATCTTTGTGTGAACGGAAAAGTCGCGCTAGACTGGTGTTATGATCTCATCAGCTGACTTGCCGGATATTCTTCCGATCTTCCCCTTGCCGGGCGCGCTGCTTTTGCCCCGTGGCCGGCTTCCCCTTCATGTGTTCGAGCCGCGCTATCTTGCGATGGTCGACGATGTGCTGAAAACGCCCCAGCGGTTGCTGGGAATGATCCAACCCATTGGCGAAGAATGCGGTGAAGATACGCGGCTGCACAGCATCGGATGCGCAGGGCGGATTACATCGTTCACGGAAACTGATGACGGGCGCTATATGGTTACACTGACTGGCGTGTCGCGCTTTCGTTTGGGGCCGATCGAAACGGGGTTCACACCCTATCTGAAAGCACAGATGGGTTGGGACAGTTTCGACCGCGACCTCGGCAAGCCAGAGCATGACCGAGGTCTGAATCGAGAGGCGTTTCTGACGCTGCTGACCCGCTATTTCAATCTGCAGGAATTGCAGACCGATTGGGAAAGCCTTGAAGCGGCCGAGGACGAATTGTTGATCAATGCCTTGTCCATGTTGTGCCCCTTTGCGGCCGAGGATAAGCAGGCACTGCTAGAGGCCCCCTCGCTGCCAACGCGCCGTGAAACTCTGGTAACTCTTATGGAATTTGCGTTGCGCAAAGGCGCGGGCGAGGAGAAAGTTCAATGACCACCCCAGCGGAAACCAAGTTCGACCGCCGCATGATCGAAGCACTGGTCTGCCCTGTTACGCAGACCCAGCTGACCTATGACGCGGACAAGCAAGAGCTATTGTCAAAGGCCGCCAATCTGGCCTTTCCGATCCGTGGCGGTATTCCGGTGATGCTGGTCGACGAAGCACGCAAGATCGAAGACTGACGCGCGATCAAGGCGAATTACAGACCGGTTGGCCGCAGTTCCAGAGATTTCGGGAAGGTTTGGAGCGGGCGGCGGGAATCGAACCCGCGTCATTAGCTTGGAAGGCTAAGGTCTTACCACTACACAACGCCCGCGCAGTAGAATTACTAACTAGAACAAGCGAAAATTGAGGTCAATAGGACCTTTTCTGCAAACGCAAAAACTCTGCCGCCTGACCCATCTTGGGCTTTTTCGGCACAGGCGCGCAAAATATGTTCACTGGTTTCGCCTTGCGTATCCATCCGCGCACAGAACTATGAATCCGAATTTGCTCTTCAGAAAGGTGGTTTGCCTTGTGCAGATCGATGGCCGCTTTCTGCTGCAAGGTCGAGGATGATCGCAGCAAACATTAATTGTCATGATTGACAAATTACTTCGAGTGTTTATTTGTCATTTGTGACAATAAACGAGGAAGCCATGGCACGCCCCAGCTTGAAAGATCAAAGAACCGAGGAAATTCTTGACGCATACCTGACGTGTGTGGCGCGATTTGGCCTTGAAGGCGCGACGCAGGAACGTATCGCGGTGCAGGCGGGTGTGAAGCGACCGTTGCTGCGTCATTACCTGGGTAACAAGGATCAAATGGTCGCGTCGCTTGTGGCGCACGTGGTTGAAGGCTTTACACTTTCGACCGCAGCAATGAGCGAGGCGGTGGATGACTTGAGCTCACCTGAGCAACTGGTCGAGCTATTGTTTATGGAAAACGGTGGGTCTGACCCACGCTTGATGTTGGCTTGGCAGGCGCTGACCGCTGCTGTGGAGGATTATCCAGACGCCCGCGCACCACTGCTCGCAAGCCTTGAAAGATTTATTGCCGTGATTGAACGATCGCTGGCCCGCATGTCCCCCGAATCTGATCGCGGAACAATTCGCGCTGCGGCGCAGGGAATTACCTCGTCCTACGTGAATCTTGACGCCATGACGCCGCTGCAACCTCCTGCAGTATGGCGTGATGAACTGAAACAGGCCGCTCTTATCCTCGCGGCCAGTCTGGAGACCCCGAAATGAACACCTCCCGCGTTCTTAACTACGTCGCGTTCCCGGTCCTCGTGATCGCTGCCCTTCTTGGATTGTACTGGGTTTGGGGTTTGCTTTTCCTGTGGTGGATCGTGCCTGCGATCTCAACAGGCCAATCCCATCTGGTTTTTGAAGTGAACCGTGACGAAGACCCGGTGTTGTTTTGGGCGGTCACAACGCTCTGGGCTTTGTTCGGCCTTATGATGTTCGCCGCATCCCTGTTTCCGCAATATTCCCATTGGCTTGTATGAGGTTTGCTATGACCAATATGTACCACCGCCTGCCCGTCGAGGCGTACACATCGCAAGACTGGTTCGACCGCGAACAACGTCTGATTTTTTCACGCAGCTGGCGGTTTGCCGGCCTGGTCGAGGACGTGCCCGAGCCGGGGCACTACATCTCGGTCCAGGCTGGGCTGAACAACATTTTCATTGTGATGGGACGTGACCATCGGCTGCGGGCGTTTCACAACATCTGCCGCCACCGGGGTACGCAGTTGATCCGCGCTGTCGGCAAGACGCAAAAGGCGCTGACCTGTCCGTATCATGATTGGACGTATGATCTTGAAGGCAACCTGATTTCGGTGCCGGATGAGGCGACAGAATACCCGAACGGGATCGACAAGAAGTGCCTTGGTCTGAAGGCTGCCAGTGTCGATGTCTGGCGTGGCATGCTGTTTGTGCATCCTGACCCTGATGCGCCGTCTCTGGTCGAGTGGTTTGGCGCGGTGGATCCTCATCTTGGCCCGCATAAGCCAGAGGAACTGGTGGAATATGAAGAAGCACGTCAGAGCTATGAAATCAAAGCCAACTGGAAGATCGTCGTCGAGAACTACATCGATGTCTATCATCTGAGCCATCTGCATTCGAATACGCTCCACATGTATGACCATGCGAAGGCCGAGTATGGATGGAAAGGGCCGCACTACCATTTCTGGGAGCCGCCCTCGGCCGATTATGCCAAGGACTTGGAAGCAAACCTGCCCACGCCTCGCGTGATCGCTGAGCCACATACAGGCGCGTGGGTGCCAATGCTGTTTCCGGGGATTGGGCTTGGCGCAAGCGAGGACAGTTGGAACATCTTCATCATCACGCCGTTGGGTCCAAACCTGACACGCGTGGAAAATCGTACCAAACTGGCCAATGTGTCTAGCTGGGAGTTTACCAAACAGGGCTGGAGCAGCTGGAACTTCTGGAAAGGCTTTGGCGGACCGAAATACAACGATCACGACGCCACAGGAGAGGATGACCCGATGGCTTCGGGCGATTTCACTGCCGAGGATGTCTATGCCTGCGAACAGCAGCAAAAGGCATTGGTCAGTCCGCATCTTGAGATCGGACCCGCGGCGATTGGGGAAAGCCCGATCACTGGGCACCAGCAGGCCATTCTTGATTTCATGACCGTTGAGGAGGCGCGCGAAAAATGAGCCGCCTGTCCGAACGTCGCGTTGGGTTGATGGAGGGCAAGCCGCTGACACTTCGCGGTTTGTTCGCGGCCTTTTGGCCACAAGTCGGAGTGACCTGGGCGATGACATTGGTCGAGGTGGGTCTTTTTGCAGTGATCCCGTTGCTGATCGGCTTCGCCATCGACGGTCTTCTGGCGGGCGATTTTCTAGCGTTCTATCAATTAGGTGGCGCGCTGGCAGGGTTGATTCTTCTGGGCACATAACGACGGCTCTATGATACGCGCGCTTATGGGTTCATGCGCGTAGAGCTGGGCAAGGCGCTGGCGCGCCGATCACCCGGCATGCCGGTCTCGAAGCTGAGCGCGCGGATGGGGATGGGGCATGAGCTGGTCGATTTCCTTGAAGAGGAAGCACCAGAAAGCATGACTGCACTTGTCCGTCTGGGCGCCGCAGTGGTGATCTTGCTTAGTTTTCACCCGACATTGGCGTTGGTCTCGGCGGGGGCATTCTGTGCTGTGCTGGCTATTTATGGCTTGGCACACCGTCGATTTTTCCGCCTGAACAGTGCGCTGAACGAAGAGGTCGAAAAGCAGGTCAAAGTGCATGAGACCCGTTCGCTGCCTCGGCTTGGCGCGCATCTTCTGGCCCTTCGTAAGTCAGAAGTGCGCGTCTCGGATACAGAAGGTGTGGTCTATGGTCTGATCTTTGCCGTGCTCTTGGGTGTGGTGATGTTCAATCTGTGGTTCGCAACTCAGGAAATCGAGATCACCACCGGCAAGATTTTTTCGATCATCACTTATAGTTGGGATTTCGTCGAGGCAGCGCTGGTACTGCCGATGACACTGCAATCGCTGTCACGCCTTGGTGAAATCACAACACGCATCAATCAAACCAAGGGAAACGATACATGAAACGTATTACCGCAACCGCGATTGGGCTTGTTCTTGCAGCAGGGTTGGCACTGGCCGCTCCGAAATCGGAGCCGATGGATCTAGCCCAACGTTACTTCGCCGCGAATGACGAGGCGGGGTTGGCCAACAGTTGGCAAGATTGGCATCCCGAAGCCGAGCATTCGATCACAATTAAGTACGGCATGGGTGAGCCTGACGACCAATTCAACTACAAGACGGCAGACTGGGAAACGACACCCGATTGGGGGGATGATCCCGAGTATGCCGAGACCATGCGAGGCTATACCGAGACCTTCCGCAAAGACCCTTCGTTTCGCACCGAAGAGACTGATGAAGGCACCGTCATAACCGCGACCACTTGGGTTAGCTATCTGTGGCAACGGTATCGTGGTCAGATGAAGCAGACAGATCGCTTTCTGATCGTCTCCCATCTGGGTACGCCGGTCATTCGGTCGCTGACCACCACAATCGACTACCGTTGAGGTCCACAATGTCGCGCGATTTTCACAGACTGACTGTTGCCAGTATCACCCCGGAAATAGACGGGGCGGCCACCAGCGTTGTTTTCGATGTCCCTGATGTCTTGCAAGACGATTTCCGCTGGGCGGCTGGGCAGCACCTGACCCTTCGATTTATGCTCGAAGGTCAGGAAGAACGGCGCAGCTATACCATCTCGAACCCTCCGGGTAAGGCGCTTCGGATTACTATCAAGCGGGTCAAGGATGGCAAAGTATCCAACCATATCGGTGACGCGCTTTCCGTTGGGGACGAGGTCGACGTCATGCCCCCTTTCGGTGGCTTTACCCTGACCCCAAGCACTACGGCGCGACGCACGCACTATTTCTTTGGCGCTGGCAGTGGGATCACACCGTTATTTGCGATGATCAATGCAGTGCTGTCGCATGAACCACATTCGGTCGCACACCTGATCTATGGCAACGCTGACGCGAACAGCATCATCTATCAGGAATGTCTTACTGGCCTAACTGATCAGCATTCAGATCGATTGACGGTACGCCATGTCCTGTCCGCGCCGTCAATCTGGAGCTGGTTTACACCATGGCGAACAGGCAGGGTTGATGCCGAGGCAATCGCGGCGGCTATTGGCGAAACACCTCCTGAAGCGCAGGACGTCCAATATTGGATTTGTGGCCCCGGCAAGATGAACCAAGATGTAAAGTCTGCGTTGATGGCGGTCGATGTTCCCGCAAATCGCATCCACATGGAAAGCTTCGGTGGGGGCCCCAAGGCCGAAGTGAATGCTGACGAAACGGTAGCAGCGAAAGCCAGTGTTTCACTGAACGGTTCGACGCATGAATTTATGGTCGATAAAGGTGAGACACTGCTGACTGCTGCATTGGCCGCCGGAGTAGACATCCCCTTTAGCTGCCAATCCGGCGTCTGTGGTGCCTGCAAGGCGCGGTTGACCGAGGGCAAAGTCCACATGACGGCTCACATGGCGCTTGAGGACGCGGATATCGCGAAGGGTGACATCCTGTGTTGTCAAAGCGTTCCATTGTCCGAACGGTTGGACCTCGTTCTTGAAGAATAGAACTGTCAGTTGGAAAGTGCCGAGCCCACACATCCAGCCTTCAGCACCAATTGTAACAAAAAGGGCGACCCAATGGGTCGCCCTTCTCTTTTTGCGTCTGTGAGTGGAGTAGGTCAGGTCGCAGGGTTGGCTTCGCGTTTTTCGTCGCGTTTGAAGAACACGTAGTAGAACACCGGAGCGGCAACCAGCGTCAGGATCGACGCGAAGGCCAGACCGCCCATGATGGTGATCGACATTGACACGAAGAACGCGTCGGTCAGCAGCGGTGCCATACCAAGGATAGTGGTGACGGCGGCAAGAACCACCGGGCGTACCCTTGATGCCGAAGCTTCGATAATCGCAGGGCGCAATGCTTTGCCCTCGGCGCGGACAAGGTCGATTTCTTCGACCAGAACGATTCCGTTTTTGATCAGCATCCCGGACAGGCTGAGCAGACCCAGAAGGGCGGTAAAGCTAAACGGCATGCCTGTACCAAGAAGCCCGACGACAACCCCGTTCACCGACATGGGCACCAGAAGCCAGATGATGATCGGCTGACGGATCGCATTGAACAATAGGATCGAGATCATCACCATGATCAGAAGGCTGATCGGAAGCTGTGCCCCAAGGCTGGCCTGCGCTTGGCTTGAGTTCTCGAACTCGCCACCCCATTCCAGCTTGTAGCCTGCGGGAAGCGGCATGGCCTCGATCGCGGCGCGGATCTCGGAATGCGCATGCGCGGCGGTGACATCCGGCACCACATCCGCCCCGACCGAGATCGTGGGAACGCGATTGCGGCGATGCACCAGTGTGTTTTCTGTGCGCACCTCGAAACCGTCGGTCACCTGTTCAATGGGAAGGTGGCTGGCGGCAACCGGGGAATAGACCAACTGATCATAGATGTTGAACGGCTCGTCCTGTGGCTTGCGCATGAAAATCGGGATCTGACGTTCCCGTTCGCGATAGACGCCCACACGCTGCCCATCAGTAGCAAACTCAAGCGTGGCGGCGATGTCTTCGCGGTTCACGCCTGCAGTTTGGGCACGTTCGGTGGCGTAGATCGGTTTGATCACCAGTTCCTGCTCGCGCCAGTCCGTGCGCAGGTTCAGAAGATTGTCCGAGTTTTCTTGCATGATCTGTGCGGCTTGGTCAGCCAGTTCTCGCAAGACCTTCGGGTCGCTGCCCGAGAAGCGGGCTTGAATGGGATCTCCGCCACCAGGGCCAAAGACCAGACGCTGCACGCGGAACTCGGCCTGCGGGAAAGTTTCCTTGCCGAAGTTTTCAAGCCGCGCATGCAAGTCTGGAATGTCGTCCAAAACCTCGGTGCGGATGATCAGGTGGCCATAGCTTTGATTGTCCTTGCCGCCATCATAAGTCAGCATGAAACGGGACGCGCCACGTCCGGCATAGGACGCAACCGACACCACCTTTTCCTGCTCAAGAAGCCACGCTTCCATCTGGTTTAGGTCATCTGCCACCTGATGGATCGAGCTGCCTTGCGGAAGCTTGTAATAGACAAAGAACAGCGGTGTGTTCGAGTTCGGGAAGAACTGCTGCTTCACCTGACCAAAGCCTGCAAAACAGACCACCGTGATAGCGACCAGCGCGGCGATCACCATCCAACGCGCCGACAGGGCCAGATCAAGCGTGCGCTTGTACATGCGGAAGAACGGCCCGCTATAGGCGTCTTCGGCGTTTTGATTGTCATGCTTGAACAGATAGTGCCCCAGCAAAGGTGTCACGGTCAGCGCCAGCACCCAAGACAGAAGCAGCGAAATGCCGATCACCGCAAACAGCGAGAACAGGAATTCGCCGGTGGAATCAGGCGACAGCCCGATGCCTGCGAAGGCCATGATGCCAATGACGGTCGCACCCAGAAGCGGGATCTGTGTTTTCTTGGCGGCGTCATCTGCGGCCTGACGCGAGTTGCGTCCGCGCAGCATCGAGATCTGCATCCCTTCCGCAACTACAATGGCATTGTCCACCAGCATCCCCATCGCGATGATCAGGGCACCCAGCGAAATCCGCTCCATCTCGATCGAGAAAAGCCACATGAACAGGATCGTGCCAACCACGGTCAACAGAAGTGTCGACCCGATCACAATGGCTGCACGCCAGCCCATGAAGGCCCCCAGCACGACAATCACGATCCCTACCGACATGGCGAGGTTCACAAGGAAGTCGTTCGAGCTTTGCTCGACCACAAGGTGCTGCTGATAGATTGGGTGCAGGTCGATCCCGTGTGGGATGTTTTCGCCAAGTTGGGCCAGTCTTGCGTCGACACGGTGGCCCACTTCGACGATGTCTTCGCTTTCAAGGCCGGCGATGGCGATGGTGAACGCTTCTTGACCGTTGAAACGGATGATCTGATCGGGATTTGCCACCCGCTCGCGCGAGACTTGGGCAAGGTCTGCGATGTTTACCAGTACGCCGTTTACGCCCACGTTCAGCGATGCGATGTCGCCGATGGTTTCCGAGCCTTCCGGCGCGCGGAACATCGTGCGGCCAGCGTCGTTGTTCAAACCGCCCGCAGCTGCGACCGAGTTGGACGTCGATACTGCCCCGGCAATGGCATTGGGTGGAATGCCCTGATTGACCGCCAGCGTCATGTTGGGTTCGATATAGATCACCTCGGACGGTAGGCCCGCCAGATCTACATCTGCGACGCCATCGACCGCCAGCAACTCGCGCCGCATAAAGGTGGCGAGGTCATGCCGCTCAGCATCCGTGAAGCCGGGACTGGTGACGGCATAGTACAGACCAAACACATCCCCGAAACTGTCGTTCACGAAAGGAGCCAAAGCCCCCGACGGCAGGCTGCGCGAAGTGTCACGCACCTTGGCACGAAGTCGTGTCCAGATGTCTGGCAGCGCAGCGGCCGGGTAAGTTGACTTGATTTCAATATCAATGCGGCTTTCACCCGGGCGGTTGGTCGATGTGATCTTGTCGACCTCCTCCATCTTCTGAAGGGCGCTTTCCAGAGGTTCGGACACTTCGGTCGCGACCTGTTCGGCGCTGGCACCGGGGTACTGCGTGACCACTACGGCCTGCTTGATGGTAAAAGCTGGGTCCTCAAGGCGGCCCAAGTTGAAAAAGCCATATGTCCCACCAAACAGCATGGTGAGGATGATCAGCCACGTATAAAGCGGCTTCTCGATCGAGGCGCGTGCGATGTTCATCATGTCGGGCCTCAGTTCGCAAAGCCGTTAAAAGGACGTACGGATTCACCGTCCTTCACCGAGGACGCCCCGGCAGCGACGATGATGTCGCCATCTGACAGGCCCGAGGTCACAATGAAGCTGCCGTCCGGGGCAGTTGCCACCTGAACCGGGACGGCGGCGATGGTACCTTTGCCGTCGGCACCTTCAACAAAGCGCATTGCGACGGTGTTGCCTTGTGGATCGACCGCGATGGCGGTTGCGGGCAGTTTAATCTCGGAGGCGTTGGTGGTCGCGCTGATGCGGACGTCGACAGAAGAGCCGGGAAGCAACTGAAGGTCTTCAACGGGCTCCATTCCAAGGGTTAGGCGATACGTCTGACCAGCCGCCGCGGCTTCGGCGTTAAACTCGCGAATTCCAAGCGGATAGGCTTCGTCGTGGCCTGCGAAATGGGCCATGATCAGTATGTTTTCTTCATCCCCGGCGGACTGAAAAAGGATCTCGGGCACATCGATCTCGATGCGAATCTCGCTCATGTCATGCAGACGCGCGATGGGGGCGCCGGCTCCGATGGTGTTGAAGTTGCCGACGTTGCGCGACGCCACAAGCGCGTCAAACGGTGCATAAAGCGTGGCGTTGTTCAAATTCTTCTCGGCCTGACGGAACGCGATGTCAGCAAGGCTGGTCTGCGTTTCAGCGTCGTCAATCGTCACTTGGCTGACCGTGTTCCCACGCAGTTTTGTCAGGCGTTCAAGCGTGCGGTCAGCCTGATCTTTCTGAACGAGGGCTTGCTCAAGCGCCAACGAGAACGGCTCTTGGTCCAGCTGCGCAATCAGGCTGCCTTCGGGCAGAAGTTCGCCCTCGATGATCGGCAAATCGACAATCTGACCGCCGACCTGAAACGCCAGATCAATGGTCTGGCGGGCAACGACCTTGCCATAGAAGGTGCGCGAGAACGTCTGCTGGCTTTCCGAGATGGTCATCAGCTTGACGGGTTTCACGGTGTCCGGCTGGGTGGTGCTGTCTTGTGCGGCAGCAGTGCCAAGGGACAAAGCGGTTGCCAATGCAACAGCAACTAGGGGACTGGTACGATGGGTCATGTGCCTCACTCAACCGTTGTTTAATTCTTGAATTTTCAGGTGGATCTTCAAAGAGATTTGGGCGAATGCTTCGACCTCGTCATCTGACAGGCCCAGAGTTTCGTGCAGAAGCTCGTGGGCAAGCCCGACGATTTCCTTGCGCTGTTGCTGGCCTTTCTCGGTCAAGCACAACAGCCATGCGCGGCGGTCTTCCGGGTCACGCATCCGCTCAATCAAGCCGCGCTCTTCCATTTGGTCTGCGACGGTTGTCATGGTTGACGGCAGCGCGTCCAGATCACGGGCCAATGTGCCGATCCGTTTGGGGCGATCCAGCTTGACCAACACCTTGCGCTCCAATGTAGGGCCGCTGCAGTCATCGCCCGGCTGACGCATGTTCGTGTCGATATAGGTATAGAGCGAAAAGACACCCATCAGGGCACGCAGCTCGGGTTCAAGCCCGTCGGGGTCAAATTCAGTTTGCGCGTTCATTCGATGGAGTCCTTCTTTGGTGAGTGCTCAAATATAGTTCAGAAAATGAAATGTCCAGAAATTAAATTAATACGGCTTCGGAGGGAATCGGACGCGACGTCAAGCAGGCTGTCGCGAAGAAAGGGATGTCAATTCGGTGCATGTTGCGCTTCAGTTCAACTGAAGCGATTGCATCCCGTTGTTAGTTCTGTAGGGCCGACAGTGGGATAGGTGTTAATTGGTAAGAAAATTTTACCAGTTAAGTAGATTCCAATTGAAATCTAAATCTAGCTGCGTAGTAATTGGCGTGGCAGCGCAGGCGGGCCAGTGCTTATCCTGTGCGTCCCAGAAGAATAGAATTGAGAACTCGGAGGAGGAAATTCCAATATGGAACGCCGTAAGTTTCTAAAAGGTGCAGCGCTGGGCGCTGGTGCAACCGCTCTTGCAACGCCCGCACTTGCCCAAGGTGGCAAGACCATGACCATCGTATCGACATGGCCACGCGACTTCCCGGGCCTGGGTATTTCGGCCCAGCGTCTGGCTGCTCGTATCGGCCAACTGTCTGACGGTGCGCTGAATGTTGAGTACTTTGCAGCCGGCGAACGTGTTGGTGCTTTCGACTCGTTTGACGAAGTTGCTTCGGGCAACGCGCAGGCCTACATCGCAGCCGACTACTACTGGACCGGCAAGCACCCGGGCTTTGCTTACTTCACTTCGGTACCGTTCGGCATGTCGACCCCGGAATGGAACGCATGGATCCGTTTCGGTGGCGGTCAGCAGCTGTGGGACGAAGTCTCGGGCGAGTTTGGCCTGAAGGCATTCGCTTGTGGCTCGACCGGCACGCAGGCTGGCGGCTGGTTCAACAAAGAAATCGAAAGCGCAGACGACCTGAAGGGTCTGAAAATGCGTATGCCGGGTCTGGGTGGTCAGGTTCTGTCGAAACTGGGCGCATCGACCGTGTCGCTGCCGGGTTCGCAGATTTATGAAAACCTCGTATCGGGCGCCATCGACGCGACCGAGTGGGTTGGTCCGTACAACGACTACTTCATGAAGTTCTATGAAGCCGCCAAGTTCTACTACACCGCAGGTATGCACGAGCCAGGTGGCGGTCTTGCCATGGGCATGAACGCAAGCTGGTGGGGCGGTCTGTCCGACTATGAAAAGGCAATCATCGAAGCGGCCTGTGTTGAAGAGCACGCATACGCCCACGATGAAACCATCGCGAAGAACGGTGAATACCTGACCAAGCTCGTCGACGAGCAGGGCGTACAGGTTCGTTCGTTCAACGACGACGTCTGGGATAGCTTCGGTGAAGCAGCTGCAGAAGTCTTTGAAGAAACACGCGACCACTCCGAGCTGGCTGCGCGTATCAATGATGACTTCCAGGCAAAGCTGCGTGAAATGGGCAACATGATGGCTCAGTTCGAGATCGGCTATGTAAACCAGCGTAACCGCGTGTTGGGTCTGGGCGAATAATTCGCTGATCGTTAAAAAACAATCTGAGCGGGGCCGAAATGGCCCCGCTCTTTTGTAAGGCACAGAAGCGACCACTGCTTTGACGCCTTACTCCAACCGACCTCGGGGGAGCTGATGGCAACCGATTTTTCCGACATTTCACGCGAAGGCAGTCCGGCAATCACGGCACGGCTGTTTGCATGGGGCATGCTTGGCTTCTTATTCGCGTTTCTAGTGAACAACGCATTGGTGGTAGGCTTCGGCATGCCCGGCACGAAGCCAATCTTTCAAGGCGGCGCGACCGGTGGTAGCTGGGCCAATCTTGCGGTCTATATCGTCAGCGTCGGCGTTGCCGCCGTCTATGTGCTTGGCACCAAAGCAACCGCGTTGCGCTGGGATGCGATGAAGATCCACAAGTTCAACGTCTATCTGATCCGCGCAATGTTCTGGTCGGTCTTGCTGGTTGGCATCGCCGACAGTGCCATCGCTTTCATGCGGGTCGAAGGCATTCTTGCTGGCATGTTCAGCGAAGAAACCACCAAACTGTTCAATAAATCGCGCTGGGTTGGCCCGTATATCCACATGCCGCTGATCGTGGCTGGTTTTGTCATCGCCTTGTTTACCCGGACCTTGGGGTTCACGTGGCTGGCGTTGATGATCGTCGCGGCCGAACTTCTGATCGTGATCTCACGCTTTGTCTTCAGCTATGAACAAGCGCTGATGGGCGATTTGGTGCGTTACTGGTACGCGGCCCTGTTCCTGTTTGCATCAGCCTATACCCTGTTCGAGGAAGGCCACGTCCGCGTTGACGTTCTGTACGCAGGCTTTGGGCGTACCACCCGTGGTTTCGTAAACGCCTTTGGATCGATCGTGTTGGGGATGAGCACCGTTTGGGTGATCCTCGTCGTTGGTTTCAACGGCAAGACCGCGATCATCAACAGCCCCATCGTCAACTTCGAGATTTCTCAGGCTGGCGGCGTTGGCATGTTCATCAAATACCAGATGGCCGCCTTCCTAGGCGTGTTTGCCATCACCATGCTGATCCAGTTCGTCAGCTATTTCCTTGAGGCCGTCGCCGACAGACGTGACGAGCCCGGACACCGAGAAGTCGCCCCGGCGGCCCACTAAGGACACGACAGATGGAATTCTACTTCCTAGCCCTTCTTATTCTGATCATGGCCGCAGCCCTTGGGTCCGGCTATCCCGTGGCCTTTGCGCTTCCCGGCGCGGCCATCATCACTATCGGCCTTGCGGCCGGTGCCGGTTACATTTTTGCAGGCTCGACAGATGCCTATTTCCACTCGGGCGGACCAAACCAATGGCTGTCTGCCGGGGTGACGAACCTTAGGGGCGTCTATTGGGAGGTCGAGAGGGATACCCTGATCGCCATCCCACTGTTCATCTTCATGGGCATCATGCTGCAACGCTCGAAGATCGCCGAGGACCTTCTGGTTGCGATGGCACAGCTGTTCGGCCCCGTGCCGGGTGGTCTGGGCATTTCGGTTGTCTTCGTGGGTGCGCTGCTGGCGGCCACCACAGGGATCGTCGGCGCAACCGTTGTGGCGATGGGCCTGATTTCACTGCCTGCGATGCTGCGCAACAACTATTCGCCGTCGCTGGCGACGGGTACGATTGCGGCCTCGGGTACGCTGGGGCAGATCATTCCGCCCTCGATCGTGCTGATCATTCTGGCAGACCAGTTGGCCTCGGCCACGGACCAAGCTTCGACCGCGCGTAAAGCGCTGCACAAGGACGCGACCGGAGAGTTGTCGATGCCGTCTGTGTTCGACGTCGGCTCGACTTCGGCGGGCGAGATGTTTTTGGGCGCGTTCATTCCGGGTATGCTGCTGGTTGGGCTTTATATGGCCTATATCCTTTTCTACGCGATCCTGAAGCCCAAGCAGGCCCCGGCTGTGCCCTATGAGGGCAAGTATGACGGCGCTTTCTTGAGAAACATGCTGATCACTCTGGTGCCGCCGTTGGCGCTGATTTTCCTTGTTCTGGGGTCGATCATTGCCGGTGTTGCTACGGTAAACCAAGCAGGTGCAATCGGTGCCGCGGGTGCGATGATTATGGCCGGCTATCGCCTGCCGAAAGCCAGCAAATCGCTGTACTATCCGGCGCTTTTGGCCATTGCCGCTTTGGCCGTCATTGCCTTCGCTCTGATTAATTTCGACATGAACGTGAAGGCTGTCGAGGATAGCTCGGACCGGTTCGGGATCATTCTGGGAGCCGTCGGGTCAGTCATGCTGATGGCGGCACTGGTGTGGTCCTGCTGGCGCGTTCTGAAGATTGAGAACACGCTTGCCGGTGTCATGCTGGAAACCGCCAAGACGACTTCGTTGGTGTTCATCATCCTTCTGGGTGCCGCCATGCTGACCGCCGCCTTCCGTGCATTCGGGGGCGAGGATCTGGTGAAAGAATTCCTACTGGGCTTGCCCGGCGGGTTCTGGACGCAGTTCTTCATCGTTATGTTGGTGATCTTCGTTCTGGGCTTCTTCCTGGACTTCATCGAGATCGCCGTGGTCGTGGTGCCGATCGTGGCCCCGATCCTGCTGGCCGATCCCGAGGCAAACATCACCGCCGTTTGGCTGGGTGTGATGATTGGTTTGAACATTCAGACCAGCTTCCTGACACCGCCCTTTGGCTTCGCGCTATTCTATCTGCGCGGGGTTGCCCCGGCGATCGTGAAGACGGTGCAGATGTACAAGGGCGTGATTGCCTTCATCTCGCTGCAGATTGCGGCGCTGGTGATTGTGGGTCTGTATCCGCCTTTGGTGAACTATCTGCCAAACCGCGTAAGCTTCCTGTCGGAAAGCAGCCCGCCGCCGCGTAACCCGAAGCTACAGCTTTGCGTCGAGGATTACGTAGGCCAGCAACTGGCAGAAAGCTCGGCCACGCGTGATGCAATCGCCGCTGCACGCGGGCTTGATCTGTCAGCGCTGCCGAAGGATCTGTCGGGTGACCTGACTGATGGTCTGGATGCTGCAGATAACGCTGTTGCACAGCTGGATGCTGCCTTTGTTGCGGCAGATAACGTGCAGGCTGCTTCGGGCGAATATCGTCCGCAGTTGCGACTGGTGCGCGGGATCGAAAAACAGATCCGAAATATCCAGCGCGAAGTGGATGAGTTCGAAAAGCTAGCCAGCCGGATGCGTGACGAAAGTCAGGCGGCTGAAAAGGCCAAGCTTGAGACGAAGGTCGCGGCTTTGAATGCCGAGATGGAACACCTTCATGCAGGGATCCCAGCAAGCTGGGCCGAGGTAAACAAGGAATTCCTGACTCTGACCAAGGCCGAAAACAACGCACGCTCCAAGTATCGTCGTGCCGCGGATGAGGCATGGGAAGCTCCGCTATCGGTTCTGGCTGTGCTTGACGCCAACGACGCGTTCGCCGCGTTGGAACAGGATCTGCGCGACATGAAGGCGACGATTATGTCGACGCCGGAAAACGAGGCGCAAGAGCTTGTGAATGAACTGTCCAAAGTGTTCGGCAAAGTCGAAGGTGCGGACGATGTGAAGAAGGCTCTTGGCAAAGCGCGCAAGGCACTGAAGTCCAAGACCCCGGATCGAGAGAAAGCAATGGCAGCTTATGAGGATGCTGTTGCCGCCTTTGAGGGCCAAAAAGCGTGGCGCGCCGACGCAGATGCCAAGCTGCGCGATGGGCTGAATGCCTATCTGGACGGAATCAGAGGTACGCTGGGTCTCCGCCAACAGCCGCGCTTTACGCGTGATCAGGCGTTAGAGATGGCTTCTTGTACGGCTTATCACCGTGACATCTCGCTTAACTTCTGATCTGTAAGCGCAAAGACATATATAAATATTTGAAAGGGCTGGATTTTATCTGGCCCTTTTTTTGTTGACCCACACCGACTTAGGGGGCTTCAAACTCTGAGTTTGCTGCAGGTGAGAGCCCCTCTATGTCGTAAACTTGTAACCGAGAGTCGGTATCCACCCTTGCGATGCGTCGGGTTCTGCGCAACTCTATTAGCCGAACCAATAAAAACGGCGGTCTATTGTCACACGCCGACCACTCAGGGAGCCATCAATGAAAAAAGAACTCGAATATCTGTCCAAACGCGTTGCGGAAAACAAACTGTCGCGTCGTGACTTCATGGGGCGTGCAAGTGCGCTGGGCGTATCGACGGCTGCAGCAAGTACCATGCTGTCCACCGCTGCTATGGCTGCTGGACCCAACAAGGGCGGCACCATCAAGCTGGGGATGAATGGCGGTGCCGGTACGGATTCGCTGGATCCGGGTCTGGTCGCGTCACAAGCACCTCGCGCTTCCTTGGGAATCTGGGGCGATACTCTTGTAAACGTATCGCCGGCCGGTGAGATCGATATGCGCGTTGCTGAAAGCATCGACAGCTCGGCTGACGCGAAAACCTGGCACTTCAACATTCGTCAGGGTGTAGAATTCCACAATGGCAAAACCCTGACCGCCGAAGACGCGATGAAAACGATTGAGCGTCATTCGAACGAAGAATCCAAGTCGGGTGCCTTGGGGATCGTGAAAGGCATCGAAAGCATGTCGGTCAGCGGCAACACGCTGACGCTGAACCTTGATACGCCGAATGCTGACCTTCCCTATCTGATGGCCGACTATCACCTGGTGATCCAGCCCAATGGCGGCATGGATGACCCCACCGCAGGCATCGGCTCTGGTCCTTACCAGATCGCAAGCAACGAGCCGGGCGTTCGTCACACCTTCACCAAATTCGCCAACCACTGGGACGACAGCGTAGGGCACGCAGATTCGGCCGAGATTCTGATCATCAACGACGCCACTGCGCGTATGTCGGCTTTGCAGTCGGGTCAGGTGCACATGGTGAACTCGGTTGATCCGAAGATTGCGAGCCTGCTGGATCGCGCTCCGAACATCACCGTGCAGAACGTCTCGGGCCGTGGCCACTATGTGTTCATCATGCACACCGACACGCCGCCCTTTGACAACAAAGAGCTGCGCCTTGCGCTGAAATACGCGATCAACCGTCAGGAAATGGTGGACAAGATTCTGCGTGGCTATGGTGGTGTCGGTAACGATATTCCGATCAACGCAGCCTACCCGCTGTTCGATGACAGCATGGAGCAGCGCGAGTACGATCCGGTCAAAGCCGCAGAGCACTATAAGAACTCGGGCCACGACGGAACACCGATCATCCTACGCGTCGCTGAAACCGCCTTCCCGGGCGCTGTTGACGCAGCTCAACTGTTCCAGCAGAGCGCGGCTGCCGCTGGCATCCCGCTGGAAATCAAGCGTGAGCCGAATGACGGCTACTGGTCGGAAGTATGGAACAAGCAACCGTTCTGTGCGTCGTACTGGACTGGCCGTCCGGTTCAGGATCAGATGTACTCGACCGCGTATTTGTCGACGGCTGACTGGAACGACACCCGTTTCAAAAATGCCGAGTTCGATAGCATGCTGCAAGCCGCCAAGGCTGAGCTGGATCCGGCCAAGCGTAAAGAGCTTTACAGCAATATGGCAAAGATCCTGCATGACGAAGGCGGCGTGATCGTCCCGATGTTCAATGACTTCATTGATGGCGTCAGCAACGACATCGGTGGCTATATGCCGGATCCGAACGCTGAACTGATGTCCGGTCTGGCAGCATCACGTTGCTGGTTGAAATAAGGGATTCTCATGCATCCCGTCCTTAAACTGGTTGCTCAGCGCCTTGCGCTGAGCACCCTTCTGCTCCTCGCAGCTTCGGTGCTGATCTTTGCAGGCACCACCATCCTTCCGGGTGATGTCGCGCAGAACATCCTTGGACAATCCGCCACGCCCGAAAGCCTTGCCAACCTACGTAAAGAGCTGGGCATGGATCAGCCCGCTACCACACGCTATTTCAACTGGCTGTTCGGTGCTCTGCAGGGCGATCTTGGCACTGCCTTGACCAATGGGCGCGACATTGTCGACAGCCTTGGTGGGCGGTTGAAGAACACGCTGTTCTTGGCGTTCTGGGCTGCCGTCGTGGCCGTGCCGCTGGCCATTTTCCTTGGCCTGCTTGCCGTGCGCTATCGCGAACGTTGGCCCGACAAACTGATTTCAGCGGTGACTCTGGCGTCGATCTCGGTGCCTGAATTCCTGATCGGCTACGTGCTGATGTACTATGTCGGCGTTAAACTGGGCTGGGCGCCCACCGTGTCCACGATCTATGACAGCATGTCTCTGGGTGAGAAACTCAACGCCATTGCGTTGCCCGTGACTGTTCTGACCATGGTTGTGCTGGCGCATATGATGCGTATGACCCGCGCCGCCATTCTGAACGTAATGCAGTCGGCCTATATCGAAACGGCTGAACTGAAGGGCCTGACAAGCTTTCAGGTCATCGCCCGCCACGCTTTCCCGAACGCGATTGCGCCGGTTGTAAACGTGGTCATGCTGAACCTTGCTTACCTTGTCGTGGGCGTTGTGGTTGTCGAGGTGGTGTTCGTCTATCCCGGCATGGGCCAGTATCTGGTCGACCACGTGGCCAAACGTGACGTGCCCGTTGTGCAGGCCTGCGGTCTGATCTTCGCGGCGGTCTATATCGGATTGAACATGGTGGCTGACATCGTGTCGATCCTGGCGAACCCAAGGCTGAGGCATCCGAAATGATAAGAATACCTCCTGCGGCCTTGATCGGCCTGTTCTTCACTGGGCTTTACTTCTTCATGGCAATCTTTGCCCCGTTGATTGCGCCCTATTCGATGACCGAGATCGTCGGTGACGTTTGGGAGCCGTCCTCGTCCGAGCACTGGTTGGGGACCGACAACATTGGACGCGATCTGCTGACACGCATGATCTATGGTGGACGCACGACGATCTTTATCGCCACCGCCGCCACGATCCTCAGCTTCACGCTGGGCTCGATCCTTGGTTTTACCGCTGCCGTGGTTGGCGGTTGGGTCGATCAGCTGATGAGCCGCTTTGTCGACCTGATCATGTCCATCCCGACGCTGATCTTTGCGCTTGTCGTTCTGTCGGTTATGCCGGTGACGCTGCTCATCTTGATTTTGGTAATGGGTCTTCTGGACTCGACTCGTGTCTATCGTCTGGCCCGCGCTGTGGCGGTTGATATCAACGTCATGGATTTCGTTGAAGCCGCCAAACTGCGTGGCGAGGGACGTCGCTGGATCATCTTCCGCGAGATCCTGCCAAACGCCTTGTCTCCTCTGGTGGCCGAAATGGGCCTGCGTTTCATCTTTGCAGTGCTGTTCGTGTCGACGCTTTCGTTCCTTGGCCTTGGCGTACAACCGCCCAACGCTGACTGGGGCGGCATCGTGAAGGAAAACAAAGACGGCATCGTCTATGGCATACCGGCAGCGCTTGTGCCCGCCGTGGCCATCGCGACGCTGGCAATTTCCGTGAACCTTGTTGCCGACTGGGTGCTGAACCGCACCACCAGCCTGAAAGGAGGCCGCGGATGAGCGATACACTTCTGAAGGTCGAAAACCTGAAAATCGGCGCGCGGATCTATCCGCCCGGCGAGAAACCCCGAAACATCGATATTGTGCACGGCGTATCCTTCGAGTTGGAGAAGGGCAAAGTGCTGGGCCTGATCGGGGAATCGGGTGCTGGTAAATCCACCATCGGTCTGGCCTCGATGGCCTATGGACGGGGCGGGGTCGAGATCACCGGCGGCAAGGTCTGGGTCAATGGTCGCGAGATCCTGGGCACGAACCTGAAGGACCTGCGTAAACTGCGTGGAACCGAGGTGACGTATGTCAGCCAATCGGCTGCGGCCAGCTTCAACCCGGCGAAGAAGATCATGGAGCAGGTGATCGAAGCCTCGCTGCATCAGGGCAAGTTCTCGAAGAAAGAGGCCGAAGCCCGCGCAATCGAGCTGTTCACCAAGCTGGGTCTGCCGGATCCCGAGAACATCGGCGATCGCTATCCGCACCAGGTGTCTGGTGGTCAGCTACAGCGGTGCATGACGGCCTTGGCCCTGTGCCCCGAGCCCGATCTGGTGGTATTCGACGAACCCACAACGGCGCTGGATGTTACCACGCAGATCGACGTCCTGATGGCGATCAAGGAAGCCATTCGGGACACCGGGGTTGCAGCGCTCTATATCACGCATGACCTTGCGGTGGTTGCTCAGGTCTCGGACGAGATCATGGTGCTGCGCATGGGTGACATGGTTGAACATGGCACCACAGATCAGATCATCAATCACCCGGTCGAGGAATATACCCGCGATCTGGTGTCGGTCCGCTCCACCCAACACGATGGCAAGCCGCCCACGGACAATCCCGTATTGACCGTGGAAAATGTCACGGCGCGCTATAAGGGCACGAATTTCGACGTGTTGCATAATGTCACGATGGAGCTTCACCCGGGCCAGACCTTGGCCGTAGTGGGTGAATCCGGGTCGGGCAAGTCGACCACGGCCCGCGTGATCACTGGCCTGTTGCCTCCGCGCGAGGGTAAGATCCATTTTGATGGACGCGATCTGTCATCGGATCTGGAAGGGCGGTCGCGTGATGACCTGCGCGAGCTTCAGATGATCTATCAGATGGCTGACGTGGCCATGAACCCACGCCAGACCGTTGGGACGATCATCGGCCGTCCGCTTGAATTCTATTTCGGCATGCGCGGTGCGGAAAAGAAAAAGCGGATTCTGGAACTTCTGGAAGAAATCGAGATGGGTCCAGAGTTCATGGACCGCTATCCGGCAGAGCTTTCCGGCGGGCAGAAACAGCGTGTCTGTATCGCCCGTGCGCTGGCTGCCAAGCCCAAGGTCATCATCTGTGACGAGGTGACTTCAGCGCTGGATCCATTGGTTGCAGACGGCATTCTGAAGCTTCTGGAAAACCTTCAGAAGATCGAGAACGTCGCCTATCTGTTCATCACGCATGACCTTGCGACGGTGAAGGCCATCGCCGACAGCATCGCGGTGATGTATCAAGGGCGCGTCGTACGCTATGGCCCGAAAGCCGAGGTGTTGGCACCTCCGTTCGACGACTACACCGACCTGCTGCTCAGCTCTGTCCCCGAGATGCGTCTTGGTTGGCTGGAAGAGGTCGTGGGGAACCGCAAGATGGAAAGCGCCGGCAACTGATCGCCGGGCATCGAATGTACCGGGGGCGCTGAAATTGCGCCCCCGTTTTCTATTCGCCGGACCAAAACCGACCCATTCTGGCGCATCTGTTACATAATTCCGTGACGACCCGCGCCTAGTCTGACGCAACTCAACGCGCAATCTGGAAGGGCGCTGACATGGACAGAAAACTCCTGCTTCTCATCATCGACGGGGTGCCGCATCGCAACTGGCGCCGTTTGTTTGGCAACCTTGAAGGCTGGGTGCAATCGGGTGACGCGAAGCTGTTGAAGATGCGTGCAGTGCTGCCTTCGACTTCGGCCAGCTGCTATGCCTCGATCCACACAGGCGTGACCCCACAGGAGCATGGCTGCACGGGTAATCACGATGTCTTTCGCCTGTCGCATGATGATATCTTTAGCCAAGTTCGCAAGGCTGGCGGTGTGACAGGTGCCGTGACGCATTCCTTCTGGTCCGAGTTCTTCAACCGCGCACCTTTCGACGTGGTGCGGGATGTCGAATATGACGAGCCTGAAAGCACGTCGATCAACCACGGGCGTTTTCACACGATGACCGGCTATGGGTTGATCAACCAATGCACCCCGGCTGATGTCGATCTATTCGGCACGCTGACCAGGCTGTGTGAACGCAAAGGGATCGACTATGGCATTCTGCACACCTGCACGCTGGACAGCATGGGTCATCGATTTGGGCATGAATGCCATGAAATGGACGATGCGTGCTTCAAGATGGATGAACAGATGGCCCCCTTCATCAAGCGCTGGCGTGATCAGGGGTACGAGGTGATTGTCACTGCCGATCACGGCCAGACGGATCGCGGCCATCACGGGGGTCATGAAGACCTGCAACAAGACGTCGCGCTCTACTATTTCGGGGATGCAGAGGTGGTCGATGACAGCGATATTCTGTGCCAGACTCAGCTTGCGCCTACCGTTCTGTCACTGATGGGCGCACCGATTGCAGACACGATGAAAGGCAAGGTGTTCCTGAAATGACTTGGGCCATTCCCGCTCCCGCGCAACCGTTTCTTCCAATCGCTGGCTCGGACCAGAAATTTCCCGTACGTCGGATCTTCTGCGTCGGGCAGAACTATGCTGCCCACGCCCGCGAGATGGGATCGAACCCAGATCGGGAGCTGCCCTTTTTCTTTTCCAAGCCTGCAGACGCTTTGGTCGCGGACGGCGCGAGCATCCCGTATCCTCAGGGCACATCGAACCTGCATCACGAGGTCGAGCTGGTCGTGGCGCTTGGCAATGGCGGTGCGAACATTGCTGCCGATGCTGCTCTGGATCATGTCTGGGGCTATGCGGTTGGCAACGATCTGACGCGTCGCGATGTGCAAGCGGACGCGAAATCTAATGGGCGCCCTTGGGATATGGCCAAGGGGTTCGACCGATCGGCTCCCTGCGGCACACTGCATCCCGTTGCCGATGTGGGGCATTTCACCAAAGGCGCCATATCGCTAAGCGTAAATGGCGAGACGCGCCAGAACTCGGATATTTCCGATCTGATTTGGCCGGTTGCGGATGTGATCGCCTATCTTTCGACCTTGGTGGAACTCAGCGCTGGCGATCTGATTTTCACCGGAACACCAGAGAATGTCGGCCCCCTTCAGTCTGGCGATACCTGTGTGGCGCAGATCGACGGCCTAGGCAGTGTGATCACGCATATCCGATAAGATTGATCTTTCTGGGTATTTGCGCAGAAGACCAGTTTTCGATGCCAAGTCTGCAGGCTGAAACGTCGATCGCCGGGTGCAAGCACGCCTTACTTCAGATGGGTCATCAATTTGTCACGTGCTTCGACGATGTGTGTGAAGGTCAATTCAGCTGCCTTCTCAGCGTCACCAGCTTCGCAGGCTTCCTGGATCATTTGGTGATCATTGTTGGCTCGGATCATCCCATCGTCCATCATGATACGTGCCCGCAGATAACGATCAATCCGGTTTAGAGCATTGTCGATTGCTGCCATGTGATAGGTCAGGCCGCTGGCAGCATAGTGCGTTGCATGAAACTTCCGGTTTAGATCCCCCCATTCCGAAGAATCTGTCGATGTCGCCAACGCTTCGTAATGGCCACGTGCCGTACGCAAGGTATCGGCGCACATTTGCGGGACTGCCTGTGCGATGACATGAGGTTCCAGCAGGACGCGGAAATCGAAAATCTCGCTTACTTCATCCTGCGACAGTGACGATACGACGGCCCCTTTGTACCTTTGTGATGTCACCAATCCATGCTCTTCCAGTTTCAGAATGGCTTCTCGGACCGGGATGCGCGAAGTGTTGAACATCTTCGCAATTTCATCCTGCCTCAGCGGGGTGCCGTCCTCCAGTTCACCCTCCACGATGGCCTGTTTCAAAGCCCGAAAAATAATGGTGGTGGCTGACGCTGTTTTCGACACATCCACGGATTTTAACTGCATTCACTGGTCCCCCTTTTCCGCAGACTAACAACTTCGCTTTGCAGGTTGAAGTGTTTCAAACAAGTTGGTGATTTTGGGCAGATATGCCGATTAGAAACTAGATGTCCTGGCGCACTATATTTGTGACCAACACATCCTTTACCCCTGACCCCAGAATGGATTGCGCCACTTCAAGCAGGGCCATTCGCAGAGGGTCCAAACGGCTAGATTGTGTGAAGGTACCATCAAATCCACCCGTGTTGGCGTGGTTGAACATCACCTGAAGAAACTCGTCGCGCAGCTTGGGTTCGCGCTGGTAAACAGCTTCGCGCCCGCCCAGTTCGACCTCGATATTCAGCGACATCACCACCAGCGACGAGACGTTACCATCGGCAACGACAGGCACCACGAATTGGTTGTTCATCTTCACGAACTCGGTATCCGAAGGCGCGTTTTCGGTCGGATTTCCCGAGCTCTTCTGAGCGTCAGTATCGGTGTCGCCACAGGGATTTACCTCGACCAGATCGGGTTCGGGCTGAAGCATCATGCCCGCCCCAGCACCGATACCAAGACCAAGCAGGGCCAGGAAAATTGGAATGATCTTGCCCATTTGGAGCCCCTTTAGAACGGAAGTATAATGTCGGCGGCCTGCTGTCCGTAGCGGGGCTGTTGAACATCACTGATCTGGCCTCTCCCGCCATAGGAAATGCGGGCTGACGCGATCTTGTCATATGGAATCTCGTTTTGCCGCGAAATGTCCTCAGGCCGCACGAACCCAGTGACCAGAAGCTCGCGCAGTTCAAAGTTCACCCGCACTTCTTGCGTGCCCTGGATCTGCAACACGCCATTGGGTAGCGTGCCCAAGACCGTCGCAGCCACGCGCAGCTCCAACTTTTCGTTGCGCTTCACCGATCCATTTCCATTGAAGGAACTGTTTGACGACAGACCGACTGCATTTCCAAGGGATGCTCCTTCGGGCAAATCCTTGTCGATGGATTGCGGTAGCCCAAACAGGTTGGGAATGCCCATATCTTCGGACGCCCCCCGCGCGCGCGCCGAACTGTTCGAGAACTCGGCGCGGTCGTTGATTTCGATCACCACGGTCAGAATGTCGCCTGCCTGCTGGGCGCGTCGATCCCCTAAAAGCGATTGGCGCCCTCCGCTCCACAAAGACGAGCGGTCCACTGTGCCTTGTGGCGGGATGTCTTGCGGCAAGCCCGAAGCGTTCATAGCCAGATGCTCGGCGCTCATCTCAACCGGGTTTAACTCAGGTTCCTTTCCGATGTTTTCCACGCGGGAACAGGCGGTTACTGCCACAGTCAGGATGAGGAAGGACAGGATTGAACGCATAGTTTTACCTTATCAAAAGTGGTTGATTGTGTTGGAAACAATGACGTCTCCGGAGGGAGAGACCGACCCAGTGACTGTCGTACGTGAAGCCAGATTCATCACCGGTATCCTGTCCCCGATAGCACCACGGCCAAGGCTGCGGCCTTCGGTTAGGATGGTCATGGACCCGGCTTTGTAGACCAGCGTTACAATCTGGTTCCGATCGATCACGGCGGGTGGCCCGATGTCGTTGGGTAGAACCGGCCGACCGGCATAAAGCACCACGCGCGCCTCTTGTCCGATGACATCTCCAAGTAGCTGAAAGCCACCCGCGATTTCGGTGTCGACCAGTTTCACGTCTTGCGTTGATACGATCATGCCGGGCCTCAGGTTTCTGGCAGCAATGACCGTGTCGGCGGTGCAAGGCGTGGCGAGTATTGCCAACATCAGGGGAATGAAGCGTTTCATCAGCGCACCTGTGTGGTGGCCGCAAGCATCTGGTCCGCTGCGGTGATAACTTTTGAGTTCAGTTCGTACCCCCGCTGTGCGGCAATCAGTTCGGTGATTTCACGCACAGCGTCGACCGAGCTGTTTTCCAAATAGCCCTGCCGCAAGGTCCCGCGTCCGTCCTCGCCGGGTGCTCCAACAAAGGCGGGACCCGAGGCAGGCGTTTCGCGGAAGAGGTTTGACCCGATTGCCTCGAGCCCCTTGTCATTGGTGAAGCTGGCTAGGGTGAATGCGCCCATGAGCTCGGGTTCGACGGTATTGTCGAAATAGGCGTAGACTTCGCCATCCGCGTTGATCGAGATCTGGCGAGCATCGCTGGGAATGGTGATTTCCGGCGCGACTGAATAGCCGTCCGAGGTCACAATCAGCCCATCCCCAGACAGTTTCAGCCCGCCATCACGAGTATAGCCTGACGCGCCCGAGGGCAGAGTGACTTCAAGATACCCGCGACCTTCGATCGCAACATCCAGATCGCCGCCGGTTTGGGCCAGTGTCCCTTGCTGTACCATCATCGTGACCGAGGTCGGACGGACCCCCAGTCCAAGTTGGACGCCGGTTGGTAAAACTGTTCCATCTGCGGCATTGATCGTTCCCGCCCGCGTGGCCTGCTGATAATGCAGGTCTGCAAATTCGGCACGGCGCGTATTGTAGCCGGTGGTCGACATGTTCGCGAGGTTGTTCGAGATCGTTTCGACCCGCATTTGCTGGGCCAACATCCCGGTAGCTGCAATGTTCAGTGCGCGCATTTATGCCTCCTGTTATCCGATGACCGTTTTCGTGACCGAGCGGATGCGTTCATCCTCTTTCTCCATGAATTTCTGACCCAGCTCATAACTTCGCTGGACCTCGATCATGCGGGCGATCTCTGCGATGGGATCGACGTTAGATCCTTCGATAAACCCCTGCAGTATCGTGGCTTCGGTCAGGGCGGGCTCGATCCCACCGGGGGCTTCGAACCGAACGCCGTCACGGTGCTGAAGGTCGGTCTGTTCAACCGGGGTAAACAGCCCGATCAAGGCCAGCGCCCGTCCATCTGCTGACAGCGTCCCGTCGGCTGCCATCGATACAGCATTCGCATCAGGCGGGATGAACACCGGCGACCCACCGCCGTCTAGCAGGCGATAGCCGTCGGGGGTCACAAGCTCGCCCTCCGCCGATGGGGTAAAGACACCCGCGCGGGTAAGAAACTGGCCTGTCGGCCCGTCGAGTAAAAAGAACCCATCGCCCTCGATGGCGAAGTCGAACGTGCCGCCGGTTTGGGTCAGCGCGCCTTGCTCTAGGTTCAATGCGCGCGTGTTGGCAGTCGCCATGGAAAGCGAGGGATCGTCGCGCTCAAGCGCATGAATATACTCGGAAAAAATCACACCTTCGCGCCGAAATCCGGTGGTCGATGTGTTCGCAATGTTGTTGGCGATGCTCTGCATTTCGCGCATCAAGCCGGATTGCCGTGTCAGGGATGTATAGCCGATATTGTCCATCTCACCCTCCTGCGATCAAGGGCACGACGCGCAGCTGGAAAAAGCTGACCAGTGTTTCTGTCATGAACCCCATGCTGCCCCAGAAGACGACCAGAATGGCCACGAGTTTGGGGACAAATGTCAGGGTCATCTCTTGGATCGAGGTCAGCGCTTGGAACAGGCCAACGATCAGACCGGCAATCAACGCGACCGACAGAATGGGCAGCGAGATTAGAACTGCATCCCAAAGTCCCGCGCGCAGCGTGTCATAGAAGATAATCTCGTCCATCAGACCGGCATCCTTAGGATTTCCTGATAGGCCTCGACGACCTTGTCACGGACCGTGACGGCGGTTTCGACAGCCAATTCGGTTTGGGCCAGCGCCTGCACCAAGGCATGCGGATCGGCATCGCCAGATAGGGCAGCCATCGCTGTCCGTTCCCCGTTCCGCACGGTCTGAGCGAAGTCTTGCGCCACGCCCGCAAAATTGTTCACTTTTTGTTCAGTATTCGCCGTTGGCTGAGCCGCCTGACGGGAGGCCGCATATTGCTGCGATGCAAGTGTTGCGCGAATATCCATAATCTATCCTCCTACCGGCGCAGCAGGTCCAACAACCCGCGCGACATTTGGCGCGACTGATCGAACATTTTCAGGTTGGCTTCATAGCTCCGCTGCGCTTCGCGGGCGTCCGCAATCTCGATCACCAGGTCGACGTTGGAGCCTTGATAGTGACCGCTTTCATCCGCAAGTGGATGCGAGGGATCATAGATGCTGGGCAGGGTGGTCTTGTCCAGTTGGACACGTCCGGTTTCCACCATTCCGGTGGCCCGCCCGCCTTCAAGGGCCGCCTGAAAACTGACCATCTTTCTGCGATAGCCGGGGGTATCGACATTGGCGATATTTTCAGACACGTGACGCAGGCGATTGGCCTGACTTTGCATACCAGACGCGGCGGCCGCGACAGAATTTCTAAGATCACTCATGATCCGTTACCTCCGGCCCAACGAACTGCGCACGATGCCCAGCGTTGATTTGTAAACGGCCAGCGCCATATCGTGGTCTCGTTTGGCTTCGGCGGCCATCATCATCTCAGTCTCGAGTGATACCGAGTTCCCATTGGGAGACGTCGCGCCAGCGCGGTAAACAGAATCGCTTTCTAGATCCGACGACGTCGTGATTCCTGCGCCGAAATGCCCGTCGCGTGTGGCGCGCATTTGGTTAGTTTGGCTTGGCTGATATGCCTCGGCAAATGAGGGGATGTCGCGGGCGCGATACCCCGGCGTGTCCGCATTCGCCACATTCTGTGCGATTACGGATTGTCGGGCCGCGGCATGGAGCGCAAGGTCGTTCGCCTTGGCAAAAATAGTCAGTTTTTCAAACATCGGGGCTTCTCCCTCGATTGGCTTCAACCAAGGCTTAACCCTGATTCCTTTATAAACAGTTTCAATGAAAATTTTAGGAGAACGCCGATGCACAATGTTGGGTTCGAGCAGGTGTCTGCTGAAGTCACATCTCTACAAGTCGTACGGCCGATTGGTCGGGTGACTGGCATCCGACAAGGCGTGCTTGAGGTCGCCGGGTTGACCAAAACTGCAGCTCAGGCTGACCTCGTTGAAATTCGGCCCAGCACTGGAAAACCACGGATGGGCGAAGTTCTAGAGCTTGGGGAACATTCCATTTCGGTTCTGCCTGATGGGGATTGCGCAGGCCTTCAGATTGGGGATGAGGTTTTGCTGCTAGGGGGTACGTGTATTGCCCCAGATGACAGCTGGATCGGGCGTGTCGTAGATCCATTGGGGCGGAGTCTGGACGGGACGCCGATTCTGCAGGGATCCCAGCCACGCTCATTAAAAGGAGAGGTGCCGAACCCAACGGCGCGCCGACCATTGGGTGATCGACTTGAGACGGGAATGACGGTGTTCAATACATTTCTGCCGATTGTCAGTGGACAGCGTATCGGTCTGTTCGCAGGCTCTGGAGTTGGGAAATCTACTCTTCTGGCCAAACTGGCGCGGGGCGTGCATGCAGATGTGGTTGTGATTGCGTTAATCGGGGAACGGGGGCGCGAGGTGCGCGACTTTGTGGAGAGGGTGTTGGGCAAGGACGGGATGAAACGTGCGGTCGTCGTAGCTGCCACATCGGACCAGTCGCCCATGATGCGGCGGCGCTGTGCATGGATGGCTATGTCCGTGGCCGAACACTTTCGCGATTCTGGCCGACAGGTTTTGTTTCTGGCCGATAGTATTACTCGGTTCGCAGAGGCTCATCGCGAGGTTGTGCTTGCCGCGGGTGAGACTGGAAGTCTGCGCGGGTTTCCCCCGTCCACGACCCAACAGATTACATCGCTTTGTGAAAGGGCAGGCCCGGGTGTCGGGCATGCTGGAGACATCACGGCGGTCTTTTCGGTGCTTGTTGCAGGATCCGACATGGAAGAACCGGTGGCGGACATACTGCGAGGGGTTCTGGACGGTCATGTCGTCTTGGATCGGAAAATCGCAGAACGCGGGCGTTTTCCGGCAATAGATGTTTTGCGCTCGGTTTCGCGCGCTCTACCGGATGCCGCATCCGACGAGGAAAATGCGATCTTGCTGCAAGGCCGGAAGTTGCTGGGTTTATATGACCGCTCTGAAATGATGATTCAGGCCGGGCTCTATGCAGCAGGGGCAGATGCCATTCTTGATCATGCCGTTGAGGCTTGGCCAAAAATTGACGATTTCCTTGCCGCACCCGAAGTGGTGGATACGAGTGCCAGTTTTGAACGGTTGAGCCAGTGCATGAAGATAGAAGCCGGCTTGGGCTAAAAATTTTGCAACAATGTTAAGGCGATCGCGTTCGAGCTGAGTGCAGCCGTACCCTGCGCGATCTGAGAACGTGCCAAAAACAGTCTAGTCAGTTCATCCAGTCTTTCAGGGTCCGAGAACTGATCGACGCTTGAAGACCCAAAATAGCGCTCGGATTTTTCTTGGAAGATTTCAAGCTGTTTGTCGATATCGATGGTGCCGAAAGACGAGGGCAGACCCAACGCTGTTTCAAAGACCTGGCGAAGCGGCGGGTTGCCCATGACCGAATACCATTTCCCAGCATCGCTGGTGGATTTGTCGATGATATTGCCCAGATCACGTTCGAGGCTCATTGCCAGACGCATATCTCGGTCCTGGTTGCCGATCGCAACTTCGAATTCGCGTTCTTTATAGGCCTCAACTGTTCGGACGCCGAAATCTGATATTTGAGTACGTGGGATGTTGTAATCACCAAACCCAAATTCCTTCGCCATCTCAAAATAGCGCTTGTCCGAAAGCTTATTGGCCAACGCATCAGTATCCAACGTACCGTCTTCCAAAACTTTTCGAATGAAATAGGTGTTGTTGACGTCATCGATCAGCCCGTAAGCTCCGAGAGCAACAGACAGAAGACGACGATCGCTCACAAGCTGTTCGGCTGTGGCGATGTCGCCAATATTGTCTTGGAAGTATTGAACGTTGCGCTGGACGGCCGGGTTGCTTTCAAACGCTGATTGCTGGGCATCTTTTGTGCGCTGCAGAAAGGCCCAGCCGGCCGCGCCATTGAACGGTATGACCGGCTGAAAGCTCATGCGTAGCGGGCTGACAAAAGGCGTTCTTCGCGTGGCAGCAGGGCCCGGAGCTGCTTGAGCGACTGATAGAACTGGTTGTCGAGAACAGCGCCGGTCGCCTTGTCCAGAACCGAGCGGCTATCCGGGTCGGTCAAAACCTGACTCAGTTGCTCGATTCCGCGCAAGAGTTGCAACCGTCCTTCGTCCTGATCGGCGTCACCAGACAAGATCAACTGTGCGATATAACAGACGCGCCGAACGGGTGTGTTCACCTCTTCGGGGTGAATTGCGTCCTTCAAGCGCAGAATGTTGGCGTTCGGCGTCACAATAGAGAGGCGCGATCTGCGGTCACCGTTCTCGATTACCGCTCCGTTGATCAGGACACGTTCTTTTGGGCTGAGTTTCAGAACAAGGCCGCTCATGCTGGAACCCCCGTGCGACGCAGGCCACGCATGACTGCGGTGTTTATGTCTACCAATACCGAGGGATCTGCGTTGTCGCTTAGAACCTGCCGGGTATAGTCGGCGGTGAACTCGGCCAGATAAAATATGCGGGCACGCAGCTCTGCGGGCAAACCATTCGCATCTTCGGCGACATCCGCAGCAAGCAACGTCCATAGCTTGCGGTTGTCGTGAAGGGCTTGCGCCAGATCTGCAAAGACAGAAGTCTGTTTTTTCGCGTATTGATCCAAACGATGCGTGATCTGCGCGAAGAGCTCGTACTCTGTGCCTCGGTTGGTTTGAAGCGGTGTTCGGGACGAAGTGGCATAGGCCGTTTTGGCCATACTGATTGCGTTCACGGGGTTTCCTTCCGGTAACGAAATTTAAAAGGTCAAAGAGGGGGGCGCCATTTTGGCGCCCCCAGCTCCTTTAGCGGAATAGCGATAGGATGTTCTGTGGCGCTTGGTTGGCGATTGAGAGCGCTTGTGTGCCAAGCTGTTGCTGCACCTGAAGGGCTTGAAGCTTAGCCGAAGTGGCTTCCATATCGGCATCAACCAATGCACCGATCCCCGACTTCAGAGAATCGGAGAGCTTGCCGACGAAATCCGACTGGATTTCGATCCGGCCTTCGACAGAACCAAACGATGCCGACGCGTCAATTGAGGTCTGGATCATGTTCTCGATCGCGCCCAAAGCTGCATCGGCGCCCGACGAGGTCGAAACATCGATCGTTCCAAGGTCGGACAGGCCACCCGATCCACGGGTTGCTTCAAACGAGAACGCGATATCCGCGTTGGTTTCGTTGGTGATGACCAGCTGACCGGCGTTGCTGTCGATATCCATGGTCAAAGCACCGCTATCCAGTCCGGCGGCCACCATGGCGTTCTTCATTCCTGCAACGACCGATTCGGCGGTATCACCTTCTTTCACGACATAGTTGCCCTGAACCGTACCGACAGTCAGCGACAGCTGGTCACCAACAACAAGGCCGGTGTTAACAGCGGTGTCGACGCCTGCCGTGTTTGGAAGGACAGCTGAAGTTGCGGTTGCGCCGCCAGATGCATCGAGGAACGCGAACGTATCCAGAGTAATCGAATCGTTTGTACCGCCATCGTTGGCGTCAATCACACCGGCTGTGCCTGTATCGGTACCTACTGAAGCAGCCGCCGCAGCAAGATCAGTACCTGCGGTCAGCGACAGGTTCTGGGCATCCACACCGATCGAGCTGGTAACGACAGAGCCGTCAGATTTACGATCGAGCGATGACAAAACATCGACACCTACATTGCCATTCGAGTTCGTGCCCGACTGAGTGCCATCGACCAAGTTTAGGCCATTGAACTGCGCGGCACCAACAACCGAGGTGATCTGATCACGCAAAGCCACGATGTCAGTTTGGATTTTGGCACGATCCACGTTGTCTTCTTGTGCGGCAACAATCTTGCCTTTGATCTCGGTCAGAAGATCCGTAACCGTTTCTGATGCTTGGCGTGCCACCGCAACGGTGCTTTCACCCAGGGACAGGCTTTCCGAAATGCCTTTGAAGCCCTTTACGTCAGCTTCCATAACTTTCGAAATCGCCCAGACAGCAGCGTTGTCCTTGGCCGAACCGATTGCCTTGCCGGTCGAAATTTCGGCCTGTGTATTGGCTAGGTTCGAGTTGATAGATTTCAGCGTTTGAAGCGCCACCATGGCGCTGTTGTTGGTCAGAATGCTGGACATCTTAGTTTCCTTCAATCTAAGGCGCTTCGCGCCTGTTTTTATGACCCCGACTTGATCGGGAACCCTTTGCCTTCTGACATCTGCAACCCGTCTTAATCGGCTGCGCCACCCGTCTGGATGCAAAGTGAAACTGCGGTGAAAACTCTGAAGGAAACCTGAATCACTCAGGTTAGAATTTGAACAAGTTGAACTAAACTGATGATGCTACGCGCGCTTCTCGAAGTTCGGGTGAGCGCGCGAAAGCACCTGTGCGGCACCTGTACGCGTATAGGTTTTAACGCCTTGATTTGGATTTCGAATAGCGTCGAGCCGGTCTCGCGCAGAGCGAATACCATTTGCCGCCGCCACCAGAAGGCTCTGATTGCGGGCGGCTATGGTCTGAAGCTGTGCAAATTGATTCTGGCTGAGCGTACTTTGCACCATTTGCGACAGTATCTCGGTTTTTGCGTCGGTCAGCTTGGGCAGGGCGTCAAGTTCGCCATTCAGTATCAGCTGGCGTTCATCCTCGAGTAGCGTGAGTAGCGCGTATAAACTAGACATTTGATTGCTCCTTCAGTGCTTCGAAAAGAGATTGGGCGAGTCCGATTCCACCACTCTCAACCATGCCACGCGCCTGTTCCTGGCGCAGAAATGAGGCGAACTGATCCTCGCCGACCCCACCGCCGAAACTGTCGGGTGTTTTGCCTATCCCGGCGGATTTCAGCATCTCGGACAGAAAGCTTGCCTCAAGCTCTTTTGCGGCGTTCCAAAGCGCTTTGTCTGTATCTGTTGCGCTTGGTTTTTGCGTTATGACGGGCGTCGATACACCTGAAACAGGGTCCATGGTTTCGACCTTTCAAATTGATCACAGTTTTTCCGAGTATCGCGATCAGCGGTAAAGATTTGGTAATTCCTATCTGCAAATCTGCAACCTACCGAGGCAGAACTCCCGGATGGAACACATGCATATTGCGCAACAACCTTTCCCAAATGCCGGGCAGACGGATCGCGAACTTCAAATCCCAACAGCGGATTTTGAGGAGGCGACTGGGCAGCTGGGGGCACCATTCGATACTGTTTTCGGGGCTCAGGAAGAGCTTCTGAACCTTTCGGTTACACTGCCATCGAAGGTGATGGGGGGAACGACTTCGGCACCCGCCGGCAGCACTCCTGTTGCTGAAAGTCGAGTGGACACAGAACGTGACCTTATGGCGGAACCCTTCACTGTAGATCCTTACGAATCGAAACTCGCGGGCAATATGCAGGATGAGTTTCTAGAGGTCATTTCCCCGACAGAGAAGGCTGTTAATACATCTGTTCAGGATGGTTCTAGAGCGGTTGAGACACTGAAGTCGCCAGTTCGGGATGTGTCAGAAGCTGAGTTTGCGACATATGAACCAGTCCTGATCCATCAGGGAGAATTAACGGATGCACCTCCTGCCCAGCCAGATCAAACCGCCAAAACGCCAAGCCCAGCGGATGTGGGGTCGTGGAAACTTGCAGAAGCGCCCTCGGTTGAGGCTAGGATAACGAAGGCGGAGTTGTCCGCCGCGCCCGCATCGCCACAGGAACAGATCCCCAATGCTACTGCTCTTAAACAAGCGTCATCAGAGACTGCGCTAGATTTCGTTGATCGGCCTCACTCTGTGTCGTCCCCGAACCCGATTTTGCCAGACAAAGAATCAGGTATTCCCACACATGATCTAGCGGCACGCGATCCCCGGATTGAGCGTGCTCCGAACCCAATTTCCGCTTTGGCCGAGCCTTTGGATGACAAATCGGTGGTCGACATGCCTAAAAAAGGCATCGAGATGCAGGCGGAAACTCGGCTCCATTCGCAGAACGACAGAGCCGTATCGACCAAGATTATTGGCCCTCAAGTCGCGCGGGTGGATTCTTTCATACCGGCCGGCGGTACAGTCGAGACGGTGCAGGGCGTATCAAAGCACATCGATTCTTCGGGCCCCAGAGCACCCGCAACACTCTCTGCGCCGGAACCCGTTTTGATAACCAGGCCCGCTCCGGCGATGCCAGAAATGGCCTCATTTCCTTTGAGCTCGGTATCTGTACTGCAGGTGACAGAACATGACCGCGATCACCGGCTTTTTGAAGATGTCGCGTTTCGAGTGGTCGAGCAGGTTTCTTCTTCAACCAGTGATCTGAAATCAAATCTGCCTGCGCGTGGCGCGGATGTCCCCCGGTTTGTGTCGACGCAAATCGCCGAGATTGTACGGCAGCAGCCGGACCGGCCAGTTGAGCTCACGCTCAGCCCAGAAGAGCTTGGGCGGCTGCGCATATCGTTTCAGACCGAGGGATCTGCCATGCACGTCACCCTCAGTTTCGAGCGGCCCGACACACTGGACCTGATGCGCAGGCATATCGACCAACTGGCGCACGAGATGCGCGCGTTCGGCATGTCCGAAGTAAATTTCACGTTTCAACAACAGACTTCAGATGGGGGCAGGGGGGCTTTCCCCGACGGCGAGTCCGCTAGGTCTTCAGATGAACCGCCTTCCGATCCGCGAGGCGCACCGGATGACGTTGCACCACTTGTGCTGAACGTCGCGGGTCGTGCGGGTGTGGATATCCGAGTGTAAGGAGCACAGCATGAACGTTACCCCAACAGCCATGCCCGCCGCGTTGACCGCGGCTCCGGCCGACTATGCACAGGCTTCGGCATCAGACGGGCCAATGGTCTCGTCCGATTTTGAGACTTTCCTGGTGATGCTGACGGCGCAGATGGAAAATCAAGATCCGTTGAACCCAATTGAATCAACAGATTACGCCGTGCAACTTGCGACGTTCTCGGGTGTCGAGCAGCAGGTGCGCACCAATGACCTGTTGAAGGCTATGGGAACGCAACTTGGCTTGATGGGCATGTCAGATATTGCGGATTGGGTCGGGAAAGAGGCGCGTGTGGCAGCTCCGGTTCAGTTCGATGGCGATCCTATCACCCTTTCTCCGAGCCCGGCTGTCGCTGCGGACGAGGTCATCCTTGTGGTGAAGAATTCGGAAGGCACGATTGTCGACAGCAAGCCGCTTCCGGTTTCGACTGATCCTGTGGAATGGGATGGAAAGGACAAGAATGGGAATGGGCTGCCGCATGGCGTCTATTCCTTTGAACTGACCAGTCGCAGCAATGGGCAGCATTTATCTACCGATCCGATGGAAAGCTATGGCCGTATAGTTGAAACGCAAAATAGCGGCGGTCAGCTATGGCTGGTGCTCGAAAGCGGCAACAGAGTGACCGCCGATGCCGTTTCCGCCCTGCGTGAAGCCGCCGAATGAGTTTTCGTCGGCTGAGGCCCGCGCTATACAGCTTGCATGACCTTTCGCGACAACATTCCGACCGAAATGCTGGAAGAGGACAGGCAGCAGCAATCGCTGGCCCTGATCTGGCAGGAAGAGGGGCATGTGTCGAAGCATGCCAACTGGTCCCGCCTTCAAGGGGGGCGCAGCAACCCTGTTTGGCGCATAACCTCGGATGACATGCCGCACGACCTTGTGTGCAAGCTGTATGACGAAGCGGCGACTACGCCCCTTTTTGCCAATGACGGTACGCGCGAGGCGTTGGCCCTGAAGCACTTGGCAGGCACTGGCATTGCGCCTGATTTTGTCGCTTTTCTGGACAGCGCGCTGGGCGCAAGCGTTCTGTATCGACATGTCGACGGAACACCGTGGTCTGGGGCTGTCGAGGACGTGGCACGATTAATGGCCACGCTTCATCAGATCGAAGCGCCCGAAGGATTGCCCGAGACGATCACGTCGCCCGTCACCTTAATTGCCGAGACCTGCGCCATGGCGGACGCATCAGGGATCACGCTTCCCCCTCCGCCGCCTTTCACGGATGACCTGCCTGCCGCAAGCCGGTGTTTCTTGCATGGAGATATTGTGCCGGGCAACATTCTGGCCACTGAAAATGGGCTGCGTTTGATCGACTGGCAATGTCCGGCCATCGGGGATCCGGCGGCAGATATTGCGATCTTTTTGTCCCCGGCAATGCAAGTTCTGTATGGCAACAGACCCCTTTCACCCGCAGAGCAAGCTGCGTTCCTGAAGGCCTATGTCGATGCCGGGGGTGATGCCATCGGATCAGCACGCTATGGCGCGCTTGCGCCACTCTTTCACTGGCGCATGGCGTGCTATTGCCACTGGAGAACCGCGCATGGGGACACGGCCTATAGCGATGTTGCAGAGCTAGAGCGCCGAGCGTCAGAGCAGGGTTGAAACCCAGACCGCTGCCAAAGCAAGGCCGCCACCTAGGGCAACATAGCTCATCGCGCGCAACGGGCGGGCCCGGTCGTTTTCCACATGCGCTTCAGACTGTCGGATCAAAGCGGCCTCGGCCAGTTCTGGCAGGCGCGGGCCAAAGCGCGCTAGAACGCGTGCGGTGTGTACAAGATCCTGCAACAGCGCCTTTGGTCCGATCGAGTTCGAGATATAGCTTTCCACCACCGGCTTCGCGACTTTCCAGATATTGATATCCGGGCTTAGCGAGCGCGCGACACCTTCGACCACAACCATAGTCCGTTGCAGCAGGATCAGCTCCGTACGGGTTTCCATGCCGAATTTCTCGGTCACTTCAAAAAGGTAAGCCAGCAGGCGCCCCATCGAAATTTGGGTGGCGTTCATCCCGAAGATCGGTTCACCCACGGCACGTAGGGCGCGGGCGAATTCCTCGACATCGCGGTCGGCAGGGACGTATCCGGCTTCAAAATGCACTTCGGCGACGCGACGATAGTTGCGGGTGATGAAACCATAGAGGATCTCGGCATAGACGCGGCGGGTGTATTCGTCGATCCGCCCCATGATGCCAAAGTCCACCGCGATGATGTCACCGTTGGCGGCAAATTTTAGGTTGCCCTGATGCATGTCGCCGTGAAACAGCCCGTCGCGCAGCGCGTGGGACAGGAAAAGTTGCAACACGCGCTCGCCAAGTTTGTGCATGTCCAGACCCGAGGCGCGGATGGCCTCGAGGTCATTGGCAGGAATGCCTTCGCCCCAACCAAGGGTCATCACGGTGCGGCCGGACAGCCCCCAGTTCACTTCAGGAACGACAAAGCCTTCGTCCTGAGCGGTGTTTTCCGCGAACTCGCTGGCCGACGCGCTTTCAAGGCGCAGGTCGAGTTCACCCATCACGACGCTTTCAAAGTGTTCGACCACATCGGTCGGACGCAAGCGGCGGGTCGAGGGCAACAGCCATTCAATCACGCGGGCTGAAAAGTGGAAGGCGTCAATATCGGTGCGGAAAGCGCGTTCAATGCCGGGGCGTAGAACTTTGACGGCAACGGCTTCGCCGGTGTCGGCCAGCCGCGCCTTGTGCACCTGCGCGATTGAGGCTGCAGCGACGGGTTCTGAAAATTCCAAGAAGGTTTGGTCGATCGAGATACCCAGTTCTTTCTCGATCATCTTGCGCGCAACGGATTGTTTGAACGGCGGCAGTTTGTCCTGCAAGTATTGCAGCTGGTCTGCCAGTTCAGGCCCAACGACGTCAGGGCGCGTCGACATGATTTGACCAAACTTAATATAAGCCGGACCAAGCGCTGTGATCGCGCGGGTGACCGGGGGCAACGCCGGGTCGCCTTTCTTCCCCAACCAAGCAAAGGGCCAGCCTACCACATGTGCGGCGATGCGAATGGCAGGTGGTGCCTTCATCGCGTCCAGTACGACGCCCATTGCGCCGGTGCGCTGGAAGGTTGCGCCGGTACGGATCAAGCGCCAGATGTTGTGAGGTCCACGCATCTTAGATTTTCCACCCCGAATGCAGGGCCGCGATGCCCAAAGACAGGTTGCGATACTTCACGTTCTCAAACCCGGCCTCGCGGATCATGCGGGCGAAGGTTTCCTGATCTGGGAACTTGCGGATCGACTCGACCAGATACTGATAGCTGTCCGCATCGCCTGCGATCAGCTGCCCCATCTTGGGGATCACGTTGAAGGAATAAAGGTCATAGAGCTTTTGCATGCCTTCATCCGGAAGCTGGCTGAACTCCAACACCATCAGACGACCGCCGGGTTTCAAAACGCGATACGCTTCTTTTAGCGCATCCGGAATGCGGGTCACGTTGCGGATGCCGAAGCTGATCGTGTAGCGATCAAAGCTGTTATCCTCGAACGGCAGTGCCATGGCGTCGCCGACGACCCAATCCAGATGATTGGCAAGATGTGAGGCCTCGGCCCGTTGACGGCCTTCGACCAGCATGCTTTCGGTCATGTCTAGAACGACGGCCTCGGCCCCAGGGGCGCGGCCCAAAAAGCGGAAGGAAATGTCGCCGGTGCCGCCCGCCACATCCAGAAGGCGCTGCCCGTCGCGCGGGGTCAGCCAATCCATCATCGCATCCTTCCAGACGCGGTGGATACCGACGGACATAACATCGTTCATGATGTCGTATTTCGAGGCCACATTGGTAAAGACGCCATGGACCATTCCGGCCTTGTCGTCTTCGTTCACGGTTTTGAACCCGAAATGCGTGGTGCGGTTGTCTGACGTGCTCATTGGGCATACTCGCTTCTTGCGGTTGATCCCTCATATCGTGACAGTAAGGGACGCACAATGGAGAGGCTTTGAACATGCCCGAATTACCCGAGGTCGAGACAGTACGCCGCGGATTGCTTCCTGTGATGGAGGGCGTGCGTATTGGGCGAGCTGAAACGCGCCGCGAAGGATTGCGTTGGCCCTTTCCGGATCGGATGGCCGAACGCCTGACCGGGGCCACAGTGCAGCGGCTTGGGCGGCGATCGAAATACCTGCTGGTAGATTTGGACACGGATGAGACTCTGATCGTGCATCTGGGGATGTCGGGGCGGATGCTGATCTCGGGCCACAAGCTTGGGAAGTTCCACCACGAACACCCTGCGCCGGAAAAGCATGATCATGTGGTTTTTGACATGGAGAACGGTGCGCGAGTGACTTTCAATGACCCGCGCCGCTTTGGGGCGATGGATCTGTGCCCGACGGGGGCGTTGGACGATCACAAATTGATCCGCGTGCTGGGTCCCGAACCGTTGGGGAACCAGTTCGACGAATCGTATCTGGTCGAAGCTCTGCGTAATAAGAACTCACCCATCAAAACGGTACTTCTGGATCAGGGAATCATCGCCGGGCTGGGCAATATATATGTCTGCGAAGTACTGTTCCGCGCCGGGATTCACCCCACGCGCAAGGCTGGAAAGATCGCGAAACAGCGTGTTGCCGGATTGGTTCCGATCATCCGCGAGGTGCTATCGGAAGCCATCGACAGCGGCGGGTCTTCGTTGAAGGATTACCGGCAGGCGGATGGTGATTTGGGTTATTTTCAACACAATTTCCGCGTTTATGGTCGCGAGGGTGAACGTTGCGTCACATCTGGCTGCACGGGCGAAATTGCTCTTATTACACAATCTGGACGCTCGACATTCTATTGCCCGCAATGCCAAAGATAGCTTGATCCAATGGGGTGGCGTGTTAGGACTCCGCTCCAACCACTCGTGACACAAGGCAGGGGAACCATGGCCTATAAAAACATCATCGTTGAAACCGAAGATCATGTGACGCTGGTCAAGCTGAACCGGCCCGACGCCCTGAATGCTTTGAACCTGGAATTGCTGGGCGAACTGGGCGAGGCGCTGGCCGAAGCGCAGGCCAACGACAAGGTGCGCTGCATCGTCGTCACCGGTTCGGAAAAAGCATTTGCCGCTGGCGCCGACATCAAGATGATGGCCGAGAAAAGCTTTGTAGACGTGTTTACCGGTGACCTGTTCACTCCGGAAGAAGACGCCATCATGCGCATTCGTAAGCCGATCATTGCAGCCGTATCCGGTTATGCGCTGGGTGGCGGGTGTGAGCTGGCCATGATGTGCGACTTCATCATTGCATCTGACACTGCCAAATTTGGCCAGCCCGAAGTGAACTTGGGCGTGATGGCCGGTATGGGCGGCACACAGCGTCTGACCAAGCTGGTTGGCCGCGCCAAATCTATGGATATGAACCTGACCGGTCGTTTCATGGATGCTGAAGAAGCCGAACGTTCGGGGCTGGTCAGCCGCGTTGTTCCCGCTAAGAAGCTGATGGACGAAGCCATGTCGGCCGCGGCCAAGATTGCTGAAAAGTCGATGATCACCGTTATGGCGATCAAAGAGACCGTGAACCGCGCCGAGCAGCTTCCGCTGACCGAAGGTATTCTGTTTGAACGCCGCGTCTTCCATTCGCTCTTCGCGACCGAAGATCAGAAAGAGGGCATGGCCGCTTTCTCTGAAAAGCGTCAACCGCAGTTCCGCGACAAGTAAACCAATAGGGCTTCCCTTTGCGGCCGAAATGGCTTAAAGGGCAGCCCATCCATGCGCGTGAGGCCCGCTTAGGCCAGAATCACCGGTTCTGAACCCGGTCGGGTGCTGTACGCGCAGCTTAGACAACGTAACACACCCGAAAGAGGGATCAGACACATGGCAAATTCGCCCCAAGCTAAAAAACGCGCCCGTCAGAACGAGCGTCGTTTCGCCGTAAACAAAGCCCGCCGTTCGCGCATCCGCACCTACCTGCGTGCCGTTGAAGAAGCCATCGAGTCGGGCGACAAGGATGCAGCTGCTGCTGCCCTGAAAGCTGCTCAGCCTGAGCTGATGCGCGGCGTGACCAAAGGCGTTTACCACAAGAACACCGCAGCGCGTAAAGTCTCGCGTCTGAGCGCACGTGTAAAAGCACTGGGCTGAATCAGATTCACTTCTGAACAGCGTCCGAAAACAAAAAAAGAGCGTGTCCAAATGGGCACGCTCTTTTTGTTAAACCTGCCAAGAAATTTGATTTTACAATGAGCCTTCGGGATTCGTTTCGGCAATCACAGAGTCAAGCGTGAAGTTCTATTGCGCCAGTCCCAGAGGGATTGCTAGCTTGCATTTAGCGATTCACTTCGCCGACTTGGGACTATCAGACATAAGTGGGCTAAACCCACGAACTTTAAGGGGAAAACCCTTTTTGCCACAACTGGATTTGATTCTTTGAAGTCAGATCCCAACGCCTTTTGTGTGCCTGCATTTATGAGGTGCGCCTGAAGGCATTTCGCCGCCCTTCCTGCTAGGGTGGTTGCGCAGACTGTAATGTTCCGGACGTCCAATTGGGCATGTCGCCAGAATGGGTAACCATGTGGTGCGGTTCACTATTGGGCGCGGCATCTGAAGCATGCTCGTGGTCAGCGGGTTGCGGATTTCGTGTTTCGCGATGAAGGGGCGCGCGGCAAGTGCGCCGTGTGAATGGGATATTAGTGCCTGTGAGAGACTGTCTTGGGCTGTCTTAAACAAAAACGCTGGGTCGAGGTAATATGACGAACGAAGAATGGGGCAAGGTCCGAAACAAGCTGCAGAAAGCAGTGGGACAAAACAACTATACCAGCTGGATTGAACCCTTGGAATTTGCCGAACTAGATGGCGGCGTGGCACGTTTTCTGGTGCCGACAAACTTTCTAGGTAACTGGGTCAGTCAGAATTTTGGGGACCAGATTCTGAACCACCTGAACGGAGAGGGCGTCAAAGTCGCGCGTCTCGAGTTCAAGGTTCCTGAAAAGGTAACCCCCCGCCCGGTTGCGCAATCGACCGAGAAATCATCGGCCTCGTCACCAGTCGCGGCCAAGCCTGATCAAAGCGATCTGCCGGGTGCGCCGCTTGATGCGCGTTTTACCTTTGACAGCTTTGTCGTCGGCAAGCCGAACGAGCTGGCCCATGCTGCTGCCCGCCGCGTGGCAGAAGGTGGTCCGGTCACGTTCAACCCGCTTTTCCTGTATGGCGGTGTTGGCCTTGGTAAAACCCACCTGATGCACGCCATTGCGCACGAGATGAAGACCCGCCAGCCCGATCTGCGCGTCGTATATTTGTCCGCCGAACAATTCATGTATCGCTTCGTTCAGGCGATCCGCGAGAAGCAGATGATCGACTTCAAGCAGCTGTTCCGCTCGGTCGATGTGCTGATGGTGGACGATGTTCAGTTCATCGCTGGCAAAGACAGTACACAGGAAGAGTTCTTCCACACGTTCAATGCGCTGGTGGACCAGAACAAACAGATCATCATCTCGGCCGACCGTGCGCCGGGTGAAATCAAGGATCTTGAGGACCGCATCAAAAGCCGTCTGCAGTGCGGTCTGGTCGTGGATCTACATCCGACCGACTACGAACTGCGTCTGGGCGTGCTGCAAACCAAGGTTAACGCCTATCGTGAGCAGTATAAGGGCCTCGTGATTGCTGATGGCGTGCTTGAATATCTGGCGCACCGCATCTCGACCAACGTTCGAGTGCTGGAAGGCGCTTTAATGCGTCTCTTCGCTTTTGCCTCGCTGGTAGGGCGCGAGATCACGCTGGAGCTGGCTCAGGATTGTCTGGGCGATATCCTTCGTGCGTCGGACCGCAAGGTCACTGTCGAGGAAATCCAACGCAAAGTGTCCGAGCACTACAACATCCGTCTGTCGGATCTGATCGGCCCCCGCCGCGTGCGCACCATCGCGCGTCCGCGTCAGGTGGCGATGTATCTGGCGAAGCACATGACCTCGCGGTCGTTGCCGGAAATTGGGCGTCGTTTCGGCGGCCGGGATCACACCACGGTCATGCATGGCGTGAAGCGGATTGACGAGCTGAAGGGCGTCGATGATCAGATCGCGGAAGATCTGGAATTGCTGCGCCGCGCTCTCGAGGCGTGATGCAACCCTGAATTGGTGGGTTTTGGGCCTTAAACCCTTGACCCGCCCACGAAAGAAGCGGACATTCCGAATAAAGAATTGAGCCGGGCGGTGAACCTGATATGGTCTCCGCCCCGGTATCTGTCAGGAGTGGGACATGAAGATCAGTATCGAACGCGGCGCGCTTCTGAAGGCCGTGGCACAGGCGCAATCTGTTGTAGAACGCCGGAATACTATTCCAATCCTCGCAAATGTGTTGATCGAGGCCGAGGGCAACAGCGTTTCCTTCCGCGCCACCGATCTGGACATCGAAGTGGTCGACAAGACCGACGCCATGGTCGAACGCGCTGGTGCGACGACCGTATCGGCTGTGACCCTGCATGAAATCGTGCGCAAACTGCCGGACGGGGCTTTGGTCCAGCTGACCGATGACGGCGCGACTGGGCGCCTAAGCGTCGAAGCTGGCCGTTCAAGCTTTTCACTGGCGACCCTGCCCAAGGAAGATTTCCCGGTCATGGCATCGTCGGAATACTCGGCGAATTTCTCGGCTCCTGCACCGGTTCTGCGCCGCCTGTTCGACAAGTCGAAATTTGCGATCTCAACGGAAGAGACCCGTTATTACCTGAACGGTGTGTATCTGCACGTGTCCGAGGCGGATGGCGGCAAAGTGCTGCGCGCTGTCGCCACCGACGGTCACCGCTTGGCACGTATTGACGCCGATCTGCCCGCAGGTGCCGAGGAGATGCCCGGCATTATCGTTCCCCGCAAAACTGTGGGCGAGCTGCGCAAGCTTCTGGATGACGATGACGCGACGATTGCCGTGTCGGTATCGGAAACCAAGGTACGCTTTGCAACGCCGGTCATCACCCTGACGTCGAAAGTAATCGACGGCACGTTCCCCGACTACACCCGCGTGATCCCATCGGGCAACACACGCAAACTGGAAGTAGACGCGACCGAGTTTGCACAAGCCGTTGATCGTGTGGCTACCGTATCCAGCGAACGCTCGCGTGCTGTGAAGCTGCAGCTGGACGAAGATCGTTTGGTTCTGTCGGTGAATGCCCCTGATGCGGGTGCCGCCGAAGAAGAACTGGCTGTTGCCTACAACGATGAGCGGCTGGAAATCGGGTTCAACGCGAAATACCTGCTAGAGATTGCCAGCCAGGTAGACCGCGAAAACGCCGTCTTCATGTTCAACTCCTCGGGCGATCCGACCCTGATGCGTGAAGGCAATGACACCAGTGCCGTCTACGTCGTCATGCCGATGCGCGTGTGACCTGTCGGTCCTTGAAGCGTTGAAAAGGAGGGCGTGATGACACTCGCCCTTCGCGAGCTGACACTCAGCCATTTTCGAAGTCACAAATTGGCCCGCCTGTCCTTGGATGGGCGGCCTGTTGTCCTTCACGGGTGCAACGGGGCGGGTAAAACCAACATCCTTGAAGCTGTGTCCATGCTGTCCCCCGGACGTGGACTGCGTCGTGCCGCGCTGGACGAGATGATCCGAAAGCCCGAAGCAGTGGGCTGGAAAATCTCGGCCGTGCTGCAAAGCCTGCACCAAATGCACGAGGTTGAAACTTGGTGCGAGGCCGGGGCATCTCGACAGGTAAAGATCGACGACAAGGCAGCCGCGCAGGTGGCGCTGGGTCGGATCGCGCGGATTGTCTGGCTTGTCCCGGTGATGGACCGTCTGTGGGTCGAAGGCGCGGAAGGTCGTCGGCGTTTTCTAGACCGCATGACGATGAGCTTCGAGCCCGGCCATGCGGACGCGGTTCTGGCCTATGAAAAGGCGATGCGCGAACGCAATCGTTTGCTGAAAGACGGACAACGCGATGCGCATTGGTATGATGCGCTCGAGGTGCAGATGGCGCAAGCGGGTGCCCGCATCATCGCAAACCGCGCCTATTGTCTGGAGCAGTTGAAAGAGGCGCAAGCCTTGGCCGAAACCGCATTTCCCGTAGCGGACCTGTCGCTGGTGCAGGTGGATGACAGCGCCCTGCCAGAGAGCGAGGGCGATTTGGCGGTCGCATTTGCCGATAGCCGGTCGCGGGATCTGTTGGCGGGTCGGTCTCTGGTTGGGCCACATCGCACGGATCTTGGCGCGGTTTACGCGGCAAAGGGCGTGGCTGCACGAGATTGCTCGACCGGCGAGCAGAAGGCGCTTCTGGTATCCTTGATCCTTGCCAATGGCCGCGCGTTGGCGCGGGATTTCGGGGCGCCTCCGATCCTTTTGCTGGACGAGGTGGCCGCGCATCTTGATGCTGGGCGTCGTGCCGCACTTTATGATGAAATTTGCGCCTTGGGCGCGCAGGCCTTTATGACCGGCACAGGGCCAGAGCTTTTTGAAGAGCTTGGCGATCGCGCCGCACATTTCGAAGTGACCGAGACCGACGGCGTGTCGGATGTACAAGAGGTGAAGCCATGAAAACCAATCGCGTGACCTTGATCACTCTGGGCGTCAAAGATCTGGAGCGCGCTGTGGCGTTCTATGGTGCCATCGGCTGGGAGCCGTCCAATGTGATGGATAAGGTGGCTTTCTATGACATGAATGGCATGAAATTCGGCTTTTATACTCTGGACGGGTTGGCCGAAGACATGAAGCGCCCGGTCGAGGCGCTGGGCACAGGCGCGATGACGCTGGGCCAGAATTTCCCGACCGAGGCCGAGGTTGACGCTGCTTATGATGCTGCCATTGCCGCTGGTGGCACGGTCGTCACGCGGCCTGACAAGATCTTCTGGGGCGGATACTCCGGCTATTTCGCGGATCCGGACGGGCATGTCTGGGAATATGCGATGAATCCCTTTTGGGAGCTGGACGAGGATGGTCACCTGACATGACGATCACGTTCGCAGAGCTCGGTTTCTACATAATCGGCCTGTTCATCCTGTTCCTGACCCCGGGACCGGTCTGGGTGGCATTGGTGGCGCGGACCATGGCAGGTGGGTTCGCGCAAGCTTGGCCCCTGACGATGGGCGTCGCCATTGGGGATTTTTTCTGGGCGATTGCCGCGGCGCTGGGCATGGGCTGGATCGCATCCAGCTTTGATGGGGCGATGTTTGCCCTAAAAATCGTAGCCTCGCTGTTCTTTCTGTGGATGGGCGTCACAATTTTGCGGTCCGCGCAGGGTAAGATCCGCACGGATGGCAAGCTGACACAACCGGGTGTACTGGCGGGTTTTCTGGCGGGGCTGATTGTGATCCTGGCGAACCCGAAGGCAATCTTGTTCTATATGGGCGTCTTGCCCGGATTCTTTGACCTTTCTGCGATGACCCGACAGGACATCATGTTGATTGCGACTGCGTCTTTCGTGGTGCCTTTGGTGGGCAATCTGACGATCGCATTTTTCGTCGGGCGCGCGCGTACATTGCTGTCGTCCGAACGTTCGGTTCAGCGGATGAATCAGCTTGCTGGGGGCCTGTTGATCATCGTTGGATTGATCATTCCCTTCGCATAGGAAAAACATCGCCATCAGGGGCGGAAAACTTGTGTCACTTGCGTGACATTCCTGCCCTGATTCTCTATATTTTCGGGAACGAATAACAGGAAGGCCCTCATGGCTGATGACGCGCAGAACGGTGCCGATTATGGTGCTGAATCCATTAAGGTTCTCAAAGGCTTAGAAGCGGTGCGTAAGCGCCCCGGGATGTATATCGGTGACACCGACGATGGGTCGGGCCTGCATCATATGGTGTACGAGGTCGTAGATAACGGCATTGACGAGGCGCTGGCCGGTCATGCGGACGCCGTAACAGTCACGATCCACGCTGATAACTCGGTTTCGGTCTATGATAACGGTCGCGGCATTCCGGTGGATACGCACCCCGAAGAAGGGGTGTCTGCGGCCGAGGTTATCATGACCCAGCTGCATGCTGGTGGTAAGTTCGACTCGAACTCGTACAAGGTTTCGGGCGGTCTGCACGGCGTGGGCGTTTCGGTTGTGAACGCTCTGTCCGACTGGTTAGAGCTGCGCGTCTGGCGCGATGGGAAAGAGCATATTGCCCGTTTTGAACGTGGTGAGACGGCGAAGCATCTGGAAGTCGTTGGCGAATGTGGCGACCGCACCGGGACCGAGGTGCGGTTCCTTGCCTCGACCGACACGTTCTCGAACCTTGATTATCAGTTCAAGACGCTGGAAAACCGCCTGCGCGAGCTGTCGTTCCTGAACTCGGGTGTGCGGATCATCATCGAAGACGAACGCCCGGCCGAGAAGCTGACCTCGGAATTGCACTACGATGGCGGCGTGAAAGAGTTCGTGAAGTATCTCGACCGCTCGAAAACACCTCTTATGGAAGAACCTATTTTTGTCACCGGCGAAAAGGATGGCATCGGGGTTGAGGTCGCGATGTGGTGGAACGATGGCTACCACGAAAATGTGCTGCCCTTCACCAACAACATCCCACAGCGTGATGGCGGAACGCACCTTGCGGGCTTCCGCGGAGCACTGACGCGGACTTTGAACCTCTATGCCAACTCCTCGGGTCTGGCGAAGAAGGAAAAGGTGAACTTCACCGGGGACGATGCGCGCGAGGGTTTGACCTGTGTGCTGTCCGTGAAAGTGCCCGATCCGAAGTTCAGCTCGCAGACCAAAGACAAGCTGGTGTCGTCCGAAGTACGCCCGGCGGTCGAAGGTTTGATGAACGAGAAACTGCAAGAGTGGTTTGATGAGAACCCGCAGATCGCACGCATGATTGTCGGCAAGATCGTCGAGGCTGCCTTGGCCCGCGAAGCCGCCCGTAAAGCGCGCGAGATGACGCGGAAGAAATCTTCGCTTGATGTGGCATCTCTGCCCGGCAAACTGGCCGACTGTCAGGAAAAAGATCCTGCGAAACGTGAACTGTTCCTGGTCGAGGGTGACTCGGCTGGCGGGTCTGCCAAGCAGGGTCGGTCGCGTCACGATCAGGCGGTTCTGCCCCTGCGCGGGAAGATCCTGAACGTGGAACGCGCGCGGTTTGACCGGATGCTGTCCAGTCAGGAAATCGGTACGCTGATCACCGCGCTGGGCACCGGGATTGGCCGCGACGAGTTCAACATCGAAAAGCTGCGCTATCATAAGGTCATCATCATGACCGATGCCGACGTGGATGGCGCGCACATCCGGACGCTGCTTCTGACCTTCTTCTTCCGTCAGATGCCGGAACTGATCGAGGGCGGATACCTCTATATCGCGCAGCCGCCGCTTTATAAGGTCAGCCGTGGCAAGTCCGAGGTCTATGTGAAAGACCAGATCGCGCTTGAGGATTATCTGATCGATCAGGGGATCGACGGAACGGTTCTGCGCCTTGCAAATGGCGAAGAAATCGCCGGTGCCGATCTGTCCCGCGTGGTCGAAGGAGCCCGGAATTTCAAACGAATTCTGGATGCGTTCCCGACCCATTATCCGCGCAACATTCTGGAGCAAGCCGCCCTTGCAGGCGCTTTTGATCCGGGCCGTGCAGATGCAGATTTGCAGCTGGTGGCCGACGATGTGGCCGCACGTCTGGACAAAGTCGCCGTGGAATATGAGCGCGGTTGGCAGGGTCGGATCACGCAGGATCATGGCATCCGCTTGGCGCGCGTTCTGCGCGGCGTCGAAGAAATCCGCACGCTAGACGGTGCCGTACTACGCTCGGGCGAAGCGCGGCGTTTGTCGGAAGTATCGCAAGACACCCGCGACATCTATCGCGAGCATTCGCATCTTTCGCGGAAGGATCGCGAGATCCTTGTGCAGGGCCCAATTGACCTGTTGAGTGCCGTTCTGGCTGAAGGTGAAAAGGGGCTGACCTTGCAGCGTTATAAGGGTCTGGGCGAGATGAACCCCGATCAGCTGTGGGAGACCACATTGGACCACGAGGCGCGTACCCTTCTGCAAGTGAAAGTGGATGATCTGGCCGAGGCGGACGACATCTTCACCAAGCTGATGGGCGACGTGGTCGAACCGCGCCGCGAGTTCATTCAGCAGAATGCTCTGTCTGTGGAGAACTTGGACTTCTGATCAATTCAGGACGCAGTTTAAGGTTTGGGCGGCATTCGTGGATCTACGAGTGTCGCCCAACTTCTTTCTAGCCGCGTATTTCTGGCGACTTTGCCGCTTGAAAGCGATCGCGCCAAAGCGTGATGCGTTGATCGTCCCGGCTTTCATACTCGTCGATTGCCTCGATAAGATTGCGGTGAACATCCGCTTCCCGATCCTGCCCAAGATCCAGCATTCGCATGGTGAACCAAGCGGTCATGCCGCCGGGGGGCAGGGTGTCAAAACGGGGAAAACTGGGATCGTCGCCACTGGTTCGCCACGTCATTGGCAGGTTCGGATCAAGCACAAAACCACGTGCCAGCCCAACGGCATCAACATCCCCGGACGCAATGGCCTGCTCGGCTTCCTGGCGGTGCTTGAAACCGCCTGTCGCCATTAGCGGGATAGACGTCACCGTGCGGGCTGCGCGTGCGAAGTCGAGGAAATATGGCCCCTTGGTTGTCCGCTCAGAGCTTGAAGGCGCACCGGGGAAATAGGTGCCGCCGCTGATGTCCAGCAAATCGACGCCCTTGCCTTCAAGGGCCGCAACAACCTGCACTGAATCGTTTTCAGTTAGCCCACCATCAAGTTGGTCGGTCGCATTCAGTTTGATCGCTACTGTGAAGTCGTCAGGTACGGCCGCGCGAACAGCCTCGACCGTGTCGATTAGAAGCCGCATTCTCTTTTGGATCGAGCCGCCATAGGCATCTGTCCGGCGATTAAACAGCGGAGACAGAAATTGGCTAAGAAGAAAGCCGTGGGCAGCGTGGATCTGTACGCCGCCATATCCCAATGCTGATGCGCGCCGTGCCGTTCTTGCGAAACCTTCGGGGATGGCTTGGATCTCGGCCAACGACATCTCTTCTGCTCGAAATTCGGGGAATGTCATGGCGCTGGGGCCTTTGGGCTGGCTGATTGGAAGATGCGACAAGGCACCCGCGTGGCCAAGCTGCAGCCATAGCTCTGCCCCGTTAACCGTGCCGCGCCGCGCGAGCTCTTGGAACGCCACGCTATCTGCGGTGTCGTCCAGAACCAGATTTCCCGGCTTCTCGGGGTAAAGCGGATCGCCCTGGACCTCTCCAATAATCGACGCCGCAAGTCCGCCTTCGGCCCAACGTTCATAAAGGCGCATCTGCGAGGGTGTCGGATTACCACGACCATCCCCCAGAGAATCCGACATGGCTGACTTGATGATCCGGTTTTTAAGAACACGCCCGTTCGGCAATGTAAGCGGCGAGAACAGCGAGGAGTTGGTAGTCGTCGACACAGAGAGGCTCCTTGGGTTGGATGTTATTGTGGTATAAAATGGATAAGATAAGTAGAAAATGCTGCAGTTAGGATCATAAACTGATCCGAAAAGGATCAAGTGGTGCAAAGATCAGAGTTGGAAATCCTGTTGGCCGTTGTCGACCATGGCAGCTTTTCAGCAGCTGCGCGTATGCTTGGATATACGCCATCGGCGGTTGGAAAACGTGTGCATCTTCTTGAGAAACGCCTGCGCGTTCCCCTGCTTATCCGGTCGACGCGGCGCATGTCCCTGACCGAGGCCGGGCAACGCTATGTCGGGGAAGCCCGAGACATTCTGGCGCGGATGACAGCGTTGGAAGAAGGTATTGCCGAAGATGACGGTCGGCTACGGGGCGTCGTCAGGATGACTTGTTCGGCAGCACTGGGGCGTCGGCTTGTGGTTCCATTGGTGAACGATTTCATGTCGCTTCATCCTGACCTGGAAATTGAGCTTCTAATGACGGACAAGCTTGTCGATCTTGTGGGCGAGGGGTTCGACATTGCGATCCGAAGTGGCACCCTGACGGACTCGACTCTGATCTCGCGGAAAATCGCAGAGAACAGGCGGGTAATTTGTGCTGCGCCCAAATATACTGAGGTGCATGGGGCTCCGCAGAACCCAAAGGAGCTTGCGGATCACAGGTGCTTGCGTCTGAAACAGGAAAAGCTGGTGGCGGATTGGGGCATGGCCAACGGTGACAGTCATCATGCTCGCCTTGGCCCTGGAATGACGTGTAACAGCCTTGAAGCGCTCCAATCTGCATGCCTTCACGGGGTTGGAATTGCGTGGCTACCAGAGTTTCTGATCGAACGGGATTTGAACGAGGGTAACCTGATCCCAGTGCTGTCGGAATTCACAGATTCTACCGCCGGCGGAGGTGTCTTCGTCTTGCGTCCGGAAACAAGCTTTTTGCCGCGACGGGTGCGCTTGCTGGTCGAGCATCTGGCTGCTGGTTTCGGGCGGAACTAGCGTTGTTGGCTTGACCCAACTAAGTCCGAAGGGATCTTGATGCGCTTGTAACAATATGGATTTAAAAGATTAAACTTGGATGTGGATTGCCTCATGCGCCCATTGCATACCCTATTCGATATCGGCATTTGCGCCCATCTGCCCCCGGCTCTAGCGTTTTGATCACAACCACAGGGGAGTAAATCCATGACTAAGATTGTCCGTAGCCTTGCGGCAGCCGCCGCAGTGGCGACGTTGGCATCGGCAGCTTATGCCGAAACCACCGTGCGCGTTGCTTATGACGCTGACCCGGTCTCGATGGACCCGCATGAACAGCTGTCTGGCGGCACGCTTCAGCTGTCGCACATGGTCTTTGACCCGCTGGTGCGCTGGACCAAAGATCTGCAGTTCGAAGCCCGTCTGGCCGAAAGCTGGGAACAGATCGACGACACCACCATGCGCTTCAAGCTGAAGAACGGTGTGAAGTTCCATTCAGGCAACATGCTGACCGCGAAAGACGTGGACTGGACCTTTGACCGCCTGAAGGCCAGCGACGATTTCAAAGGCATCTTCGCACCCTTCACGGATGTTGAAGTTGTTGACGACATGACCTTCGACCTGAAAACGGCCGAGCCCTATCCGCTGGTGCTGCACACCGCGACCTACATCTTCCCGATGGACAGCGCGTTCTATACCGGCACCACCGATGACGGCAAAGATAAGTCGGAAATCGTAAAGCACGGCGACAGCTTTGCCTCGCGTAACATCTCGGGCACTGGCCCGTTCGTTGTGTCCGAGCGTGAGCAGGGTGTGAAAGTGGTCTTCGATCGTTTCGGCGATTACTGGGATACTGAAACCGCTGGCAACGTCGACAAGATCATCCTGACCCCGATTAAAGAAGACCCGACCCGTGTGGCCGCGCTTCTGTCGGGTGACGTTGACTTCATCGCGCCTGTTCCGCCGACTGATCTGAAACGCGTTGGCGATGCTGACGGTGTTGACCTGATCACCATGGCTGGCACACGCATCATCACTTTCCAGATGAACCAGAACCGCGTCGAGGCCTTCAAGGACCCGAAAGTGCGTCTGGCCATCGACTATGCCGTGAACAACGCTGGTATCGTAGACCGCATCATGCGTGGCTTCGGCACCGTGGGTGCTCAGGCATCGCCGGCTGGCTATCTGGGGTACAACCCGGAAATCACGCCGCGTTTCGATCTGGAAAAAGCGAAGGCTCTGATGGCTGAAGCTGGTTATGCTGATGGCTTCTCGATCACGATGATGGCTCCGAACAACCGCTATGTAAACGACGACAAGATCGCACAAGCTGTTGCCTCGATGCTGTCGCAGATCAACATCAAGGTTGACCTGCAGACCATGCCGAAAGCCCAATACTGGCCCAAGTTTGACGAGCGCGCTGCTGACATGATGATGATCGGTTGGCACGCAGATACCGAAGATTCGGCGAACTTCCACCAGTTCCTGTCGGCTTGCCCGGATGAAGCTACCGGCAATGGTCAGTACAACTCGGGTGCATATTGTAACTCGATGGCGGATGACCTGATGAACGCGTCGAACAGCGAAACCGACCCGGCAGCACGTGCCGAGCAGCTGCAGAAGCTGGAAGGTATCCTGTACGACGAAGCGGCCTTCATTCCGCTGCACTGGCAGAACCTTGCTTGGGGATCGAAGTCGAACATGAACTCGGCTGACATCGTCAACGCTCTGAACTTCCCTTACTTCGGCGACCTGGTCGTCCAGTAAGAGGTAATCTCCGGGCTGGCCATGTGCTGGCCCGGATCACACCCTGATTGCGTACAGTCTCTGCTTGGCTCTTGCGAAGCATCCTGTCTCCTGACATCACACGGTGCGCAACAGATACACGTCTACAAAGGTCAAAACGATGTTTGCCTATCTCGTAAAGCGAGTATTTCAGGCGATTGCAGTGATGTTTGTCATCTCGGTGATCGGCTTTGCCATCCAGGGCAATCTGGGCGACCCGCTGCGCGAGCTGGTCGGGCAATCGGTATCAGAAGAAACGCGTCAGCAATTGCGCGACGAGTTGGGGCTGAACGACAGCTTCATGACCCAATATCTTCGGTTCGCAGGTAATGCGCTTCAGGGGGATCTGGGCACGTCGTACTTCTTCAAAGAACCGGCGCTGGACGTGATCTTGAAAAAATTGCCCGCCACGCTTGAGCTGGTGCTGGGCGCAACAATTATCATCATCGGCATGTCGGTCCCGCTGGGTGTGTATACGGCGATCAAGCCGGACACGATCCTAAGCCGGTTGATCATGGGCCTATCGATTATCGGGATTTCGATCCCTGTGTTCCTGACCGCGATCATGATGATCTTCGTCTTCTCGGTTCATTATGGCTGGTTCCCATCTTTCGGCCGTGGCGATGTCGTGCACGTGTTCGGCTATTGGGAGACCAACTTCGCAACTGTCGATGGGTGGATGCATATCATCCTGCCATCCTTTGCGCTGGCGTCGATCATGCTGCCTTTGTTTGTGCGTCTGATCCGCTCGGAAATGATGGAAGTGCTCCAATCCGAGTACGTGAAATTCGCCAAGGCCAAGGGCATTAGCCCGCGCCGTATCTATTTCCTGCACGCGCTGAAGAACACGCTTCTGCCGGTTATCACCGTGGGTGGCGTGCAGATCGGCACGATGGTGGCCTATACGATCCTGACCGAGACGGTGTTCCAATGGCCGGGCATGGGTTTCATGTTCCTTGAGGCTGTGAACCGCGTCGATACGCCCCTGATCGTGGCCTATCTGATCGTTGTGGGTTTCATCTTCGTGGTGACCAACACGATCGTTGACCTGATCTATGGACTTGTGAACCCGACCGTGAACATTGCGAGGATGGGCGCATGAGCAGCAACACCATGACCCCGGGCACCGACCCTTCGCGCTTTGCGAAGATCTGGAACTCGAACATCGGGTATAGTTTCCGCAAGAACCCCGTTGCGATTTTCAGCATGGCGATCTTCCTGATCATTGCGATATCCGCGTTGCTGTCGCCTTTGCTTGCTCCCTTTGATCCCTATGATCCGGCGTCGATCGACATCATGAACTCGGAGTATCCGCCGTTCTGGGTGGATGGTTCCTTGCCTGACTTCTCGCTTGGGACCGACGATCAGGGCCGCGACCTGTGGTCGACAATTTTGTATGGCACCCGCCTATCGCTGCTGATCGGTGTCTGCGCGGTGGCGCTACAAGCCTTCCTTGGCATCTCAATCGGTCTGATTGCAGGTTATGTCGGCGGACGCCTGGACAGCCTTCTGATGCGTCTGGCCGATATCCAGCTCAGCTTTTCGACCCTGATGGTTGCGATCATCTTCCTTGCAGTGACCCAAGCGATGTTTGGGTCCGAGACCTTCAACCAATATGCCGTGTTCTTCCTGATCGCCGTGATCGGCGTGGCTGAGTGGCCGCAATATGCGCGGACCGTGCGGGCTACCGTTTTGGCCGAGAAGAAGAAAGAGTATGTCGACAGTGCTCGTGTGCTGGGCTTTGGGCCGGGGCGCATCATGGTACGGCATATCTTGCCGAACTCGCTGTCGCCGATCTTTGTTATCTCGACCGTGCAGGTGGCGAACGCCATCATCTCGGAGGCGTCGCTAAGTTTCCTTGGTCTGGGCATGCCGCCCAGCCAGCCTTCGCTTGGTTCGCTGATCTCGTCGGGCTTCGACTATATCTTCTCGGGCAGCTGGTGGATAACCGTCATTCCGGGTGTCGTGCTGGTCGTGCTGGTCCTTGTCATCAACCTTCTGGGCGACTGGATGCGCGATGTCCTGAACCCGAAACTTTATAAGGGGTGACGCGATGAGCCTTCTTTCCGTCCGTGACCTGACCGTAAAATTCGCGATGCGCGAACAGACGGTCACCGCTTTGAACGGCATTTCCTTTGATCTTGCGAAAGGCGAACGCCTTGGGATCGTTGGGGAAAGCGGGGCGGGCAAGTCGATCACCGGCTTTGCCCTGATGAACCTGCTCAGCCGCCCCGGTTTTATCGACCATGGTGAGATCATGTTCGAGGGCGAAGACGTTGTCACCATGAACGACCGGCAGCTGCGCGGGATGCGTGGCAACCGCATGGCGATGATCTTTCAGGATCCGATGGTGACGCTGAACCCGGTTCTGACCATCGGGCAGCAGATGATCGAGACGCTGATGGCGCACCGCAAGCTGTCGCGCGAAGAGGCGCGCCAGATTGCGATCGTGAAACTGCGCGAGGTCTATATTCCTTCGCCTGAAGAACGGTTGGATCAGTATCCGCACGAGCTTTCAGGCGGGATGCGGCAGCGGATTATCATTGCGATTGCGCTTTTGCTGGATCCGCAGATGATCATCGCAGACGAACCGACCACCGCGCTGGATGTGACCATTCAGGCGGACATCATGGAACTGCTGCTTGAGCTGTGCCAGTCCAATCAGGTCGGTCTGATCCTGATCACGCACGACCTTGGCGTGGTCAGCCAGATGACTGAACGTACCTTAGTCATGTATGCGGGCCGTATCATCGAAGCTGGCCGCACGCGCGAGATCATCAACGATCCGCAGCACCCATATACGCAAGGGCTGATCAACGCCCTGCCACAACAGACACTGCCGGGCCAACGGCTCAAGCAGATCCCGGGAAATATGCCATCACTCACGAACATCCCCCCGGGATGCCCATTCAATCCGCGTTGCGAATATGCGACCGACCTGTGCCGCTCGCGCATCCCCGAGATCTCGCATTTCGGCGAGGTCGAAGTTGCCTGCCACGAGGTTCAGCGCCTGCAATCCAATGACGCCCGGCGAGAGGTCAAAGCATGAAGGACATGGCAACCCAGCCGCCCCTGTTGGAAATCAAGGGGCTTGAGAAGCGGTTTGATCTGGACCAGGGCTTTCTTGAGACGGTGAAGTTCAAAGGTGGGCGGATCACGCGGGAAGCGCGCTCGGTCCATGCAGTGAACAACGTGTCGCTGGACGTCAGTCGTGGCGAGGCGCTTTGCGTGGTCGGTGAAAGCGGCTGCGGCAAGTCCACGGTGGCCCGTCTGGTGGCTGGTCTTCTGACCCCCAGCGCAGGCGAGATCCACTACGAAGGGCAGCGCATTGATGATCTGTCGCGCCATGACATGTTGCCCCTGCGCAAGAAGATCCAGATGATCTTCCAGAACCCCTATGCGTCACTGAATCCGCGTATGACGATCCTGCAAGCGCTGGAAGAGCCGGTGCGTCACCACAATCCGAAGTACTCGGCGGCTGAGGTGCGGGACAAGGTGACCGAGGTGATGATGTCCGTCGGTGTCGATCCCACCTGGATCAAACGCTATCCGCACGAGTTTTCGGGCGGGCAACGTCAGCGGATCGCCATCGCGCGTGCCCTGACTGTGGACCCCGAGTTCATCATTGCAGATGAGCCGATCAGCGCACTGGACGTCTCTATTCAGGCGCAGGTTCTGAACCTGATGCTGGAAGCCAAGGAAAGCCGCGGTCTGACCTATCTGTTCATCACCCACGATCTAAGCGTGGTTGAACATTTCGGCACGCGGGTTGCGGTTCTGTATCTGGGGACCGTCTGCGAGGTTGCCGAGACGGCAACTCTGTTTTCGAATCCAAAACACCCGTATACTAGGGCCTTGCTGTCCGCAGTGCCGCAGTTGAAGGATGACCGGCCGAACCATATCCGCCTGAAAGGCGAGATCCCGACGCCGATCAATTTGCCGCAAGGTTGCCCCTTCGAAAGCCGCTGTGCCTTTGCGAATGGCAGATGCAAAAGTGAAAAGCCGCGCGCAATTCACCAGCCAGACGGCAGCATGGTTGCCTGTCACGCCCTTGAAGAAGGTCGGTTGGATGCGGATGCGCCTGGCCTTTAAGGCGGATTGGCCCTTTGGACATTCTTTGGTTGAAAGACTTCGAAGCCCTTGTCGCGTGCAGGAATTTCTCGCGCGCGGCGGAAGAGCGGAATGTCAGCCAACCGGCGTTCTCGCGCCGGATCCGTGCGCTTGAAAACGACATCGGTGTGCGGCTGATCAACCGCGAGACGCTTCCCCTGACATTGACGCCTGCGGGTGATGTGTTCCTGTCGCAGGCACGCATCATGTTGCGGACTTATGAAGAAACGATTGAGCGCTGCCAAACTATTGATGCGGCGAAGGAAAACGTAATTCGCTTTGCAGCGTCCCAGTCGCTTTACATGACGCATTACAAGCACCTGATTACCCCGTTGGTGACCGAAGGCGGGATGGAGACGGATCTGAATTCGACCTCGTGGGCGGCGGATCAGTTCGTCAGTGCATTGCAGCAGCGGTATTGCGATGCGTTCCTGACCTATTGGCACCCGTCGATGGACTATCTTGGCCCGCTTGAGGTGGCAAATTTCGAGCACATGACGCTGGCACATGACCTTTTCGTCCCAGTGTCGCGCTGCAAGCCCGGCGGGGAAGCGGAATTCACATTCAGTGAAACCGCGAAAGAGGCCATCCCGCTTCTGTCCTATGGTGCTGTTTCGGCGTTGCGTTCGGTGCAGGAATTTGTGGTCGAACAGATTGTCAGCCCACGCAAAGTATTCGTCGTGAACCAGAACGCATTGGCCAACAGTGTGAAAGCGATGATCCTTGAAGGATTCGGGATGGGGTGGTTGCCCCTCAGCCTGTGCCAGTCCGAGATTGATGATGGTGTTCTGACCATCGTGGATGATCGATTGGTCACAGATCTTGAGATACGCATCTATCGCGACCCCAAGAACAGCAAGAATACACTAAGCAGCCTGTGGAATCAGTTGTCCGATCTTGGACCCGATGTGTTGCCCTCGTCGTTGACGGCGACGCAACAGGGCGTGCGGCCCAGTTAAGGCTTCTTCAACCCGTCTGCTTAGAAAGCTCGACACACCAACGCGCAAAGGTGCCCAGATTTTGGCTACCTGTCAGCGTGTGAACTTGTCAGGAGCTTGCAATGTCCAATCCCTTCGAAAACCGTTCGCCGTCTCTGCGTGGACCGGCCACCGATCTGGTACCTGTGTTGCCGTCCGATCTTAGCGAACTGCCAAATGTGGCGGTGTCCTTGTATGTGGAAAACGGCGGCGTCGTGTCGTTTGTCAGCGTGGCGGGTGGCATCCGGACCGTTACGGTCGCAGACAATTCCTTCCTTCCAGTCGGTGTGCGTAAGGTTATGTCGTTGGGGACAACGGCGACTGGTATCCACGCGCTTGTACTGACGTGATCTTGGTCTGTTTTCCCACCATCACATAATCAAAACCCGCCCGAACACGGCGGGTTTTGTCTTTTGGGCATAAGGCTTAGACCTTGTAGTAATCTCGGTACCACGCCACGAAGCTGTTCACGCCGTCGCGGAAATCGGTGGCTGGGCTGTATCCGGTCAGACGGTGTAGCAACGTTGCATCCGCCCAAGTGGCAGGCACATCGCCTTTCTGCATCTCCATGTAGTTACGCGTGGCTTTCTTGCCCAAAGCGTCTTCAATCGCTTCCACGAAATCCAACAGGCGCACCTTGTCCGAGTTCCCAACATTTACCACGCGATAGGGCGCGGCAGGGGACAGGCTGTCGCCTTCCTCGATGTCATCCTTACTGTCGGGGCGGACCGGAGGGCTGTCGATCAACAGGCGGATTCCACGAACCAGATCCTCGACATAGGTGAAGTCACGGAACATATCGCCATTGTTGTAGATGTCGATGGGCGTGCCCTCGATGATCCCTTTGGTGAACTTGAACAGTGCCATGTCGGGGCGACCCCACGGGCCATAAACGGTGAAGAACCGGAACATCGTCGACGGGATGTTCCACAGATGCGCATAGCTGTGGGCCATGCTTTCATTCGCCTTCTTGGTGGCCGCATAGATGGTCAGCTGGTTGTCGGCCTTTTCCATTTCAGTGAACGGCATCTCATCATTCGCGCCATAGACCGAGCTGGTCGAGGCCATCAGCAGGTGGTCCACCTCGTGACGACGGGCGGCCTCCATCACGTTGAAGGTGCCGACGACGTTCGAGTCGATATAAGCGCGGGGATTCTCAAGGCTGTAACGCACGCCCGCCTGCGCTGCGAGATGAACAATGATGTCGGGCACGAAGTCGTCTGCCATTTGGTCAAACAGCTCCAGATCTTCCAGCATCCCTTCGGTGGCTGAGAAGCCTTCGTTCTGTAAAAGCATCTGGTGGCGGCGCTGCTTCAAGGTGACGTCGTAATAATCCGTCATCCCATCGAAGCCGTGGACACGAAAGCCCTCTTCCAGCAGCAGTTTTGATAGGTGATAGCCGATAAACCCGGCCGAGCCCGTCACAAGAACCTTACGTTTGCTCATTGAAAATGACCTTTTCTGAAATCGTCAGTTCCTGTTCTAAACGTCGCAATCGTCCGCGCCAAGCGTCTTGCTGCTGCGGACGGGGAGGGGCGCAATACCGACGCAGATGATAATCTGCACTGGTTTCGGAGCGCGCAGAGTGATAATCGCTGCCAGACAGGAACACTAAGATAAGGGTGGGAACCGCATGCCTGCTTACAGATCCAGAACTTCTACTCATGGCCGCAACATGGCTGGTGCCCGCGGCCTTTGGCGCGCGACCGGCATGACCGACAGCGATTTCGGCAAGCCGATTATCGCCATCGTGAACAGCTTCACCCAGTTCGTACCGGGTCACGTCCACCTGAAGGATCTGGGTCAGATGGTCGCCCGCGAGGTCGAGGCTGCAGGCGGCGTCGCCAAAGAATTCAACACCATCGCTGTCGATGACGGCATCGCGATGGGCCATGACGGGATGCTGTATTCGCTGCCGTCGCGCGAAGTGATCGCGGACAGCGTCGAATACATGGTCAACGCACACTGCGCCGACGCGATGGTCTGTATCTCGAACTGCGACAAGATCACCCCCGGCATGCTGATGGCCGCCATGCGCCTGAACATCCCCGTGATCTTCGTGTCCGGTGGTCCGATGGAAGCAGGCAAGATCGACATTGCCGATCTGGACATGACCAAGATTGACCTTGTGGACGCTATGGTTGCCGCTGCGGATGACAAGTTCACTGACGAGCAGGTCCAGCACATCGAAGAGAACGCCTGCCCGACCTGTGGGTCGTGCTCGGGCATGTTCACCGCGAACTCGATGAACTGTCTGGCCGAGGCGCTGGGCTTGGCACTGCCGGGCAACGGCTCGACGCTGGCTACTCACGCCGACCGTAAGCACCTGTTCCTCGAGGCTGGCCGCAAGATCGTCGAGATCACAAAGCGCCACTATCAGGACGACGAAAAAGGTCTGCTCCCGCGCGAGATCGCGACTTTCAAAGCGTTCGAGAACGCCATGTCGCTGGACATCGCCATGGGCGGATCTACCAATACGGTTCTGCACCTTCTGGCCATCGCCAACGAAGGCGAAGTTGATTTCAACATGACCCACATGGATCAACTCAGCCGTAAAGTGCCGTGCCTGTGTAAGGTCGCGCCGAACATCCACAACGTGCATATGGAAGACGTGCACCGTGCGGGCGGCATCTTCTCGATCCTCGGTGAATTGTCGCGTGCGGGGCTTCTGCACAATGATTGCTCGACGGTGCATTCCAGCACTATGGGCGAAGCGATTGCCAAGTGGGACATCAAGGTTGCAAACAATCCCGAAGCCGAGAGCCTGTTCAAGGCGGCCCCCGGTGGCGTGCGCACCACTCAGGCGTTCTCGACCGAGAACCGGTACAAGGAACTAGACACTGACCGCGAAGGCGGCGTGATCCGTTCGAAGGAACACGCGTTCAGCCAAGACGGCGGTCTGGCGGTTCTGTTCGGCAACATCGCTGAAGATGGCTGCATCGTGAAAACCGCTGGTGTGGATGCATCCAACCTGACTTTCACCGGCACGGCCCATGTCTGTGAAAGCCAGGACGCTGCCGTGAACAACATCCTGACCGGCAAGGTTAAGGAAGGCGACGTGGTTGTCATTCGCTATGAAGGTCCCCGTGGTGGTCCGGGTATGCAGGAAATGCTCTATCCGACCAGCTATCTGAAATCGAAGGGTCTGGGTAAATCCTGTGCGCTTTTGACGGATGGTCGTTTCTCGGGCGGGACCTCGGGCCTGTCGATCGGTCACGCTTCGCCGGAAGCGGCTGAAGGCGGTGCCATCGGTCTGGTGCAGGACGGCGACAAGATCGAGATCGACATCCCGAACCGCTCCATCAACCTTGCCATCTCGGACGAGGAAATGGCGGCACGCCGCAAGGCGCAGGATGAAAAAGGCTGGCAGCCTGCTGAGCCGCGCAAGCGCAAGGTATCGAAGGCACTGAAAGCCTATGCGATGCTGGCCTCGTCGGCAGCAAAAGGCGCGGTGCGCGTCATCGACTAAACACCATCGGGCGCGTAGGTAGGAATACCTTCGCGCCCGTTTTCCCTTTCCCGACCACCCTGCTTGCCCCTAGGCTAAGGGGGCGAACGGAAAGGACCTCTCCATCATGCCCATCAAAGCGATTGCATTCGACGCCTATGGCACCCTGCTGGATGTCTATTCGGTCGGCGCATTGGCGGAAGAGTTCTTTCCTGGCAAGGGCGCGGACATTGCCGTCACATGGCGCGACAAGCAGATCGAATACACCCGCCTGCGGACGATGTGCGACCGCTACGCCGATTTCTGGCAGGTGACCGGGGACGGGCTGGACTATGCCTGCGAACTGCATGGGGTCGCCCCGACGGCAGAGCAACGTGCTGCGTTGATGGGCGCCTATGAGAAGCTGACCGCGTTCGAGGAAAACCTCGCCCAGCTGACCCGTCTGAAAGCTGCTGGTGTGCCGATGGCGATCCTGTCCAATGGGACGCGCGCGATGATCGACAGCGCGCTTGATGCTGCAGGGTTGGAGGGGCTGTTGGACCATGTTTTGTCGGTCGACACGGTGGGCAAGTTTAAAACCGCGCCCGAGGCCTATCAGATGGGGCCGGATGCGTTCGGCCTCGACGCATCAGAAATCCTGTTCGTGTCGTCCAATTGCTGGGACATCTGCGGGGCCACGTGGTTCGGCTATCACACGATCTGGCTGAACCGTTACGGCCTGCCAATGGAACGGCTGGGGGTCGAACCAATGGCGCGCGGGAAAAGCCTGAAGGACGTGGCAGATTACGCGCTGGCGTCATTCTCGGGATAGCGCGAGGCTCGTTTCGGCCCCTGATCGGTGATCATGTCATACGATAGCGTATGGTCCATGTTCAGCATTCGGTGCCGCAGCATTTGCCGCGTCAGCCGGGTCAGATCGGCAGCGAAGGCCGGGTTCTCGGCAACATTCTCAAGCTCTCCCTGACCATCGTGATCAAACAGAAGTGGCGGCAGATCAGCGGCGAATTCGATCAGGGTAAACCGTTGATCGCGCAGGATGCCGACGCAGGAATTGCTGGCATCCGTGCCCAGCTCTTTTTGCCACAGGGTCGGCGTGATCGGGTCTCCGAAATCCAGTTCCGAGAAGGAATAGTCGCGCCAATCGCCCGGCGTCTCGCCCGACAGGAACGGCAGCAGAGACCGCCCGTCCATCGCATTCGGCACCTCTTGTCCAACCCATGACAGGATCGTCGGAGTCAGGTCGATGCTTTCGGTCGGCACGTCGACAACATGCCCCGCGTCACCGCCCGACGCGTGGATGATCAGCGGCGTGTGATAGGCCGCGTCATAGACCGAGTGCTTGCCCCACGCGTGGTGATCGCCCAGCATCTCGCCGTGGTCGGCAGTGACTATCAGAAGCGTATCGTCCCACTGGCTGCTGTCTTTCAGGAAGGTGACGACGCGCCCGATATGGTGGTCCACCTCGGTCGCCAGTCCCAGATAAACGGCGCGCAGGGCTTGCAGGGTCTCGTCGCTGTCGTCGGCTTTCGCGCCGATAACAAAGTTCGCGGCCTTTTCTTTGGTCAACGCAGGGCCAAAGAACGGATGCACGGCGGCCTCGTCGTCCCGCGTGCCAACCCGCTCTGGGTCGGGCAGGGTGGTCGGGTCGTACATGTCGTTATAGGGCGCGGGGGCGACCAGCGGCGGGTGCGGGCGGATATAGGTCAGATGCGCGAACCAGCTTTGATCGGCATAGGCAGGCATCCGGTCAAGGAACTGGTCGGTCAGGAAGGCGGTGTCGCTGTCCTCGGCCTTGTACACGGCGGGGGCGTTGATCGCAGAACCATTGCCGCCGGGGATGTAAAGCTGCCAATAATTATTCCAGTGGTGCCCTTTGCCCATCAGGTAGGACCGCCACGGGTACGACATCTCAAGCCGCATTTCGACATGTTCGACAAAGCCCGCCATTGGACTTTCGTAGGTCTGCACGGCCGGGTCATTCGGTGCGAAGACGCGCGGGTCCTGCGACGTGTCCGTATAGCCAAACAGCATCGGCAGATACCCGGCCTTTCGCATCTCGCTGGCGATGGTGGGCGTGTCGTGACGAAGCGGCGTGCCATTGCGCACCGAGCGGTGGTTCATCGAATACTGCCCCGTCAGGATCGAGGCACGCGACGGCCCGCAGGGGTTCACGACCGAGAAGTGACGTTTGAACGTGACGCTTTCGTCCATGAGGACCCGCAGGTTGGGCAGGTCCACGTGATCGGCCAGCGCGCCATGCAGGCAGTCCGCCCGCAGCTGGTCGATGATGATAAACAGCACGTTCTTCTTGGCAGCCATCTCGGACCTCCTACCTTGTTATGAAATTGATAGGGCATGGATTTTCACGGCGTCCAGCGGAAGTTTCACTGGCACCGTCGAAATCGGCAAACTGGTCTATATCGCAAAAGAAAAAGCCGCAGCGCTTGTAGCGCTGCGGCTTCGGCCCAGAAGAGCGATTTTAGATCAGGCTTCGGCGCGCGACAAAACGCTGGCCGGGCGCACTTTGACCAGTGCTGCGGTCAACATACCGGCAAGAGCTGCCTTGATGATGTCGCCGGGGATGAAGGCGGTGACCAGACCGGTGGCTTCGACCAGTGTCTTGTCCAGCATGAACGCCAGACCCGGAATGCCGAAGGCGTAAAGCACGATGATACCGCCGATGACCGAGGCTACACCAGCGCTTAGCCAGACGGGGCCAGTGCGCCATTTTTCAGTAATCAGACCGGTGACGAAAGCTGCGACGGGGAAACCGATCAGGAAACCGACCGACGGGCCAGCGAAGACGCCCAGACCGCCGCGACCGCCGGACAGTAGCGGCAGACCGATGGCAACCAAAAGCAGGAACAGCAGCACGGCCAGCGCGCCGCGCTTGGCGCCCAGAATGGTGCCGCACAGCATGATGCCAAGGCTTTGGGCCGTGATCGGAACACCAAAAAACAGATCAATCTTGGGGATCAGGCCAAGCGCCGCGATCAGGGCTGCGAACAGCGCGATAAGGGTTACATTCTTTTCCATGACTTCTCACTCCTTCATGGCGTCGAAACCGCCGCGCGCACGCAGCGCGTCGGCAATATGGTCTGCGTCGTCCAACGCAAGAACCGTGAATGGCAGGATGATGCGCCAGCCGGGACGGCGGGCAGACCGGGCGCGCCAGGCCTCGGTCAAATGGGTGCCTTTTGCTAAAAGCACAGGCGTGAAGCGGATGACCAATGCGATCGCAGTCTCGAGGTATTCGGTGCGCAGACCCAGCGCGCGCAGGGGCGTGGCCAGCCAGCGCACGACGGCGATCATATCAGACAGGCGCGTGGTCATCGTGACCAGATTGGCCAACCCCACAGCGGTCAGCATGCGCAGGATGATAACCAACCCGTCGATGGGGCTGCGGGTGATGATGTGATAGATGCCGACCAGCAGAACGAAGGGCCACAACACTTTCAGCGACCGCAGTCCAGTGCGCAGGAAGCTTTGACCGGGCAGGGCATAAAGTGTCAGCGTGGTTGCGAATGCGGCCAGATGGAACCACAGGCTTTGCATCTGAAACAACACGATCGTCACGACGCAGAGCGCCGCCAGCTTCAGACCGGCGGGCCAACCATGTGCGCGGGTCTCAATCGGAGAGGTTAGAGATATCATCGCTTTCCCCCTGCTGTTTCATCTGGGCGGTGAAGGCGGGTAGCACATCGGCGGGCTGACCCTGCTGAGCCAACGCACCGGCCTCGATCCACAACACATGGTCATAGGCGGTCAGTTCGTCCGGGTCGTGAGTGACATGGACCAGAGTGCCCTCGTACCGCTCCAAATAACGGCCAAGCTGCATCCGTGTCGGGATGTCGAGTCCCGCGAAAGGCTCGTCCAGAACCAGAATGCGCGGGGCCATTGCAAGAACCGCCATCAGGCAGACCAGTTGTTTCTGCCCCTGAGATAGCCCGTGCACGTGGCTATCCGCCCAGTGGGATTTGCCAAACCGATCAAGCTGCGCGCGGGCGGCAGCCTCGGGATCGTCCAGACCAAGCTGGCGCAGGCCAAAAGCCAGTTCCTCGACCACAGTGGGGAAGATGATCTGGTGGTCGGGGTTCTGAAACAGGATGCCCACCAGCGACAGTGCGGCGCGGCGATCTTTTGCGGGATCAACCCCGTCGATCCGCACGGTGCCTGCGCTAGGCTCCACAAGTCCGGACAGAAGTCGCGCAAAGCTGGTCTTGCCCGACCCGTTGCGCCCGATGATGCCGATGCGTTTGGCGGTCAGGTCTACCGACAGGTCCGACAGAATCCGACGCTCGGCCACCGTAAGGGCAGCGGTGCTGAATTCGATCCGCGCGGGTTTCATCTGTCTGTCCATGTGCCCTTTCCAAGGCCCCGAAGTTTGCAGGTATTTGACGGGCCTTTTAACGGGACGCAATAGAGAATGCCGCAAGAAAACGCAGAAACCGTAGTTCTACCTCGATACATTTCGGGCCTCGCATTTGATCACATCAGGTGCAGATCGCAGTTGTCAGCGTGTTCCATTGGCGTTGGGTCAGCTCTCCACGTTCCGCCACCATCCAGTACGAATTCTCGGACGGAAGAGCGTCTTCGGACAGGCGGATCAGCTCTCCAGATGCTAAAGCGCGTTCGACCAGCGGGATTGATGCCAACAGCACACCTGCGCCTGCGCGCGCGGCAGAGAGGGCAGCGGTGAAGGTATCAAATCGCAGATGCGGGATCGGGGTGGGGGCGTCGCCGGTCTGCGCCGCCCACTCATGCCAGCCCATGCGTGGCCCAGACAGTCCGATCCGTGGCAGGTCTTGCCAGCGCTCCGGCTCCAGCCCTCGCATCAAAGCGGGCGCGGCGACGGGGGCCAGCACTTCGTCAAATAGGCGGGCGCGGTGTGGGATGTTCCAATCGCCGCTGCCATAGCGCAAGCGCACCCCGCGCAGCTGCGGATTGTCTTCAGACGCCAGCATCAGCGTCTTGAATGACAGTTGTACGTCTTCTCCCAGTGACAGCCCCGCCAATCGCGGCGCAATCCAGTGTTCGAGAACCGAGGCGCTGCTCCAGATCGTCAGGCGTTTACGTTGAATGCCGAAGAGCTCTTCTGAGCTTTGGCGCAGCGTCCCCAGCGCGTGGGTGACGTAAGGAAGCCATGCCTCGCCCTCGACCGAGAGCACAACGCCGCGCGGTTTGCGGATGAACAGGGCGACGCCCAGCCGGGTTTCCAGATGCCCGATCCGCTGGCTGATCGCGGCCTGTGTCAGTCCGGTTTCCTGCGCGGCGGCGGTAAAGCTGCCCAGCCGTCCGGCGACCTCGAACGCGTGAATCCAATCGAGGGGCAGGTTTGAGAGGGGATTATCCATAAGAAGATCGAGGTCTCAGATGCAATTTCGCTTGGTTGTCCTTATCACGCTTTGCGCGGACAATCACCACAGGATCAACGCGTCACAGGAGACACGCGCATGTTTACCACCCAGCTTGACCCGGCGGGCCAGGTTCTGACCCTGACCACCCCAAACGGCCCCCTTCGTTTTCACGCCATGTGGCTTCGTGACAATTCGTGGGATCCCGAAACCCGCGCGGCTGGCAATGGCCAGCGTCTGCTGTCTTTGGGCGAACTGCCCGCCGACACGCATATGACCGAGGCCGGGGTGAGTGGAGATCAGATCACTGTCACCTTTGCACCGGAAGGCAAGACCGTCACCTATGATGCGGGCTGGTTGGTCAAGAATGCTTATGATCGTCCGGCGTCAACGGAACGTGGCTGGCTGGGCGAAGGCATCGAGACTTGGAATTCCGGCCTGATGGGCGCTGTGCCAATTGGCGACTTCGCGCAGCTGTCTTCGGACTCCGACGCGCTGGCCGCGTGGCTGGAACTGGTCACGCGCTATGGCTTCGGCAAGGTCGTGAACGGTCCGGTCGAGGACGGCGCGCTGTTCAAGGTGGTCGACCTATTCGGCTATGTGCGTGAAACCAACTATGGCCGTCATTTCGAGGTGCGGACCGAGGTGAACCCGACCAACCTTGCCTTCACGGGGCTTGGGCTTCAGGCGCATACAGACAACCCATACCGCGACCCGGTGCCCTCGGTTCAGGTGCTCTATTGTTTGGAAAGCTCGGCCGCTGGCGGCGAGAACATGGTCGTGGACGGTTTCGCCGCCGCGCGTCGCCTGCGCGAAGAAGACCCCGCCGCCTTCGACGTTCTGGCCAATCACTGCGCCCGGTTCGAATATGCGGGTGAAGAGGGCGTTTGCCTGCAATCGCGCCGCCCCATGATCGAACTTGCCCCGGATGGCGAGATCATCGGCGTGCGCTTCAACAACCGATCGCTGGCCGCCGTGACCGACGTGCCCTTCGACCAGATGCAGGCCTATTACGCCGCCTATCGTCGTCTGGGCGAGATCATTGACGACCCCGCGATGGAGGTCACCTTCCGCCTTGAGCCCGGCGAAGGCTTCGTCGTCGACAACACCCGCGTTTTGCATGCGCGTAAAGGCTATTCCGGTGAAGGCACACGCTGGCTTCAGGGATGTTACTCGGACAAAGACGGGCTGCGCTCGACCTTTGCTGCCCTGTCGCGGTCGCGTCGTCAGGAGGCTGCGGAATGAAGCCGAATATCGAAACCCTCACTGCGGAAAACATCGTCGACTTCATTGGCGGGATCTTCGACCGCCGTGGCGGTGAGGAGTATCTGGGTGAAGACGTCACGATGGCCGAACATATGCTGCAAGGGGCCACCATCGCCGAGCAGAACGGCCAAAGCGAAGAAATCATTGTCGGTGCCCTTCTGCACGACATCGGCCACTTCACATCCGAGTTCGGCACCTATCACCCCGATGACACCGAAGACCGCCATCACGAAGATGCGGGCGCCGAGGTGCTGGAGCAGTTCTTCCCAAGCGTCATCACCGATTGCGTGCGGTTTCACGTGGCGGCGAAACGCTATCTTTGCGCGACAAAGCCGTCCTATTACGATCGGCTAAGTGCGGCATCAGTGCATACGCTGGAATTGCAGGGCGGGCCCATGAGCGCGGATGAAGTGGCCGTTTTCGAAAAGAACCCCAACCTGAAACAGATCATCGCGGTGCGTTATCTGGACGAAGCAGGCAAGCGCGCCGGGATGGAAACGCCGGACTATTGGCACTTTGCGCCGATGGTTCAGCGCATGGTGGATCGTCACCGCGCGACATAGTGCTAGTGTGCGGGCTGTGTGTCGCACTGCCCGCACAAAACCGCCTAAATGCGATATCAACCTTGCGATGAACGCGCTGCTTTGCTTTGTTGTGGACAAATTGGTTGGGAGGCCAGCATGTCCATTGACAATGTAGATCATCACGGGACGCACGCAGGGACCGGCGTAGCTGGGGCGACGTCTGCAGCGTTGCCGACGTACACGATCCCCCAGGTCGCAGATTACTTGGTCAATGGTTATTGGAACGCGACCGGACGTTCATGGCGAAAGTTCGACGTGTCGTCTGGCGGTACTCTTACCTATTCGGTCAAAGGGCTTGAGGCCGCTGGGGTTTGGTTCGTCGAAAAAGCGCTGCAAGTTTGGAGCTTGGCGACCGGGATCAAGTTTGTGAAAAGCTCTCCGTCAAATGCAGACATCGTATTCGAGGACGACGATAGCGGTGCCTATAACTGGTCCGTGACCTCGGGCAATGAGATCCTGAAATCCACCGTGAATGTAAGCACCAGCTGGTACAAGGGCGATGAGTACGACCTACACAGCTATTCCTTCCAGACATATGTACATGAAATCGGCCACGCACTTGGGCTGGGGCATGCCGGAAATTACAACGGCAGCGGAGGCTTCCCGGGCGATGCGCACTATGCCAATGACAGTTGGCAAATGTCCGTCATGTCGTATTTCTCGCAGACCGAGAACACGAACATAGATGCGACCTATGCCTATCTACTGGGGCCGATGGTGGCGGATTTTTATGCCATTCAAAGCCTGTATGGTACGCCAAGTTCGTCCAACGGGGGGAACACGATCTGGGGTGTCGGCTCGAATGCCAAGGGTGCATACAACAAGTTTGTTAGCCTTGGCAAAGGCTGGCCGGGCGCTGCCATGACAGTGTTTGACACAGGCGGAGTAGATACGTTCAATTTTGCTGGCATACAGGCCAACCAGCGGATTGACCTGCGCCAAGGAAGCATCTCGGATGTGCTCGGCGATAAAGGCAATCTGGTGATTGCGCTGGGCACGGTCATTGAAAATGCCAAAGGTGGTGGGGGTGACGACTTCCTGTATGGTAATGACCAAGCGAACAAACTGTATGGCAACAGTGGCGATGACGATCTTTTCGGATTTGGTGGCAATGACTATCTGTACGGTGGTTCGGGGACCAATCATCTGGATGGCGGCACAGGGTTCGACTTTGTGGACTATTCGAACAAAAGAACCTTCATCTATGTCGACTTAGAAACCAATTGGTCCGGCGGTGTGGCTGGCGGTGATTCCTATGCCAATATCGAAGGAGTTATCGGAGGTTCCGATGATGACACCCTTATTGGTAATGGCGTCGCCAACACTTTGCGCGGTGGCGCTGGCAACGATCAATTGAATGGTGGCGGAGCTGCAGACCGTTTGGTTGGTGGGTCTGGAAACGATCGATTGATGGGCGGGGCCGGTGGTGACACTCTGATCGGCGGCACCGGATTCGACTTCATCTTGTATTCGACTGAGGTTGCAAGCGTCGAAATCGATCTTCTTACCAATGATGCACTGGGTGCGGCATCGGGCGACAGCTTCTCGAGTGTTGAAGGCGCCCACGGTGGTTTTGGCGCCGACATTCTGCGTGGAACAAATTCAGCCAACAAACTGTACGGTCGTGAGGGCGATGATCTTTTGATTGGCCGGTTCGGGAACGATCGCTTGGTCGGAGGCGATGGCAATGACGTCCTAAAAGGCGGCGGTGGCAAGGACCATCTGTTGGGCCATGATGGCGATGATTTCCTGTTCGGAGGGACAGGTCAGGACCGCTTTTATTATAACGACGGGCAAGACGTGATTTCTGATTTCCGAGCGGGTCAAAAAGATAAAATCTATGTTGATGATGATCTTGTCGGGAACATCTCAGTGTGGAGGATGCTGAAGACGAAAGCGACCGTCGTGGACGGCGATGTTCACATCGACTTTGGCAATGGCGACAAGCTGATCATCGAAGATGTTTCCAACAAGATGAGCCTTGTAGACGACATTCAGTTCTATTGATCACCCCTTTGGTGGGTGGACCAGAATAGGCTCAGCAAAGCTGAACTCTTCCAAGTTGGTGCCATCCCCAATCCGATCAACAACCGCATAAAGTCCCTGCGCGTCAATGGGGGCGAGAACCCCGTGCCATGTGCCTTTGTGCAGGTTGATTGCCTGATCCGCGCGCATGATGAAGGCTTGTGGGGTGCCCGGGATGCCGTCTTCATCCGGGCAGACAGTCACCAAAAGGGGCACGCCATTCATCGGGATAAAGGCCTGTGACCCCAACGGGTGTCGTTCCACCAAATCCAGCGTGTAGGGAAAATGCCGCGCCTTGCCATCAAACAGACTGATCCCTGCGCGGCCTTCGCCAAAGTCCAGCTGCGCCAGATCGTGATGGCGCTGGCACATGCCTGCGTTAATGGTCAGGCTGTCGCGGTCAGTCAGTTCCAACACATCGCCAAACGGTGCGAACGCTTCGGCCGTCAGCGGCTGAGCGGCGATCATGGTCATGGCAACAGGTCCATCAGGCGGAATTCTGCAATGCGTTCAACCTGACGGCAGGCCTCGGCAAACTCGGTGACGCGGTCATTCCTGACGCGCCGTTTGAAGGCCGCAAGGATCGATGCCTTGTCGTGATCCCGTACCGCGATGATGAAGGGAAAGCCGTGTTTGGCCACATATTCAGTGTTCAGATGCGTGAATGCCTCGTGCTCTTGGTCTGTCAACATGTCCAGCCCGGCGCTTGCCTGTTCAGAGGTGCTTTCTGCGGTCAATCGGCCTGCGGCCGCCAGTTTGCCCGCCAGATCCGGGTGTGCGGTCAGGACAGCCAACCGTTCATCAGCGCTTGCCGATCGGAAGGCGCGGCATAGCGCGTTGTGCAGACCCGCAGCACTGTCATGGGCGGGGCCAAGCTCCAATTCGAAGGCACGTTCGGCAACCCAGGCTGAGTGTTCGAAAATCCCACCGTAAAGCGCGACGAAACGGTCGCGTGACATCTGGCTGGGGCGCTCGAACCGCGTATGCGGGTGATGGGTGGCCCAGTGATCTGCAATCTCGATCCGGCGAGGACACCAGACGTCGTCATGCCGTTGAATGTGGTCGATGAACCGGCGCAGACCCGCGATCTTTCCGGGGCGCCCGATCAGCCGACAGTGCAGCCCGACCGACATCATCGCAGGGCGATCCCCGGCTTGCCCTTCGGCATAGAGCGTGTCGAAGGCGTCGATCAGATAGTCTCCAAAATCGTTGCCCGTCACCCAACCCGGCGCGGTGGCAAAGCGCATGTCATTGGCTTCCAGCGTGTAGGGGATGATCAGCTGATCCCGATCGCCGATCTCGGCCCAATAGGGCAGATCATCGTCATAGGTGTCCGAGACATAGTCGAACCCACCATGCTCGGCGACCAGCCGCACAGTGTTTTCCGAACACCGCCCCGTGTACCATCCGCGCGGAGGGGTGCCGACAACTTCGGTGTGCAGGCGGACGGCTTCGTCGATTGCGGCGCGCTCGTCGTCCTCGGGCATGTCCTTGTGCTCGACCCATTTCAAGCCGTGGCTCGCGATCTCCCACCCTGCATCCTTCATTGCAGAAACCTGTTCAGGGCTGCGGGCAAGGGCCGTTGCGACGCCATAGATTGTCAGCGGAATACCCGCACCCGTGAACAAACGATGCAGTCGCCAGAACCCCGCCCGCGCGCCGTATTCATAGATGCTTTCCATGTTCCAGTGGCGCTGGCCAGACCATTGGGCGGCACCCGGTATGTCGGACAGGAACGCTTCGGACGCCGCATCGCCGTGCAGCACGCAGTTCTCGCCGCCTTCTTCATAGTTCAGAACGAACTGCACCGCGATCTTGGCATCATTCGGCCAGTTCGGGTTGGGCGGTGTTGGGCCGTGGCCGCGCATGTCGCGGGTGTATCTGTCGGGCATGGGTTCTCTCGTGTTTGGTTCCGTCCCACCCTTCCAAGGAACACGGGTCAGGTCAAATAGGATTGCACCGGGACGCGGATCCCCCAATAGTGGGGCCAACGAGAGGACATACTATGACCGGATATCTGACCACCCATGTTCTGGACACGGCACGCGGCTGCCCTGCGCAAGGCCTACGCATTGATCTGTTCCGGATCGAGGGTGACGTACGGGCGCTGATGAGAAGCCTTGCAACCAATGACGATGGGCGGACAGACGAACAAATTCTGCCCGCAGACGAGTTCGAGGTCGGGACCTATGAGCTGGTCTTCCATGCGGGCGATTATCTGCGTGCGACCGGTCAGGACGGCGCAAGCCCGCTTTTCCTTGATGTGGTTCCAATCCGCTTTGGCATGGCCGAGCAGGCACACTATCACGTGCCGCTTTTGCTGTCGCCTTATGGCTACTCGACATATCGCGGAAGCTAATTCTCTTTCAAAACAACCTCTTGAAGTTTTTGCGACTTTTCCCGCCGCGTATGCGACCCATCGCCCCCCGCGCTTTCGCTTGACTCGTCCCCGCCTGTTCTGACATTCAGAACCAGCGATCGGTTTCGCGTGTGCAGAAGCACCGCGGAAGTAATAGGGAACCCGGTGAGGTGTAGCCAACAGGCGCCAAAACCGAGACTGCCCCCGCAACTGTGAGCGGCGAGCGAAGCTGAACATGCCACTGGGTCCGTCCCGGGAAGGCCAGCCAAGCAAAGACCCGCAAGTCAGGAGACCTGCCGGACGCTGGGCATCTGCCCATTTCCACCGGACGCCGGGGTGAGCGTCTGGCCCGGCGGTCCAAAGACCCTCCCGTGCCAAAACCCCGTTCGTTCATTTGATTGCAGGTAATACCTGTGACGTCGAATGAGGACGACATGAGAAAAACAGTTCTGGCCGCTGCACTGGCCACATTAATACCCGTTGCCGCACAGGCGCATTTTCTTCTTCAGCACACTGATGACGTGTTGATTGAGAAGCCCGGCGATGTGCCGATGGGCTTGATCTTCTGGCACCCGATGGAGAACGGGCACGCCATGGATATGGCTGCTCCGCAGGAATTCTTCATGGTCCACAACGGCAAGAAGACCGACCTGATGGATCGCGTGGCCCCGGCCGCTTTCAAGGGCAAGCATAATGAAGCTGCCGCTTTCACCGCCTCCGTACCGGTCAAGCGCTCGGGCGACTATGTGGTCGTGACAGTGCCTGCCCCGTATTACGAGCAAAGCGAAGACATCTACATTCAGCAGATCACCAAGTCGGTTCTAAACCGCAACACGCTGCCCACCGATTGGGATCAGCCCGTTGGCCTGCCGACTGAAATCCTGCCGCTGAACAAGCCCTATAACGTCGTGGTCGGCTCGACCTTCTCGGGCGTGGTTCTGTCCGAAGGTAAGCCGGTTCCGGGTGCTGAAATCGAGATCGAATATATGGCCGCCGAGCCGGATTTGGCCGCGTTCTCCACAACTGATAGCTCGGTCGGCGCGATGCCGGGCGGGACCATTGTAGCTCTGACCGACGCAAATGGCGTCTTCACCTTTGGCATTCCAAAAGCGGGCAACTGGGGCTTCGCGGCCTTGGGGTCGGGACCAATCACCGAACACGACGGCAAAGAGCTTAGCCAAGACGCGGTTCTGTGGGTCCACGCCACAGAGCTGAAGTAAGGAACGCGCGATGCACATTGTAGATGGAGCCTTGTCAAACCCCGTGCTGATCAGCGGTGCGGTCTTGGCTGTGGGCGGTATCGCGATGGGTCTGAAAAAGCTGCCGCTTGAGCGTATTCCGGCAGCGGGTGTGCTGTCCGCAAGCTTCTTCGTCGCCTCTCTGATCCATGTGCCCATCGGCCCAAGCTCGGTCCACCTGATCCTGAACGGATTGGCCGGGCTGGTGCTGGGCTGGGCCGCATTCCCGGCGCTGTTCGTCGGTCTGCTGTTGCAGGCGGTGTTCTTTGGCTTCGGCGGTCTGACCGTGTTGGGTGTGAATGCGATCAATATCGCCGGGCCCGCCGTGCTGGCCGGTCTGATCTTTGGTCGCCTCGTTGCCCGTGGCACACCTATGCAGGGCGCGATTTGGGGCGGAATTGGCGGCGGTTTCGCCATCGCAGTCACAACTTTGGCTGTGGCGTTTTCTCTGGCGCTGTCAGGGGACGAATTCATCCCTGCCGCCAAACTGGTTTTCGTCGCGCATATTCCAGTCATCATCATCGAAGCGCTTCTGTCCGGCGCGGCTATCTTCCTGGCCCGCCGCGTGAAGCCCGAGCTGTTTACGGGCTCGAAAGGGGGATGGGCATGATCCGATCACTTGCGCTGATCCTAGTCTTGGCAGCTCCCGTTCCGGCTCTGGCCCACAACGTCATTTCGTCTGTCTTCCCGTCTGGGTCCGACATCGAAGGCGAGATTGGGTTTTCTAACGGCGCTATGGCCACCGACCTGACAATCGAGGTCTTTGACGAGGCAGGTAAAAAACTGGGCGAGACCGTGACCGACGCGGACGGTTTCTTCCTCTATACACCCACGCAACCCGTCGCCCATATCTTCCGAGGCGATCTGGGCGCAGGCCACGTGGCCGAGGTCATCATGCCCGCCGCCGAGGTCGCCCAACTGATGGGGCAAGAGGCCGCTGAGACCAGCGCCGCCGCGTCGGTTCTGAATGGAGCGCCTTCCACCTCGGAATTGGTTCCCGCCGGATTATCCGATCAAGCACGCGCCGAGCTTGCCACGATGATCCGCACCGAGTTGCGCCCCCTGCGGCAGGAAATCAGCGCCTATAAGAACAAGAACGATCTGCAGACCGTTTTGGGCGGGATTGGCTATATCGTCGGCCTTTTCGGTCTGGGCTTCTATATCGCCGCTCGCCGCAAGATGGAGGGCGGCAAGTGACCTATGTCCTGACAGGGGAAGACAAGCCGCTTACCGGTTTTGGCGCACTTCGGGCGGCCGTGTCGTCGCTTGACCCGCGTATGCGCATCGTGATGACCGTGATTTATGCGATCACCGTAGTCGCGCTGGATGACCTGCGGGTTCTATCCGGAGCACTGATCCTGTCGATGTGGCTCTTGGCCATTTCAGGCCTGCCGTTTCAGAAGACATTGAAACGCATGGCGATGATGGATGGGTTCATCATCTTCACCTTGATCCTGCTGCCCTTCACCATGCCCGGCACGCCGATGTTTTCGGTGTTCGGGTTTGACGCCACATGGGAAGGTCTCTGGCGCGCGACCGAGATCGCGCTGACCGCCAACGCGGTCATTCTGGCGGTGATGACGCTGGTCGGCTCGATGGAGCCGGTCACGATGGGTCACGCGCTCTTTGCACTAAAAACGCCCGAGCGGCTGGTCCATCTGATGATGTTCACGATCCGCTATATCGACGTGCTGCGTGAAGAATACATGCGGTTGCGCACCTCGATGAAACTGCGCGGGTTTCGCCCCGGCACCAACTGGCACACTTATCGCAGCTATGGCTATTTGGTGGGCATGATGCTGGTGCGCGCGATTGAACGGTCCGAACGTATTCTGGCGGCGATGAAATGCCGTGGCTTTTCTGGTCGGATCGTTTTGCTGGAAGAGTTCCGCCTGACCCGTACCGATGTAATGTTTGCAGGCGCGATGCTGCTTGCTCTGGCTGCCCTGATCTGGGCCGAGGTCGCATATGCCGCTGCTTGAACTCAATGACATCCATTTCGCCTATCCGGGGCTTGAACCGGTGCTGGACGGGGCGTCCATGCGGATGGATCCGGGCGAGCGTCTGTCGATTGTCGGGCCGAATGGTGCGGGTAAGTCGACGCTTCTGAAGCTTATCATGGGGCTCATGCCGCCTAGTGCCGGAACCATCAGCGCCTTTGGCAAACCCCGCACCGAGGAAGCCGATTTCCACGAAGTCCGCCGCCGCATCGGGTTTGTCTTTCAGGACGCGGATGATCAGCTGTTCTGCCCCACCGTGGCCGAGGATGTAGCCTTTGGCCCCCTGAACTTAGGCAAGTCCAAGGACGAGGCATTGGCGATTGTTGATCAGGTGCTGACCCGCCTTAGCCTAATGCATCTGCGCGACCGAATTACGCACAAGCTGTCGGGCGGCGAAAAGCGTCTGGTGACACTGGCCACCGTGTTGGCAATGGAACCCGAAGTGCTGATCTTGGACGAACCCACCAACGCGCTGGACCCGGACAACTACGCCCGCCTGACCGAGATCCTGAAAGGGCTGGATCAAGCGATCTTGCTGGTCAGCCATGCCCCTGATTTCCGGGCCGAGATTGCGCCCGATGGCTATCGTCTGGAAAACCGGAAGCTGGTTAGGATTTAGCCGAGCCTCACCAACTCGCCCCCAGCTGCATCCGCGTCTTCCTGATCATGGGTGACCATCAGAACCGGCAAAGCTCGGGCTTTGGCGTGGTCAAACACCAGCGCGCGCACCTGTTGGCGCAGGGCGGCATCAAGGCCGGAAAAGGGCTCGTCCAGCAACAGCGCCTTTGGTTCTGACAGAAGCATCCGCATCAACGCCACCCGTGCCCGCTGCCCACCCGACAGGGTTTCGGGGTCTCGGTCAGCGAAGCCCTCCAGTCCCACTTCTGCCAAAGCAGAGTCAATCTGCGCGCGACGTTCGGCCCGCGGGCCGCCTTGGGCCAGCCCAAAGGCCAGATTGGCCCCGACGCTGAGATGCGGGAACAGAAGCGCGTCTTGGAAAAGGATCCCGACGCAGCGATCCTCGGGCGGCAAGGGCAGCAGGTCGCGGCCTTCCAAACGGACATGGCCGTGCAGTGCGAACGCCGGGGGCAGGGTGCCAATGATCGCGGATAGCAGCGTGGATTTCCCAACGCCGCTAGGCCCCATGAGCGTCAGCACCGATCCGGGCGCGACATGCGTGTCGATCTCGATCAGCTTGGCGCCGTCTTTCAGGATGCGGACCTGATCCAGATGCAATCCATTACCCATTCAAAAGCCCCTTTCGGTTGCGCCATACCAAAGCTGGCAGCGCCAAGGCCAGCGCGAAGGGCAGCATCGCGGCGGCAGTTTGCATCAGGCCGAAGACACCAATGGCGCGACGATCCCCGCCGGATGCCAAGGCGACGGCCTCGGTCGTCAAGGTCTCGACCCGACCTCCGCCTGCCAGAAGCGTGGGCAGGTATTGTCCGACCGACACGGCAACGCCGACGGCGGTTGCGGTTAAAAGCGGAGCCAGCAGCATGGGCAGACGCACGCGCCACAGGATCTGGTTTGGCGAGGCCCCCATCGCCTTGGCGACTGTGGCTTGCCGGTTGTCCCACGCCCTCCATGGGCCTTCCAGCGACAGGCGCAGATAGGGCAAGACGAAGACCAGATGCACCAAAATGACCGGCACGCGTCCCATTCCAAGCCCAAGGTTCAGCAGCAGCGTTTGCAACCCCGGTAGGAAGGCGGTTTGCGGCAGGATCAGCGGCAAATAGATCAGCCACATCCCGCGCTGAGTCATGCGCAGGCCGTATCTTTCCTCGGTCTCCAGACAGCCAATGGTCAGGATCATCCCGATCGAGACCGAGACCCCGGCGATCAGCGCGGTCTCTCCCAGCGCATCCAGACTGCCCGTTCGGTGGCGCATCCAGCTGCGCAGGGTGAACTGGTCGGGCAGCAGGTCAGGGAAGCTCCAGAACCCGGCGAAGGACCAGATGATCAGGCCAAGGAAGCCCAGAAGCAGAGACAGCGAGACGGTAGTACCTAGGGCGAAGCCTGCGACGCGGAGGGTAGCGTCGCTGCGCCCGCGTTGCCCGGTTTCTACGTGACGACGGGCTAGACGGGCAATCAGGTGTTCGCCCAGAAACCACAGGCCGACGCCCGCGACGACCAGTGCCAGCTGCCATAGTGCGGCGGCGGCGGCGAGCAGGCGGAAGCCGATATCCGGGTCGGACATCCAGCGTACGATTTGCACCGACAGGGTGGGCGGAGTTGATGGGCCAAGGATCACTGCCACATCCACCACGGACATGGCCCATGTCAGGACCACAAGGACAGGCAGTCGGATGCGGGCGTAAAGCGCTGGGAAGATGGCGATCATCCACGCCTTTATGCGGCCGTATCCCATGCTTTGGCTTAACGCCATGCGGCGGCGACCGTCGATTTGGCCAAGTGCGGCGATGGACATGAGCAGCAGGAACGGAACCTCTTTCACCACCATGCCAGCGATAAGCGACAGCCCCCACGGGTCGTTCAGGATCAAAAGGTCGGGCGGTCGGTCCCACCCGGTTAGCCACGGGGAGAACAGTCGTGCGATCCAGCCTGATGGGGCGATCAGAAAGGCCAGCCCGAAGGCGGCGGCGGCATGGGGAACAGACAGGAAGGGTGACAAAAGGCGCTCGAGCACCCGAAACCCACGGGTTCCTGTCCAGCCCGCAAGGATCAAAGTCGTAATCGCCAGCGACAGCAGGGCCGAGACAATGCCCGTGACCAGTGACAGCCGGGACGCATCGGGCAGTCCGGGCCAGTCCAGAAGCGCGCGAAACGGGTCGAGCGATGGCCCATGTTGCCCGCCCACCGGGAAGTGCCCAAAGGCGGGCAGAAGCGTACCCCACAACCCCGCCACTAGCGGCCCGAGCAGGAACAGGACCGTCAGCAAAGGAAACAGGGGAAGGCGGGGGAAGCGGGTCATGGTGAGATAGTGCCCCGCGTGCAGGACGCGGGGCAATCAGATGTTTTACTGAACGCCGTAGCGTGTCTGCCAGTCTTCCGCGATGCGGGTCATCCAGCTGGGGTGGGGTTCGTCCTGCACGCGGCCAAGCTGGGCCGGGGTCAGTGTGGCGATACCCAGATCCAGCGCGTCAAAACGGGCGCGGTCTTCGTCAGACAGGGCGGCCATGTTCAGAACGGTGCCATAGCCCAGCACGTTCGGGTCTTGGGCGTTGGCCTGCGCCTCGGGCGACATCAGGAAGTCAGCCAGCACCATCGCGCCCGCTTTCGATCCCGAGTTATAGGGGATCGCCACGAAGGACGCGTTGCCGATGGTGCCTTTGTCCAGAACGAAGGTGCGCACTGTGTCGGGCAGCTCGTAATTGGCAATCGCGGTCGAGGCCGCGCTGGGGCTGAACGAGACAGCCATGTCTAGCTCGCCGTCATTGATCAGCTGGATCTGGCGGGTGCCGTTGGGCGGATAGGTGCGGCCCTCGCGCCACAGGGCGGGGGTCAGCTCTTCCAGATAATCCCACAGTGGAGCGGTCACGTCGGCGTAGTTTTTGTCAGACACAGGCGCGGCCAGAACCGAGGGATCGTCCAGCAGCTCGACCAGCATTTGCTTCAGGAAGGTCGTGCCCAGGAAGTCAGGCGGCTGGGGATAGGTGAAGCGGCCGGGATGGGTTTTGGCCCATTCAAGGATCGCGGCAGCGGACGGAAGTGGCTCGGCAATATCCGCGGTGTCATACATGAACACCACCTGCGCCATTGCCCACGGAGCTTCATAGCCTTCGACGGGAACCGTAAAGTCTGTGCGCACAGTCTTGCCTTCCGCGTCCACGAATTGCCAGTTCGGTAGATCCTCGGAAAACGGGCCAAACAGCAGGCCGTTTTCCTTCATCGAGGCAAAATTGGCCCCGTTAATCCAGATCATGTCGATCGCGCCATCATCATCCTGACCGGCTTGCTTTTCTGACAAAACGCGGGTTACGGCGTCGGCGGTGTCGGTCAGCTTCACATGCTCCAGCGTCACGCCATAGCGTGCTTGGATTTGGTCGCCTGCCCATTCGATGAACGCGTTCGTGGTGGGCGAACCACCCCATGCGTTCCAATACACGGTCTGGCCTTTCGCCTCGTCCAGTACTGCGTCCCAATTCGCGGGATCTGGATCGGCAATGCTGGCCGTGGGCAGAAGGGTCGACGCCAGCAGGCTGGCGGCAAGAGCAAGGTGTTTCATTTGGACTCCTGTTGATCAGAAAGAGAGGGGCCAAAGGCCTGATACGCACCCCAGACACGCAGAATGGCGGTGGCGAAACAGGCGATGGCAAACAGCCATGCCAAGGGCATGAAGAAACGGGGGGCAAGGCAGAGAAGCACGAAGAACAGGATGGTTTCCGTGCCCTCGAGGATGCCGTTGGAATAGTAGAGCGATTTGACGCCCTGCGTGCGGGTCTCGAGCCCTTTCTTTGCAGCGAGGATGGCATAACCCAGAAAGCTGGCGCCATTCACATAAAAGCTCAGCAGCAGGATCGCGCCTGCAATGCCGTTCGTGGAGGGATCGTACAGAATGAACGCCAGCGGAATGGCGCCGTAGAAGGCAAAGTCGGCGGTGATATCCAGATAGCCGCCGAAATCGGAGCGCGTGCTGGCGCGGGCGACGGCTCCGTCCAGACCATCCGCAAGGCGCGAGGCCAGAACCAGCCAAAGAGCCAGCACGAACTGCCCAAACACGATGCTGACCGCGGCCAGCAGGCCAAGGCCCAGCCCGACCAAAGTCACGGCATTGGCGCTAATGCCCACCCGAGCCAGCAGGCCGCCAGCCCGATCCAGCGGCGGATCTATCAGTTTGCGTGCATAAGCGTCCAGCATGACGCGTCCTTTCCCTTCGCCAATTTATTGCGGCGTTTCTTGGTTATCTGGACCAAATCTGCACCTCTCGTCCATGAGGCATACGAAAACGTGAGCATTCGTCATAGGTTCCGCGTGAAAAACCTTGGCGGGTGTGCCGTCTTGCGATTGAATGGGGCGTCAATCGGAGGCCCTGATGAAGAAACCGACCTATTACACGCCCAAGGGCGGCTTGCCGCCGCAGACCCAGCTTTTAACGGATCGCGCGGTGTTTACGGATGCCTACGCCGTGATCCCTAAGGGGACGTTGTCGGACATCACGACTTCGGCCCTGCCGCATTGGAAGGATTCGCGGTTTTGGGTCTTGGCGCGTCCGCTGTCGGGCTTCGCTGAAACATTCTCGCATTATATCGCCGAGGTCGCGCCGGGTGGCGGAAGTAATCGGCCCGAGGATAACCCGGACGCCGAGGCGGTGTTGTTCGTCGTCGAGGGTGAGATGAGCGTGACCATCGACGGGACAACGCATGACATGCAGACGGGTGGCTATGCGTTCCTTCCGGCGGGTTGTGCGTGGAGGTTGACCAACAGCTCGGACGCGCCGGTTAGTTTCCACTGGATCCGCAAGCGGTATCAGCCGGTCGACGGCATTGACGCCCCAACGCCCTTCGTCACGAACGAGGCCGATCACGACCCGATCCCAATGCCCGACACGGACGAGGCATGGGCGACGACACGGTTCGTCGATCCCTCGGATCTGCGCCACGACATGCATGTGAACATCGTGACTTTCCAGCCGGGCGGGGTTATCCCATTCGCCGAAACCCATGTGATGGAACACGGGCTTTATGTGCTGGAAGGCAAAGCCGTCTATCGCCTGAACCAAGATTGGGTCGAGGTCGAGGCCGGCGACTACATGTGGCTGCGCGCCTTCTGCCCGCAAGCGTGTTACGCGGGCGGTCCGGGGCCGTTTCGCTATCTGCTCTATAAGGATGTGAACCGCCACATGCCCTTAAGTGGGTTTTGATCAAAATGCTTGAACCTTCCGCCTATTTCCCCTTCTGTGGCACGGAAACACGCGCGAGGGATCAACGATGTCACAGAAGATTCGCATCGGATTGAACGGGTTTGGCCGCATTGGCCGATCCATTCTGCGTATCTTGGCGCAGGATATGGGGCCGTTTGAAGTGGCCTTTATCAACGATATCGAAAGCTTGGATACTTGTGCCTATCTGTTCAAGTACGACAGCGTATTCGGTCCTTTCCCGGGCGAGGTTTCAGCCGCGGAACAGGCGCTTGTGATCAACGGGCAGAGCATCCCGTTCTATGACAAGCCCGACATCAGCACGATGGACCTGTCCAATGTGGATGTGGTTATGGAATGCACCGGCATGGCGGGCAAACGCGCTGTGGCTGAACGTGGACTGGCAGCAGGCGCGCGCAATGTCTTGATTTCGGGTCCGTCGTCCGAGGCGGATGTGACCGTCGTGCTGGGCGCGAACGAGGATCAGTTGGCGGGGCATCGGATCGTGTCCAATGCATCCTGTACAACAAACGCGCTGGCGCCGCTTTTGAAGCTGCTGGACGACCGCTTGGGGGTAATCGGGGGCCATATGACCACCGTGCACTGCTATACGGGCAGCCAACCCACCGTGGACAAGCCCCGCGCCAATGCTGCGCGGTCGCGGGCAGCGGCGCTGTCGATGGTGCCGACCACCACCAGCGCCCACAAACTGGTGGGCGACGTGCTGCCTCAATTGGCTGGCAAGGTCGAGGCTCGCGCGATCCGTGTGCCCACCGCGTCTGTATCCTGTATCGATCTGACCGTGCGTGTGCGCGATGAGGTCGACGAGGCGCAGGCCCGCGCGATCCTGCAAGAAGGCGCAACCGGGAAAGTGCTGGGCTGGACAGAGGAACCTCTGGTCTCGTCCGACTTGCGGATGCGCCCCGAAAGCATTGTCATTTCCGGCCCCGAAACCTCGGTGTGTGAGGGTGGATTGCTGCGGGTTTTCGGCTGGTATGACAACGAGTGGGGCTTCTCGCACCGGATGCTGGATGTCGCGCGATTGATGGCAAATAGCTAGTTCTAGCTGAGATTGCTCGCCTCGGGCGACGTACAACATTCGCCTGCAAAACCTGCGTCAAGTGGTGATTCCTACGGGATTCCCGTAAGCCTGCGCCCCTTGGCGGGGCACGTGCGGATTGCTAGAATTAACCTATGCGAACCCTGCGCCGATTGGCGCTCTGACACGGTATGGATATGACTGAACCAGCTCATCCGATGTCAGCCCAGGAAGATGGCCTGACCGGCAAAACCCGTGATGAAGCAATCGAACGCCTGTATGATGTGGCGCTTGATCCGTCGCGGTACGAAACGCTGCTGGATCTGTGGGAAACCGCCCTGAAACCAATGCGCGAAGGTGTGGATCTGTCTGCCCCGCGGCTGTTGGACGACCAGTCGATATCCAGCCACTTTGAGCGTGCGGGCGCGTTTTTGGATCGACTGGATCAGTCCAGCACGCAGGACCAACTGAACGCGGCCATCGCACCTTTTGATAAGGTGGCGGCATTTCTTCTGGACCCTCAGGACAAGGTCGCCGCCGTGAACTCGGCCGCCAAGCAGGTGTTGGGCCTATCGCTTGGCGATGACATTGCAACCATGCGTGTGAATCCAGAGGACGTTGAAAGCATTCGCGTCGCCGCCCGCGCCTTGACGTCCGAAGCGGGTGACAAAACTGCGGTGCTGCGGCTGAGGTCGCGCGAGAAGGGGCATTTCGTCGTGGTGCGCCTGCAAGAGGTCCAAGTGGGCGACCGGGGCGCGTTCGTTCTTGCGGCCTCGTCGGAAGTCAGCTGCCCGGACGGGTTTGAAGACATCTTGAAACGCGCTTTTGACCTGACCGGGGCTGAGGCCAAAGTGGTGCAAAGTCTTGTCGAATGCTGTTCGGTCAAAGAGATTGCCGAACAGCGGGGCCGGTCGATCGATACGGTGCGCGCTCAGATTAAGTCGATCCTGTCCAAAACCGAAACCAAAAGCCAGATCGAGCTGGTGCGCCTTGCGCTGTCGGTCATGGATATGTCGAACCTGACGATCAATGCCAATCCCGGCCCGCGCATTGTTAGCCGTGGCTATGCCACGCTTGAAGAGCGCCGCTTCCAGACTCTGATCACGCCGGACGGGCGGCGGCTGGATTATCTGGTGCTGGGCGATCCGGCAGGCAAGCCTGTCGTGTTCCTGCCTCTGGACTATGGTCTGGTGCGCTGGCCTGCCTCGGCCGAGGCCGAGGCACAGGCGCGTGGACTGCGGGTTATTGTTCCAGTCCGCGCAGGATTTGGCCAATCTGACATGGTGCCGAAATCGGTCGATTATGACATCAGCGCCACCCGCGACACGGTCCAGATCATGCAAGCCGAAGGGGTGGACCGTTGCCCGGTGATTTCGCTGGGATCGGACAGTTTTTACGCCTTTTCTCTGGCCGAACAGGACGACGTCGAACTGACGGCGATCATCGCTTGCGCTGGGACGCTGCCCATGACCAAAAAGGCGCAATATGAGCGGATGGAGAAATGGCACCGTTTCATTCTGGCCGGTGCCCGATACACGCCGCACCTTCTGCCCTTCATGGTCAAAGCCGGGTTCTATCTGGCGCGGAAAATCGGCAAGCGTGGCTTCGTTCATGCGGTCTATGGAAATAATCCAGCGGACATCGAAACCTTTGAAAACCCAGAGGTTTTCGAGGCAATGGTCACAGGATCGGAAACCGCTTTGACTGACACGCATTCCGCGCACGAGGCGTTCTCGCGGATGGTGATGGGTGAGCAGCAAAATGATTGGTCTGACTTGGCCAATTCGTTGAAAGGGCGCTTGCCTGTGATCTATATGAATGGCGCCCAGGATCCACAGGTGCCACTTGAGACCTTGGCCGAATTCCGGGGCGATTTTGATTGGATCGACTATCGTTTGTATGACGATGCAGGGCAGCTTGTGTTCTTCCGTCACTGGCGTGACGTGCTGGATGAGGTGGAGAAATATCTGCCCTAGGATCATTTTACCCTAACTTGGGTATGACGCCTTCCCCGCGACCTCTTAGATTCAATCGTATTGATGCAAAGAGGTTTTTTAAGTTGCCAAATGTTCTCGAAATTCTTGCGGGATACCCTTGGCTTCTCCAGCTCGGAGGAGTGATCGGATCGGCCATCTATGTGGGTGGGTTCGCACTGGTTCAATGTGGGTATACATGCGGCAACGGCGCTGGGTATTCGCTGTCCAAAATCGTGGCAGCGTTGCTTGTGCTGGCCAGTTTGATTGATGCCTTCAACCTGGGTGCCTTCCTGATCCAGGTTGGGTTCATCTTCTTCGGACTGGTCGGGATGCTTCGTCGCGGGGAGGCAACTCGCTTCACTATGTCTCGCCGCCGGAAATTGGACCGGCGAACGGCACGTTTCCTCGCGACGGAAGCTTCTTAAGCGTCCCGCGACAACCAATTGTGCTTACGCTGATCCGACCGGGGGTGGGATTTGGAAAAGGTGAAAGCACATTTCATGGGCAACGTGGCGTGCCCATGCAAACACTCGGGTTCGTTGTTCTTTACAGCGATCCCGAGGCTGTTTTGCGGTTGCGTCCTACCGGGCTGCGGGTGTCGCGTTGAAGGTAAACAGGGTTTCTCCGTTGATCTGATAGCCGTCAATCAACTCGCGCGCGCGGTCCGATATCAGCCAAGATTCAAGCACCTGGGCCCCTTTGGCGTTCACATGTGGGTGATTTTCAGGGTTCACCGGCAGGAAGGCGTATTGGTTGAACAGAACTGGATCGCCAGCGAACAGCAGGGCCAGATCCCCCTTGTTGCCGAAGTTCAGCCAGCTGGCGCGGTCCGACAAGATGTAAGCTTGCATCCCTGCTGCGATGTTTAGGGCAGCACCCATTCCGGCACCTGCCTCGCGATACCAATCGGCAGCGGGCGTCAGATCGGCGGCAGCCCACAACTGCTTTTCAGCTTTGTGTGTGCCACTGTCATCACCTCGGCTGATAAAAGCGGCGCCAGCGTCCGAGATACGCGCAAGCGCGTCCGACGCGCTGGTGGCGGCTTTGATCCCGGCGGGGTCCTCTGCGGGGCCGATTAGGACAAAATCATTATACATGATTTCGCGCCGATGGGTGCCGTGACCCGCATCTACAAACGCCTCTTCCGCCGCGCGGGAATGCACAAGTATGGCATCCACGTCGCCCGCTTCACCCAGGCGGATTGCTTGCCCCGTGCCGACGACCAAAAGCTGCACATCAAATCCGGTGTCGTCTTTGATGGCGGGCAATAGAACCTCGGCCAGACCCGAGTTGTGAAAGGACGTTGTAACGGCCAGTTTCAAGTCTTCTGCAAAGGCTGCTCCGGTGGTGGCAACGGTAAGCCAAAGACCAGCTACAAAGGTTTTCATTCGACGATATCTCCGTTCAGGAAAGCCCGTGTTTCCGGGGTCTTGGGGTGGTCAAAAAACTGGTCTGCGGACGCGTGTTCGTGGATCTGTCCGTTCAGCAGAAACATCACATCATCCGCCAAGCGGCGTGCCTGCCCCATGTCATGGGTGGACATGATCAGGCGCGTGCCCGAGGCCGCGGCTTGCAGCAGGATCTCTTCGATCTCGCGCGTGGCGCGGCCATCAAGCGAGGCGCATGGTTCATCCAGAAACAAGAGCGTTGGGTCGGTGATCGTCGCGCGGGCGATGGCAAGCTTCTGCCGTTCGCCACCGGACAGGAAGGTGGCGGGGCGGTCTAGCATTGCTCCAAGCCCGACCTGTTGCCCGACTTTGCTGGCCTTCGCGCGGGCCTGATCTCTGGCAACGCCACGCAGGCGTAGGGGATAGGCGATGTTGTCGCGCACAGAGCGTCGCATCAGGATTGGCTGCTGAAAGACAAAAGATTGCGCTTGGCGTGCTGTGTTCAGATCGCAGCCCCATGTGATGGCGCCGTCCGAAAGGCGGGCGATACCGTGCATCATCCGCAGAAGCGTTGTTTTCCCCGCCCCGTTTGGGCCAATGACGATGGTGATGCCTTGGCCTTGGAGTGTCAGGTCAATGGGACCCACCAACCGCTTGCCTTTGCGTCGGATTGTGGCCCTGGTCAGGATCAGAGGGAATAGGGTGCTCATCACCAGCGCCCCTCTTGTTCGGTGCGCCCGATGATGTGGATTGCAAGGTTCACCGCAATCGCCATTAGGATCAACACAAAGCCCAGCCCCAGTGCCATGGCAAAGTCACCCTTGCCGGTTTCCAGTGCGATGGCCGTGGTCAAGACGCGGGTGTGGTGGTCGATATTGCCGCCAACGATCATGATCGCGCCGACCTCGCCAATGGCGCGGCCAAAACCTGCCAACGCGGCAGTCAAAAGTGCGCGACGTCCGTCCCGCAAAAGCGCGGCCATGCGTTGCCGTTGCGTTGTGTTCAACGAGATCAGAAGGTCGTGGTAGTCAGACCAAAGTTCGCGCAGAGCCTGATGCGCGATGGATGCGATCAGCGGAACGATGATGATCACCTGCGCGATAATCATGGCGGTCGGGGTGAAGATCAGCCCGAAGACGCCAAAGGGGCCGGAGCGACTGAGCAGCACATAGACGATCAGCCCGACCACGACAGGCGGCAGGCCCATCAGAGCGTTCAAAAGCGCGATGGTGAAACGGCGGGCGCGGAAGCGGCGGACGGCAAGGAAGGCTCCGATCGGCAGGGCGATGGCGCAGGCGATGACCAAAGCTGTCAGCGTCACGCGCAACGAACGCAGCGTGATCTCGACCAGATCCGCGTCCAGCGTCACCAGCAGCCAGAGCGCCTGACTTATTCCTTCCCACAGATCCGACATATGCGGTCCTTAGCTCAGCTCAGGCATCCCTGATACAGGCCCGTTCTGCCACAAGGCAAGCGCGGCGAAGCGATTGGGAATGGTCTATTGAGGGCGGGAAACCGACATTCTGAACAGCTTGGTACCCGGCTAGGTCCCGCAATAGGTCGTGTAGGGTCCAAACCCGTCAGGGGCGGGCAGGGTGTAGGCCTCGGCGCCTTGCTGTTCCACGAAGGGGGTGCTGAGAATTTTTAGCATCCGATCAAACGGTTCCATGTCACCGTCAGATGCAGCCGCCAAAGCCTCTTCCACCTTGTGGTTGCGCGGGATGTAGATCGGATTGACCGCGTCCATTGCTGCCACGCGCGTATCGCTTTCGCCGTCGTGTTTTAGCCGGTGTTGATAGCGCGCGATCCAGTCTACGGTGCCCTCAGCCTGCAATAGCCCGTCTAGCGCCGTCGCATCCCCATCCGCCACTCGCGAAAGTGCGCGGAAGGTGCGGGTGTAGTCGCTGCCGTCCTCTTGCATCAGGCTGTGCAGATCGTTCGCCAGAACCAGATCCTCGTCACGTGCGGTGAACAGGCCAAGCTTCTTGCGCATGCCAACCAGCCAGTGCTGCTGATACTGCGCAGGGAAGTCTTCCAGCACTTCCATCAGCTGTGAAATGGCCGCGTCTTGGTCATCAGGATTGATCAGCAAGACCAGCGTTTCCGCGAGCCGGGCAAGGTTCCAATGTGCCAGATTGGGTTGGTTTCCAAACGCATAGCGCCCTTGCCGGTCGATCGAGGAAAACACTGCGTCCGGGCTGTAGGCATCCAAGAAAGCGCAGGGGCCATAGTCAATCGTCTCGCCCGAGATGGTCATGTTGTCGGTGTTCATAACCCCGTGGACAAAGCCCACATGCACCCAGCTGGCGATCAGCGCAGCCTGACGGGCCTGCACTTGCCGGAACAGCTCAAGATACGGTGCGTCGGTGTCCGCGATTTCGGGGTAATGCCGCGCGATGGCGTAATCCGCCAGCTGCTTCACGCGCCCATGGTCGCCCCGCGCCGCAAAAAATTGGAACGTGCCGACCCGTAAGTGAGACGCAGCAACCCGCGCCAGCACAGCGCCCTGCTCAGGCCCATTGTTACGCAGCACCGTTTCGCCGGTGGTCGAGGCCGCAAGCGCGCGGGTGGTGGGGATGCCAAGGGCGTGCATCGCCTCGCCCAACAGGTATTCGCGCAAGACGGGGCCAAGCACGGCTTTGCCGTCGCCGCCACGCGAAAAGGGCGTCTTTCCCGAGCCTTTCAGGTGCAGATCGCGGCGGTTTCCGTTTCTGTCAATCAACTCGCCAATCAAGAGCGCGCGGCCATCGCCCAGTTGGGGCGAGAACCCCCCGAACTGGTGCCCGGCATAAGCCATCGCGACTGAACTGCCGCCGTCGGGAATGCGCATTCCTACCAGCTCTTGCGCGCCATCCGGGGTCATCAGGTGATCTGCATCCAAGCCAAGTTCGTCCGCCAAAGGGCGGTTCAGACGCAAGACCTTTGGGTCGGGCACTTGCGCGCCCTTCCAATCGACATAAAAGCCCTGAAGCTCGCGGACGAAGCTGTTGTCAAAATCTGGTTGGGTCATGCGTTGTCTTATTCAGCAGCGCGTTTGGGCAGGACCCAATCGGGGCGGGCGAAATGGCAGGTATAGCCATTGGGCAGACGCTCCAGGTAATCCTGATGCTCGGGTTCTGCGTCCCAGAAATCACCGGCGGCTTTCACCTCGGTCACGACTTTACCCGGCCAAATCCCGCTGGCATCGACATCTGCGATGGTGTCTAGCGCGATCGCTTTCTGGTCTTCCGACAGATAGTAGATGCCCGAGCGGTAGCTGGTGCCAAGGTCATTGCCCTGACGATTCACCGTGGTCGGATCGTGGATCTGAAAGAAAAACTCCAACAGCGTGCGATAGCTGATCTTGGCCGGATCAAACCAGATCTCGATTCCTTCGGCATGAGTGCCGTGGTTGCGATAGGTCGCGTTGGGAACGTCCCCGCCGGTGTATCCCACACGGGTCTTTTCCACGCCCGGCATCTTGCGGATCAAATCCTGCATGCCCCAGAAACAGCCACCGGCCAGAATTGCGCGTTCAGTCATTGGTTTCCCTCCACAAGGTCAAGATAGTCGCCATAGCCTTCGGCCTCCATCTGGTCTTTCGGCACAAAGCGCAGCGAGGCCGAGTTGATGCAATAGCGCATCCCGCCCATTTCGCGTGGGCCGTCAGGGAAGACGTGCCCCAGGTGACTATCGCCATGCTTGGACCGGACCTCGACCCGCTCCATTCCGAAGGTGCTGTCACGGTGTTCCGTCACATGGGCGGTTACGATCGGGGTCGAGAACGCAGGCCAGCCGCAGCCAGAATTGAACTTGGACGAGGACGAGAATAGCGGCTCGCCCGAGACGATATCCACATAGATCCCCGGTTCATAGTGCTTGTCATACTTGCCCGTGAACGCCCGCTCGGTCCCGTTTTCTTGAGTTACCCGGTATTCTTCCGGGGTCAGGCGTTCAATGGCATCTTGGGTCTTTTGATAGCGCATGTGTTCCTCCTGATGGTTAAGGCAAGGATATGGGGTGTTGGACGCTAAATGGAAGCGCCCCGTGGCGCACGTTGACGTGAGCGTTCTGTAACGATTGCTGTTCAGAACCGCGTCGGTGCGAACGCGTCCAGTCCCAGCCCCGGCGTTTCACCAAAGACGAGGGCCGCGATCAGCTCGGCCGTGCCAGCCGATTGCGTCAGACCCAGATGGCCGTGACCGAAGGCATAGAGCACCCGTGGATCCTTGGGTGAGGCACCGATCACCGGCAGGGTGTCGGGCAGGGACGGGCGGTATCCCATCCATTGCGTGCCGCCGTCAGTGTTCAGGCCAGGCATGAACGCCTTTGCTTTCTTCAGCAGGACATCCGCACGTTTGAAATTCGGAGGCAGCTTCAACCCGCCCAGCTCAACCGCGCCACCAATCCGCACGCCGCCATTGATCACCGAGGCCACGAAGCCGTGCTGGCTGAAGGTCAGATGGGTGCGCAGGTCAAACGCGCCTGGGGGTAGGGTGGTGTTATATCCACGCTCGGTCTCAAGCGGGATCTTGTCGCCCAGTAGACGTGCCAGATGATGCGACCACGCCCCGGCTGCTACGATCAGCTTCTGGGTTTCAATCGGCCCTTCATCCGTGTCGATCCGCACGCCGGTTTCCGTGGGTAGGATATTCTTGACCGACGTGATCTGGATCTCGCCCCCCGCGTCGCGCAGCGCCTGCGCCACAGTTTCGGTCCACAGTTTCGGGTCCACGGTGTTGAACCAATTGGGGGTAAATGCCCCGTGGGTAAAACGGGGGTGCAGACCCGGCTGGTATTCGGCAATTGCCTCGGGGCTGGTCAGGTGGATGGCGTCAAAGCCGTGTTCTTTCTTCAAAGCCCATGCGGGCAGGGTGCTGCGATAGGCTTTCTCGCCCTCATACAGTGCCATTTGGCCTTTGCGCTGGATCAGATCGTCGCGTCTGATATGTGCCACCTGACGTTCAAACGCAGCCTTCGCCACGTGCATCAATTCGGCCTGTGCTTTCATCGAGCCTTCGTAGCGATCGCGCCAACTGGCCCGCCATAACCGTATCATCCACGGCGCGATCTGTACTGCATAGGCTGGCGGGACCGACAGTGGCCCCAAGGGGTCCAACAGCCATTTAGGGGCTTGCTTCATGATGCCGGGTTTGGCCAGCGGCTCGATTTCCTGAAACGCAAAAGCACCCGCATTCCCGGCCGAGGTCTCACCCGCGACGCCCTTGCGGTCCAGAACGCGCACCTTCTGGCCGCGGCGGGCAAGCTCTAGCCCGATGCTGACGCCGATGATCCCGGCACCGATGATTGTGATTTCGTCAGACATCTTGGACCTTGTGTGAAACGTGGGTCAGGTGCGGATACCATTCCTGAAAGGATCGGCGGCGTCAAAGATCAATCGACCTTCCGCCATGATAAAAGCTTGGCCCGTGATCGAGGGGATGACGCCCCCGTTCGGTCCCGGCGTACAGGACAGACGATAGGGGCTACCAATGACGCTTTCTTGCGTGATCTCTTCACCGAATGCCAGCCGACCGTCTGCGATCAGACAGGCCAAGCGGGCCGAGCTTCCCGTCCCGCAAGGCGAGCGGTCATAGGCATCATCCGGGCAGAGCACGAAGTTGCGGCTGTGCATGTCTGGATTGGGCGAGGCGTCTTGGAAGATCACGTGATCAATCGGCTCGCCCCCTCCGCCGCCGATGCCCTGCGCGTTGGCCGTGTCACGGATGGCGATGGCCGCATCGGTCAAGGCGCGGATGTTGCCGGGATCGACTGGTAGGGGCGAGGGATCAAGGATGAAGAACCAGTTTCCGCCATAGGCGACGTCCCCGGTCACTTTCCCAAGCCCCGGTACATCGACAGTTACACCTGCGTGCACGCGGCGGCTTTCGATATTGGTAACGGTGACGGTGTTGGGGTCGGACAGCAGTACCTCGACCACGCCAACAGGCGTTTCGATCCGATGGGTGCCCAGTCCGATCCGCCCAAGGTGATACAGCGTCACGGCCAGCCCGATCGTGCCATGTCCGCACATGCCAATCACCGCGCCCGCGTCGAAGTAAATCACACCGGTGACGCACGTGGGGTCCACCGGCTCGACCAGCAGCGCGCCAACCATGGCGGGCTGGCCGCGTGGTTCCAGCATAACGGACAGATAGAAATCTTCGTGGTCATCTGCCAGCGTCTGGGCGCGCTGGGCCAAGGGGCCGGAACCTAGATCAGGGCCGCCGTTCAAGATGACGCGCGTGGGTTCGCCACCCGTGTGGCTATCGACAATGTCCATGACAGTTCATTCCAGACTATGGGTATTAACTAGAAGGTGGCAGATTGGCGCTTTATCTCGAAACTCCGCCAGCCCGGCCGCGCCCATGTTCTGCGCAAAAAACGCATGGGCGGCGGCCGGTGCTGGGTTAAGAGCATCGAAGTCACCTTCGACGCGCAGACACGCATTTAAGGTGCGCTCAACACCTTCCATCACTGGTGCATCTTTGAAACTATTTTGCCGTGCCGAAGGGGTGGGTGGCACAGCGCATTCTCGTTTATGGATTGATATATTGCTCGTGTTGGCACATGTGCCAATCGGTCCTTTGACCACCAAGTGATGCTGGATCAAAGGGGTGAGCTCTCCATTGATTGAAATGTCCTGTTTCATCGACGACTTTTCGAAAGAAGGCCGGCTGTCCGCGAGTGGTGAATCCAGCCTAGTGTATTTTGGATCCAAAAATCTAGAAGAAAAATTGCGACGTGAGGTAAGCACAAGTCAAAGTTGACGACGGTGCAATTTACCATGTGGCGGTGCTGGATTTCAGAGGGTCAGATTTGCTTTCGTTAGCCTCCAAACCCCGCCAGATTTCCGAACGATCCAATCGCTCCGGTCAAAATCGGGGACACGATGGCAATGATCGCTTTCAGCGCGTCCAAGGTTGCGATGCGTTGGATGTCGAAGCCAGCGACGTCTTCTGCCAGTTCGTGTTGGCCGGCAGCGTCAACCGCATCATGGAAGGCATCAATACGCACTTTCAGGAACAGGCTGACTGGCAGATAATACGACAAGATCAGCACCGAATAGGTCACGCCGCGATAGATCGACAAAGAACTGACCAGTTCGGCATGAGCTTTGCGCATGTCGTCATTCAGGATCGCGTCACCTGGCCAAGACATCCACGACAGCATCAATACCATTCCAGTCGTCAGCAAAATGCCCGAGCAATAGAGATAGCGTTGCGTGGCCTCCTGCGCGGATTTCAGAATGCGTGCTTCCGCTTCAAGGTCGGGATGTGCTGACAAGCCGACGCTTGCCGGTCTGGACAGGGCCAGCACCATTCCGGCAATGACGGCCCCCGCCGACAGAGACGTCAGGATATTGACCCGATCCAAAAGGTACTCCATCGCGAAATAGGCACCTTGCTGGTCGCACCCATTCGGCAGGCTGCCTTCGGCGTCACAGCCCGGCAACTGGGCGGGGATCATCAACGCATGATACAGGTTATCCCCCAAAAGGGCTTGGCTCTCGAACCCTGCGGGCATCCAGTCCGGCTCGAACGTCGAGAAGCTGAGCGATACGGCGATCACCACCAAAATGCCCACCAACGTGGTTAGGATCGACCGCCTTGTGTGGCGCGAGTAAAGCTCGAACACGAAGATCGCCGTGACCGAGATTGTCGCCCCACCGAAGAAAAAAACCGCTGCCAAAAAACGATAGCGCGCGCTGAGTTCGATCAGCTGGGATTGGTCTTTGAGCTCCAACCCCTCAAGATGAACCGACGTGTCCCCAAACGTGCCAAGCAGATACTCGGCCATGATCAGAACACCCACTGGCAGAAGCATGATCAGCAGGTATCGCGGATCAATTTGCAGCTTGGCTATGTCCGTCGCGCGCATCGTCAAATTCCCCATCAACCCAGATCAATGTCGGCGATTAGCGACTGGCGCGAATCCGCCAGCTTGTCGCGTACGATGTCGCGAATATCTGCATAGATATCGGGGCTGAGTGTCAGCTTCTGGGCAGACAGCCAATACTCCAACTCGTTCTTGCCCCAAGTCACGAACAGCACATTTTGCTTGCGATCCTTGAAGGTGAAGTTGAACGCACCCAAAGCCAAGCTGATGACACTGCCTGCGGCCTCGGCGCTGCCGATCTGGAAATTGCCTCCGGTCGAGGATGAGGTCTCAAAGTCGAAGAGCTTGATCTTGCCATCGTCCTGCGTCAGCCCGCGAAGCGCGTCGATTGCGCTTTGCACGATGCGAAACTGGTTTCCCGTTGCGACCTGCGCCAGCGTGGCCAGAATGACCTGATCAAAGCTGCCATTGCCTTTCATTTTCTGGCTGGCCTCGACGGGCGCTGCCTCGCGGCTCCATCCCAGAACGCTGAGCAACTCCATGTATTTCACGAACCATGCCTCGCGTTCCTTTACAGGATCAAACGCCGCATCGGCTGCGCGCTGGGCGAATAGGGTAGACAGCAGCACGTCCTCTTTCTGCTGCGGGGTCAGGTTCTCGACAAACGAGATCACGCTCGATGCATTTACCGCCGACTGAAGCGCCTGCTGTGCGGTTGCGCTGGTCGTATCCGGATCAAACTGGCCCGCTGATCGTGTGGTGGGTTCGGCGAAAGCTGACGGCGCGAAGTCTCCCGGCGCGGACCGTGTCTTGGCGAGAATGGTAGAAATCAGCGTCGCAATCCGGTCCGCCAACTCGGGGATCTTGTCCGGTATCCGATCTGGAATACGATCCGGTATCCGAGATGTCTGAGGTTTCTCGGGTTTGGGAGGCTTGGAGGGGGCTCCCGGTTTGTGCGGCAGAAGTGGCGATTTACTTGGCAGCGCACTATCCCGGAACGCATGCGGCCACGTGGCGTTGTTGCCGCGTGTGTCTATATGGGTGAAGCTGTTGTAGCGACCAACACCCCCTGTAAAGAAACCTTCTTTGTCGCGAAGCCAACGCAGGGCAGTTGCGACTTTGGGTGCGTCCATTCCCGATACTTTGAAGTCCAGCGCCCGGAACGCCATATGCTGGCTGGAGGTCGCACCGCCAATACATTTGTTATACGCAGGCGCACGGTAGGCGTTGGTGATCGCAATCGGTTTGCCCAGCCGGTCACGCAGATGGTCAATGACCTGCGCGGTCTTGGCAATGTTGTTCCACAGATTGCGCGGAGGGTAGCGGTTCTTGCCCTGACATGCCCCGCCGGGGGTACTGTGTCCGCCACCCAGAACAAGAAACTCGTCGGTCGAAAAATTCCTCAGACCCAGCGAACGGATGAAGGCGTCGAACTTTGCATAGTCCGGCCAGTTTAGAGCGGCAGTTGTGTCGCGAAACCCAGCGCCGCGCGCTTTGGCGTCAAGGATCGCGCGGACTTCGTCGTCTGGAATTTGGTCGTTCTCATCGCCTTCTTCATCCTCGGCGCTGGCGTGGATGTGACCACCAACTGAAGTGGTGCGCCCGCCGCGTGTCGGCAGCAGCGTAAAGGGCCGATCTGTGACGAAGTTCGGCTCTTTCAGCAGAGTTTCGAACAGTTGCGGTGTTTGGCTGTCGCTGTTGATCTTGGCGTCAATTGCGGTGCGGAAGGAACGATAGTCCCCTTTGAACGCACCATCTGCCCAGACCTCCAAAAGCGCGCCGGTGAAGGCACCGTTCCGGGGACCGTCCATCGCATACTGTGTGTCCTTGCAAGCCCCAAGGTTCAGGACCGAGGCTTGGATCGGGCTGGACAATGGCGAGGTCATCACGCTTTCTTTGAGCGCGCTATAAGACTTCGACGCCTCGCGATACGCCGCTTCATTCGCGCGCCACACACGCTCTTCGATATACAGGGGCATCGCCCGTACATTCGGGTTTGGTGACATCGGACGCCCAAACAGGGTCGTTGGCGCGCCGGGGCTAAACCGGATCATCGACCCTGAATGGCAGGTGTCCGGCACGACCAGTACACGCACGCCCGCGCTGAACTTGGTCCAAAGCATGTAAAGTTCGTCATCGGCGATTTGAAAATCGAAAAGACAAAGGGTCTCGTCCATCTTTTCGTCGCCGTCGTGGTCTTCGTCCTGATTGAAGTCAGGTACCCGCCCTCCGTGGCCCGAGACGGTGAACAGGAACATGTCGCCTGCTTTCAGTCCGGCCGCTGCACGTTCGATTTCATCGACCACGTTTTGCCGCGTGGCGTCGGCGGTCAGAAGCCGCGTGGGAGTGAACCCCTCGGCCTCGGCCAAGGCTTCCATATCCAATGCGTCGGCCTCGCAGGCCGCTAGCTTACCGTCCCAACCGTTGTAATGGGCCGGGTCCACCGTGTTCAGCCCCACATGCAGGGACATTCCCTTGGGTGTGCCACCCGCGATGACGGGCGTTGGATGAATATCCGCCTCGAGATCGCTGGCCAAACCAAACGGCCCGCTAACGATCGGGGCGGGGCTGATACGATCAGCTTCGATCCTTTTGATCTCTTTCTGGAACTTCTTTGCAACCTCGGCATAGCCCGTGTTGTCGGGGTGAAGCTCGTCATGCCAGTGCTTGTCTTTGATCAGGCCACGGCAGTCGATATAGGTTGCGTTCGGCACAGACCGTGCCAGCCGCCGTAAACGACGATTGAAGGCGTCCATCATCTCGACCGCAATGGCACGCTGTAGCTTCTTATCGAGGATCTCTTGCTCTTCCATGGGCGCACCCAGCCAGCGGCCCCCATCCGGGATCGGATAATCATAGCCGTGGCACAGAATGCTGACATGCGGGAATTCCTGCTGTACGTCCCGGAACATGCGCCCATAGTTGTGGATCGCATCGTCCAACAAAGTTTGGAAGGACGGCAGAAGATAGTCAGCGGGTTTGAGCGCCGGGTCGAATTTTTCAAGATGCGAGGCAAGTGCCCCACCCGCGACCAGATCATTACCGCCGCCGGACAACAGAAGGATCTCGCCTTTCTGTTCTTCTAAGGCTTTCAGGTACTCTTGCTTGTCCGCCATTCTTTTCAAAAGATCACCGGCAGCCCCCAGCGAAAACACTGCGTAGGGCTTCATCAAATAATCAATGGTGTCGTGTAACCGCACCGGGTATTGGAACCAGCTGTCCCCTTCAGACACGATAATCGGCCCCGTATATCCGGCACCGATCTTTTCCTTGAATTTGCCTTGCCGTTTTGTACGCGAAGCCCAGTTGAAAAAATTCATGGCTGCCGCAGTGCGCGCCCTTGCATCTGGGCCTTCCGGAATCTCGACCGTTTTCGGGTTCAGTTCAAACATCGGGTTGAACGCCCCAGAGTTCTCTTCATCCAAGATGAAGTATTTGGCCAAGTCCTCTTCCGCGACGTTGGGATCCGCCATTTGGGACATAAGCTGTTCGACTGAGATTTTGGCCATCGGTCTTCTCCTTTGTCAGGTCACGTGTTTCTGATTCCTCTGATGCACTCGAAAATACTGTTGGTGATGGTTGGGTCGGCATTCAGGTCGCTCTGCTGAATGCGCTCAAGATCGTGTTTTTGGTTGAGGATGCGGTTCAGGCGAAAGATCGCGCCGCTGGCGACCGCCGCGTCGTTTTCTACAAGGCTGGCCATGCCCAGAAAGGGCCGCGCTTTCAGATATGCGCCAGCATCCGGCGTATCCGTGCCGCGCGGCAGGGGATAGCGATCTTCGAACGCGTTCGAGACCAGATGCAAAACGGATTTGCCATAGGCGCCGAAGCAGACGCGGTCTTCCAGTTCCTCTGTCGGGATGTAAATGCGCGCGGGCACGTCGTCGGCGGCACGCAGGACCGGTTTAACGACTGGACCACGCGCCCGGCTTTTGCTGTGGCGTGCTGCATCCAGCGTTCCGTTCATCTGCGTTATCCGGGGCAGCAGGACGTTTTGTGCGCGGGGCAGGCCGATGGCCGGATGTACCAGATGCATTGTGTCGAACCATGTCTCGCGGAAATCCACGCCGGGGCGGGAAAACGGGGGCGGCATGTCGGGCTTCAGCAGCGACAGCATCTCGTGCACCATTAGCACGCCCGCGCCCTCGGCCACGATATGCAACTCGCAGCCGGTCTGTTCTTTCAGATCGAGGAGGCTGTGCAGGAAATCCCCGACCACGCCGGTATCGGAATAGCTGCGGTCAAGATGACGTTCGAACGGCAGCTCGCCGGTGCCTTTCAGCGCGCGCATGGCGCTCATCTCGATATCCCGCCAGAAGGCGCGCCCAACACCGCGTACGCGGTTTTCGATCAGCTCGTCCAGATGTTCGGCGGTTTCTCCGGCTTGCTCTGTGCAGCTGTCAAAAAGGGTCTCCAGAACCTCCAGCGACTTCTCGACAAAGCTGTTGCACCAGAAAACCGTATAGGGATACAGCCCCATCGCCTTGATCGCATTCTTGCGCGCGGCGGCAGCAGAAAAGGCAGGTTTGATGCCCTCCAGACTGCCGGGGATCCAAACCAGTAGTCCGCGATATTTATTGGGATCGTCCGGCGCGGCCTTGGGGTCGAGCTTGGGGGCAAGGTGGGCTTGGGTGCGGGACCAGCCATCCTTGAACGACGGGTAAGACCCGGTCGAAACATGATAGCCATCGTCAAGATGCATGTAATGCCCGACCAATTCAAAACAGGGGGTCGAGCCTGACCGGATCTTGCCAATCACACCTTTTGTGCCTTTCTCGCCAACCGAGGCTCCGAATGCAGCAGGAGCAGGGACGCCCAAACGCAGCACCCAGCCGTCTATGACGTTGCGCGCCCAATCGTCATAGCTCCACAACCCGATTCCGGCCTGTCCCTGATAGCCGCCCCATTCAGGACCCCACGAGTTCAACACATGAAAGCCGTGTTCGTCATAGCCGGTCAGCACAAAGGCATGGGTTCCCAACTTGCCCTGTTCAGGAGGCCATCCAATCACACCGCTGTTGCCTTGCGTGGCTTGAAGCCAGCCGTCATGGATATTCGCGCTGACCAAAACGGCCTGCGCGTCATTCAAGGCGGCATGAAAATGGTTCAGAACCGAAGCGAGCCGGAAATACGCGCCCAAACCAATGTCGCGCGCGTGCCGTGCTTGCGCCACGCTGGTGAAACGCCGCGCCGCGTCCGGCCCGTCATTCAGATAGCACTTGCTTTGCCATCTTGTGTCATCAGGCGGGAGAGTGGCAAAGGGCCAGTCCAGACAGGCTCCGTGGTGGTAAAATCCCTTGATGGCCGAGCGCAGGGTCAAAACCCCTTCGCGCTCGTCGACCTTCATCGCCTCGAGCGTTGGATAGCGGTCATGGAAGTATGCCATGCGATACAGCATGTCCGCGCTGGTGATGTCCTTCCCATTTGTCGCGCCGCCCTGTGGTTGCTCACCCCGTTCGGCCCGTTGCAGGTGGCGCTGAATGTCGATCAAGTTGGCAAGCGCAAACCCGACACACCGCCCAGATGTCCCTTGATGTCGAACTGTGAAAATCGGATGCCGCAAACCTGCATTGTCAGGTGCGGTCAGCAACTGAGGGTCAATCGACAAGGCGTGCTTGAGGATGGCCAAGTTCGGCACATAGGTCTGATCCCTCAGATCAACCCAATCTGCACGGACCCCATTTTTCTTTACTATTTTGGCATCAATTTCGGACATGCGCACCCGCGGCCCAAATCGGAATTTGCAATTAAATTTAGAAGGCTATTGCCGTCACTCTATCACAAAGCGGGTGCTTCTCAAAATTGGGGCAGGTGGTGGCACGCAGGAAATAGAGCTGCGCTTGGTTGGTTGCGCTGTATCCGAAAGTCGTAAAGTTCTAGTTTGAACTACTGCTTTGTCCAAATTTGCGAAACAATTTGGTGCGATCAAACGCCTCTTCCAACGCATCTGTTCTGGCTTTCACATCATCCCAAAGGCGTTCCTGAACCTCGGCCACGGCGCATTCCAGCAAGACCAGAATCGCAGCCATTGAATCCCACGCGGATGGGACAGCGATACGCGCGCTGAAGGTGTGGCGTGCCAGTCGGTGAATGGGCGAGCGCCATTGGTCAGTGAACAGCACAATCTCAGCCTCGCGTTCATGGCAGAGCTGTCCGATCACCAGCGTTGTGTTCTCATAGCGGCGTACATCCAGAGCGATCAGAACGTCACCCTTACGAATGTCCAAAAGCTCGTGCGTCCACGATGCCGAGAAAGGCAGAAGCCGCACGTCTGGCCGGATCATCTGGAGGTGTAAATAGAAGTACTGCGCTAGCGTGCCGGTGATGCGGCCCCCGGCAATGAAGATGCGGCGGCTGGGATCACATAGCAGCTTGCACAAACCGTCGAACTCGTCTGGGTCAACCTCGTCCAGACTGCGCCGCTGGTTTTCAAGCGCTTGTCGTGAATACCGGTTCAGCATGTGCTCTTCCGGCAGATCGGTCTTCCACACGTCACGCTTTGCAACGGGGTCCGAGATCATCTCTTTCAACTCTCGCCGCAGGGCGGCCTGGAACTGCGGATAGCCTTTGAACCCGGTTTTCTGCAATAGCCGCGCGACCGTGGTGGTGGACACCGACGCGTTCGCGGCCAGTTCGGTGATGCTGCCAAGCCCGGATAAGGGATAGTCGTCCAGAAGCACGTTCAAAAGCTGACGCTCGGATGGGGTCATATCCTCACGGTGTTGTAAAAGCTGATCGGTTACGCGCACGTGGCAACATCCTTTGCTGTGAATTTAGTCATTCTGTCAAAAAACTGACATGAAAATCAAGGGTGGTAAAATCACTACGGAAAAATATTGACACAGCGAATGAAGCTGTGGAACTTTTTCCAGATGGAATCGCAGTCTTTGAAACCTGCTTTCGGTCCAGCGGTGCATGTGGACCAGATGGGCGATGCGCCCTCGGTGATCGTGGTGTGTGAGCACGCCTCGAACCGGGTGCCTGCACATCTTGATGGGCTTGGTTTAAAAGACGAGACCCTGACCCGTCACATCGCTTGGGATCCCGGAGCATTGCCCGTCGCTCAAGGGCTGTCACAGCAGTTAGGTGCCGTGCTGGTACATGGCGGGATCTCGCGGCTGGTTTATGATTGTAACCGCCCTCCAGACGCGCCGGACGCAATCCCCGAGCGTAGCGAAGTGTTTGAGATACCCGGAAATACGGCTCTCAGCGACGCCGCGCGAGATGCGCGGATTGCCCAAGTCTATCGCCCGTTTTCAAGCATGCTGACAGAGCAAATCGGAGTTCATCGTGCGCATCTCAGAATGATGGTCACGGTTCACAGCTTCACCCCAATCTTTCGCGATCAGATGCGGGCGGTGCAGATCGGTATCTTACACGGAGACGACGACCGTCTGGCGCAGGCCATGATGCAGTCTATCCCCGCTGATCTGGATATGAACGTCCAATTGAACGAACCCTATTCCGCCGCGGATGGTGTGGCGCACACCTTGAACCGACATGCGGTTCCGTATGGACTTCCGAATGTGATGATCGAGATCCGAAATGACTTGATCGAGTCCACCGCTCAGCAAGCGAACATTGCCCAAGTGCTGGCGCATTGGGTCACCACGGCCGAGGCCGCTATGAGCGAAAGGAACAACATGTGACTGCGTTCATGAGAGGATATGTGCGCGTTGTTGACGCCGTGAACTATCGCATCGGACGGGTGATGATGTGGGGGCTATTTGTGATGATGGGGATCCTGTTGTGGTCCTCGATCTCGAAGACGTTTTTCGTGCCATCACTTTGGACGCTCGAAATGGCCCAGTTCGCGATGGTGACATACTACATCATGGGTGGGCCGTACTCGCTCCAGATGGGGTCGAATGTTCGGATGGACCTGTTTTACCACAATTGGAACGACCGCAAGAAAGCTTGGTTCGATGCGTTCACAGTCTTCTTCCTGTTGATCTATCTGAGCGTTCTGATCTGGGGCGGTGTGGGATCGACGGCCTATTCGCTGGGCTATTGGGGCGACGCGCCATTTTCCTATTTCTGGGGGCTGATCACGGGGGCCGAGGAGGTTGGGCGACTTGAGCGATCCTCGACTGCGTGGCGTCCTTACGCTTGGCCCATCAAATCCATCATGGTCATCGGCTTCTTCCTGATGCTGCTTCAGGCCATTTCCGAACTGTTCAAAGACATCGCCCGCATCCGCGGCAACGAGATTGGTGTGAAACGCGTATGAGCCAAGAATATATCGCCATTTTCATGTTCGCATCGATGATGCTGATGCTGTTCACTGGACAGCGGGTGTTTGGCGCGATCGGGGCTGTGGGTGCTATTGCTGCGCTTGCCCTCTGGGGCGTCGGCGGACAGGACATTCCGTTCTCGGCCGCAATGAAGCTGATGAAATGGTATCCGCTTCTAACCCTGCCGATGTTCATCTTCATGGGATATGTCCTAAGCGAGAGCCGTCTGGCAGACGACCTGTACCGCATGTTCCACGTCTGGATGGGCCCCGTGAACGGAGGCCTCGCCATCGGCACGATCGGCCTGATGGTCTTGGTGTCCGCCATGAATGGCCTCAGCGTTGCGGGCATGGCCATTGGGGCCACCATCGCGCTGCCGGAATTGCTGCGCCGGGGTTATGACAAGATCATGGTCACGGGGGTGATTCAGGCGGGGTCCAGTCTGGGGATCCTAGTGCCGCCCTCGGTCGTCTTGGTGCTGTACGCCATGATCGCGCGCCAACCCGTTGGGCAGCTATGGCTGGCGGGTGTGTTGCCCGGCCTGATGATGGCGTCGCTGTTCATCATTTACATCTGGCTGCGCTGCAAAATCCAACCGCATCTTGGCCCCGCGATGGAGGACGCGCATCAGGTTTCGCGCGCCGAGAAGATCCGCCTGCTGGGCGCAGGCATCCTGCCATTGGCAATCTTCGCTGCGATGATGGTTCCCTTCGTGAACGGCTGGACTTCGCTGGTGGAAAGCTCGGCCATTGGGGCGCTGACCGCTCTGTTCGCCTCGGTCGCCAAGCGCCGCATGACGTGGCACATATTCGAGACCTGCACCAAGCAGACGCTGCTGATTTCCTGCATGTTCATGTGGATCATTTTGGCAGCGCTTGGCTTCGGTGCTGTCTTTGACGGGCTGGGCGCGGTCAAGGCCATCGACAACCTGTTTACCGAACAGCTTGGGCTGAATCCGTGGGTCATTTTGATCCTGATGCAGCTAAGCTTTATCATCATGGGCACGTTTCTGGACGATACCGCGATGCTGGTCATCGTGGCGCCGCTTTACGTGCCTTTGGTCAAAGTGCTGGGCTTCGACCTGATCTGGTATGGGGTGCTCTACACGATCACCACCCAGATCGCGTATATGACGCCGCCCTTTGGCTATAACCTGTTTCTTATGAGGGCCATGGCACCGCCAGAAATTGGGCTGGGGGACATTTACCGTTCGATCGTGCCATTCGTCCTTATCATGGTCATTGCCTTGGCAATCATCATGACCTTCCCCCAAATCGCTCTTTGGCTGCCCAATTATGTGTACGGAAAATAACGATAATAAAAACAACCAACTAGGAGAGAGAAGATGACGACAAGACGTAAGTTTTTAACCACCGCCGGGGTCGGCATGGCCGCGGCTCCTTTGGCGACACCCGCGCTTGCGCAAAGCACGATCAAGTGGCGCATGCAGACCTATGCGGGTCCAGCGCTTGCTGCTCACGTGATCGATCCGGCGATCGAGATGTTCAACAAGATCGCTGGTGACCGCATGCAGATCGAACTGTTCTATGCCGATCAGCTGGTCCCGACGGGCGAGCTGTTCCGCGCCATGCAGAAGGGCACGATTGATGCGGTCCAGTCGGATGATGACTCGATGGCGTCGCCTACGGATGTGACGGTCTTTGGCGGCTACTTCCCCTTCGCTTCGCGCTATTCTCTGGATGTGCCGGTGCTGTTCAACCAGTACGGCCTGAACGAGATCTGGGACGAGGAATACTCGGCCGTTGGCATCAAGCACGTCAGCGCCGGATCGTGGGACCCATGCCACTTTGCCACCAAGGATCCGATCAACTCGCTTGCAGACCTGAAAGGCAAGCGCGTCTTCACCTTCCCGACCGCAGGTCGCTTCCTGTCGCAGTTCGGCGTGGTCCCGGTGACACTGCCTTGGGAAGACATCGAGGTCGCCGTTCAAACCGGCGAGCTGGATGGCGTTGCTTGGTCAGGCATCACGGAAGACTACACCGTTGGGTGGGCCGATGTGACCGACTATTTCCTGACCAACAACATCTCGGGCGCATGGGCCGGGTCGTTCTTCACCAACTTGGATCGTTGGAACGAACTGCCGGAGGATCTGCAAACCTTGTTCCGCGTCTGCTGTGATCAGTCGCACTATTATCGCCAGTGGTGGTATTGGGGCGGTGAGGCCAGCCTGCGCGTCAACGGCGACAAGATGAAGCTGACTACCATCCCGGACGAGGAATGGGCACAGGTCGAAGAAGCCGCCGTCGCCTTCTGGGACGAGATCGCTGCAGAAAGCCCGACCAAAGCAAAAGTGGTCGAGATCTTCCGCAAGTATAACGCCGACATGCAGAAGGCTGGACGGCCTTACCGCTACGGTTAATGATACCGCGTGGGGCGGCACCTGCCGCCCCCGCTTTTCTTGAAAGAGGCAGTTATGACACTCGACGATCTGAAAGCCCAATTTGCCGAAGGCAGCGTTGATACCGTTCTGGTATGTCTGGTCGACATGCAGGGGCGCCTGATGGGCAAACGGTTCCATGCGGGCCATTTCGTGGCCGGAGCCTATGAAGAAACCCATTGCTGTAATTACTTGCTGGCCACTGATCTCGAGATGGGCACGCCGGAAGGCTATGCCTCGACCTCGTGGGAAAGTGGGTATGGCGATTATGTCATGAAGCCCGACCTGTCGACCCTGCGCCCGGTGCCGTGGCTTGAAGGCACGGTGATGGTGATGTGCGATGTTCTGGATCACCATACCCATGCGGATGTTCCGCACTCCCCGCGTGCGATCCTGAAACGTCAGGTGGCGCGTCTGGCTGAACTGGGCTTTGACGCGATGACCGCGACCGAACTGGAATTCTTCCTGTTCGAGAAAAGCTTTGACGAGATTAGCAAAGGCGGATTCCGCGATCTGACCCCGATCAGTGGCTACAACGAAGATTACCACATCCTTCAGACCACCAAGGAAGAACACGTGATGCGGCCGATCCGCAATCATCTGTGGAACGCCGGGCTGCCAATTGAAAATTCAAAGGGCGAAGCCGAAACCGGTCAGGAAGAACTGAACATCAAATATGCCCCCGCGATGGACAATGCCGAGTTCCACTCGATCGCCAAACACGCGGTGAAGGAAATCGCGTGGCAGCAAGGCCATGCCGCGACCTTCCTTCCCAAGTGGCATCACGACAAGGTGGGATCGTCCAGCCATGTGCATCAGTCGCTTTGGAAAGACGGTGCGAATGCGTTCTTTGACCCTGATGATGCGCTGGGCATGTCGGATCTGATGAAATCCTATATGGCGGGGCTTTTGAAATACGCGCCGGATTACACCTATTTCATGGCGCCCTATATCAACTCGTATAAGCGCTTTATGAAGGGCACCTTTGCGCCCACGCGGATCATCTGGTCGGTGGACAACCGCACGGCGGGGTTCCGTCTGTGCGGAGAAGGCACCAAAGCGGTGCGCGTGGAATGCCGTATCCCTGGATCGGACATGAACCCCTATCTGGCCATAGCCGGAATGCTGGCGGCAGGTATTGCTGGCATTGAAGAAGGGTTGGAGCTTCAAGCCCCGACCACGGGCGATGTCTATCAGGGGGAAACCGGCATGATCCCGGGTAATCTGTCCGCTGCGCGTGATGCGCTGCATGGGTCAAAGATGCTGCGGGCCGCGATGGGGGACGACGTGGTCGACCACTATACCCGCGCCGCCGAAGTCGAAATCGAAGAATTCGAACGCGTCGTGACCGATTGGGAAATCGCACGCGGGTTCGAGAGGGCTTAAGGAACTACAATGTCACAGCTATTGAAATGCATCTCGCCGATCGACGGATCGGTGTTTGCTGAACGAGAGGTGTTGTCGCTTGAGGCAGCACGTGAAGTGGTGTCGCACGCGCGGACTGCTCAGGCAGATTGGGCCACCCGTCCGCTGCAAGAGCGGATCGACCTGGTAATGGCAGGTGTGGCCGCCGTTGGCGCAATGAATGACGAGATCGTGCCGGAACTGGCCCAGATGATGGGCCGCCCGGTGCGCTATGGCGGAGAGTTCGGCGGGTTCAATGAGCGCGCCAGCCACATGGCGTCGATCGCGGCAGACAGTCTGGCCGATATCGAGGTGGGCGAGGATGCGACCTTCAAGCGCTACATCAAGCGCGTGCCGCATGGCGTGGTCTTCGTCGTGGCGCCGTGGAACTATCCCTACATGACCGCGATCAACACCGTCGCGCCTGCGCTGATTGCCGGGAACACGGTGGTTCTGAAACACGCGACGCAGACTTTGTTGGTGGGCGAGCGGATGGCGGCAGCGTTTGCGTCTGCGGGCGTGCCCGCGGATGTGTTCCAGAATGTCTTCCTGTCCCATGACGTGACCAATGATCTGATCGCGGGTAATGCGTTCGACTTCGTGAACTTCACGGGATCCGTTGGCGGCGGTCAGGCGATGGAACGCGCGGCGGCGGGCACGTTTACCGGCGTGGGCACCGAGCTGGGCGGCAAAGATCCGGGCTATGTCATGGAAGATGCCGATCTGGACGCGGCAGTCGACACGTTGATCGATGGCGCAATGTTCAACGCCGGCCAGTGTTGCTGTGGGATCGAACGGATTTACGTGCATGATAGCCTGTATGACGACTTCGTCGCCAAGGCGGTCGAGATCGTGAAGGGCTATAAGCTGGGCAATCCGCTGGACCCGGAAACCACGCTAGGTCCGATGGCCAATGTGCGATTTGCAGACGAAGTGCGGGCGCAGATTTCCGAGGCGCTGGCTGATGGTGCTGTGGCCCACATCGACACCTTCGCCGAGGATGATGGCGGCGCCTATCTGACGCCCCAGATCCTGACCAACATCACCCACGACATGCGGGTGATGCGGGATGAAAGCTTTGGCCCAGTGGTGGGGATCATGAAGGTCTCGTCCGATGATGAAGCCATCGCGCTGATGAATGACAGCGAGTTCGGTCTTACGGCGAGCTTGTGGACCAGCGATGTGGATCGTGCCGCTCGCGTTGGGGATCAGGTCGAAACGGGGACAGTTTTCATGAACCGTGCGGACTATCTTGATCCTGGCCTGTGCTGGACCGGCTGCAAAAACACTGGGCGCGGAGGGGGGCTGTCCGTGATCGGCTTCCACAACCTGACACGCCCGAAATCCTACCATCTGAAGAAGGTGACATCATGAGCCTTGTTGGAAACTGGTCCTATCCGACCGCTATGAAATTCGGCGCAGGCCGCATCAAGGAACTGCCCGAGGCCTGTGCGCAGGCGGGCATGAAGCGCCCACTTTTGGTGACGGATAAGGGGCTTGCTGATCTGCCAATCACCAAGACGACGCTGGATATCATGGATGCCGCCGGTCTGGGCCGTGGCATGTTCAGCAACGTGGACCCGAACCCGTCCGAGATCAACCTGCATGCTGGTGTCGAAGCCTATAAGGCGGGCGACCATGATGGCGTGATTGCGTTTGGTGGTGGCTCGGGGCTGGATCTGGGCAAGATGGTTGCGTTCTTCGCAGGCCAAACCCGCCCGATCTGGGATTTCGAAGATATTGGCGATTGGTGGACCCGCGCAGATGCGGATGCGATTGCGCCGATCATCGCGGTGCCGACCACGGCGGGGACGGGCTCGGAAGTGGGTCGTGCCTCGATCATTACGAATTCCGAGACGCATGAGAAGAAGATCATCTTCCACCCCAAGGTTCTGCCCGCGGTCGTGATTGCCGACCCAGAACTGACCATGGGCATGCCCAAGTTCATCACCGCAGGCACCGGTCTGGATGCCTTCGCGCATTGTGTCGAGGCGTTCTCGTCCCCACATTACCACCCGATGTCGCAGGGCATCGCGCTGGAAGGGATGCGGTTGGTCATCGACTATCTGCCGCGCGCCTATGCGGATGGCACCGACCTCGAGGCACGGGCGCATCTTATGTCCGCTGCCGCAATGGGCGCGACCGCGTTCCAAAAAGGATTGGGCGCGATCCATGCACTTTCCCACCCGGTCGGCGCGATCTTCAACACGCACCACGGCACGACCAATGCGGTGTGTATGCCAGCGGTGTTGGAGTTCAATGCGGACGAGATCGCCGAGCGCTTTGACCGCGCAACGGGTTATCTGGGCATCGATGGTGGCTTCATAGGCTTCCAACGCTTCGTTCAAGACTTCAATGACAGCTTCGAAATCCCGCGCAAACTGTCCGAGATGGGCGTGTCGGCCGATCAGATGGATGCTCTTGTAGAAGGGGCCATCAAGGATCCCAGCTGTGGCGGCAACCCGGTCGAACTGACACGCGAAAACCTGCGCCAACTGTTTGAAGATGTGATCTGACCTTATGACCACGGGCATCGTCCTGATCATCCTGTCGGCGGCGCTGTTGCACGCCACATGGAACACCATCGTGAAAACGGCGGGGGATCGGACGGCCACGTTGGGTCTGGTGGCGCTGGGCCAAGTGATCCCCGGCTTGGCCATGGTGGCGGTGCTGCCATGGCCCTCAGCCGAAAGCTGGCCGTACCTGATTGCGTCGACGGTGATCCACTTTGGCTATTTCTACATGCTGGGTCAGGCCTATAAGCACGGAGACCTTAGCGTCGTTTACCCCATCGCGCGTGGCATTGTGCCAGCGCTAGTGTCGCTGTGGGCCATGCTGTTCGTGGGCGAGATACTGCCCGCACAAGCATGGTACGGCATCGCCTTGATCGCGGTCGCCATTCAGATTTCAAGCTGGGCGGCCCTGCGCCACGGGGTCGGTCGGGCGGCGCTGTTCTTTGCCCTTGGAACGGGGTTTTGCATCTCGGGCTATTCGCTGGTGGATGGGGTCGGCGTGCGGCTGTCGGGCAATACGCTTTCCTATTGGGCGTGGCATTCGGTGCTGCATATTTTCATCGTGGGTTTTATCGCCTTGCGACGGGGAAACGCGATCCGCGCATTGTCCCGGCGCACGTGGATGATCGGCATTCTGGGGGGCATGGTATCGATGGCTGCCTATGGTCTTGTGCTTTATGCCAAAAACTTCGCGCCGCTTGGCGCGGTGTCGGCATTGCGAGAAACTTCGGTCATCTTCGCGGCGTTGATTGGCTTCGTCTTCTTGGGTGAAGGCAATTGGCGTCGCCGTCTGCTGGCTGCGGTCCTGATGGCAGGGGGGGTTGCCCTTATTGGCCTTTCGATCTGACAGGGATTCGAAACCAGTGGGGTCTAAGTTGTTGACACATACCCCTTTCAGGTCGTTCACTTCCTAAGGTGGCCGAGGAGTCGGTCCAGTGAAATCAAGTGCCGGGGTGCTGATGTATCCAGATTGCACTTGGATCTTTAGAGACTTGAAAACAAAGGGGGAATATTAAATAGAGTGCCCGGTTTGTTGCGAATACCTGGTCGAAAAGCGACCAGAAGCCAAGTTGGCGCATCTCAACTGGACCGAACAAGCGATAAAAGCTGGCGCTATTGGTGTGCTGGATAATGAAAAAAACTATCGCAAGACAAAAACTAAAAACCAACGGGAGAATACAATGACAACAGAGAACAAGTTCAGTCGTCGTTCTGTGCTGAAAGGCGCAACCACGATGGGTGCCGCCGCGCTTGCGACGCCGCTTTACGTGAAGAACGCGCTGGCGTCCTCGGGTGAGATCAACATCCTGATGTGGTCCGACTATCTGCCGCCCGAGTTCATCGCGGGCTTCGAGGCCGAGACCGGCATCAAGGTGAACTACACCGGTATCGGGTCGAACGAAGAAATCATCAACAAGATGAAAGCGACCAAAGGCCAGGGCTTCGACATCGTGTCGCCCACCAACAACCGTTCGCTGCAGTGGGAGCCGCTTGAGCTTCTGAAGCCTTTCGATCTGTCGAAGGTGAACATCGATGCTGTGAACCCGGCGATGGCCAAGATCGGCACCGATGCCTGGAACTTCGCAGGTGGCGGCGCACACTGGTTGCCGCATATCTGGGGCACCGAAGGTATCGCCTATCGTACCGACAAATGGCTGCCAGCGGGTGATGCACCCAGCTATGGCGATGTCTGGTCGGAAGAAAACGCTGGCAAGACCATGGGCCGTGCACACTCGATGATGTTGGGCGCTGGTCTGTACATGGAAGCGTCGGGCGAGATGGAGCCGGGCTCGGTCTGGGCTGCCTATAACGACGAAGACACCATGCGCAAAGTATGGGGTCAGATCGCTGATTGGTGTATCGCACGCAAGTCGCGCATCAAGCTGATCTGGAACGACGCTGACACCCAGAAGAACGGTCTTCTGAACGAAGGCGTTGTGGTTGGTCAGACTTGGGATGGTCCGCCGCTTGCCCTGAAATCGGCAGGCGAGCCGGTGCACTATCAAGCTCCGGTCGAAGGTGCGATGGCATGGGTCGACGGTATGTCGATGCCGGTTGGCGCAACCAATGATGAGCAAGTCTATGCCTTCATTGAATACGCTTACCGTCAGCAGCCTGCAGGCGTTGCGATTGACAGCCACGGCTATAACTCGCCGGTGCTGGGTGCCGACACCTATTCGGGCGACACCTACAAGAAGAACTTCTCGGAAGCCTATCCGGGAGACAGCCTGGCCAACCTGAACCCCTGGCCTGCTGAAGCGCCTTGGTACGCCGATGTGCGTACCGAGTTCGTCAACAAGTTCAAGAGCGCCTAAGCGACTTGAAATCTGCGCGTCCCCATCACCGGATGGGGGCGCCACACCAAACACTGACTGAAACGTCTGGAAACACAGTCGCACGCCTGAGATCAGCGCGTGAGCGACCCGTTTATGGGGAGAGACCATATGAGTGCCGGAGTAGGCGTCGATCTTGAAAACCTCTGGATCCGCTTTGGAGATTTCGTCGCGGTGCGCGACGCGAATGTGCACATCAAAGGGGGCGACTTCTTCTCGTTCCTAGGACCGTCGGGCTGTGGCAAGACCACGATCCTGCGCGCCGTTTCGGGCTTTCTTGAGCCCAGCGAAGGCAATGTGCTGATCGGCGGAAACAACATGCAGGGTATCGGGCCGAACAAGCGCCCAACCGCGCTGATTTTCCAGAACCTTGCGTTGTTCCCCCTTATGAAAGTCTGGGAAAACATCACCTTCTCGATGGAGATCGCAGGTGCATCTGCCCGCGATCGTCGCAAACGCGCGGACGAGCTTTTGGACATGATCGCGCTGCCCGGTCAGGGCGACAAGCTGCCCAGCGAATTGTCGGGCGGTCAGCGTCAGCGTGTGGCAATTGCCCGCGCGCTTTGCGCTGAACCGGACGTGCTGCTGCTGGACGAACCGCTGTCTGCATTGGACCTGAAGCTACGCCAACATATGCGCACCGAGCTTCGCGAAATTCAGAAGCGCGTTGGCATTACCTTCATCTACATCACGCATGACCAAGGCGAAGCGTTGACCATGTCGGACGACATCGCAGTGATGCGCGCAGGTGTGATTGACCAGATCGCGGATGGCAAAACCATCTATAACGATCCGGCGACTGCCTTTGCAGCCAGTTTCGTGGGTGAAAATAACGTCTTCCGCGGGAAGGTGCTTGAGGTAAGGGGCAACCAAGCTCTGATCCGCACCAACCGGTCGGGCGATCTTCTATCCCGCATCTCGACCGCCAACCAAGGCATAATGAAAGCGGGTGACGATGCGATGATGTTCATCCGTCCCGAAGCGCTTTCGTTGGCCCCAACCGGGACGCAAGGCGATCATTTTGTGACCGCGAAGGTCAATCATGAAGAATTCGAAGGCAACACCTTCAACATCTTCATGGAAGGTGACGGCGGTAAAGAGCTGAAGGTCGCAATCCCCAACCATGGTCAGTCGTTTGAGGATCACTCGGGCCAAGACATGACGCTGGAGTACGAGGTCAACAACGCCGTTGCTGTCCCCGCCGGCGAATTGGCCGCGGAATAAGGAGAGACGCGATGCCAGGTTTCCTGAAGGAATTCTTCAACCGGAACGGCACGCTGATGGGATCCTTGATGCTGGGTCTGGTCCTTTTTTGGACCGTTGGCCTGATCATTCTTCCGCAGCTGTCGATGCTCGACTTCTCGTTCCGTCCGAACCTTCCCCCGCCCGAGATCGGTGGGCCGAAGGATGTCTATACACTCGAGAACTATAAATACCTGATCTTTGGCCCCGAAGGCGGGTCGCAAGATTACAATGCGGTGGACCTTCGCGTGTTCTTCCGCACGCTGGTGGCCGCCGTCTGTGTGACCATCTTCAATCTGATCCTGTGCTATCCGATTGCCTATTATCTGGGTCAGAACAAGGGCAACCACATCCGCGTTTTCGCGCTGATGCTGATCATCCCCTACTGGATCAACGAGATCCTGCGCGCTTTCGCGTTGCGTATCATCTTTGGCGAAAGCGGGGTCATAAACACGCTGCTTGTCGGCTCGGGGATTTTCGATACGCCCTTTGACTTCATCCGCAACGACATCGCGCTTTATGCGGGTCTTGGCTATGCGTACATCCTTCTGATGATCTTCCCGATCTACAACGTGATCGAAAGCCTTGATCACAATCAGATCGAGGCCGCACGCGACCTTGGTGCGCCGTGGTGGCGGATCCACAAGCGGGTGGTCATTCCTTATGCCAAGCCGGGCATCAGCTCGGGCTGTACGATGGTGTTCATGCTGTCCGCTGGTGCCTTGGCCGCACCCCAAATCCTTGGGGGACCGTCCAGTCTGTGGTTCACGCAGCTGATCTATCAGCAGTTCAACGACAACTCTGATTGGCCGCAAGGTGCAGCCTACGCGATCGTCCTACTTGTCACCTGTATCCTGCTGGTGCTTGCTCTGATGCGCGTGTTCAAAGTGAACATGGGGGATATTGGCAAATGACGACTGATAAAATCATTCGCGTATCCATCTGGATCTATCTGGGCATCTTCTTCGCCTATCTGCTTGGCCCGCTGATCATCATGTCGGTGACGGCATTCAACTCGCCCAGCTTCCCGCGCATGACGCCGTGGGAGTGTCTGACCTTCAACTGGTTCGGCGAGCTGTTTAGGGACGAGCGTATCCTGAACGGGATCTGGAACTCGATCCTTGTTGGGTTTGGTACGGTGATCATGTCCGTTTCGATGGGTCTGGCAGGGGCTTTGATGCTGACCCAGATCTGGCCGAAGCTTCGGGCGACCTATTACACGATCATCATCGCTCCGATCCTGATCCCGGGCGTTGTGATCGGTATATCGACGCTGGTGTTCTGGGACCGGATCAACCGGATGCTGGGTTTGGGTGCAGATAGCTTCCTGTCGAACGGGTTGTTCCTGACCATCATCGGTCAGTCCACCTTCATCGCCAGCTACTGCATGCTGGTGCTGGTGGCCCGCCTTCAGCGCTATGATATCGCGCTGACCGAGGCTGCTTTGGACTTGGGCGCAACCCATGCGCAAGCGTTCCGGAAGGTGCTGATGCCCTTCATGATGCCCGCGATCCTGTCGGCGTCGGTGCTGGCGTTCCTCGCTTCGTTCGAGAACTACAACACCACCACATTCACCTTTGGTGAGTATCCGACCCTGACGATCGAACTGGCACAGAAGGTACGTTACGGGATCACCCCGGCGATCTCGGCCTTGGCCTTCATGATCGTGGCCCTGACGGTCTTCTTTGCACTGATCAACGAAGCGAACATCAAGCGTAAGAAGATGATCGCTGAGGCCCGCAAGGATGCCACGGTGGGTGAACTGGCCGGCAAGATCGAAGTGCCGGGCCTGATCAGCCGCAACCCGGCCGCGATTGCCTTGATCGTGCTGGTGATTGGTGTGGTTTCGATCACGGCTTCGGCCATGACCTATAGCCCAGATCAATGTATCGCTGGTGTTCAGGAGCAGAAGCGCCTTGAGACCGAGAAGCGCATTCAGGAACTGCGTGACCGTCGCGCCAAGGATGCAGCCGAGAAAGCTGCCGCCGAAGGTGCGGAAGGTGGGGCAACCCAATCGGCGCCTAAGCCGTCCAACAATTCGGGCTTCGGTGGGGTGTTCGCTCCGAACACACTGCAGAACGAAGATGAGGGTGCTTCGGACGAAGGTGGCGATGGGTCGTCGAACAATTCCGGTTTTGGAAATGTGTTCGATCCCAACGCGATCGGGAACGACAACAACTGATCGTTCCGCTGCTTGAGAACGAAAAGGCCCGGCACTGCGCCGGGCCTTTTTACATTCTGGGGGTCACTTTCCCCAAGTCATGCGGTTTAACACGTCATCCTTGTGATGGACATGATGCCAAATCGCCGCCCCGGCATGGCCGAGCAGAAGAAGGCCAAGGGCAATCGCGGACAGGAAATGTACCTGTGCGAAAAAGTCTGCCAGGGCCTGGCTTCCCGGAACGAAGGGGTCGTACATCTCTAACCAGTTGAACACCTTGTTCTTTACGCCGAACCGATCCTGCAAAGGCGAGGCTGAAGACATCAACCACCCCGACAGCGGCATGATGAACATCAAGGCGTAAAGCCCCAGATGCCCCAGCTTCGCCGCCAGCTTTTCCAGCGGAGGCATATGTTCGGGCAGGGCGGGTGCTTTGCGGTTCAACAGACGCCAGACCACGCGGATCACGGCCAGCACGAACACAATGAACCCCCAACTTTTGTGGGTCTGCACCAGCGGGAACTGCGCCAAGGCGTCGGTCGCGAACTGTGTCATCCAAACACCCAGCCCAAGCAAGTACAGGATGATCCCTGCTATCGCCCAGTGCAGGAGGCGCGCAAGCGCCCCCCAGCTTTGTGTCGTGTTCGTCAGGCGCACGGGTTACTCCCAGCCGCCCGCGCGCATCTCGGCCGAGATTTCCAGACGCACTTCGTCGGATGTCACGGGCGCGAACATGCCCACGCCATAGTCCGAGCGCAGCATGTCGCCGGTACCCTGAACGCCGATCCATTCACCTTGGTAGTAATCGAAGAACTCGCCCAGCGGGTGCGGGCCATTGTGGTTCAGGGTGAAGTTCATGGTGATCGGCTTGGTGTTGTCCTTGATGGTCAGATCGCCCACCAGCGTGATCATGGTGTCCGAGGTCTGCTCGACGCCGGTCGAGGTGAAGGTGATTTCGGGGAAGTTCTCGACGTCGAAGAAATCGGCGCTCTTCAGGTGATCGTCCAGCGGACCAACACCAGTGTCGACGCTTGCCGGGTCCACGGTAACGGTCACTTTGGTGGCCGCGACATTCGCGGGGTCAAAGTCAACTTCGCCACCGATCACTTTCCACTGACCCGATTGCTCGGACAGGCCGGCGTGGTTGTAATAGAAGCGGATTTCGGTGTGGCCGGGGTCGAATTTATAGATCTCGGCGGTGGCGGTTCCAGCGGCGGCAAAGCCCAGTCCAAGGGTGACTGCAGTCAGAAGAGGTTTCATTGTGTCGGCTCCTTTGTCATGTTGCAGGACAACGTGTGATAACTTATTAGATGCATGTGCATGTATCTAATATAAAGCGATGAGGGAAGCCGGCAGTCGCTCCGGTAACGGGAATGTGAGATGGATAAGAAACCAAATGATCAGACAACCGCGATCTGGGTGCTTCTGAACATCGCCCACAAACGGGTCACGCAAACGTTCGAGTCCGAACTGAAACGCGCGCGCCTGCCGTCAGCCGCGTGGTATGACATCTTGTGGGCGTTGGAGCGTGCAGAAGAGGGGATGCGTCAAAACGAGTTGGAGCGCCAATCCCTGTTCGACCAGCCCAACCTGTCGCGGACCATCAAGCGGATGGTGGATGACGGGCTTGTCACGCAATGCCCCGCGCCAAGCGATCGGCGCGGTCGGGTGCTGCGGATCACCGATGCGGGCAAGGCGCTTCGGGCCCAGATGTGGGAAGTCTATGGTGGGCTGATGCTGTCGCAGATCGAAGATAAGGTGCCAGCGGCACACCTTTCGGGTTTGATCGAGGGGTTGGCCTCGATGATTCCCGAGAAAGACGAAAAGCTTCAGGGAAAGTTAGATTCAGCCCGAGAGACGGCCGAAAACTGATCTAAAGAACCGTATTGAAAAACTCGTGAAGCATTTCGTTGGGATACTGCGGCGCGAAAACCGGAATCAGAAGGCGCGCGGCATGAACAAAGAATTTTTCAAACTGCTGGAAGACATGAATAAATCCGGGGAAAATCCCTTCGGTGCCTGGGCTGAAACTTGGATGTCTTATCAGAAAGACATGGCGAAGCTGTGGATGACCACGGCGCTGAAAGCGGGCGAAGGAATCGAACCGTCCAAAGATCATCGCTTCCGGGGTGACGCGTGGAACGAAGGTGTCTTCCCACTGCTGCGCCATTCGTATGAATTGACCGCCAAGGCGATGGTGGACATGGCCGATAAGGCCGGTCTGTCGGATCAGGAGCAAGACAAGCTCAGCTTCTACGCCCGCGTTGCCGCCGACAACATGTCGCCCTCGAATTTCCTTGCCACCAACCCTGAAGCGCAAAAACTGGCGCAGGAAACCGGTGGGCAAAGCCTGATTGATGGCTATCAGAACATGATGGAAGACCTCGAGAAGGGCTATATCAGCACCACCGATGAGGATGCGTTCGAAGTTGGGAAAAACCTTGCCACGACGCCGGGCTCGGTCATCTATCGCAATGATCTGATTGAACTGATCCAGTACAAGCCGATGGCCGCGAAGACCCGCAAGGCACCGATCCTGATCGTGCCGCCCTGCGTAAACAAGTTCTACATCTTCGATCTGAACGAAAAGAAATCCATGATCCGCTATCTGCTTGAGCAAGGGCAGAGCGTTTACATGATCGCATGGCGTAACCCGACCCCTGAACTGGGCGAGCTTGGCTGGGACGAATATGTCTCGGACGGGGTGTTTGAAGCACTGCGTGCGGTATCTGAAATCTCGAAATCGGAATCAGTGGATATGATGAGCTGGTGTAACGGTGGCACCATGTTGATCGCCGCTTTGGCTGTCATGCCGGAAGACCTGAAAGCGAAGGTTGGCAGCGCGACCTTCTTGTCGTCGATGATCGATTTCTCGGATCCGGGTCAGGTTAAAGTGTTCATCGATGAGCCGCAGGTCGAAGCCTATAACCAGCGTCTGAAGTCCGAAAAAGTCGCGCCGGGCCGTGATATCGCCAACGCAATGGCGATGCTGCACGTGAACGAAAGCATCTGGGGCTTTGTGGTCTCGAACTATCTGATGGGTAAATCTCCTGCCCCGTTCGATGTGCTTTACTGGAACGCCGACACGCAGAACCTGCCTGCCAAGTGGTACAGCTATTACGTCGAGCAGATGTACATGGCGAACAAGCTAATGCAGCCGGGCGCGCTGACAATTTGCGACACGCCGGTTGATACACACAAGATCGACGTGCCTTGCTATTTTCTGGCAGCCGATGGCGACCATATCGTGCCGTGGAAAACCTCGTTCACCGCGACCAATCTGGTGTCTGGCCCGACCGAGTTTGTGCTGACCACAGGTGGCCATGTCTCGGGCACTGTGATCAATCACCCGGTTAAAACTCGCCGCAAGTTCTGGGCCGATGGTTCGGACCAGTCCAGCGCGGAAAGCTGGCAGGAAAGCGCCACGCTGACCGAGGGCAGCTGGTGGCCCCATTGGCTTGAATGGCTGGATCAGAACAACCCCGCCGAACGCGGCGCGGCGGCCAAAACTTTGGGCAACCGCAAATACAAGCGTTTGGCCGATGCGCCCGGCACCTATGTGCTTGAGGGCGAGGGGTAATGGGCGTTCAAGAAGTGATCGATACCATCGACCAGTCCGAATTTCATATGATCGAGGTGGACGGAGCCAAGATCCGTTACTTCCATCGGGTCGTAAATTCGGACCTTCCGCCGCTGCTGGTCTGCAACGGTCTTGCCCAGTCCATCGAGGTGCTTTTGCCCCTGTTGGACGAGATCAACGACCGCTGCCTTATCGCGATTGATATGCCCGGCACGGGCCGATCGCATATGATCGACGGGATCTCGACCATTCCGGACTATGCCGAATTCACCCTCAAGGTGCTGGACGAGGTCGGGATCGAGAACTTCGATATACTCGGCATCTCTTGGGGCGGCGCCTTGGCGCAGCAGATCGCCCATACGGTCCCGGATCGTGTGGCGAAACTGGTGCTGGCCATCTGTTCTGCGGGTGGTGTTGGCAGCTGGTGGGGAACCCCCATTGCGCTGACCGAAATCATGTTCCCGCTGCGCTTTACCAGCAAAGCTTATGGTAATTTCATCGGTCCCCTGATGTATGGCGGCGAGGCGATCTTTGCCCCGGCGGAGTTCCGCGAGTACTCGAAACACGCAATCCGTCCCAGCCCCGAAGGGTATTTCTCGCAGGTGCGGGCGATGTGTGGTTGGACCAGCCTGCCATGGCTGCGCACGCTGACCCAGCCCGCGCTTGTGATTGCTGGCCAGTATGACGGGCTAATTCCGATCACCAATCAGATCCTGCTGTCGAACATGCTGCCGAACGCCAAGCTGCATGTGTACCCTGCCGGGCATCTGTTGATGTACACACAACGGGAAGAAGTCGGGGCCGAGATCACAAGTTTCTTGGGTAAGGACTGACCTGTCGACAAAGTGGGCGCCAAAGGATGGTGCCCAGCTTTGTCAGTCTAGGTTTTGGAAATCAGAAAACATTGAATGTCGGCTACATTGGTGCCCGTCGCACCGGTCATCAACAGATCACCCGAGGCCGCAAGGGCGGCGTAGCTGTCATTGTTCTGTAAAAGCGCGGCGGGATCTGCTCCTACTGCAGCCATCCGATGCAAGCTGCCTGCGTCCACGATGCCACCAGCCGCATCAGTCGGACCATCGCGCCCATCTGTTCCGCCGCTTAGGAAGACCCAATCCCCCTGCAATCCGCGTTCAGCCGCGCCCATGGCCACATGAAGCGCCAGTTCTTGATTGCGTCCACCCCGGCCCGTCCCGGTTAGCTGCACAGTGGTCTCGCCACCCGCCAGAAGTGCGGACAAGGTGCCGGAAGGCGCAGCCTCGGCCGCGTCTAAAAGGACGGTGGCGGCGTGTTTCACATCCCCGGTAAACATGTCCGAGACGATCTGAACCGCGCCAATGCTTTTTGCTTCCGCTTGGGCTGCGTGGAGGCTGTGGCGGTTCGATCCGATCAGAGTGTTCTGAGCGGTTTGGGGCAGGTCTTCGGGTGTGCCGGGTTGTGACAGATGCATTTGGACCGAAGGTGGCAGATCCGGCCAAACCCCCGCCGCTTCGCAGATCGCACGGGCATCTTTCCGCGTGCCAATGGGCGCCACCGTCGGTCCGCTGGCAATCGCCCTTAGATCGTCGCCGATCACGTCTGACAGGATATAGGCCGTCACCGGCGCGGGGGCGGAAACCCTCAGCAGGCCACCGCCTTTCAGCTGGCTAAGCTGTTGGCGCACAAGGTTCATTTGGGTGATATCGATACCCGCCCCCAGCAAAAGCGCGCTGACTGTTCCCTTATCCTTAATTGAAATGTCGCGTGCTGGCAGGGCCATCAGCGCCGACCCACCACCCGAGATCAGGGCGATCACGCGATCATCAGCTCCGGCCTGTGCAAGCAGATCTTTCACGGCTTGTCCCGCCACCAAGCTGCCGTCATTTGGCACAGGGTGCGCGCCTTGCAGAAGCGTCGCGCCTTCGACCTGTTCCTCGTTCTCGGGGTGGGTGATACACAGGGCGCGGTGCGGGCCTTCTATGTGTTTCAGCGCCTCACGCATCATCGCGGGTGCCGCTTTGCCGATGCTGATCACATAGCATTGCCCGGTTGGTCCAGGCGTTGGAAACGGAGCTTGGGTAAGCGCCTGCCGGACCGCAACGGCAGGGTCGGCGGCCTCGACGGCTTTCATGAATATCTGACGGGCGGCGCAACGAAGCGCCTCGATGCTGTGAGTGGTCATATCAGTCTCGAACTGGGCGGGGGTGACGGAATACTGTCCAGAAATAGAACACTGCTGAGTCCGTTTGAGATACGCAACAGTTCTGACAGCTGCCTGCCTTCGATTGTCACATCTGTCACGGCGCTGCCAATAAGGCTGGCTGGATCGGTCGCAGCCGCGCGCAGAGCGCCTAGCAGTGAAATTCCGACTTGATCCATCAGGGGGCTTATCGCCGTGGTTGGGGCCAGATCAGTCCCGGCTAACGTGTCGTCATGCAGGTTGGTGCCGTCGAAGGTGCAACGATTGCACAAAGTTATGGTGACGTCTGTCATGCTGCCCTGCTTCTTACTGTAAGCGATTGCTCAGCTCGTAGCGATACAACTGCGCCATGCCCTGATCCATGACACTGCCAGACCTGCATAGGTAGGCAATGACGCAATGTCCGGCGCGGTAAGACCAGCTGTTCCTGCCAATGCTCCAAGATCACGTGACAGTTCGAGAACGGCTGCATCAAAGCCACTGGTGACACTGACCGACCCACATTCGACCAGCAAGGGCTGGGTCTCGGTTGTTAGTGCAAGTCGGCATCTCGTGCCTGCGCCATCAATGGCGTTCACGGACGTTAGATGCTGGTGGGGCCGGTTGCTCATACTGTCACCTATATCGCAGCGGCAGATGCGGTCAAAGGCCGCCAGCAAATCGGTTCAGCCACCAGCAGGTCAGCATGGGGCAGATGAGACAATGGACAAATCCATCAGGTATTCAGCAAGAAGAAGGAAAATGGCGCTCTGGGGAGGATTCGAACCCCCGACCCCCTGATTCGTAGTCAGGTACTCTATCCAGCTGAGCTACCAGAGCGCGGTAGGGGGGAATTAACTGGACCGCTGGGGGTTTGCAAGGGCGAAAGTTGAAGTTTTTTCGACTTTTTCTTTCGAAGGCGTCAAACGCGCCAGAGACGATCCGATGGCTCAGCGGGCCCAGCGGGACAGAACGTCGGAAACGTTCAGAGGCGCTTTTTCTTCCCCGGCTTCGGCAGGCAGAATGCTCTTTGACATTTGGGGGGCTGGGCTAGGCTGCGCCACCCCGTCGATCGTGGCGAAACTGCTCCGGGCTGCGTTGTGCGGGTGGGCTGGAGCCTCGGCCATCGACAGGACAGGGGCGCAACAGGCGTCTGTGCCTTCCAACAATTCAGCCCATGCGTCGCGGGCCTTTTCCTTAAAGCGTTTCGCAAAGGCTGCGCGCAGCTGGGGCCATCCCTCGACGTCGTGCTGGGCGGGCAGATCGGCATCGGCAAGACCGATCCGCTCGATGAATTCGGCATAAAACTTGGCTTCCAGAGCGCCCACTGTCATGTGCCCGCCACATGCACATTCATAGACCGTGTAGAAAGGTGCGCCGCCGTCCAGAAGGTTGGCCTCGCGCGTGTCAGCCCAGATACCTGATCCATAAAGGGAATAGATCATCGCCATCAGATGAGCGGTGCCGTCGGTGATGGCCGCGTCGACCACCTGCCCTTGGCCGGTGGTTTTCGCTGCGTGGAGGGCTGCTAGCATCCCGGCCACCAGATACATGCCGCCGCCACCGAAGTCGCCCAAGAGGTTCAAAGGCGGCACCGGATGATCGCCGCCAATCGCATGAAGCGCGCCCGAGATGGCGATGTAATTGATGTCATGCCCGGCTGCATGGGCCAGCGGGCCGCTTTGCCCCCAGCCGGTCATGCGGCCATAGACCAATGCTGGGTTGGCAGGGAAATCCTCGGGGCCAAGCCCAAGACGCTCCATTACGCCCGGGCGCATCCCTTCGATCAACATGTCGGCATGGCAGATCAGGTCGTGCGCGGTGGCGCGGTCGGCGTCTGACTTCAGATCCAGTTCGACGAAACCGCGCCCTCGGTTCAGCACATCTACCTTCTGCGGGATCAGCGCCTTCAGGTTCGGACGTTGAATGCGCACCACATCCGCCCCCATATCCGCCAGCCACATGGCTGCGAAGGGTGTTGGGCCAAGTCCTTGGATCTCAACGACTTTCAATCCCGTAAGGGGCTTTTCTGCGTTCATGTCGCGATCCTTTGGAAGAGTAGGCATAAAGGCGAGGAGTAGCCCCGTTTACACGTCAATCGACCGCGCGATCAATTCCTTCATGATCTCATTCGTCCCGCCATAGATCATCTGGACCCGTGCATCCGCATAAAGTCGCGCGATTGGGTACTCGGTCATATATCCATAGCCTCCGAACAGCTGCAGACATTCATGCATGATTTCGTTCTGCACCTCGCTGCCCCAGTATTTCGCCATCGAGGCTGTGGGGGCGTCCAAAGTTCCTGCGATCAGCTGCGCAATGCAGTCATTGACGAAGCTGCGCAGCACCTCGGCCTTGGTTTTGCACTCGGCCAATTTGAAGCGCGTGTTCTGGAAATCCATTACGCGCTGCCCAAAGGCTTTACGTTCCTGCGTGTACGCCACGGTCTGCTCGAGCGCGAAATCAATCGCACCAAGCGCCTGAATGGCAATCAGCAGACGTTCCCAGGGCAGTTGGCGCATCAGTTGATAAAAGCCCTGACCCTCTTCCGATCCGAGAAGATTGGTCAGCGGCACCTTTACGTCTTCGTAGAACAGCTCGGATGTGTCATTGGCCTTCATACCCAGCTTTTTCAGGTTCTTTCCGCGCTGGAAGCCCTCGCATTGATCTGGTTCTACAACGATCAACGAGACACCTTTCGACCCGGCTGCAGGATCGGTTTTACACACGGTGATGACCAAGTCAGCGGCCTGTCCATTGGTGATGAAGATCTTCGATCCGTTGATCTTGTACTGGTTGCCGTCTTTCTCGGCCCGCGTTTTTACAGCCTGAAGGTCGGACCCGGTGCCCGGCTCGGTCATCGCAATCGCGCCCACGATCTCGCCCGAGGCAAGGCCCGGTAGCCAGCGTGCCTTCTGTTCTTCGGTGCCATAGGCGGTGATGTAGTGCGTGACGATCGATTGAATGCCGTATCCCCAGCCGCAATCGCCGGTGCGCGTTTGTTCGTAAATCACGACACTTTCGAACCCCATATCGCCGCCTGCGCCGCCATACTCTTCCGGTGTTGCGCCGCCCATGATCCCTGCCTGTCCGGCCGTGTGCCAAAACTCACGGTCGACAATGCCCTGATCGACCCACCGTTCGATATTGGGGCTAAGCTCGTCCGCGAAGAAGCGGTTGGTCATATCTGCAAACATGCGATGTTCGTCGCTGATCCAGCTGGCCGAGGGCGAAAACAGGCTCATGGGGGCCTCCGATTTGACGTTGTTTTTCAAACTATACGCCGCGCATGCTGCAATCGGACTGGTAACGTGGCGTTACACACGCTAAGCCGACGCGAGGGAACTTGTGCAATTGCGCGACAATTCTCCACAAACCGCCACGGCGGATATGTTTTACGTGCGTTGATCGCGTGGATCACGTATTGAGATTGGAAAAAAGACGTTAGACGGAGACTGCGGTGACTACTGCACGGGTGGATTACATCAAATACGCGGCACTTGGCCTTCTGGCCACGGCTGCAACGCCTGCATATGCTCAGGTCGGGACTGAGACGACAAGCTATACGCTGTTCGGGACGCCGGGCCTGATCCTGACACCAACCGCCGAGGTTGCGGCCGACAGCGAGCTGGCGTTTTCCTATTCGCAATTTGGTCCGAACGCGAACGGCACCCTGACATTCCAGATTCTGCCCCGCCTGTCGGGTAGCTTCCGCTATACGAAGCTGGACAATTTCTGGAACAGCGGCCCGCTGCGCGGTCAGGATTTCTTCGACCGCAGCTTTGACCTGCAATACCGCGTTCTGAATGAATCGAAATACCTGCCAGCCGTTTCGGTGGGCATCCGTGACTTCATCGGCACCGGGATCTATTCGGGCGAATATGTCGTCGCGACCAAGGGTTTCGGCGACAAGCTGCGGGTTCACGGTGGTTTGGGTTGGGGGCGTCTGGCCTCGCACAATCCTATTGGCCAGATCGGGGATGCTCGCCCGGATTGGGACGCTGGACGGGGCGGCAACCTGAATGTTGGTCAGTGGTTCCGTGGTGATTTCGCGCCCTTCGCGGGCCTCAGCTATAAGGTCAACGACAAGCTGACCTTCAAGGCCGAATACTCTTCGGATGCGTTCGTGCGAGAGACTGCGCGCGGGACGATGGAATACAACTCGCCCTTCAACTTCGGCATCGATTACGAGGTGTCACCGGCCCTTCACCTGAACGCTTCTTATGTTGCGGGCAGCATGTTCGGGGCTGGGTTGACCATTCGCTTGAACCCGCGCACCCCGCAGGCACGCTCGGGTAACGAAAAGGCCCCGCTGCCAGTCAAGCCGCGCCCGTCGCGTGCTGATTCAGCGGCTTGGGGCACTGATTGGGTGTCCACTTCAGAAGATCAGGCCGGCATCCGTAAAGTTGTCACTGATGCTCTTGGCAAAGAAGGCATCCGCCTGAAAGCGCTGGCATTGACCGCGACCAAAGCCGAGCTGAAGATCGACAATAAGCGCTACAACTCGCAGCCGCAGGCCATCGGGCGCACCGCGCGTGTCCTGACCCATGCCCTGCCGCCTTCGGTCGAGACCTTCAAGATCACGGTCACACAGAACGGCATTCCGCTGTCGACTGTCACCATGCGTCGCAGCGACATCGAACGGTTGGAACACGCGCCTGCCATCGACATCTACGAACGCGTCACCATTGATGAATCCGCACCAACCGCGTTGAAAAATGCGGACCTGCCGAACGGCGACACGCGGTTCACGTGGGCTCTGGCCCCGTATATGGCAATCAGTTTCTTTGACCCGTCCAGCCCGGTTCGTGGCGATTTCGGGCTGCGTCTGAGCGCGAAATACGAGCTTGCACCGAATATCATCCTGTCGGGTGCGATCCAGAAAAGCATCTGGGGCAACTTGGATGATGACGTGCATCTGGACACTTCTGTTCTGCCGCATGTTCGGACCGATGGTGCGCTTTACGCTCAACAGGGCGACCCCGCGATCGAGCATCTGACCGCGTCGTGGTATGAACGCCCCGGCAAGAACCTTTATAGCCGCGTCACCGTTGGCTACCTGGAAAAGATGTTCGGCGGTGTGTCTGCCGAAGTGCTGTGGAAACCCGTGGACAGTCCGCTGGCCGTCGGTGCCGAGGTCGCATGGGTCAAGCAGCGTGACTATGACCAGCTGTTTGGGTTCCGCGATTATGATATCGTAACCGGCCATGTCTCGGCTTACTACGATTTCGGAAATGGCTTCTCGACCCGTGTGGATGCGGGCCGCTATCTGGCTGGGGACTATGGCGCGACCTTCTCGGTCGACCGGACCTTTGCCAATGGCTGGAAGATCGGTGGTTATTTCACAAAGACCAACGTCTCGGCCGAAGATTTCGGCGAAGGCTCGTTCGACAAGGGTATTCGTATTTCGATCCCGTTCGAGTGGGCTTTGGGCACCCCGTCAAAAAGCGAAAGCGCGGCCGAGCTGCGTTCGCTTGAGCGTGACGGCGGCGCACGCCTGAAGGTTGACGGTCGCCTGTTCGACTGGGTCGAAGAAGGTCACGGCGACGCCTATGCAGGCCGCTGGGGCAAATTCTGGAGGTAAACAGTGCTGGGATTTAATCTGACAAAGCCGCTGCGCGCGGCAGGTTTGGCCTTGTGCATTGCTGGTTTGGCCGCTTGTGGGTCGGACACACAGGAAACTGAGCTGTCCAAGGCGACTGCCGGGTTCCTGAAGCAAGCAACAGGCAAAATCACCTCGAAGGTTTCGGGTGGCAAGTCCAGCGCGAAAGCCGCGTCCGGGCAACCTGCCGCCCCTGCCGATCCCAACCAACTTGTCGCCAAGGCGCTGTCGGCCACGAAAGGTCCGATTGCCATCGTTGTCCGACTGGACACCAAGGCCGTGCTGGCGATGAACCCTGTTGGCCGTAATGGCGATCACGTGACCTGGGGCAGCGCTCCGGGGCAGGGGATCACCTATCAACGCGGGGTCATGTCCAACACACGTGGTCTGGGTGAAGATCTGATGTCTTCGCGCATCGATGCGGCGGTCTCGGCGATCACGTCGCGCCGCGATGCGGACTATACACGTAAGCATTATTACCTAGGTGATCTTGGGCAGACGACAGAGCTGACGTTGAGCTGCTCCCTACGCCGTTCCGGTACTGAAAAGGTCGCCGTAGGTGAAGTAAACGCAAATGCCGTCATCATGAAGGAAAGCTGCCGCAAGGATCAGATTGCCTTCACCAATATCTATTGGGTGGATGGGGCCGGCCGTGTGCTGAAATCCAGCCAATGGGTCGGTCAGCGCCTCGGTAGCTTGGCCATTCAGAACCTGCGCATGTAACCTGGGATCGCCTATGTGCTAGTTTCGCGCATAGGCGTCTTCGTAGCGCGTGATGTCATCCTCGCCCAGATAAGCACCGGTCTGGACTTCGATCAGCACTGTGTCCTGTATACCGTTGTTTTCCAGCCGATGCTGCGCGCCCAAGGGCACAAAGACGGACTGGTTTGCGGGAACGTCGAAACTGTCTGGCCCTATAGTCACTGTCGGGCAGCCTTCGACCACCACCCAATGTTCCGCCCGACTCTCGTGTGATTGCAACGAAAGCACACCGCCCGGATGCACCGTGATAATCTTCACCTGAAAACCCGGCCCGGCGACTAGGCGCTCGAACCAGCCCCATGGACGATAGTCGCGGGGCATCGTTCTGGCTTGCTCTTTCCCGCGCTTGGCCAGGTTCTTAACCAGTGCCCCGATCTCGGATGAGCGGCTTTTATCGGCCACCAGGACCGCGTCCTTGGTCGCAACCGCAATGACGTTTTCAAGCCCCAGTCCGACCAGCAGCTGTTCCGGATGATCAGCCATAAGCAGAGACGATTGACAGTCGACCGCATGGCTGTCGCCCAGTGTCACAGTACCTTGCTCGGAGGCGTCGCTTACGTCGTCGCGCCAGACACTCTGCCAGCTGCCCAGATCCGACCAGCGGCCGTCATACGGCACTACATGCAGGTCGCGCTGCTTTTCCATGATGGCATAGTCGATCGACAGATCAGGCAGCGCGGCCCAGTGGTCCTGCGGCAAACGGGTGAAGCCCAAATCCAGTTCTTTGTCGTTCAACGCGGCGCGGACCGGGGGCAGCATTTCGGGCGCATGGGCCTCGAAGGCAGCGATCATGTCGCGGGCACGATAAAGAAAGATCCCGGCATTCCACAGATGACGTCCGCCCGCCAGCATTTGCGCGGCTGTCTGGGCATCGGGCTTCTCGGTGAAACTTTCCAGCTGGATTGCATCCTGACCTGCAGACGGGGTGGCGGCCAGTTCAAGATAGCCGTACCCGGTCTCGGCCCGGTCGGGGGTGACGCCGAATGTGACCATGTGACCTGCTTGAACTGCTCTAAGCCCCTTTGTCACGCTCTCGGAGAATAGCGTATGATCAGGCATCAAGTGGTCCGATGGAGTGACAACACAAATGGCATCCGGGTCTTTGCCCATCGCCGCCATTGTCGCGGCCAAAATCGCCGGGGCCGTGTTGCGTGACATAGGCTCAAGCAGGATCTGTTCGGGCAGGGTTGCGATCTCTCCCATCTGCTCGACCACATGGAAGCGATAGCTTTCGTTTGTCACGACGATGGAGCGTTGGTAGAGCGGGCTTTGAAAACGCTTGATAGTGCTTTGAAACAGGCTGTCTGTAGCACCCAGTTTTCGAAATTGTTTGGGATAGGATTGCCGTGAGATTGGCCACAGCCGGGTTCCGATACCGCCGGCCAATACGATCGGAACGATCTTTTTCACGTCAGAGGACTCCGGCTACATGATCTCAATCCACACGTGGCTTGTGCACGCCTTGGTGGAATCATGTCCCCTCTAACGAAAAACGGCAAGCCCGAAGGCTTGCCGTTTCAACCGAAAGCTTCTTGCGAAGCAGTCGATATTATTCGCTCGACGAATCCGAAGCAGCGATGATGCCAGCAATCAGGGCCAGGCCCAGCAGTGCTGCGCCGGTGTTGCCCAGCGAGCTTGCAGCTTCTTCTACTACTACGATTTCTTCTTCAACAACCGGGTCGCTGTAGCCGCCAGCAAAAGCAGGTGCGGTCAGGGCGAACATGCCAGCAGCGGCAAGGGTCATGACTTTTTTCATGTCTCATACTCCATAATTAATTAGCGGGCACCGCTGGTTTAGCGAGCCGTCCATGATTGTTTTGCACACAAGAGACAGCATTGGAAGTCTGATTTTCGGATCAGTCGCCATATGATAGCTAAGTTTTAGACCCTGTGGCCCTGTTGCAATACCCCGATATCAACCAAGAAATATCTGGGTAAGGAAAACCGCACCACAATGCCGAGAATTGGGGCGAATCCCCCCTCCGGCACCGGTATGGCGCAGATTTCGGCGCAAAATGTTCTTCCGGTGACCTGGTGATTCCATCCATTCACGCACCGCAAGCTGCGCCAAGCTGCGATAGCTGTGCCGCCCGATAGGCTTGCCAGCTGGGGTAGTGAAAACGCATTTCCCGGACGACCGAATCAGAAAACGACGACCATCGATGTTGTAAAGGCGCATGACCCCAATGTTTTCTGCACCCGTCTTGAACTTCTGGCCCGAGGACTTCAGGCGGCTGGAAAGCGTGCGCGAAGACCCGCTGGTTGCCTTGTGGCTTAGCTTGCCGGACCTCGCCATCCACAGCGAATGCTTGCTGGCCTGCTTGCGCAAGCCACTGGCAGGGGTCAGCTTCGACAGCCCGTGTTTGCACCGGTAAAAGTTAACTTCGGCAAGGATCGCAGCATCTAGCAGAGATTGATTTAACTTTTTGTAAGATATGGTTTTTTCTGCACCCGCTACGCGCTGAACGCCGCATTTAGCTTGAGCTTCAGCAGGCGATAGGAATGCGACAAGGCATGCCGTTAGCAAGAATGTCTGTATGGGGCGCAACATTGGTGGCTCCGAATATGAGTGGTGATATCCAGTTTACCATCTAAGAGTTAATAAAGTCATTGGGGAACTGGGGGGCAATTTATAGGCAATAATATGGCGCTGTCCATTGACTTGGCGCGGCGTTTCCCGCACCAAAGTTCCACTGTATTTTGAAGTATATGAGAGAAAAGACCGATGAAAATCGCGATGATTGGAACGGGCTATGTTGGGCTTGTTTCCGGGGTTTGTTTTTCTGATTTTGGACATGAAGTTGTTTGCGTCGACAAAGATCCGCGTAAAATTCAAATGCTCGAAGCTGGCAAGGTTCCGATTTACGAACCCGGCTTGGAAGACTTAATGGCCAAGAACGTTCAAGCAGGACGTCTGACATTCACCGAAAACTTGAAAAATGCCGTTACAGATGCCGATGCTATTTTTATTGCCGTTGGCACGCCCACACGCCGCGGAGACGGCCATGCAGACCTGACTTACGTCTTTGCAGCTGCAGAAGAAATTGCTGATTCGCTGGACCACTACGCTGTGGTGGTTACGAAATCGACGGTGCCAGTCGGCACCAATCGCCGCGTGGCCGAGGTGATCGCGAAGACCAATCCAGATCTGGAATTCGACGTGGCCTCGAACCCTGAATTCCTGCGCGAAGGTGCCGCGATTGATGATTTCATGCGGCCCGATCGTGTGGTGGTTGGCGTCGAAAGCGACCGCGCCGAGCAGGTCATGGCCGACGTCTATCGCCCGCTCTTCTTGCGTGATTTCCCGATCGTCACGACCGATCTGGAAAGCGCTGAGATGATCAAATACGCGGCCAATGCGTTTCTGGCGACAAAGATCACGTTCATGAATGAAATCGCGGCGCTGTGTGAGCGCGTCGATGCGGACGTCAAACAGGTGTCGAAGGGCATCGGACTGGATGGGCGCATCGGGAATAAGTTCCTACATGCTGGCCCCGGCTATGGTGGCAGCTGCTTCCCGAAAGACACCAAGGCGTTGGCCCGGATCGGGCAGGAAAACGGCATGGCGATGCAGATCACCGAGACTGTGATCAACGTGAATGACGATGCCAAACGCCGGATGATCGATAAGGTGGTCGACATGTGCGGCGGGTCGGTTTCAGGCAAGACAATCGCCGTGCTTGGCGTCACTTTCAAACCCAACACAGATGATATGCGCGACGCACCCAGCTTGACCATTGTTCCAGCCCTGATCGGCGGCGGGGCCACCGTGCGCGTGGTAGACCCTCAGGGTCTTGCAGAGGGAGAAGCACTTTTGCCGGGTGCACATTGGTTCGAAGATGCGTATAAGGCAGCCGAGAATGCGGATGCGGTTGTGCTGTTGACCGAGTGGAACGAGTTCCGTGCGCTGGACCTGAAACGGTTGGCCGGATGCATGAACACAGCGGCTATGGCCGATCTGCGCAACATCTATTCGCCATCGGATGCGGAGCGTGCGGGTTTCTCGGCCTATAGTGCCGTTGGCCGTCGCGGCTTTGGCACCGGAGAATGGAATGACTGAGGCAACCTTCCAGACATGGGAGGCGGCAGGCAAGAAACGGAACGGGCAAAGGTTGAAACGACTTCTCGACATTGTGTTGGCACTTGTGCTTCTGGTGCCGGTGATTCCTGCACTGCTGGTGCTGTATGTCGTGGTGCTGGTGAAGGATGGACGCCCGTTCATCTATCGCTCGCGCCGCAACACCACCTTTACGCAGGAATTTGACCTGATGAAGATCCGCACCATGCGGACGGTGCCTGCGCATGAGAACGTAGGGATCACCGGGGGGCATAAGAAAGGTCGGATAACCAAATTGGGTCGCTATTTGCGCAACCATCGTTTGGATGAACTTCCGCAGCTTTGGAATGTCTTGAAAGGCGAGATGAGCTTTGTAGGCCCGCGCCCGCCCGAGCCGCGCTATGTCGCCGCTTGTCCCGAGATTTATCAGCAGGTGCTGCTGGATCGTCCGGGGATCACTGGGCTAGCCTCGATCATCTTTCACTCACATGAAGAAAAGATGCTGGCGGAGTGTAATTCCCAAGAAGAATCGGAAGACGTCTATGTGCGTCGCTGCATCCCCCGCAAGGCGCATCTGGATATGATCTATCACCGGAACAAGTCGCCGATGCTGGATCTGTATGTGCTGTATCTGACAGCGGCGAAGTTGTTGCCGCTGCCAGGTCGTCGTGCTGCCCGTATTCGTGGGCAGTAAGCACTAAGGCGCTATAGCTTAGAGCGCCGAACCATTTGACACTTTGCGCCATGCCGATCCATCGCAATAGGCCAGTTGCGCACCGCCGCTGGCATCTGACACGAAAGCAATCCCGCCTGCGCCAATGGTTGCTGCGGCCGGCAAGTTGGCCGTCAGAACAGGGGCCAGCTTCATCACCCCGTCCACGTCCAGCTTGGCGTCTGGGGTCTTGCCGATCCCCACATCTCCGCCGCCGGTGGCGACAATCGTGTTGTTCCAGCTGGACCCATCGACGCTGGTCTTGACCGAAAAGTCGTCATTCCCCGCCAACCCCATTTCCGCACGCCCGGACCAGTTGTCCTGAAACAGAAGAGATCCAGTGTCGCTGCTGCTGGCCTTATTGACCTTCAGCTGATGCGATGCGCCTGCATGGGTCAAAAGCGTCGCGTCTGACGACACTGCTAGTCGGTTGGTGGCATCCGCGCTGGTGTTTACGCCCACAACGCTCAGATTGCTGGTGTCCGGCGTGATCTCGGCCCAAGCACTGCCGTCGAACCGCATCTGAGTGGCTGTGCCGGTGACATCGGCGCGCCAGCCCTCGAGCGGGACAAAGAACTGCCACGTGCCATTTTCCAGCATAGCGATTTTGTGATCCTGACCCACCCAGTCGCCGGTAGCACCGCTGGAAACGATATGGCGGTCTCCATCCGCCGCGGCGACGGGCGGGGCGGTTTCATCGGCGCTTAGGACCGTCAGTTGGACCAACACATCCAGCAGCCGAAGGGCTTCGTTATGGGTGACGTGTTTCTGCGCCTGAGACGGCTGGATCAGGGGAAGGGACAGGACAGGTGATAGGCTCATGGGGCTCTCCGCGAAAAAGTCATTCCCGTCCGAGTGATTGGTGAAAATAATTAACGCCATCACACGCCACCGAACGTTGCATCGCAGCGAGCCCCCCCCTGAAGTGAGCCCTAGTAGTAGTCGATATTGTCATAGAGCTGCGAGAGACTCGAAACCCCGTCGACAACAAGTTTGTCCCCATCGCCAAAGTCGAACACGGCCTTGCCGCGCTTGATATCGGCGTATTTCAGGATTTGCTTCACTGACTTGTGGCCACCGCCCCACAGCTCGCTATCGAACAAGATCTTTTCCCGCTTGTGGTTGAAGTCGCGGATGCGATCCGCACCGTCATTGAAAAGAAACGTGTCGCGCCCTCGGCCTCCGAACATCACATCCCGTCCGCCGCCGCCGTCAATCACGTCATTGCCGCTTCCACCGCGTAGGACGTCGCGCCCCCAACCACCAGACAGATTGTCGTACCCAGTGCTGCCGTACAGCTTGTCATTTCCTCGCCCGCCAGTCAGGTGATCCCGTCCGCTACCTCCGTAGAGGCTGTCATTGCCGTCGGCCCCAGCAAGGGTGTCCGCACCGCCACGGCCGACTAGTCTGTTGTTGGCCTCGTCACCGATGAACCTGTCATTGTAGTTGGTTCCCCACAGCACCTCGACATTAGCAAACTGATCGCCTGCCATGCTGCCGCCCCCGGTGCCGTCTGTCAGATCCACCGTCGCGGCAGCGGTATTGGCACGCATGTCCAGCACATCCCGACCCGCGGAGCCATCAAACAGATCAGCACCGTCGCCTGCCAAGAAACGGTCATTGCCCTCGCCGCCGATCAACTGGTCGTTTCCGGCCCCACCATCGATGACATCGTTACCGCCGCCGCCCTCCAATACGTCATCAGCGGCGGCTCCGGTCAATTGATCGGAGCCAAGCCCACCTGAGATTCCCTCAATGGAATCAAATGTGTCCGCAGCTGTAGCCCCGGTGCGTTGCCCGGTGGCGAAATTGAAAATGAAGCCGTCCCGCGCATTGCTGTAATCCGCGATGTCGGTGCCCGATCCGCCGTACAACGTGTCCGCCCCCGCACCGCCAACCAGTCGGTCATTCCCATCTTGACCGTACAGCATATCGTCACCTGATCCCCCAAGGACCAAGTCGTTTCCGGTACCACCCCAAATACTGTCATTCCCACTACCGCCCAGCACGGTGTCATCTCCGCCATTTGCGCGGATCGCGTCATCTCCACCGTTGCCGAGGAGCGATTCACTGGCATCTGAACCGCCCAGATTGTCATCGAAATCTGTCGCAGTGATGACCTCGACCGAGGTGAATTGATCGCCTATTGTCCAGCCTGCCCGAAGGCCAGTTTTCAGATCCAGAACCAACGCGGATCCCAACCCCGAGTAATCCACTGTATCGATTCCGGCCCCACCGATAAACTGGTCTGCGCCCTCACCTCCGATCAGGATGTCATCGCCGTTGCCGCCATCCAGAATGTCGTCGCCATAGCCACCGATCAGAGTGTCATCACCGTCATTTCCCAACAGCTCGTCATCACCGTCCAGGCCGTACAAAATGTCGCCGCCACCCCCGCCTTCCAGCCGGTTTTCATCGTCATCTCCTGTGACATCATCGTCGTGGATGCTTCCAACAACGCCTTCGATACTGATCAACATATCTCCGTCTCCTCCGGTTCCGTTTAAAAGTGAAATGGTGATGGCTTGCGTGCTTAGGGCGAAGCTCACGCTGTCCAGCCCCGCACCGCCATCCAGTTGGTCCTGTCCTGCACCGCCGCACAGAATGTCGTCCCCATCGCCCCCGATCAGATGGTTGATCCCTGCGTCTCCGATCAGGATGTCGTCGAAGCTCGAGCCCAGTAAATTTTCTATGGAATCAAACTGTTCTCCTAAGGCGGCCATGTCCGTCTCGCCGGTGTAAAGATTCACAAGGACACCGGTGTTTGCTTCTGCATAGGACACGGTGTCGATCCCAGCCCCGCCATAGAAAAGGTCACCGCCGCCAGACCACTTCAGCACGTCGTCACCGGCCATTCCATGCAGGGTGTCGAAGCCGGCATTGCCTTCGATTGTGTCGTTTGCCGCGGTGCCGCTCACGGTCTCGGGGAAATAGTTGAAGCCGTTCGGTGGGCGATCCAACAACACGGTGTCTTTGGTTTGAAAATGAGAGGCGTTCAGCGTGCCCCCGCCCGCGCGATAGACGTGAAGGTCCTCGTCCTGATAGTTCAGGATCGCTCCCCAAGCGGTTGGTGTAATCTGAAGCTGGCTGGCGTCGTACAGCATGTGGTAGCCGCTCAAATCCAGCATATCCTGACCCGGATTGAAGTCCGTGATCGTGTCCAAGGTGTCGTCGCTGCACAGGATGAACAGATCTGACCCGGCCCCACCCGTCAGAGTGTCCGCACCGGCGCCGTCGCCGAGGATGTCACGTCCGCCAGCGCCGGACAGAGTGTCATCGCCATAGCCTCCAAGGATGGTGTCGCTGTCTGCGCCACCGGTAAGCGTGTCTCCGGAAATACCTCCCGTCAGCGTTATGCCAGTAGGGTCGGGGTCAATTGTGAAACGTGTGATCCCTTCCTCGGTCTCGCTGGTGGCGAAGACCACAATTTGCCCGTCCACAACCGCTGCTTCTAAGGCCGAGATGTTCTGAAGCGCCGTCGCATTTGTGTCCCAGACTGTGTCCAGATGCACCAGCGTCCCGTCGGGCAAAAGGGTGAACAGGGACAACCCGTCATCCGATCCCCCTGCGATGACATACAGGCGGTCCCCGACCTCGACCGTGGTCATTTCAGTCACGTCCGAAAATCGTGTGAACTTGTTGTCGATGACGTGGTCTACTGGTGTCAGCGTGCCTGTGTGATCGACTTCGAATACGGTTAGAGAGGAGCTTCCTGCGCTGGCCATGATGACAAAATTCTGCCCCCCGACCATGCCGGTCGCCAGTTTGGTCGGCGTGTCAACCGGCAGCACTGTGTCAGCCGAATGCTCGGAAACCAGCGTCGGGGTGCCCCCGGCGTCAAGCAGGTAACTGACGACACCGTCACCTGACGAAGACGCTGCAATCAGGACCTGATGCGTTCCGAAATCTAAGGTGTCAAAGTCGATCAGATCCGGTTCTGCTTGGTATCCCGGCAGACTGAAATTACCTTGCAAGATGAATTCGTTGTCGCTGTTGATCGTATAGTGGCAAAAGCCTGCGCCAGTCATGCTGGCGGCATAGATATGCGTACTGCCGGCAATCGTAGTTGTGTGCAGAGCAGACAGTAATCCCACCCCGTTTGGTCCCCATTGGAAGAGCGTTGGATCCGACAGCTTTGCACCGGGTTCCAGTGTTAGGCCGGCGATGCTCCAATCGCTTTGACCAAAGGCTAGCAAAACTGTCGTGCCGTTATGCGTAACGGTCTCGAGCACGGGGGTGGACGATGAAACCGCCCCGCCGCCTGTCCAAACCTGATCAGACAGCGTCAGCACGCCCCCTGCGCCAACGGTATAGATCATTGATCCGTTCGCGGATGCGCTGATCGATACAAGGCAGGCTTGGCCGCCTTGCCAGACGATCTGAAGATCCGAGATACCGGAATCGTACAGCTGACTGACACCAGAACTGGTGCCAGCGAAACTAAAAATGGTCACCCCAACCACCCTCGATTTTTTACCCACGCGTCAGAAGACGCCCTTCGAGTGTGTTGGCTTCGGGTTAATGACTGTTTATCGGCCGTCAGGAATTTGTTTAGGAATTGTTGGCAATTGAATCTATTTGGTTTTCTAGCAATTGCGCGCCATATTGCCCAATTGATGGCAATGCCATGTCGTCATGTTGCCTTAGTTCCCGTTCTAATTGTAGTTCCAGTTGAACCGGATGCCATATGGACCAAAAGTGGAGATGCCAGAGATGACAATGGCCATGCAAACCGCCAGTTTCGAATTTCCTCAGCAGGCACTTGCCCCGCAGAATTATACCTCGCAACCAAAATACGCGTCGAAACCGTATGGAGATATCAGCGATTTCGTTAAGCAACTCACTGTGGATTTTTCGAACTATTTCGGAGAGCCTGTGAATGCGTCGTTTGACCTGCGTCCGGGGCGGGTCCTTACCTATAACGTTTCGAACCTGTCAAAGGCTGGAAAGTGGTTTGCGAAGAAAGCCTTGTCCGCGTGGTCCGCCGCGACTGGGATAACTTTCAAGCACGTCAAGGCAAGCAGCGCAGACATCAAGTTTGTCCAAGGTGATAAATCCGGCGCTTATGCTGTTACCAAGTTCAACTCCGATGGCGATATCGTTAAGGCCAAGGTGAATATCCCAACATCGTGGTACAAAGGCGAGGCATACGATCTAAGCAGCTATGGCTATCAGACCTTCCTGCACGAAATCGGTCATGCGCTGGGGTTGGGCCATGCCGGGAACTATAATGGCTCGGGTGGGTTTGCCGGGGACGCACGGTTCTCGAATGACAGCTGGCAGATGACGGTCATGTCCTATTTCTCGCAAACCGAGAACCCGAATGTTACCGGTTCCTTTGCATATATCTTGACGCCGATGCCTGCGGATTTGGCCGCCATCCACAAGCTGTATGGCGTGCCCTCCGGAGGGGGGCAGGTAAATGCGGCCGACACCATCTGGGGCTTTGGTTCGAATGCCAAGGGGCCGGCAAGGGACTTCGTAAAGGCCAAGCCTGTCAGCGCCATGACGATTTTTGACCAGGGCGGCGACGATGTTATGGACTTCTCGAAGTCAGGCAGAAATCAGAAAATCGATCTTAATCCCGGTGCTTTCTCAAATGTCCTTGGAAAAACCAAGAACATCCAAATTGAAAACAGCACTTGGATTGAGAGTGCCAAGACCGGTAGGGGCAAGGACAAGCTTTATGGCAACGAGCTTGATAATGATCTGCACAGCGGCGGCGGCGCAGATATCGTTTTCGGTCGTTTGGGGAATGATAACATTTATGGGCAAACCGGGAATGACAAGCTGAATGGCGGTGCAGGAAACGACAACCTCTATGGTTCTAGCGGTGGTGACACGCTGAATGGTAACGACGGAAGCGACGTTCTGCGGGGCGGATCCGGGAATGATACCTTGCTAGGCGGCACTGGCGTTGATCGCCTTGAAGGCGGAGTTGGAAGCGACGTCTTGACTGGTGGCGATGATGCCGATGTTTTTGTGTTCAATGCCGGAAATGACTCGATCACCGATTTCGACAGCGCTGAAGGTGATACGATTGAAATCGACGCAAGCCTTGTGGCTGTTACCGATGCGACGCAGCTCTTGACGAACAATGCCGCGATCGTAAACGGAAACACAGTCATCACTTTTAGCAATGGTGATACTCTGACGGTTGAAGGTGTTGTCACTGCTCTGGACCTTGTCGACGACATCTCGTTCATCTGATCCTACAGTGTTTTGGCAAAGGGGCTGGCTGCATGTCGCGGCTGGCCCCTATGCATATGCGCGTCACTGAAAACGATCTCTGTTTCTCCATTCTCGTTTGCCAAGAAAGCCGTGATGTGGAACAACGCCGTGGATATTTAGGTTGGAGATTGCGATGAACATCTTACTTGTCGGAGCAGGTCTGAGCGGCGCTGTCATTGGGCGCGAGCTGGCCGAAGACGGGCATCAGGTCACCATCGTTGAAAGCCGCGATCACATCGCAGGCAATTGTCACACCGAACGGGACGGCGAAACCGGGATCATGGTTCATGTCTATGGGCCGCATATCTTCCATACGGATGACGGGCAGGTTTGGGACTATGTGAACCGTCACGCCAATTTCCTGCCGTTCAAAAACCGCGTAAAGACGACCTCGAAGGGCACGGTGTTTTCGCTGCCGATCAACCTGCATACGATCAACCAATTCTTTGGTCGCTCCATGCGCCCCGACGAGGCGCTGGAGTTCATTACCAGCGAACAGGCCGACACTTCGATCGAGGATCCCGAGACCTTCGAGGAACAAGCCCTGCGGTTTGTCGGTAAGGATCTGTATGAGGCCTTCTTCAAAGGCTACACGATCAAGCAATGGGGTATGCAGCCGTCCGAACTACCCGCCAGCATCCTCAAGCGCCTGCCGGTGCGCTTCAATTACGATGACAACTACTTCTTCCACAAGTTCCAAGGCATGCCAGAAGACGGCTATACGGCCATGGTCGAGAAGATCTTGGATCATCCATCCATTACCGTCCATCTAAACACGCGCTTCACCCGCGATCAGGCCGATCAATACGACCACGTATTTTATTCCGGTCCGCTGGATGGGTACTTTGATTTCGAACTGGGGCGCCTTGGCTATCGCACGCTGGACTTCGAACGCTTCACCTATGAGGGCGATTATCAGGGCTGTGCCGTGATGAACTATGGTGAAGAGGACATCCCCTTCACCCGCATCACCGAACACAAGTATTTCAGCCCGTGGGAAGAGCATGAAGGCTCGGTCTGCTATCGCGAGTTTTCGCGCGCTTGTGGCCCAGATGATATTCCGTATTACCCGATCCGTCAGGTGGATGAAAAAGCCTTGCTGGCAGACTATGTCGAGCTGGCCGAGACCACCAAGGGCGTGACCTTCGTAGGCCGACTGGGCACCTATCGTTACCTCGACATGGACGTCACCATCCGCGAAGCGCTAGACACCGCTGATATGTTCCGCAAATCTGTTGCAGATGGGGCGGACATGCCGACCTTCGCCGTAGCACCCTAAGGATCGACACATGACAAAGCTGATCCTTCACGTCGGGCTAGGTAAGACCGGGACAACTGCGTTTCAGGATGCCATTCGGGACAGTTTTGAACCGTTGAGAGAGGCAGGCTTCCTGTGTGCCGGACCGCGGCTCAAATTTGCGGTCCCCGAAGGAGAAGAGCTCGAGGCGCAGTATCTGGCAGGTGAGCCAGAACATCTTGCCTCTGCGTTGGCCTCTTTGGAAAAAGCCGCAGCAAGTAACCCTGACGTCACGACCGTCATCTGGTCGAATGAAACCATAGGTATGGCTCCGGATCTGCCCGCTGTTGTGCAGGTTATCGAACGTTTCATCGACAACTCTAGCCTCTTTAAGTCGCTTGAGATTGCAATCTGTTTGCGTCGGCAGGACGATTGGGTCGAAAGCGCTTATCGCCAATGGGGGTTGAAGCACAAAATGATGCAGTCACGCGGGATCGAAGCACCCGAGGACTGGCTGGATCGCAACTGGGATGCCTTGGACTATCTCGGCCTGTATCGTATCTGGGCCGCGTTAGGGGCGGATCGTATCCGCGTTTTGACCTATGATGATATGCGCAAGGCAGGTGGTAGCGTACCCTTCCTGTGCAAGGTGTTTGAAATCCCAAGCAACCTTATTTTGACCGAGGCGATGGGTGAAAAGAACGTGTCTCTTGGACCCGCGCAAAGCTATTTGAACGCGCTTCACAATGGCACTCATGAAGGCCCGGTGCGACCGGTCGAGTTTGGCAAAGTGTTCCAAGCTTACGACCTACCCGAGCTGGACGACAAGAACAGCAGTTTTGTATCGACCGAGTTGCGTCAGAAAGTTCTGGATCGCTGTGTCGCTGACAATGACGAACTTGCGAAACTGGCCCTCGGGCGCGACAAGCTGTTTGGTGATTTTCCGGTGGGTGGCGGCACTCTTTATAAAAACGGCAATCAGGACGCGCTGTTTTATCTTAGCCGGATTGTGGGTGAGCAGCAGAAGCTGATCGACGATCTATCGGATCAACTGACCAACGAGCACGCAAGACGGCTTCGCGATCTTGAACGCCCTTTTTATCAGTTGCGCAAGCTGCGCCGACGTCTACGAGAGAAGTTCGGGTTGGACGACTAGATCAGCCCTGGAGCTTTGTCATTTCCATGACTTCAGGGTGCGACCGCGTGGTGCGGTGACGCAGCCCGTCTGACACCGCTGCACGCCGCAGCGCCTCATAGGCCGCTTTGTCATCGCCATAGCGGCTGGCGGCCCGTTTCCACGCAAACAGCAGAATCGGAAGAAGTGCCCAGAACAAGATGCCAGCGGCACGTCGATACATGATCAGCCCGTTGCGATAGGCATAGTAGACTTTCCACAGTGGCTTATAGGTCTTCTTTTCGTCCTTCTGAAAGGTCGAGCAGTCATGCACGAAGCGCACGGACGGATCGAAGTTGATCTTGAAGCCACGTTTGCGCAGGCCCAGCGTGTAAATCACGTCATCGCCATAGATGAACAGCCCCGGGTCGGGCAGCCCCACTGTGTGCAGCATCTTTTTCGAAATGAAGAGCCCGACGAATGACGTAAGGTCGATGGGGGTAGGGGCGTTGGCCTCATAGGCGCTGGGCGGGATGTGATAGCCGTCACGCCGTTTGACCAACGTGCGCAGGAAAGTGCGGGGCGACCAGAACGGGTTTACCGACGGGCGGTTCATTTCGCAGATGCGCCCATCAGGATAGTAAACCGCCGCCGCAACTGCTGTGTCATCAGGGCGCTGTACCGACATGAAGTTGTCCAACATACCCGGCTCGGGCCATGCGTCGTCATCCATCACCACATACCAATCGGCCTGATGCTGGGTCAGAGCGTGGCGCAGCCCTTGCTCGAACCCGCCTGCACCACCGCGATTGGTTGCACTCGTCAGGATGTCCAGCCGCGGATCATCTTGCGTGGACAGCCAATTCGCTGTGCTATCGGTGCTGGCATTGTTCACCACCACGATCGAGGCCAACCCGGCAGGCGAGTTCTTCAGCAGGTTCGACAGCGTCAGCTTCAGCTTGTCCAGTCGGTTAAATGTCACGACAACAGCAACCAAGTTGCCATTCTGGCCGGCATTATCGTGCATTTTCAAAACCTTGATCTTGTGTGGGCGCGCACGCCGTTCGCCGTGGGTTTTCCCCTTTATTTACAGGGCTTGTCAATGCTCTTCCCTCAGCCCCGATCGGCTCAAGGTGCCAAAGGGGAACAGTGGCCCGTTTTGGCGCTCCAAGGTTTGACCTTTGGGGCAGGGGGCTTTAGGTGAACGGGCAACAAATGCAGATATTTTACCGGGCAAACAGACATGAAAAATTCAACTTCGCTGGTGCTGATCGGAGGCTTTGGCTTCGTGGGACGCAACATTCTGGATGTGATCGCACAGGACGGTCAGTTCGACGGTCTGGAACCCATGGTAATCGATGACCTGTCCAACGCTGTGCCAGGGCACGAAGCCTTGGACCTGCCCAGCTTTGCAGGCGGCTATGAAGACGCTGGCGCAATCGATTTTCTCGAAGTGCAGAAATCCGAAGACAGTGGCCGCATTTTCGTCTTTCTGGCCGGGGAGACCCGCGTTGCAGAATCGAAAGACCGCCCTCTGGACTTCATCGACGCCAACATCGCTAACCCTTCGAAATTCGTGATGGAGGCCGTCCAGCCCGGCGACCACTTCATCCTGATCTCGACCGCTGGCGCGCTGTTTGATGGCACTTTCGAAGTGCAAACCACGTCGGCCTATTGCCCCAAGAATTTCTATGGCGCGACCAAAGCGGCCGAGGAAATGATCCTTGAGAAGCTCGTCGAGCTGCGCGGCGGCACCTTCTCGGTCATTCGGATGACCAACGTCTATGGCCGCTTCTCGGATAAGAAGAAAAGCGCCATCCACGCCTTCACGCGCGCCGTCGTCGAAGGCGGCGAGGTGTTCATCAATGGCGATGGTAAGCAGTCGCGCGACTTCATCTATGCCGGGGACGTGGGTCGCGGGATTGCCACCCAAGCCAAGCGCGTCCGCGAGGGCGAGGCCTATGACCGCGTGAATATGCTGGGTGCAGGCGTCTCGACCACCCTGATGGATGTGGTGAGTGCTATCGAAGCCGCCAGTGGCGACAAATTGAACTATACCAAGATCCCTGCCGAAGACCTTCTAAAGACCGAGCCGCGCGACGTGATCGCCTCGGCAGAGGATGTGAAGGTGCTTTTGGGTGATCAAATCACCGATTTTGCTGACGGGATTCGCGAAACCTATACCTACTATTCGCGCTAGGCTGTCGCAGCCTCGCGGATAGTGGTTTTCCTTTGATAGAAACGGGTCTATAGCTCGTTCCAACCTAATTATAACGGGTAGAGAAACATGAAAGTAATCATTCTAGGTGGTGACGGATTTTGCGGCTGGCCGAACGCCCTGTACCTGTCCAACCGTGGCCACGATGTCATTATCGTCGACAACCTGTCGCGCCGCGAGATTGACCTTGAGCTTGAAGTAGACAGCCTGACCCCGATCCGTCCGATCGGAGAGCGCATCCGCGTCTGGAAAGAGCTGACCGGCAAGGACATTCAGTTCCACAACTTCACTGTGGGCGAGCACTATCACCGCCTGCTGACGCTGATCAAAGAAGAAAAGCCGGATGCAATCATCCACTTCGCTGAACAGCGCGCCGCCCCCTATTCGATGAAATCCGCAGCGCACAAGCGCTATACGGTTTCGAACAACCTGAACGCCACCAACGACGTTCTGGCAGCTGTAGTCGAAAGCGGTCTGGACGTTCACCTGATCCACCTTGGCACCATGGGCGTCTACGGTTACGGCACTGCTGGCATGAAGATCCCCGAAGGCTATCTGAAGGTGAAGGTTGATACCCCCGAGGGCGAGACCGAGACCGAGATCCTGTACCCGACCAACCCGGGTTCGATCTATCACATGACGAAAAGTCAGGACCAACTGCTGTTCGCCTTCTACAACAAGAACGATGACGTGAAGGTCACCGACCTGCACCAAGGCATCGTGTGGGGCACGCAGACGGCTGAGACCAAGATGGACGAACGTCTGATCAACCGTTTCGACTATGACGGCGACTATGGCACGGTTCTGAACCGTTTCATCATGCAGGCGGCTGTGGAATACCCGATGACGGTGCACGGCACCGGTGGCCAGACCCGCGCCTTCATCCACATTCAGGACACCTGCCGCTGCATCGAACTGGCGCTGGAAAACCCGCCGCAATCGGGCGAGCGTGTGAACATTCTGAACCAGATGACCGAAACGCACCGCGTGCGTGATCTGGCCAAGATGATCCACGACATGATGGGCGCCGAGATCGCCTATCTGGAAAACCCGCGCAACGAAGCAGCCGAAAACGAACTGCATGTTGCCAACGACCGTTTCCTGGGTCTGGGCCTTGAGCCGATCAAGCTGGAAGGTGGCTTGATGGACGAAGTCAAAGAGATCGCCGAGAAATACGCCGATCGCTGCGATACGACCAAGATCCCCTGCGTCTCGCTCTGGAAATAAAGCTTACTGGGGCCGCTGCCATGAAGGTAGCGGCCCCAACTCTCTTGTCCTCCAGACACCAAAGGCAGGTACATGCACGCTCTGGAAACAAATGCACGCATCGAGCTGCGTGAAAAAGCGCAGGGTCTGACGGAAAGTTATGACCAATTCCCTGCCGAAGATGTTCTGAAACACGCGATCAAGACGCACTTTCCCGGCCGAATTGGGCTTGTATCGTCCTTCGGGACCGAGGCCGCAGTGCTTTTGCACATGGTCTCGCGGATTGATCCCTATGTGCCTGTGATCTTTCTGGAAACAGGCATGCATTTTCCAGAAACGCTTCAGTACCGAGAGGATCTGGTGGCACGTCTTGGCCTGTGCAACATCCAGACAGTTCGCCCGCGACCTGCCAGTGTGAAGGCCGATGATCCAGAAGGCTTGTTGCACCAGACGAACACCGATCTGTGCTGCCACGTGCGCAAGACGCTGCCGATGCTGGCGGCGCTGCGTGGCTTGGACTGCTGGATCACCGGGCGCAAACGTGGGCAGGCTGCAACGCGGTCCGAGCTTGAGCTGTTCGAGACACAGGATCGTTGGTTAAAGGTCAACCCGCTGCTGAACTGGACCGCAGAAGACGTGGCCACATACTATGAGACGCATGAACTGCCCGACCACCCGTTGAAAGAACGCGGTTATCTGTCCGTGGGCTGCCTTCCCTGCACGCGCGCCGTGAAACCCGGCGAAGACGCCCGCGCCGGGCGCTGGGCGGATAGTGAAAAGACCGAATGCGGCATTCACTTTGTCGATGGCAAAATGGTGCGGGGCGGCGACTGAGGCTAGCTTAGTTTTTCGCCGCGTTCGTGTGCGGGAACGCATCTTTCGGTTCTGGCACATCATAAAACTTTGCTAGCGCTGAATAGCTTTTCAGGTCGCTCCACTGAAGCTCAAGGCAATGCTCGGGGAAGGTATCTGCCAATGCGCGGAACGCGTCGTGATGGCGCTTCCAGAACTTTAGCCGATTGGCGATACGCACTTCTGGCTCCGTTTCCCACACCTCGTGATTTCGATAGATTTCGGGATGCGACGTTTCCCATTTACGAACGCTTTCCAGCCAACCTTCTGAATCTCGGTTAACCCAGATGAACCGGGCTTCGGGGGCGATGATCTTGCGGATGAACGGATGCAGATGTGTGTGCCCCATCGGTGCATCGTGAAAGATGTCATGGCGTGCGGCTTTGGCCACCAGCGGTTTGAAGTGCTCCAGAATCTTGCCTTTTTCCGCAGCTTCGAAGCTGCGGAAATCCTGCACGTTTCGTGTCTGCTTGCGATAGTGGCGCAAGGTGGGTTTAAGCGCCTTCATCAGCGCCCCATCATGCGGCATTTCGCTGTGTCCGACCCCCAAAGCAATCAGCGACTTACCGACCGAGGTCGACCCAGTTTTATAGGGTGACGCGATGATGTGTACTGGCCCATCGATTTGTGTCGGTGACGGGCCCGTCATCAAGCGGCTGGCAAGGGATCTCAGAACCGTCTTCATGCAACTATCGGATCTTACGAATGGTGTTGTAGGTGATCAGAAGCGGGCGGTTCAGTGATGGATACTTCTGCCCCACAGCCTTCCCAGCCTCGACGATGCGTGTTTTGTCGAACAGCTTGCGTCGGCTGGCCGCCTGCAGGGTTGCCATTACTTCTCCGTAGTATGGCGTGTTGATCAGCGCCTGCCAGTAGAGTCCAGACTGTGGCACTGCCACCCCGTGCCACGGCTTATAGGCGCGGTCAGCATAGTGAATGATCCACGGATCACGACGCGCTTCCATCGCCTTGACGTGGTTGGGCGTGGGCACTTTCGAATACGCCGCATCAACCGAGTTGAACACGTTCCAGCGTCCGTCCAGCACATGCAGGTCATCCTTGAACGCTTTGTTCAGAATGTCCTGATCGCGGAACAGATAACGCCCGTTCTGCGCCTCGTGCAGCAGGTGGCGGCCAAGCGCGTTCAGGTCACCCATGGCTTTGAAGTTGAACAACAAAACGCCTGCGTTGAAGTAACGCGCGATCTGCTCGTCCGACATCTCTAACCGCTCGCGGTGATAGGTGGATAGGTCCGGTACATCTGGATCAATCGTGGGAATGGGGCCGGTCAGGGTACGGGTCATGATCCAATCCGGCACCGCGCCGATCTTGGCGTCGCCGATATCCGCGTCATACAGCTTGGCCACATCCGTTTTCAGTATGATGTCCACATCCAGATAGAGCAGGCGATCCAGCCCGGGCAGAAGGTTGAACAACAGGAACCGGTTATAGGTCGCGTTCGACGGTGCGCGACTGGACGACCGATAGCTGTCATCGAAATAATTACCGGTGTCGATTGCGTGTAGCGCAATGTTGGCGCGCTGAGACTTCAGCCAACCGTCAAAGATCTCGATATCATCCGCCTCGATTCCCGAATGCAGGAAGTAAAGCGCGATGGGGCGTTTGGGATCGGCATGTGCCAAAAGTGAACTCATCATCGCCGAAGCATGCGGCAGATAGTTCCGGTCCGCAGCAATCGCGAGGTTCATCACATCGGCAGCAGACTTGTCCTGTTGGGTCAGGTAAGGCGTCACGACCGCCTTCGACAGGTTCACGATCGCAGTCTCGCGGATGCGTGTGGACGGGTTGGTCTTCTGCTCATGGAGGATGAACGCCGTCATCAGGCGCTCGGCCAGGAAGCCAATATAGCGCGACTGATAAGGGCTGTAGTTGCTGCGATCGATGACCGTAGCGTCCACCTTCAGCAGGATATCAAACAGCCATGCACAATAGCGGTCAAAAACCTCGCGACGCATCAATGCGATGTTGCCAAGGCGCATGTCCATTGACTTAGCCGCCGTATTGAAAGCCTCCAGATACGCAGGATGATCTGTCGCGATCACGTCGCGCATCTTGTCGAAGTCTTCCTTGTGGTGTCCCGCCAGATAATTGTTTTCGACGCTGACACCCATTGCATGAAGGCGCGGCAGAACGATGTCCCAGTTGTCGAGCTCGGCCGCCATCCACGTCTCAGCGCGGCTAGTCCAGCTTTCGATATCAACCGCCCCCACATACGCCTCGGCCGGGCCGTCTTCGATCTCGCCTGCAACGTCCAGCAGGCGGCGATAGTGCATCAATCCAACGAAGTCGCTGTCACGGTCGTTCTTCCACGCCCAATACAGAGCCGTCAGTTCGCAGAAAGATCCGTTCTTATCCGAGATGTTGTCACCCGTATTGTCTACCAGCATGCCCGTCAAAGGAGTGCTCGCGAAGGCAGCTCCAACATGGATGGGCTTGATGCTTTCCGACGAAACCCGCGGCGAAAGCTTGTGATAGGCGGAATAAATCGAGACTTTCATAATACACCTTATCTGCGTCGCGGATTGTATAGGGGGGTTGGGCGCGACTCACAAGAAATCAAGCGGTCTGTGGGTGTAAGGACTCGGCGATCCACTGTTCAATTTCGGCTTCAGTGACGTTGTCATTTCCGACGTCTGGATAGCGGGACAGATCCGTGTCGAAATAGTAAGGGGCGTCGTTGTCTCCGAGCATTTCAGCGAGCCGCTGGTTGCTCTCTTGGAAGTGGTTCAGGAAAGCCTCGGCATCGGCGCGCGATGGCGTTAGCTTTTCGGTGTCCTCAATCCTTCTCAGAATCTTTCGGATGCTTCTCCCGTCTTCCTCTTTTGATCTTAGGTACAGGCCGGTCAGAAGCTTTTTACGCGGCCAAGCTGAATTTACGGCTGCACTCTGGTCGGGATCAGGCAAATCCAACAAGCGGAAGAAGTCCGCGATAGTATCTCCTTTGAAAAGAGCATCCCTTTCGAACTTCCGGACAATCAAGCTGTCTGCTCCGAACGCGTTGATCCACAACTGTAACTTCCGATCATAGCAAAAGTAATTGTCGAGCGCCGGCTTGTATCGGGGTAGTGCAGTGATCTCGGTCCCATAGAATTTCGATGTCGGAAAACGCATTACCGCCTGTTTTCTATGCGATAGCGCCAACGAATCCTGACGACGCAGATAGGCAACGATTCGGATATCATCGAACCGCCGTCGTATGATTTTGGCCAATTTTTCGATCTGCTGCTGGTTGTCGATCCAAAAAAAGTTCTCGATTGAAACAATGCAATCACCATCATGCGCGATCATACGTTTGAAGCGTCGATAATTGATCTCAGTTTTGAAGTTCTGTTTGGGTCCTTTAATCTGCACCAAGTTTTGACGGAAATGTTTTTTTGGTGGGGGGGTGAGGTAAGACCAATTGCTCAGCTGACCGTGATCATGTGCAGCTTGCAGTACGGTTTGAAGCGACGATGTGCCTGTTTTGTGTGAGCCGATATGTAAAATAAACTTTGGCATGCTCTTACCTCCAGTAAGACAAAAAGACAGTCTCGACTAACGACCCTGCGCGCTGAATTGCTAATATTGATCGCCCCGCTTCGTCAACGGAAACCCAGAGAGTTTCATTTCGTGTAGCGGTGCGAAATGCAAGCCTGATTTGCACGTCTTGATAGGAATGCACTCGGCTGAGGCATGTCCTGATTTTGGATCAGAGCGTGGTGTGTGGTCTACTTGTACAAAATATCGTCATGATATCGATTGAGCAGCGTCAATCCCAGCGACAACGTTCCCAGAGAGATGACAAAAACATAAATAAACGAGATATAGGTGGGGTCATAAGTGGCATAAACGCCCATGCGCATCTGACCGACCACGTGTACGATCGGGTTCCACCATAGAATATCCTGCACAAAGGCGGGCAGATCCTCGAAACTATACAGCACACACGAGATGATGAAGAGCGGGCGCATGAGCACCTTCCACAACTGACGCCACCAGTCGAAACGCCAGAATAGGAAGCAGTTCAGCGTTCCAATGCCAAGCCCCAGTGATATTGCCATCAGGAATGACATTCCCATTTGCGGGATGTTCAGGAAGACGAAGGATGGACTGATCAGCACCATCCCGCCGATCAGCATCGCACTGATCAGCATATGCGTGAGACTGTTCAGTAAAGTCCTTGCGATGATCGTGTCGATGAACGTGACACGCGGATATCCTAAAAGTGGTTTGGAGTATCTGATGGCGCTAGCTGTCTTGGCGCTGATTTGGCGAAACAAGCCCAGTGGTAGCATCCCGGTTGCATAATAAAGGGCGAAGCTGTCCCCGATTGAGGGAGATCGCAATGCCAACGAGAAAACAGCCGTCAAAAACGCGATGCCACTGATTGGTTCGATAAGGGCCCAGATATACCCTCCGGTCGACCGTCCATAAGTCGACGACATCTCGCGCAGCATAAGAGCTGCGATGGTGCGTCCCATCTTGAAACGTGTAGGGTCTGCGGTGTGTGTAGCTGGCATATGGATAATATCGAGTTGATTCGTCCTAAGAGGTATCCGATAACTGCCGCCAATGCATATGATTTGCAAAATGTTTTGCCGTGGATAGCCAATGACCCAGTCTTCAGAAGCGCCGAAGCCCAAGGCTGAAGCCAAAATCAACAAAGACGCTCACGCCTCTTCCACAGAGCTGGACGAGCTGGACGATGACGGTTGGGGCGATGACGAGCAAGGTGGCAAGGATCTTCCACCTCCGCGCCCTCCTGCAAAGCCAGCCCGCCGTCGCAAGCGGCACAGCATGATCCGTAGGTTCTTTGTGATCGGCGTTTTGGCGCCTATCCTGTTGGCAACTTTGTACCTCTATGTGATCGCCAAGGATCAGTACGCCTCCTATCTGGGGTTCTCGGTTCGCGCAGAAGATAGCGCCTCGCCGGTTGAGATGCTTGGCGGCATCACAGAACTAGCTGGTTCGTCCAGTGGTGCCGATACCGACGTATTGTTCGAGTTCATTCAAAGTCAGCGCATCGTCCGGCTTGTGGATGAAAAGCTCGACCTACGGAAAATGTACCACATGCCTTCGGATCCGGTATTTGGCATTGATCCTGATGTGACCATCGAAGGGCTTCAAAAGTTCTGGGGACGTGTCGTGAAAGTGTTCTACGACAGTGGCTCGGGCCTGATCGAGGTGCGCGTGACCGCCTTTGACCCGGATGATGCCAAGGCAGTTGCCGACGCGATCTATGACGAAAGCACCGTCATGATCAACAAACTGACGGCCGTCGCCCGCGATGACGCCACCAGCTATGCCCGAAGTGAGCTTGAAAAGGCGGTTGAGCGTCTCAGTAATGCCCGCGCCGCGATCCAGAAGTTCCGTCTGGAAACTCAAATTATCGATCCCGAGGCCGATATCGTAGGCCGTATGGGGCTTTTGAATTCTCTGCAGAACCAGTTGGCATCAGCGCAGATTGATCTGGACATCCTGATGCAGACCGCACGCGAAGGTGATCCGCGCCTTATTCAGGCGCGCCGCCGCGTCGACGTGATCGAACAGCGCTTGGCGAACGAACGTGATCGGTTCAGCGCAACGGACGGCACAGTAAACGGGGCCTATGCCAATCTGATCGGCGATTATGAGCGTCTCTCTGTAGACAAGCAGTTCGCCGAGCAAGCCTATCTGTCAGCGCTCGCTGGAGTAGATGCTGCTACCGCCGAAGCATCGCGGAAATCACGCTATCTGGCCGCCTATATCGAGCCGACCTTGGCTGAGAAGCCGCAATACCCGAGACGTCTGATCATTCTGGCCACTCTGGCCGGATTCCTGATCGGTATCTGGATCGTTGCGACCATGATCTACTATTCGATTCGCGACAGACGATAGGGCTGCTGCATGATCCGGATCCGTAACCTGCGCAAAGCCTATCGTCTGCATGGGCATACCAAGGTCGTGGCTGACAAAATCTCGGTTGATTTTGAGCCGGGTAAGGTGATCGGCCTGCTGGGGCGAAACGGGGCTGGGAAATCCAGTCTGCTGCGCATGGTGGCAGGAACGATGCGTCAGGACAGCGGCACCATCGACATAGATGGCACGGTAAGCTGGCCGGTCGGTTTCGCGGGCAGTTTCCACAAGGACCTGACCGGTGCGCAGAACACCAAGTTCTTAGCGCGAATCTATGGTGTGGATACTGAGGAACTGCGCGAGTATGTCGAAGACTTCGCAGAACTAGGGCAGCAGTTCTATTTACCGGTGCGCACTTATTCGTCGGGGATGCGGTCGCGTCTTGCTTTCGGTCTATCCATGGGGATCAAATTTGATGTCTATCTGGTCGACGAAGTGACATCGGTCGGAGACGCTGCCTTCCGCAAGAAAAGCATGCGCGTTTTCCGCGACCGGATGGAAAACAGTGGGGCGCTTTTGGTGACCCACAACCTGCGTGTGATTTCGAATGTATGCGATGCTGCCTGTGTCCTGGATGAAGGTCGTTTGACATATTTTGACGACGTCGAAGAGGCGGTCGCATTGCATCGAGAGATGACCGCCTAATCGGGTTTGGCTGCACACCTGCTACTGCAAATTGTGCACAGTTTAGAAATTACATCGAAATCTGCCTCTCGGCGCTTGAGAAATTACCGCTTCGTTACTAATGTGCGCGCAATTGGTTTGCTGCCTTGAACCACAAAGAAACCTGGGGGTTGCGCGTATGCGTTTTGTTTTAATTGCAGTTTCGGCCTTTATTCTGGCCAGCTGTGGCGCACCTCGCGGTGCGGCCATTCAATCTGAAATTGTGGGTGGAGATGCTGAAAGCAGATCTGATTTGGCTGTTTATAACGTGTCCAAAGCCACCCTGCCGGCAATTTCGCGCTGGCCTGCTCCGAACACCGATGGAAACTATTCGTGGCCCTCGCGCGGTGCGGCCGCAGCGGACAAGCCGATCAGGCCATTTGACCGCGTGGATGTGACCGTTTGGGATAGTGAAGAATCATCGCTTCTGTCGACCCCGAACCAGAACACGGTTCAGATGCAGAACATGCAGGTTTCTGCTGGTGGCACCATCTTCCTGCCCTTCGTAGGTACGGTTCACATCGCGGGCATGCCTCATTCCGCGGCACGCGCCCGAATTCAGCGCAAATATGTCGAGGTGATCCCCTCGGCTCAAGTGCAGCTGAATGTCACACAAGGAACACGCGGTACAGTTTCAGTCGTATCCGGCGTTGCCCGTCCAGGCCCAATAACGATGGATGATCCAAGCTTTACTGTCCTGAACGCCATTGCTTCGGCCGGTGGTCCTGACAAGAACCTTGATAATCCTGCCATCAAATTGATCCGAGGCAGCAAAACGTATCTGCGCCCGTTGGGGCAAGTGATGGCAAATGCCTCCTATGACACCTACCTCCAGCCCGGCGATAAGCTGGCTGTTGAAAGTGACCGCCGCTATTTCCGCTCGCTCGGCGCCGCGTCGAAAGAGGCGCTGATCCCCTTTGCGAAGTCCGAGATTTCGGCGCTGGATGCCATGTCGTTGATCGGCGGCCTGTCAGACGCCCGCGCGAACCCCAAAGGGATCTTGATCCTGCGCGAGTATCCTCAATCCGCCGTACGTCAGGACGATCGTGGCCCAGATAATGCCCGAAGCGTCTTTGTGATCGACCTTACATCTGCAGACGGACTGTTCAGCGCGGGTAAGTTCAAGATCCACAGCAAGGACACGGTTCTTGTCACAGAAAGCTCTGTAGCCGCGGCCAGTACCCTGGTTGGGCTGCTGCGTCAGCTGACTGGCATCGCCTTGAATGTAGACAAGTTCTAGGCGACGCGTAGCAGGTTTGAAAGCCTCTAGGCTCGTGCCAAACGCTCGGTTTAAATGACGCCTGATACGAACGCCCTCGCAGGAAACTGCGGGGGCGTTGTGGCTTCGGTTCCCAGATGAACTGCGATTGATCATCGACAGATGCGTTTAATCTTGTCCGCTGAAGCTCGCTCTAGAACTGGACGCGCGGAACAAGTTCAGCCGACGAACAGTGACGAGCTGTCCTTTTTGGAACCCCAAATGATCATGCCAAGGGATCAGCCATTCACTTGACCCTTCTGCGCGCGGTCCTTACCCATTGAGTTTCAAGGAGGACCGCCCATGCGTAATGCAGACGAAGCCCTGATCGTGATTGATGTGCAGAATGATTTCTGCCCCGGCGGTGCCCTTGCTGTCGCCGACGGGGATCAAATTGTGCCCCTGATCAATGCCATGCTGCCCGACTTCGCAGTGAAGGTGTTTACGCAGGATTGGCACCCAGATGGCCACAGTTCGTTCGCCACGTCCCACGAGGGCAAAGCCCCTTTCGAAGTGACCGAGATGCCGTATGGCACCCAGGTCCTCTGGCCAGACCACTGCGTTCAAGGATCCGAAGGTGCGGCTTTCCACCCAGAGCTTCTAACCGATCCGGCCGACATGGTGATCCGCAAAGGCTTCCGCTCGCAGATCGACAGCTATTCGGCCTTCTTCGAGAACGACCAGTCCACGCGCACGGGGCTAGAGGGCTATCTGCGCACCCGCGGCGTCACCAAGCTGACCATGGTGGGCCTCGCCACCGATTTCTGCGTCGCTTACTCGGCGATCGACGGTGCGAAGCTGGGCTTTGATGTGACCGTTCTTGAGCCCGCCTGTCGTGCCATCGACCTTGATGGCTCACTGGTTGCTGCCCGTGACAACATGCGCGCCGCAGGCGTCAAGCTGGAGGCCTAAATGGTTGATATTGCGTCCCGAGTCTATAACCACAGCTGGAAGATCGATCCAATCGTCCGGTCCCTGATCGACACAGATTTCTACAAACTGCTCATGTGCCAGTCGGTCTTTCGCAACAAGCCCGACACCAATGTCACTTTCAGTCTGATCAATCGCTCGAAACACGTGCCGCTTGCCAACCTGATTGACGAAGGCGAGCTTCGTGAGCAACTGGATCACATCCGCTCGCTCTCCCTCTCGCGCGGTGAAAGCACATGGCTGCGCGGTAACACCTTCTATGGCAAACGCCAGATGTTCCGCCCAGATTTCATGGAGTGGTTCGAGAATCTGCGCCTGCCGCCCTACCACCTTGAACGCGTCGGCGATCAATACGAATTGACGTTCGAAGGCTCCTGGCCCGAGGTTATGCTGTGGGAAATCCCCGCGCTCTCCGTCCTGATGGAGCTTCGTTCGCGCGCAGTTCTGCGCGGTATGGGCCGCTTTGAACTGCAAGTCCTATATGCCCGCGCCATGACCCGCGCGTGGGAGAAGATCTCTGGGCTTCGTTCTCTCGACGGCCTGCGCCTTGCCGATTTCGGCACCCGCCGCCGTCACTCTTACCTCTGGCAGGATTGGTGCGTACAGGCCGCAATGGAGGGGCTGCCGGGCAGCTTTGTTGGCACCTCAAACTGCCATATCGCAATGAAACGCGATATCGAGGCGATCGGCACCAACGCCCACGAGCTTCCAATGGTCTACGCCGCACTGGCCAAGGATGACGATGCGCTGGCTCGCGCGCCCTATGACGTGCTTGCTGACTGGCAAGACGAACACGACGGAAACCTGCGCATCATCCTGCCCGACACCTACGGCTCGAAGGGCTTTCTGGACAACGCGCCTGATTGGCTGGCCGGCTGGACCGGTATCCGCATCGACAGCGGAGACCCCGCCACAGGCGCCGAGATCGCCATCAACTGGTGGAAATCCCGCGGCGAGGATCCCACCCAGAAAATGGTCATCTTCTCGGACGGTCTGGACACCGACAAAATCATCGAACTGCACCAGCAATTCGCAGGCCGCGTCCGCACCAGCTTCGGTTGGGGAACCTTGCTCACCAACGATTTCCGAGACCTCGTCCCCGACAACGCCCTCGCCCCGTTCTCGCTGGTTTGTAAGGCGGTCGAGGCGAACGGACGCGCGACGGTGAAACTGTCCGACAACCCGAACAAGGCGATGGGTCCGGAGGACGAGATCGCGCGCTATAAGCGCGTGTTCGGCGTTGGCGAGCAGGTCGGGATGGAGGTTGTGGTTTAAGCTCTCAAATCTCACCTACTGCGTAGTTTCCTCATCCCCCAAGAAAACTCCGGGCGGCGGTGACGGCTTTTTGGGTGTAGCTGGCGACTTCGGGGCCGGTTGGGTCGTAGCGCGGAACTGCCCAGCCCATCGAGGCAAAGCGGCGCATCATTAGGAACATGGGCAGCAGGTCTTCCGCCTCTTGGCTTAGCGTTCGGTGTTCCCGATACCCCGCCAGCGCCGCCGCTTTGATCGCTTCATATGCGGGCTCGTCGACATTTTGGGTCATCATCACCGCAAGGTCGTAGAGTCGGAACCCAAACCCTGCGTCGTCGAAGTCGATCAAGGTCAGTAGGTCCTCGTGAATGAATACGTTCTCACGCAACGCGTCTGCGTGGATCAGTCCGAAATCTGCGCCGTTCTCAAGGTAAACGGTGGCCAAATCATGCGCCACGGCACGGGCGCGAAGAACCACATTGCGGTCATCCTCGCTCAGCGCCGGGCACTCCCAAAACCGTCCCCAGAACGGCTCGTCCCCGAGCAATCCCGGGATGTCCCAACGGTGCCGTGAAAAGCCGTCGGGCAGGGTGATGTCATCCGTCAGGTTGTGCAGCTTCGCCAGTTCGGCACCGACTTTACGATACAGTGCGGCTTGATCTTCGGCCATGCCGCCCAGCGGTACGCCGCTTTCCCCGATCGGTGCGCCCTCGACCCACGACACCATCGTCGCGCACTGGTTTGATCCCATGGAAAACACGAGATCGCCGTCAGTTGTAGGGACGGGCGAGGGCACCCGCATTCCACGTTCAGCCAGCGCGGCCATCCAGTCCAGTTCCGACTGAATTGCGGCTTCGGATTGATACCCCGGACGGTGCAACCGAAGCGCCGCAGGCTTTCCGTTGATCCGTACCTCGTGCACCGCGTTCTCGCGGTCTTTGATCATCCGCACATGCTGTGCGTTCCATGCCTTCAAGGCCTGTTTCAAAACGGTGCTCATGCGGGTACGGCTTTCAATGCGGCGTCCAGAGTCTCGGCCAGCAGTTCGGCCTGGGATCTGTCAAAACACATCGGAGGGCGGATTTTGATCCCGTGATAGTGCCGCCCCATCAGGTGCAGAAGGACGCCACGATTGCGCATTTCCTCGACCAGATCCTTGCAGAAGGTTGTTGCGCCTTCTGGGTCTCCGTCCCGCGTGAACTCGATCCCCATGAACATGCCCGCGCCTCGGGCGTCGGAAATCATCGGGTGGGCCAGTTCTTTGAGCAATCCCAGTGCATAGTCGCCGGTGTCGCGTGCGTTCTGAACCAACTGCTCTTCTTCCAGCACGTCCAGAACCGCCATCGCTGCGGCAGCCGAAACCGGGTTGCCACCGAAGGTGTTGAAGTACCCAAAGCGGGTGCGGAACTCGGCCATGATTTCTGGACGGGTAACCACAGCGGCCACCGGATGCCCATTCCCCATGGGCTTACCCATCGTCACGATGTCGGGCACCAAACCGATCCGGTCGTGTCCCCAGAAATTGCGCCCGGTGCGCCCAAAGCCCGGCTGCACCTCGTCCGCGATGATGATCCCCCCGGCCTTTCGGACAACGGCAACTGTTGGGTCCAGAAAGCCCTTGGGCAATGTGTGAAAGCCCTCGTTGGCGAAAAACGGATCAAGGATCAGCGTGCCGAACCCATACCCCGCCTCTTCCAGCTCGTCGACGGCACGCTGGATTTCTTCGGCGAAGGCCTGTGGCTGAGCGTCGGCGCTGCCGCCCAACGGGAACAAGGTATCCGGGGCGGGCACCTTCTTGACCCAATCCACAGGCCCTCCAATCGGCGTGCGTTTCGAGGACATCTGGCTGACCAGATCCGTATTGCCGTGATAGGTGTTGTCGGTGCAGATGATGCCGACCTTCTCGGTCATCGCGCGGCCCATGCGCAGGGCGATGTCGTTGGCCTCGGACCCGGTGCAGACCATGATCATCGTGTCCAACCCATGATCCATCGTGCCGGTCAGGCGTTCGGCATAATCCAGAATGCCTTCGTGCAGGTACCGCGTGTGTGTGTTCAGGGTCGAGGCTTGCTTGGTAATCGCTTCGACCACTTTCGGGTGTGCGTGGCCGACATGCGGAACGTTGTTGTAGCAGTCCAGATAGCGGTTCCCATCCGCATCCCACAGCCAAGTCCCTTCGCCGCGCACCACGTGAACCGGCTCGCGATAGAAGGTGGTCATGTTCGGACCAAGAAGCCGTGCGCGCCGGTGCAATATCGAAGAGGTGTCCGCCATGTCATGCTCCACTGTGCTGGGTGTCGTCTGCGCCGACTATGCCAGTTTCATCGGCGCAACGCAAAATAATTGCGTTGTTAATTAAGTGACCCTAGTCGTCCGTCACGCGACCACGCAGAGCCTTAACCTGTCCGCGTTTGGTCTTGGTGTCCATGCGCCGTCGTTGCGAGCCTTTTGTGGGCTTGGTGGGAATACGCCGCTTGGGCGCGACCAGCGCTTTGCGGATCATCTCGGCCAGACGTTCGGCGGCGATCTCGCGGTTGCGGGCTTGGCTTCGGGTATCCTCGACCCGAATGGTGATCGCGCCGTCCTGCGCCCATTTCCGTCCTGCGATACGTTTCAGGCGGGTCTTCACTGGTTGTGACAAATGGGGCGAGCGTGCTGCTTCGAACCGCAACTCGACAGCGGTCGAGACCTTGTTCACATTCTGCCCACCGGGGCCGGACGAGCGTGAAAAGCTTTCGCTGAGTTCCCAGTCTTGCAGGGTGATATCGTCATTCACGCGGATCATGAGGGCACACTATCCAATCACATGCGCGACGGGAATGCCTGTTACGAAAAAGGGTCGCCCATCAGGACGACCCTTTCGAGAATGTAGGAGGTGGGACCGGTTAGACCAGAGTCAAATCGGCCCGCGTTCCGATCCGGGGGCTGCCCCGGAACGTCGCGATCTAGATTGTCCCGGCACCTCGCTCCGTTGTATCTCTTGACATGGACACCTCCTTTCTCGCTGTTTCTATATCTAGGAGCGTGCCACATATTTTGCGTTTGTCAAAACTTTTCACGCAGGATTTGGTGAAAGTTTTGTGACCAGCACGCGGAACGGCACCAGTGCCAGCAGGGCAAGCGCCAGTTTCACCATCCAGTCAGCGACCGCCAAGGACACCCATAGTGGGGCCATCGGGCCTGTTCCCAGAAGCGGCAGAACCTCGCCCGCCCAGCTTACGTCGTTGGCTGGTTCCAGGAAGGTCAGCGCGCCCGAGAAGGCGATGGTGAAGAAGATCGCGGTGTCCACCGAGCTGCCGATCAGGGTCGAGACAACCGGCGCGCGCCACCAGCGGCCTTCGCGCAGACGATCAAAGATCGCAACGTCCAGAAGCTGTGCAGTCAGGAAGGCAAGGCCCGAGCCCATGGCGATGCGCAGGGTCACAAGCGGGCCGAACTCGCCCATGATCTGAGTGCCGATGAAGCTGCAGATCACACCAGTGACGAAACCGGCAAAGACGACTTTGCGTGCGGCCGAGGCGCCGTAGACGCGGTTCATCACGTCGGTGACAAGAAATGCGAGCGGGTAGGTGAAGGCACCCCAGGTCAGCCAATTACCGAAAAGGTATTGCACCAGAATGTTCGAGGCCACGACGATGGCGGCCATGGCGATTACGCCAGGAAGAAGACGGGTCATATTGTTGGTCCGTTTTAGCAAGGTTGCGGAGACTTGGCCCCTGAAGGACAGGGACGAGGTGCTCTTACAGCGGGAAAACGGACAGATCAACCCTTGTAAACAAGGAGGGTGCCGCGTCAGTTTGCGGGACGGGCCGGATCTGGGGACGGGGTCAGGACGACATATTCAACGAACTCGGTCACTTGGAAGAACTTGAAATTGTCGTCTGACACCATGGTCAGGCGGATATTGTCATTGTTGTCACGCCACACGGCCAAACCTTCCAGATTGTCATGCAGGCCCACGGGGGTGCGCAGCAGCTCGACCTCGTTCTTGAAGCCGTCCGGGGTGATGTCGAAGCGGCGGACGCGGTTGGTGAAGCCCAAAACGCCGCTGAGGTGACGTTCAAGAAGATAGAATTTTCCATCTGGGCCAATGTCGGCCCCCACCGGTAGATAGGGCGCGAAACGCGGGATCGAGAACGGTTTTTCCCATGTTTTGCTGCCCGCGGGCAGGCGGTAAACCGGGAAGGGCGAGCCCTCGACTCCGGTGCGCTCCGGGATGGTGTAAAGCGTGCCGGCGTGGTCGATGGCCAGTGCTTCAAGCGACGAGTTGTTTTGCAGCCCTTTGAAGTCGGGATGCATTTTCAGCGCGCGGCCTTTGGTTTTGATGCCCCCAAAGCGCATCACGCGGTGCTTTGCTTCGAAGCTGACGAAAATCGGACCATCCATATGCGAGGCCAACCCCTCGCTGTCCGATCTGAACCGGCCAAACGGGCCGCCTTTGGGGGATTTCAGTGGGCCAAGCGGGGCGGTGCGCACATCTGAAATGACCTCGTTCTCGCGATCAAAAAGACCCCGAACAACGTAACCACGGTCGGTGATTGCGATGAATTTCTTGCCGTCCTCGCTGACTTCCAGGCCCGAGAACCCACCGAAATGCTCGCCTTTGCCATGCCAACGATAAGCGGACACAAGCTGTGCGTCCGACACCGGCTGAGCGCCAAGATCAAGCGTCAGAAGCGCGGCAAGTGACGCTATCGCGATGACAAAACGGGTCCGCATTGGTTGGGAAGGTCCTTAAGGGTCAGAGGTCCGCGGGGTTTTCTGGGCGTTGCCGGTTTCGCGGGTTTCGGTGCGGGTTTGGGGTGCAGAATATCCTGTACCCATCTCTCGGCGTCTTTGCAGCCATCACCTGCGGGGGGCGGGGCTTGGTTCACGCAGCCTTTAACGCCCTTGGGGCAGGAAAGACGCACATGGAAGTGGTAGTGATGCCCCCACCAAGGGCGGATTTTCCGAAGCCAGCGCCGGTCGCCCTTGGCGTCCTTGCACATTTGCACTTTGGCGCCCGGAAAGACGAAGATACGCGCCACGCGCTTGTCTTTCGCCGCAGCTTTAATGATTTCGTGATGCGCACGCGTCCAGTTCTTGTTTACATACGCGCCTTTCGACCGACGGGTCGAGATCGACGAGATCCCCTCGCGTTCCGAGGTGCTCAGGTTCAGGCGTTTGGGGGGCAGCATCCAAATATCGGCATCCAGCCCGATCTGGTGCGAGCGGTGCCCGGTCAGCATCGGTCCACCACGTGGTTGGCTGAGGTCTCCTACGTAGAGCCCTTTCCATCCACGTTGTTGTGCCGCTTTGCGCGATAGGTCTTTCACGAAGTCGATCAGCTCGGGGTGGCCCCAGTTTCGATTGCGCGACAAGCGCATTGCCTGCCAAGTCGGTCCGGTTTCAGCCAGTTGCTCTGCCCCGGCCAAACAGCCTTTGGCGTATGATCCGAACGAAGCCGAACGGCTTGCGGTGCCCTTCCGGGCCGCGCCAAACAGCTCTTTCGCGGGCTGCTGAGCCGCTGCAGGTACGCCGGTCAGGGCAAGCCCTGCAATCAGGATAAGCTTTTGAAACAGTTTCATATGAAAACCTACGCGTGGTTGCCTTTGGGTTTAACCCAGATCAATAGGACAAGTCCCAGTAAAAAGAGCGCGATAAGCGGGGAGACGCCGAGCTGTTGGCTGCCCGTCGCGGCGGTGATGATGCCGATCAGGAAGGGCGCAAGGAAGCTGGTGGCCTTGCCTGCAAGGGCGTAAAGGCCGAAAGCTTCGGTCATCCGTTCAGGGTTGGCTTGGCGCACCATCATGGTGCGGCTGGCCGATTGCAGCGCCCCGCCAGCAGCCCCGATCAGCGCACCCAAGATGTAAAATCCGATGTCTGGCAGGTTGCTGTCGGCAGGGACAGGCATGCCAAACACGCTATCGCGCGAGATGAAGACGATGCAGATCGCTACGAAGGTCAGTACCAGAATGCAGATCGTGATCACTGGCTTGGGACCAAAGCGCCGATCCGCGCGCCCTCCGATCCATGCGAAGATCGCGCCGGTGATGATCGCAAGAATGCCGAAGATACCCACATCAACCACGGACCAGTTCAGAACGCCCGCGGCATAGATGCCGCCAAACGTATACATCCCGTTCAACGCATCCCGATAGAACATCGAGCTGCTGAGATAGGCAAACAGGCTAGGAGACTTCGGAAGCGACCGAATGGTCTTCCACAGGCTTGCCAACGCGTGCCGCACCAAAAGCGGGTCGCTGCTGACGGGCTTCGGATCGCGCACCCACAGGAAAAACGGGATCATGAAAACGGCAAACCAGATAGCAGTCAGTGGTCCAACAAAGCGTGTGCCCTCTTTCGCTGCAGGATCCAGCCCGAAGGGGGGCGTCATGCCGATCAGCGTCTTTCCGTTCGGTTGTTCAACGAACAGCGCCAGCATGATGATCAGGGTCAGCAAGCCTCCGATATAACCAAACGCCCAGCCATTGCCGGAAATGCTGCCAATCTCCTCACGCGAGCCGAGGTCGGGCAACATGGCGTTGGTAAAGATCGTCGCGAACTCCATCCCGATCAGTCCGATGCCAAAGAAGATCAACAAAAGCGTCATGTTGAAGTTGTCAGGAGAGGAATACCAAAGCCCGAAACTGCCAATCACATACATGATGGAAAACATCCAGATCCATCGCAAGCGGTTGCCAGAGTTGTCTGCAAAGGCCCCCAGAATAGGCGCCAGCAGCGCAATGATCAGACCACAGGTGCCAACTGCAAACCCCCAGCTGGCCTGCGCCTGTGCGCCATCGCCAACGACGGTTTTGAAATAGGGCGCGAAGACGAAGGTCAGGATCAGCGTGTTATAAGGTTGGCTGGCCCAATCGAAAAAGAACCATCCCCAGATGCGCTTGCGTGCCGAGATTTCTGCCATGTCTGCCCCTGTGCTTTTTGTCGATCAAACAGGGAAACGGGCGCGCGGGCAAGGGGGCTTACATTTCAGGTGGCCAAGGTCGCGTGGCGTCAGCCGCAATCCAAGCTTGCACCCATTCAGGCAATGCGGGTGCAGGTCCGGTATGGCCAATGGCTGTCCGCACCTTGTCGGTTGGGACAATTCCACCGCGGTCTGTCACGGCCGAGCGATAGACGATCTGGTTTGCGCAGTCGTCGCCCAGCCACATCGTCTGTTCGACATAGAAGAATTTTCCGTCCCAGCCGACCAAACGGCTGCGCATCTCAAACCGCGCAAAGGTGCGGATCCGCTTGCGATAGCGCACGCTGGCACCTGCCATGGTCAGCCCCCACCGGTTTTTGATCAGTGCCCGGCTCAGCCCTGTGCGGCCAGCCAACGGAATGCGGCCCAGGTCATACATGGTCAAGGTGCGCCCGTTGTTCAGTTCGCGCCACAGGTCGATGTCCCACGGCCAGCACCGATGGTGGCTGATATGGACGCCATCGACGGGCAAAGGCTCGGCCTTGGCGAATTTCACCATCTCTTTGATCATGCGGACGAACGGGTACATGGCGGCTCCTTTTTCTGTGCCCGACCTGCCGCGCCGGTTCAGGAAGGTCAATCCGAACCGCGCGTCACCCTTGCTCTTGCGGCTTAGGCGACCTAGATGACAGGGAACCAAATTCAAGGAGCCAACATGCAATCCCTGTTTCAAATCCTGATGCTGATCGTGGACATCGTCTGGTTCATCATGATTGCGCATATCGTCATGTCTTGGCTGATCAACTTTCAGGTTCTGAACCTGCGCCAGCATATGGTGGCGCAAATCTGGTACGGCCTGAACCGTCTGCTCGAGCCGATCTATTCCCGTATTCGCGCTTTCCTGCCGAATATGGGCGGGTTGGACTTGGCCCCACTGGTGGCGCTGATCGCGCTTTATGCGGTGCGGATCATCCTGATCAACAACGCCGCATATTTCTTCTAAAGCGCTTGCCGCCTAAGCGTGGGCATGGGATTGTGCTGTCAAAACACCGAGCAGCACACACATGCCCCGCGACCTTGATCTTCTGAAATCCGTTTTCGGCTTCGATGACTTTCGGCCCGGACAGGCCGAGATCGTGCAGGCCGTATGCGCTGGTCAGAACACGTTGGCCATCATGCCGACGGGTGGTGGAAAATCCCTTTGCTTTCAATTGCCCGCGCTTGTGCGCGACGGGGTGACGGTGGTCATCTCGCCCCTGATTGCGTTGATGCGTGACCAAGTGCGCGGGCTTCAGGCGGCGGGCGTGTCGGCGGGGGCGTTGACCTCGGGCAACACGCAGGAAGAAACCGACGCTGTCTTTGCGGCGCTAGAGCGGGGTGAGCTAAAGCTTTTGTACATGGCGCCCGAGCGTCTTGCCTCGGGTGGGACACTGAACCTTCTGCGCCGGATCGGCACCAGTTTGATCGCCGTGGACGAGGCACATTGCGTCAGCCAATGGGGCCATGATTTCCGTCCGGATTATTTGCGAATTGGAGAGCTGCGCCGTGCGCTTGACGTGCCCTTGGCCGCGTTCACTGCCACCGCAGACGAAGAAACCCAAGCCGAGATTGTCGAGAAACTGTTTGACGGTGCGCCGCCTCAAGCCTTTCTGCGCGGGTTCGACAGGCCCAATATCCATCTGGCTTTTTCCGCTAAGAATTCGCCCCGCCAACAGATCTTGTCTTTTGCCGCTGCCCGCAAAGGTCAGTCGGGGATCGTTTATTCCGGAACACGTGCGCGGACCGAGACTTTGGCCAAAGCACTGCGCGATGCGGGTCACGCCGCGGTGCATTATCACGGCGGCATGGAACCCGATGACCGCCGCGAAGTGGAGCGCCGTTTTCAGCAGGAAGACGGTCTGATCGTGGTTGCGACCGTGGCGTTTGGTATGGGCGTCGACAAGCCCGACATCCGTTGGGTCGCCCATTCCGACCTGCCCAAGTCGATCGAGGCCTACTATCAGGAAATCGGCCGCGCGGGTCGCGATGGTGCGCCCGCCGAGACGCTGACACTGTTCGGCGCAGATGACATCCGGTTTCGCCGCACCCAAATCGACGAAGGACTTGCCCCGGCGGAGCGGCGGTCCGCAGACCATGGGCGACTGAATGCATTGCTTGGTTTGGCCGAGGCGCATGGCTGCCGCCGCCAGCAGCTGCTCGCCTATTTCGGGGAAGAGGCTGAACCCTGCGGGAACTGCGACCTATGCACAAACCCGCCCGACTTGTTTGACGGAACTGTGGACGTAATGAAGGCTCTGTCAGCCATCTTGCGCACAGACGAACGCTTTGGCGCGGGGCATCTGATCGACATTCTGCGCGGTACGATGACCGATCGGGTGCAGGAACGCGGCCATGATAGCCTGCCGACTTTTGGTGTTGGGCAGGACCACGCAAAACCCATGTGGCAAGCGATCTTCCGGCAGATGCTTGGTTTGGATCTGGTGCGCCCCGATCCGGAACGGCACGGTGCACTGCGGATCACGCAAAAGGCGCATCCCGTCCTGCGGGGTGAGGCTCAAGTGACATTGCGGCGTGACACGCTGAAAGCCGCCGCACGCAGACCCGCCGCCAAGATGTTGGTGTCGGAAGAAGACGCGCCGCTCCTGTCCGCACTCAAAGCAAAACGCCGTGCGCTGGCAGAAGCTGCCCGCGTGCCCGCGTACGTCGTTTTCACAGACAAAACGCTGATTGAAATGGCCGAGACCCGGCCAGCGACGTTGGACGACATGGCACGAGTCGGGGGCGTTGGGGCAAAGAAGTTGGAAAGCTACGGGGCTGACTTTTTGCAGGTCATTGCTGGCGAAGTTGGACACATGCATCCCGCCCGTCGCAAGTTGGCTGGCCGCGATGCAGGCAGCTTGTTTGACCGATTGCAAGACGCTGCGACGGACCTGTTGCGCGGCGAAGATGGGACGGGCAAATACCTAACTATCGCGCCGGGCACGCTGCGTAAAATCGCAGAGCGCAAGCCGATGAGCACTGGTGATCTTGGCCGTATGCCGGGAATGAATGACGCTAAGGCCGAACGGTTCGGCCCGGCCTTTTTGGAAATACTAAGCGAAGGAGACTGACATGCTCGTTGTGGTTTCACCCGCCAAAAAACTAGACGAAAAACCGGCCTTAAATGGTGCTGGTACGCGACCACGGTTTCTGGATCAGGCTGAGATTTTGGCCGAAACAGCGCGAGGGGCCGGGGCGGAAGGGTTGGAAAAGCTCATGCATATCTCGCCCAAGTTGGGCGCGCTGAACGCCGAGCGGTTTCAGGTTTTCGGCAGTGGAGAGGGCGAGAAACCCGCGATCGAGATGTTCGCGGGCGACACCTATGCGGGGCTGGATGCACCTAGTCTAGACGAGGATGTATTGCGCTATGCAGATGATCATCTGTGTCTACTGTCGGGACTTTACGGCCTGCTGCGCCCACGCGACCAAATTGCGCCGCACCGATTGGAAATGGGTACGCGGATGCAGAACCCGCGCGGCAAGAACTTGTATGAGTTCTGGGGGCCGCGCATTGCGGATGCATTGAACGCCGCAGGGCAAGAAACCCAAAGCGAAGTCTTGGTGAACTGCGCCTCGGTCGAGTATTTCTCGGCGGTGCAGAAGGACCGGCTGGCCTTGCGTGTGATCACCCCGCAGTTTCTGGAAATGAAGAACGGCACGCCGAAAGTGGTCAGCTTCTATGCCAAGAAGGCGCGTGGCTCGATGGCGCGGTATGTGGTGCAGAACCGATTGCGTGATCCTGAGGCATTGACCGAATTTGATCTGGGTGGCTACCAATTCCAACCAGAGATGAGCACCCCGGACCAACCGGTCTTCTTGCGCAGCGAAGGCTGATCACGCGTCCTCGATTGGGGATATCGCGCCGACCGGGCAAGTGGCCATGATCTCGTCGAAGATGGCAGGTTTACGCAGGGGCTTGGTCAGGTGCTTGTCCAGCCCGTGCGCCAGAGTTTCCTCGGCATCGCCTGTCAGGGCATGCGCTGTCAGGGCGACGATCCGGGTGCGAGGCATGTGCTGATCCTTCTCGATCAGGCGGATGCGGCGAGTGGCTTCTTTGCCATCAACCTCGGGCATCGAGATATCCATGAAAATCAGGTCGGGCTTGAAGTCCAGAAATGCCTCGACTGCCTCAAGCCCGTTGTTTGCAAAGCGCAGGTCGATGTTCAGAGACTTGACCAGTTTCGAAAAGACGAGCTGGTTGGTCTTATTGTCCTCGGCTGCCAGCACGCGCATCACGCGCGTCTGGTCCTGGGCCGCGGTGGCCTTGGTAGAGAGCTTATCTGACTGCTGCAACGCATCTGGCATCGCCGGTGGAAAGCTAAGTTTGCTGAGCGTGTCGAACAGCACACCTCGTAAAACCGGGGTGTGCAGAACATGCGAGGCGACAGTAACGCAGCTGCAATCGGGCGCCCGTTTCTGAGGAGGCGTCAGTAGGATCAGATTGATATCAGGGTAGGCAGACTTCAGTGCCCGCAGTGGGTCTAATTCTGAAGTCGCTGCTGTACAGAGCGCCTCGTCCACGAAGACCAACTGCGCTCCGTTGCAAATGTCTATCAGATTGGCGGTCGCCGAGGTCAAGGTGACCTCAAATCCGAGTGCGCGCAGGCGTTTGTCCAGAATGGTTTTGTTTAGCCCTTCGGTCAGGGCCAGCACTGCTTTTCCGGGTGCATCTGGTAGATTAGGTTCGACCACGTGATCCAACGCAGGAAGCGAGATGTTGAAGCCAAAGCAAGAGCCTTTGCCCTCTTTGCTTTCCAGCCAGATGTCGCCCTCCATCAGCTTGACCAGTTGGCGGGCAATGGCCAAGCCCAATCCCGTGCCCTCATATCGACGGTTGTGTTCATCTTCGACCTGATTGAATTCACCAAATATGTGGGCCTGCATTTCTTTGGGGATGCCAATGCCGCTGTCTTCGACCGAGATGTGGACGCGATAGTCCTTGTCGTCTGCGGCAGGTAGCCCAATGGCGCGGACCAGCACATGTCCCTCTGACGTGAACTTGACCGCGTTTCCGATTAGGTTGGTTAGAATCTGACGCAACCGCACGGCATCGCCCATGAATTTTGTCGGCATGAACAGATCGAAATCAATCGACAGCTGGATCCCTTTTTCCTGCACAGTGGGCTGCAGCAAAGTGACCACATCGAGAATTGTTTTTTCAAGATCAAACGGTTGTGGATTCAGCGCCAGTTTCGCCGCCTCGATTTTCGAGTAGTCCAGCACATCGTTGATGATCGTCAGCAGCGCTTCGCCCGATTTGCGGATCGTATCGACGTAGATACGCTGTTCGTCATCCAGTTCACCTTCCACCATCAGCTCTGCCATTGAAACAACACCGTTCATTGGCGTGCGAATCTCGTGGCTCATATTGGCAAGAAACGCGGACTTGGCACGGTTCGCGGCCTCGGCACGGAAGCGTGCTTCCTTCAACTTGGTTTGATAGGTGATGGTTTCGGTGATGTTCAGCCCAAGGCACACCATATCTCCGTCACGCGACCGGCGGTCCACAAGTTGAATATGGGTGCCATCCCAAAGCCGCAGGTTCATGGGATCACGTTTGGGTGCGTGCCAGCGGTCCAGCATCATGTCGCGCCACGCCAGCGGGCGCAGGTCGCCAATGTCGACGATCCCTTCTTCCGTGGCGATGTTGAGGATATCGACATAGCGAATGCCCGGTGCCACACAGGTCAGCCCGTCGAAGGGCTTCAGATAAGCGCTGTTGGCGGCAATCATGCGATTGCTTTGGTCAAATACCGCAAACCCATCCTCGATGGTTTCCAACGAATCCCACAGACGCCGCTTGGCGATCACGACTTCCTTGTTGGCCTTTTCAAGGTCTGCGCGGACTTGGGTGTTCTCCCCTTTGATTTCCTCGACGACCTCACGGGTTTCGGTAATCTCGTCCGACAGTGACAACGCATGCTGGGACAGTACGCGGTTCGCATCCGACAGTTCGGCCTGTTTCTGGGCCAACAGTCGTTCAGCGGCCATTCTGGCCCGCCGTTCTTGTGCAAGAATGTCTTCGATTTTCATTCCCGGTTCTCCGGTGTCCGATACTGTCGAAAGCAGCATCGTCCATCACGGTGAACAGGAACTTAACGAGACTTGGAAAATTTGAGGCAGGCGGAGCCGGTAAAGAAAAACCCCGGCGCTTGGCCGGGGTTTTGGATCTTATTCTTCGTCGTCATCGTCTTTCGAGTCAGGCAAGTTGAAGAAGCTGTCTGCATCGGGCAGCTCTTCCTCTTTTTCTTTCGGTTCATCAGACAGCGAGAAAGTTTCCAGCCCTTCGATGGCGCTGGGCATCTTGGGCTCGGTGTCCATGGACAGGCTCTGCTCGGTCGAGACCAGCTTGCGACGCTCGTCATCCGACATCACGCCGCCTTCTTTGGCTTGTTTGGCTGCAGCTTTCTGAACAGCTTGGTCTAGCTCGCTCTGACGGCACAGACCCAGAGCAACCGGGTCGATCGGTTCCATGTTTCCAATGTTCCAGTGGGTGCGCTCGCGGATCGACTGGATAGTCGGCTTGGTGGTGCCCACCAGCTTGGCGATCTGTGCGTCGGCCAGTTCCGGGTGGAACTTAACCAGCCACAGGATTGAATTCGGACGGTCCTGACGCTTGGACAGCGGGGTATAGCGCGGGCCACGGCGTTTTTCTTCGCCAGCCGCAGCAGCATAGAATTTCTGCTTCAGCTTGTGCAGCGGGTTATTCTCGGCCTTGTCGATCTCTTCTTGATCCAGCTGGTTGTTGGCCACTGGGTCAAAGCCTTTTACGCCGGTGGCAACGTCGCCATCCGCAATGCCCTGTACTTCCAGCTCGTGCAGGTCACAGAAATCCGCGATCTGCTTGAAGCTGATCGTCGTGTTGTCCACCAGCCAGACGGCGGTGGCTTTTGCCATGATCAGTTTGCTCATCTGAACACTCCTTACAATATCGGCCCGAATACAACTCTCCCGCGCCCTGGCTGGGCTGTCTGGCGCCTTTTGGCCTTCCAGACGGGTTTCCGTTGTCGGGGAACTTGGGGTCTATATAAGGAAGGAAGGCGAAAGAGGGAAGTGCAAATGCGTCAACTGTTCTTGGGTGGCTTGATCTGGCTGAGCGCTGCTTGGGCCTGTGTGGCCGAGGGTGAACGCGCGGGGGATTTTGATTATTACGTCCTGTCGCTGAGCTGGTCACCCAACTGGTGCGCCACGACCGGTGATCAGCGCGGATCCGAACAATGTGACCCCTCGCGCGATTTGGGTTGGGTCGTGCACGGGCTGTGGCCGCAATACGAGAGCGGCTGGCCGAGTTACTGTAAAACCGCCGTTCGACCACCGTCCCGGTCTATGACCGCAGCGCAGACCGATCTGTTCGGCACCAGCGGGGCGGCGTGGTATCAGTGGAAGAAACACGGATCCTGCGCGGGGCTCGAAGCTGCGGTGTACTATGACCTTGTGCGCAAGGCGTTTGGCGCCGTAAACCGTCCCGAAGTTTTTCGCAAACTGGACCAGCCCGTGCGCCTGCCCGCCTTGGTGGTGGAAGAGGCCTTCCTTCAAGCCAATCCCGACTGGCATCCGGACATGCTGACCATCACTTGTAAAACTAACCGCATCCAAGAGGCGCGCCTGTGTCTGACCAAAGATCTGGAACCCAGAAAATGCGCCCGCGATGTAGTGCGCGATTGCACGGCGCAGCGGGCGCTACTGGATCCAATCAAGTAGCTACGACTTTAACAGATGGACCACACGGGATTTGAAGCTGGTTTTGCGCATGTCATATCCGAGGTTCTCGAAATCCGCCCGGTACTTCTGATTTGCCGCGATGGTACTGTTCGCAGTCCAGTTGATCTCGACCTTCAGATCGTTTGATCCACGGCGGTGCGGGATATCGTCTGGCATGGGAAGGCCGGTTTTCTGGGCCACGTCCTTGATGATTTCACCAATGCCATCTTCAAACCGATAAATCGTGCAATTCTCGGTCAGGAACTCCCATTGTGGGATCAAGTGGCCATCCAGAAAAAACGGGTCGGATTTTGCCTGGTTCATGACGCGATCCACCCAAGCTTGGAAACGACCCTTCTGTGCGATCACGTCGGCCGAGCGCTTGGTGCGCATTTTGAATTCGGATTCGGTCCGCTTGTACGGGTCGCGCACAATCGCGAAGACGAAATCGAAATAATCGGCACCGAACATGGCTTCGATATCCGTCATGCGCAGGTGTTGCGGGGTCAGACGCAGCCCGTTGGTCGGGATCGGATTGTGTAACCGAAGCGGCGCAATCGAGCTTAGCCAATCCTCAATCGAGGATCCGCCCGTCTTGGGAATATGGACGAACAGGATGCGTTTCCCGCCGTGTTCGATATAGGGCACTAGCTAATCTCCAGAACGATCTTGCCGATATGTTGACTGGTTTCCATGCGGGCATGGGCCTTGGCGGCGTCTTCAAGTGTGAAGACCTGATCCATTACGGGTGCGATGCGACCTGAATCCAGAAGCGGCCAGACCTTTTCGGCCAGCTCTTCTGCGATGCGCGCTTTCGCCAAGTCTGACTGAGGGCGCAGGGTGGACCCCGTAACGGTCAGGCGCTTGGCCATGATCATCGCGAAGTTGATCTCGGCCTTGGGGCCGGACAGGAAGGCGATGTGGACCATGCGACCTTCGACGGCCAGACATTTGATGTTCCGCGCGATGTAGTCGCCACCCACCATATCGAGGATCAGGTTCGGGCCGCCCTCGGGCTTCATCACGTCGACGAAGTCTTCGTCTTTGTAGTTGATCGCGCGTTCGGCTCCCAGATCCGCGCAGACGGCGCATTTTTCGTCCGAGCCAGCAGTGGTGAACACGCGTGCGCCGAAAGCGTTGGCCAACTGGATTGCTGTCGTCCCGATGCCCGAACTTCCACCGTGGACCAAGAACCGCTCACCCGCCTGCAGACCGCCGCGCATAAAGACGTTGGACCAGACGGTGAAGAAGGTTTCGGGCAGGCAAGCTGCTTCTTTCATGCCCATGCCTTTGGGGATGCGCAGGGCGTGGGCTGCGGGTGTGGTGACATACTCCGCATAGCCCCCGCCGGGAAGCAGGGCGCAGACCTTATCGCCGACGGCCCATTGGGTCACACCATTGCCCAGCGCCACAACCTCGCCCGAGGCTTCAAGGCCGGGCAGGGGGCTTGCGGTCGGGGGCGGAGCATAGCTGCCAGCGCGTTGCAGCGCATCAGGGCGGTTCACGCCAGCATAGGCTACTTTGATCAGGATCTCGCCCGGACGCGGGGCGGGGATCGGTTGCTCGCAAAGCTGTAGAACCTCAGGGCCACCCGGTTCGGTGATCTGGATTGCGCGCATGGTATCGGTCATTTTTCGTCCTCGTCTGGGTGCCAGCGGCCAGGGTAGTTCGGGTTCGGCGTTCCGGGGGCTTTGATCGTGTCCAGGATTTTGCCCGGTCCCGACATGAAGGCCTTATAAAGCCCAGATCCGCGCGCCTGCCCTTTGATCTTTTCGATCTGCATCACGTCGTCGATGCGGCGATCAAGGAAGGCCCACGTGGCCTCGTCCCCGTCGCTTTCGTCGCCCAGCCAGAACAGCACCACGGATGAATAGACCGCCGATAGCGTCGCCCGTTTCGTGTACCAGTTCAGATCAGTCGAGCTGTCGCCAAGCGTCTCCCAAATCAGACCGCAAGTGGCCCAAAGGGCTGCTGCACCGTCGCTGGCATTCTGCGGCATTGCGAAGAACGCCATGCCCTTTCGGACCAGTTCCTTATCCGCGACCTCAAGCCGGAACCGCACACCCGCTGCGATCTTGTCGCGAAAGCGCATCTCGGACAGGTCTTCAGAGTTCAGGCGTTCGACCATCTTGGCGTCGCCCGCCCGGTGATACGCCAGCGCCAGATCCACGGCACCACGCGGATACATCGCACGCGCATCAGTTTCAGACAGGTCGCAATCCTCGGCAGCGGCCAGAAGGGTTGCATCCGACCACCCATCGAAAGGAACGTGGTTCAGGGCGGCCTCAAGCAATTTGTCTTTTTCGATCATAGGCTGTTCCTCGCATCTGAAGGCGAACTGGACAAGAGACTTCGTCGCTGCTAGAAGCCAGCTTCCTGCAACTTTTTGCAAACTCTAACTTAGAAAGGTGGTGACAACCACATGCAGGTTTCGGTTCGTGATAACAACGTCGATCAAGCGCTTCGTGCGCTGAAGAAAAAACTTCAGCGTGAAGGTGTCTTCCGTGAGATGAAGCTTAAGCAACATTTCGAGAAGCCCTCCGAGAAAAAAGCGCGCGAGAAGGCAGAAGCGATTCGCCGTCAGCGTAAGCTGGCTCGTAAGAAAGCACAGCGTGAAGGTCTTCTTTAAGATCTGAACAGTGTTCGATGGGCAGGTTGTCAACTGTCCGTCAAAACGACCCCCGTAAGCGCCGCTTCCGGGGGTTTGTTTTTTCTGGGATCAGCCCGCAGGCCAGATCACCGGGAACCAGTCTTCGCGCAGCTTTTGGCCTTGTGTCATCTCGTGCCCCGGGAAGGGCGGCGAGGTGCGACCGGGGCGTTCCACATAACGTGCGTCATCCCCCATCCAACGCAGGCTGAGCGCACGGCGGCGGTTGGGCGATTGGTTGCCGCGTGCGCCGTGGGCGGTACGGAAGTCGAAGATGACGGCGTCGCCGGGGTCCATCTCCCATTCCAGCACTTTCATGTCGTCTGGGTTGGCATCCGGGTCGGGCACCGGCGTCCATTCCTGATCACCATCATAGAAGTCGCTGTCATCAGCCCAGCTGACCGGTCGGACCATGCGTTCCCATTTGTGGCTACCTGCGATGAACCGCAAAGAGTTCTCGCGGACCGGATCAAGCGGGATCCAGAAGCTGGCGGTTTGCTCGCCCTCGACAAAGTAATAGGGGCCGTCCTGATGCCACGGCGTGGGCTTGGGCGTGCCAGGTTCCTTGACCAGCACGTGATCATGGAAGAACTGCGCGGTGTCGCTTTGCATGACCTCGGCGGCGATCCGGGCTGCTGGGCTTTCGCGCACGATCTTTTCGTATTCGGGTATGCGGGTCCAGTTGACGTAGTCGTCGAAGAAGCGCCCTTCGGTGACGGCGTTCTCGGACGCGTATTGCGAGGGCTCGGCCATGTTCCTATCCACACCCGCGATCATCGTGTCGATCCAGTCGGTGAAAGCCCCTCGGATCACGACCACACCGTCGCGCTGGAAGTCTTCGATATGCTGCTTCGTGATCATCTATTCCTCCAAGCGTTCAGGATGTAGCGGCTGGTCATCAGGTCCAGATGCGCGCCGCCGCCGTTTTTGTAGAGGGTGATGTCCTCGGGCGCGCGTTCAAAAACGCCATCCTTGTGGTCGTAAAGATCGCCCACCACGTCGTCGCGGTTGATCACCCCGCGGGCCAGAGGGTCTTTGAATTCGCCAATGTGATCCAGCACCGTGTCGCGGCTGTCCATGAACAGGCGGGCGCGGGTCAGGGCAGTGTCGTCTGCCTCTCGCATGTCGGGGCGATAGGCGCCGATCAGGTCAAGGTGTTGGCCGGGGCGCAGCCACTCGCCTTTGATCAGGGGATCAGTCGTCATGGTGGCTGAGGTAATGATGTCGGCTTGGGCAAAGCCCTCTTCGAGCGAAGCAACAGCTTCGGTTTTATCGAACTCATCCGCGAACTTTGCAGCACCCTCGGGGCTGCGGTTCCAGATTAGGAAACGGGCATCGGGGAACATCGCGGCGTAGGCCATGCGTAGATTGCGCCCGACCGTTCCCGCGCCAACGATCAGCACCACTTTGCTGTCGGGCCGGGCCAGAAGCCGCGCGCCAAGGGCGCTGTCGCCTGCGGTTTTCCACTTGGTGACAAGGTGGAAATCCACGATGGCTTCCAGAAGCCCGGTGGTGTCGTCATACAGGTTCACCGCCCCGTGGATCATCGGCTCGCCGCGTCCCGGATTGCCGGGCATGATGTTGGCGGTCTTCACAGCAATCCCCAACCCGTCGATCCAAGCCGAGCGGGTCAGCATCGTATCCTCGCCACGATAGAGGAACGTGTCGCCGATCTCGGCTTTCGGTTTTGCGTGGTCTTCAAGGAATGCATCGGCCAGACCTTGCCAATCCAGAAGGGCGTCGGCGTCAAAAGGGATCAGTTCAGGGGTCACAGGTCGCTCTCCTTAATCAAGTCGCGGGCGATAAGATTGTCGGCCCAGTCACGGGGCGAGGTGAAAAGATGCACCTGCCAGCCACGCTGGGCGGCGGCGTCGATATTCTCGGTTCGGTCATCGGTGAATAGAAGGCCGGAAGGGGCGTGGCCGCTATCGTCTTCCACCATCTGATAGATCTGCGCGCTGGGCTTGGTTACGCCCATATGGCCCGAGATATAGCGCCGGTCGAATTCGGACAGGAAGTCATATGCGGCTTCCCCGACCTCGAACGTGCCGATGCCGAAGTTCGACAGGGCAAAGACTGGCACGCCACGGGTTTTCAGGGCCCGCAGAGTTGCGACGGACAGGTCAATTGTTGGGCCGGCAAGATCCAGCCAGCGATCATGCCACCAGCGGATCTCGTCCCGATAGGCGGGGTGCTTGTCGGCGGTGTCATAAATCACCTGACGAAAATCCCCGCCGCGATCCACCAGCTCGTTCATGAAATGCAGATCAACGGCGGCGAACATCTCTTCCCGACGGGCTTTCCCAACCCATTGGTCATAGAGCTCTTCCGGTTGCCAGCGGATCAGGACGTTGCCGATGTCAAAGACTACGGCGGTGACGGGGGTATTCTGTGTCATGCCGCGACCTTAGTGCGTTTGTGAGGAAACGGAAGTCATATCCTTGAGCGAGGCGCGGTCTTCGTTTCAGGGCGTCGGTCTAGCGCCGTGCAGCGCGCGCATGGTGGTCGACAAGGCTTACGATATCGGCCGGTTCCGCGTCAGCGGGAACGCATGCATGGGCGTTTGAGGCCAGTGCAAAGATCGACCCGTCGGAGAAGAAGCTGGTACTGGTCACGAAGATGATCCGTGCCTTTGGAAGGCGATAGGCGATGAAATCGGCCAGCGCAAAGGGGCGTCCTCCGTCGATATCGGCGTCCAAAATAACCACGTCAAATGTCTCGGCGGCCAGCAACGCATTGGCGTCAGGTTTCGATTGGGCATGAGACACATCCATCCCCTGACGCGTCAGATGCGTCGACCAGATCTTGGCCAGATCGGGATTTTCTTCGATGATCAAAACGTGCATGACGGCCTCCGCCGGCGGGGTATCGCATGAAGGAAGAGCTTTGCCAATTGGCTTCGTTTGACGCATCCGTGTCGCCCAACCCAACCACTTCGCCGCAATTTGCGTTGTCTTTCGCCGCATTTTCCGCTTGAACCAACACCAGCAACGAAGGAGCGCGCGATGACAACTTGGATCACCATCTGTGACACCTGCAAACATGCGGATTGGGCTGAGCGCGGGATGAAGCAGACCGACGGCGAAGCTTTGGCTGCGCTGATCGAAGCTCAGGCCGATGGCACCACCGTCCGCACCCGTCGCGTGTCCTGTCTGATGGGTTGTGACAACAGCTGCAACGTCGCCATCCAAGCGCACGGCAAGCTTTGCTATACGCTGGGCCGTTTCGAGGTCTCCGAGGACGCTGCACAGGGGATCGTCGACTACGCCACGGCCCATGCGGATAGCGAGACCGGGCAGGTGCCTTATCGTGAATGGCCGCAGGCCGTGAAAGGTCATTTCGTAACCCGCCACGCCCCCTTGCCGGAGGACACATGACCCAAGCGGAAGAACGTGATCACGGGGGCGGGCTGGATGCCGCCATTGCGCGGTTCGGCGGTACGCGTGCGGGCTGGCTGGACTTGTCTACGGGTATCAATCCGCTGCCCTATCCCGTGGGTGCGTTCTCGGCGGATGCGTGGACCGCGCTGCCCGACAAAGGCGCGTTTGCGCGGCTTGAGGCCGCGGCGCGCAGCTTCTGGAACGTCCCCGATGGTGCCGCAGTATTGGCCGCGCCCGGCGCATCTGCTTTGATCGCGCGAATCCCGTCGCTTCTGTCCGCAGGGCAGGTGCAGATCGAAGGTCCGACCTATAATGAACACGCCGCGGGGTTTCAGGCGCAGGGCTGGGAGGTTGTGGATCACACCGCTCTGGCGCGCGTCGTCGTTCATCCCAACAACCCCGATGGCCGTGTCTGGCCGGGTTTGGATCTGGACCGCGCTCTGACGGTGATCGACGAAAGCTTTTGTGATGTGATGCCGGATCAGAGCCTGATTGAAGCCGCGACCAAACCGGGCGTCTTGATCCTGAAAAGCTTCGGCAAGTTCTGGGGCCTTGCGGGCCTGCGTCTGGGCTTCGCGATCGGAGACCCCGCGCTGATCTCCAAGCTGCGTGACACCATCGGGCCGTGGCAGGTCTCGGGCCCCGCATTGGAGCTGGGCGCGCAGGCGCTTGAGGATTTTGACTGGGCTAAGACCACCCGCACGCGATTAGCAGAAGACAGCACGCGGCTAGATGCACTGATGACCTCCAATGGGGCCAAAGCGCTGGGTGGCACCACGCTGTTTCGGCTTTACGATGTGGGCGACGCGCAGGCATGGCAGGACCGCTTGGCAGAACACCATGTCTGGTCGCGTATCTTCCCCTATTCCAGCCGCTGGCTCCGCCTTGGCCTGCCACACCCTGATCGCTGGTCACAGTTGGAGACCGCCTTATGAGCTATGCCTGTGCCCTCGCCATTGCCCTTCTGCTGGACGCCTTTTTCGGCGAACCAGACTGGGCGTGGAAACGCGTGCCGCATCCCGCCGTCTTGATGGGGCGTGCAATCGGTTGGCTTGAGCGCGGGCTAAATGAAGGCGACAATCGCTTCTTCAACGGTGCGATGGGGGTTCTCGTGCTGGCCGCTTTGGCTGGGGTGGTTGGCCATATTATCCAGGACCTGCCCTTCGGCGGACTTTTGGAAATCATCGTCGCTGCGATCCTTTTGGCGCAGAAATCCTTGGCTCAACACGTGCAGGCCGTGTCTGACGCGCTGCGCCAATCGACCGAAGACGGACGTCAGGCGGTTGCCATGATCGTTGGCCGAGACACTCAGTATATGCGTGACGATGCCATCGCGCGTGGTGCCATCGAAAGCGCGGCCGAGAATTTCTCGGACGGGGTGGTGGCGCCTGCCTTCTGGTTCCTGATCGCAGGCCTGCCGGGGCTGATGATCTATAAGCTGGTGAACACGGCCGACAGCATGATTGGCTATCGCAACAAGCGCTACGAGCAGTTCGGCAAATTCGCGGCCCGCGCGGATGACGTTCTGAACTGGGTGCCCGCGCGCGTGACCGCTGTGATCCTGATTTTGGCCAGCCGCAAATGGTCCGCGTGGTCGGTGATCCGTCGCGATGCGCCCTTGCACCGCTCGCCCAATGCGGGCTGGCCCGAGGCGGCTATGGCCTCGACCCTAAACGTGGCCCTGTCCGGCCCCCGCGCTTACCACGGCGAGATGCGGGGCTTTCCTTGGGTAAATGGCGAAGGCGCCCGCGAGATCGGCGCGAAAGAGGTCGATCAGGCCGTGGATGCTCTGTGGTCAGCATGGTTGGTCCTTGTCGGGATCGTGATCGCGCTGGCGGTTGTCACGTGATGCGAATGCGCTAATCTGCGCGCCACGCAGTTAACCAAAGGGTTTCGCATGCAAAAACTTCTCTCAGCAGCGGCAGTCGCGATGTCGCTTGGCCTGCCCGCACAGGCGCAGACCGTGGCGTGTGGTGGCAGCTTCTCGGGCTTTGTTGGCGCGATGAAAGACGCGGCGATTGCCAAGGGGCATTCGAAATCCACCGTGGAAAAGTTCTTTGCTTCCGTCCGGCAAGATCAGGCGACACTGAAGGCGGACCGCTCGCAAGGGATCTTTCAACGGCCCTTCGTTGATTTCTCGCGCCGTCTGATCAGTCAGGACCGGATCAACCGGGGCCGCGCGATGCTGACCAAACATGCCGCCGTCTTTGATAGGATGGAGGACGAATACGGCGTCAGTCGCGGCGTTTTGACCGCGTTCTGGGCGTTCGAGACCGACTATGGCGCCTTCCAAGGGGACTTCAACACGCTGAACTCTCTGGTCACGCTGTCCCATGACTGCCGCCGTCCCGAGCTATTCCAGCCGCAGGTTTTCGCCGCGCTGGAACTGTACGAGGCCGGCGCGTTCAACCCCGCCACCTCGACCGGCGCATGGGCGGGCGAGATTGGCATGGTCCAGATGCTTCCAGGCGACATCATCGAAGCCGGGGTGGACGGCAATGGCGATGGCAAAATCGACCTGCGCCAAACCCCAGCCGACGCGCTGTTGTCCGGGGCCAACATGTTGCGCGGTCTAGGCTGGCGCGCAGGCGAGCCGTGGCTGCAAGAGGTCACCGTTCCTGCCGATCTGAATTGGGCCGAGACTGGGTTGGACACGACCAAACCTGTGTCAAACTGGGCTGCCTTGGGCGTGACACCCCGCGCGGGAAAACTGGGGGCAGGCAATCTGCCCGCGTCGATCATCTTGCCGCAGGGGCGCAAAGGCCCGGCCTTCATCGCCTATCCCAATTTCCGCGTGTATTTCGAGTGGAACCAGAGCTTTGTCTATGTGACCACCGCCGCCTATTTCGCCACGCGGCTGGAAGGCGCGCCGATCTTCAACGCAGGCAATCCTGATCCGGCCTTCACCGGTCAGCAGATGAAAGCGCTGCAAAAGAAACTGTCTGCGCGCGGGCATGATGTGGGGAAAGTGGATGGTATTCTGGGCGCGAAAACTCGCGCGGCCATCCAGCAAGAGCAGATCCGTCTTGGCCTGCCCGCCGACGCATGGCCGACAGCAAAGCTTTTGAACGCACTGTAGAAAGCACGCCCCCGGCCTGACGGTAGGGGGCGTAATGATTTAGGAAAGCGCGTCTTCGAAGCTTTCGACAACCTCGGTCCAGATGTCGAAGATCTCGTCAAAGTCGGTCATGCTGACACCGTCCTGACCGGTATAGATATCATATTCCAACATCTTGCGCCCGTCTTCCGCGCGATAGGCCCGGCCATAGCGCTGATCGGCGTTCCAGCCGTTCAGGCCCTCCAGAGAAATCTCGCTTTCCTTGGTATAGGCCGCGAAAAACTGAAGTGAATTGCAGTTCGTGTTATCGCGGCAGCCATAGAAGAAAACGACCATGTTAGTACCGTAGTACTGCACCTCGACGGACGGATCGCCAACGCTGTCTTCGACCAGTTTTGCAGGGGCGCCAAGTTCTTCGAAATAGGCCAGAACGCTTTCAGGCTCGGACGCTTTGACCTGTTGGGCACTTGCAGCGTGTCCAGCCATCAGGGACAAAGCCATCGCGCCGGAAAAAAGAATGGATTTCATAAGCTTCTCCAAATCGTACTTTGGGCAAGCCTAGGGGGAGGACCGGGATGGGGCAAGAGCGTTACCCGGTCACGCGACCATTTGTTCGGCCTTTTTCAGATCTACGCTGACCAACTGGCTGACACCCTGTTCCGCCATCGTCACACCAAACAACCGATCCATCCGTGCCATGGTCACCGCGTGGTGCGTGATAATCAGGAAGCGCGTGTTGGTGCGGCGGGTCATCTCGTCCAGCAGGTCACAGAAGCGCGTGACGTTGGCGTCATCCAATGGCGCGTCGACCTCGTCCAGCACACAAATGGGGGCGGGGTTGGCTAGGAAGACGGCAAAGATCAGGGCCAGCGCTGTTAGGGTCTGTTCGCCCCCGGACAACAGGCTGAGTGTCGACAGTTTCTTGCCCGGCGGTTGGCACATGATCTCAAGCCCCGCATCCAGCGGATCGTCGCTTTCGACCAGAACTAGCTTGGCTTCACCGCCGCCAAACAGGTGCTGGAACAGAGTGCCGAAGCTTGCATTCACCTGTTCGAACGCAGTCAAAAGGCGTTCGCGCCCTTCTTTATTCAGGCTGGAAATGCCCGAGCGAAGCTTCTTGATCGCCTCTTCCAGATCAATCTTCTCAGAGAGCAGGTTGTCATGCTCTTCCTGAACTTCCTTGGCGTCTTCCTCGGCGCGCAGGTTGACCGCGCCCAGCGAGTCCCGCTGGCGTTTCAGGCGGTTCACGTCATGCTCGATCTGCTCGGACGACGGCATCTTGTCGGGATCGGCGCCTAGCGTTTCCAGAAGGGCGTCTGGCGTGATCTCCATTTCTTCCTGAATGCGCTCGGCGGCAAGTGTCACGGTCTCGCGGGCGGCATCTGCGCGCGCTTCGGCACGGGCGCGGGCCTCGCGGGCTTCGCCGGCGGCGCGTTCCGCGTCGCGTTCGGCATTGGCGGCCTCGCGCTCGGCGGTCTCGCCCTCGGCCAGCTTGTCGCCCGCCGCTTTGCGCCGCGTTTCCGCTTCGTCAATCGCGTCGGCCAGCTCGTCGCGCTTTGCGGCCAGCTCATCCGGTGCGGCCTGAGCATCTTTCAACTCGGCCTCGTTCTCGGTCTTGCGCTCATCCAGCTCGGCGATCCGTTTGCCTGCGGTCTCCAGACGGTGCTTCCAGCCCGAGATTTCCTTGGTGATTTCCTGACTGCGACGTGTCCGCGCCTCGCCCTCGCGGCGCAATTCATCATGGGCCGAACGTTTGGACATCATGGTCATCCGCGCGGCTTCCACGGCCATCTTGACCTCTTCCACTTGCGTGCGGGCAGCATCTAGATCGCCCAAATCGGCGACGCCTTTTTCAGCTTCCGCCAGACGCTGGCGCGCGCCCATGGCTTCTTCCTCGTGGCGTTTCAGCGCCAGCCCAAGGTTTTCCAGCTTGCCTTCCGCGATATTGCGATCCGCTTCGGCACGCGATAGGGCGCGGTTGGCTTCGGTCACGGCGCGGTCGGCATCACGGCGGGCGTCGCGGGCACGTTTGTCAGCTTCGGTGGTTTCTACCAGCCGGGTTTTTAGCACGTCATGGGCGGCGCGGGCGCCATCTGCGCGGGCAGTGGCCTCTTCCAGATCTTGTTTGAGTTCCTGCAGGCGGTTGAGCTGTTCAAGCCGCAGCGCCGCGGTCGAGGGCTGATCTTCTGCACCAGCCCGGAAGCCGTCCCAACGCCACAGATCCCCTTCCATCGACACCAGTCGTTGGCCCGGTTTTAGATCCGCTTGAAGACGGGCGGCATCGTCGGTCGATACAAGGCCGATCTGGCTCATCCGGCGTGCCAGAACTTCGGGCACAGTGACATAGTTGGACAGGGCATTCACGCCGTCAGGAAGGGATTGCGCTTGTGAGTATCCCGGCAAAAGTGCCCAGCCCGAGGGTGCCTCGCCATCAATCTCTGGCGCGCGCAAATCGTCGGCCAGCGCTGCGCCTAGGGCTTTCTCGTACCCCGATTTCACGCGCAGAGTATCCAGCACCTGCGATCCTTCAGACGCATCGCGCTCGACCAGACGTGACAGCGCCTGAACCTCGGCGTGTAGGGCGTTCACTTCACCTTCAGCAGATGATCGAGCGGCCCGGGCGTCGGCTTCACGTGATTGGGCCTCGGAACGGGCTTCATCGGCGGCAACAAGCGCCGCTTCAGCTTCTTCCGAAGCCTTGGCCGCAGCCGTTTGCGCCACACCGGCCGTTTCGAAATCCGCAGCGGCTTTGTCCACGGCCCCTTTGGAGTCGTCCATCGCAGACCGCGCCCGCGTGGCTTCGCCTTCGCTTTTCTCAAGCGTTTTACGGCTGTCATCCAGCAGACGGTGGGCGGATTGGTGGCGCGCGGCCAGCCGCGCGACGTCTTCCGTCAGTTGGGTCAGATCGCCTTCACGTTCCTGCAGGATCGCAGCGCTGTCGCGAGCATCGGCATTGGATGCCTCAAGCGCATCGTCATGGCCTTCGGACGCCTTGGCGATCTGCGCTTGCTCCCATTCCAGCCTTTCGATCGTCTCGCCCGCATCTTTGTTCAGCCCGCTTTCACGGTCGATGTCGCGGGTCAGTTGCGCGATACGGCTGGTCAGTGTTTCGATCCGTTCGCGGGCTTGGCTTTCCTGATCCGACAACTGGTCGCGCTGTACCTGAAGACGCTGCAAAATAGCGGCTGCGACAGCTTCTTCTTCGCGCAGGGGCGGCAGGCGGTCTTCGGCGTCCTGACGGGCTTTGGTCGCCTGTCGCGAGGCACCTTCGGCAGAGGCGGCAGCCTTTACCCGTTCCGTGAGTTGTGCCTGAGCTTCGGCGCGCGCGACATCGGCCTCTCGCCAACGGCGATAAAGCAGCAGCCCTTCAGCAAGACGCAAATCGTCGCCAATGGTGCGATAGCGCGCAGCCTGCCGCGCTTGCCGCGCCAGTTGCCCCAGTTGCGAGGCCAGCTGTTCGATCACATCTTCAACACGCGCCAGATTGGTCTCGGTGCCTTTCAGCTTCAACTCTGCCTCGTGACGACGCTGATACAGACCCGAGATCCCGGCGGCCTCTTCCAGAATGCGCCGGCGCGCCTTGGGCTTGGCGTTGATCAGCTCGGAAATTTGCCCCTGCCGCACCAGCGCAGGCGAATGCGCGCCGGTCGAGGCATCGGCGAACAGCATGCTCACGTCACGTGCGCGCACATCTTTGGTGTTCACCTTATAGGCAGAGCCCGCATCGCGGGTGATCCGGCGCACGATTTCCAGATTGTCGCTTTCATTGAATCCGGAAGGGGCCAGCCGTTCGCTGTTGTCGAGCAGCAGCGAGACCTCGGCAAAGTTACGTGCAGGGCGCGACGCGGCACCGGCGAAGATCACATCCTCCATCCCGCCGCCGCGCATGGCGGTCGGGCGGTTCTCGCCCATGACCCAGCGGAGCGCTTCCAGAAGGTTGGATTTGCCGCAGCCATTCGGACCCACAACACCCGTCAGCCCGTCCGCGATCACCAGATCGGTCGGGTCTACAAAGCTTTTAAAGCCATTCAGACGGAGTTTTGAAAACCGCAAGCGGTCTGCCTCATAATTGATTCTTACTGTTGGATGATTGTTCGAAGGGAATGTGCAGGAGTCAACGGCGAGGACCGATATGTGGTCGAAATGGGCGAGTTATCCACAAGATATTGCATTTGTCACCGCCGAGGCGCGTTCGGCTTGCCGCCAATCCCGCCTGCGACGTCGGTTTCGATCTTGACCCTTTGCCCCCTTGCACGGCAAAGAAGTTCCGCATGGTTCCCAATGGGACAAAAGGGAATGCACCGGGGACGACCCAATCCGGGGTCTGATGGTGCAGCCGCCCCCGCGACTGTAAGCGGAGAGCGCCCGCCAGCGCCACTGGCCCAAAGGGTCGGGAAGGCGGCGGCGCGCTTCGACCCGCAAAGCCAGGAGACCTGCCATGCGCACATGCAACCCACCCGTCGGGGAGACGGGCGAAGGAGGATAAGATGCAAGCTAAGATTCCTGCCACCGTGGTCACCGGTTTTCTGGGCGCGGGTAAGACGACCCTGATCCGCCACATGCTGGACAATGCCAAAGGTAAGCGCATCGCGCTGATCATCAACGAATTTGGCGATCTGGGTGTGGATGGCGACATCCTGAAAGGTTGCGGGGACGAGACCTGCACCGAAGATGACATCATGGAGCTGTCGAACGGTTGCATCTGCTGCACCGTGGCCGAGGACTTCATCCCGACGCTTGAGAAACTGCTGGACCGCGACACCCCACCGGATCACATTGTGATTGAAACCTCGGGGCTGGCTCTGCCGCAGCCCTTGGTCCGCGCGTTCCAATGGCCCGAGATCTCGACCCGCGTGACCGTGGATGGCGTAGTGACTGTCGTTGACGGGAAGGCCGTGTTTGACGGTCAGTTCGCCTCCAATCTGGATGCCGTGGAAGCGCAGCGCAAACTGGACGAGAACCTCGATCACGAAACACCTCTGTCAGAGCTGTTCAAGGATCAGGTAACCTGTGCCGACATGATCGTCGTCAACAAGTCGGACCTGCTGGCGGACGGCGAAGCGGATCAGTTGGTCTCGCGGTTGACAGGTGAAAGCCGCGATGGCGTGCAGGTGGTCCGCTCGACCATGGGCGCGCTGCCCGTCGAAGTTCTGTTGGGTCAGGGCATGGGCGCCGAAGATGACATGGACGCCCGTCTGTCGCTGCATGAGAAGGGGCATCATCACCACGATGATTACCATCACGACCATGACGACGACCATCACCACCATGATCACGATGATGACCACCACCACCACCACGATCACGATCATGATGCGTTTGAAAGCTTCGTGGTCACGCTGGGCGAGGTCGCCGACCCTAAAATCTTTGCCGAGAAAGTCGCCGACGTGATCCGCGCCAACAACATTCTGCGCCTAAAAGGGTTCGCTGCCGTAGAAGGCAAACCGATGCGCTTGACGCTGCAGGCTGTCGGTCCCCGTGTGGACACCTATTTCGACCAGCCCTTCGGCTCCCAGACCCGCGAAACGCGTCTGGTGGTCATTGGCCAATCCGGGTTGGATCGCGCAGCCATCGAACAGGCGCTGACCGCATGACGATCGACGTTGTCCCCGGCGATCCGCGTGATCCTCAGGCCACGGCGCTGCTTAGGCAAAGCCATGCCCTGATGGAGAGCCTGTTTCCGTCCGAGGACAACTTTTTTCTGGATATCGACGACCTGTGCGTGCCCGAGATCTCGTTCTTTGTGGCGCGCGACGGCGACATGGTGCTGGGCACCGCAGCGCTGGCCGATAAGGGCAGTTTTTCCGAGGTGAAGTCGATGTTCGTTTCGCCAGATGCGCGCGGCAAAGGTGTGGGCGAAGCGTTGCTTGCGCAGCTCGAGAAAGAAGCACGGGCCAGGGGATTTCCACATATGAAACTGGAAACCGGTGATGCACTGCACGCCGCACATCGGCTGTATCAGCGCGCCGGATTTGCCTTGTGCGACGCCTTCCCGCCCTATGAAAAGGCGGATAGCTCGATTTTCATGGAGAAAGCGCTGTGAGCGCGCCTTACGCCTTTTTGCCCTTTTCGGCAGCCGCTTTCATGCGGGCTAATAGTGCCGCTTTGTCGTCTTTGCGATTAAGCGGGTTCTTCTCGGTTCCGCGGGCATTGTGTTCGGAGTGGCGGGGGTTGCCTTTTGCCGGTTTCGGCGCGCCAGCAGCTTTATAATCCATAGGGTTCACCTTGATCGGGTCATGTTTGGCCGGTCCATAACATCTTAACGCAAGGGACGCGACATGCATCTTCTGGCAGCCACTCCGGGCAGCATTGATGACGGGAAAGAACCGGTGGATCTGGGGCAGACGCCCTCGGATCTGGTGTTCATTTCGGCCGCAGACACGGAACTTGCGGGCCTTGCCCAAGCGCGGGCCGAGATGGACGATGCGCCCGGGTTGCGGCTGGCCAATATGATGCATCTGGCGCACCCAATGTCGGTCGATTTGCATATCGACAATTGCGCGACGAAATCCCGTCTGGTTGTGGCGCGCGTGCTTGGCGGCATCGGGTACTGGAAATACGGGGCCGAGCAATATGCCGCCCATCTTCGCGACGCTGGCGTGCCTTTGGCGCTGTTGCCGGGCGACGACAAGCCCGACGCGGAACTGCGCGCGCTGTCGACCGTGTCGGATGAAGATTACGATGCGCTTTGGGCCTATCTGGTCGAGGGTGGACCAGAGAACTCGGTGGGGTTCCTGAACTACGCCAAGGCGATGATGGAGGGCGGAGACAAGCCTGAAGCCGCGCGCCCCTTGTTGCGTGCGGGTGTCTATTGGCCGGGCGCTGGCGTGGCTGATCTGTCTGCTGCGCAAGAGATGTGGACTGAGGGTGCCCCCGTCGTGCCCCTCGTCTTCTATCGTGCGCTGGTGCAGGGCGCGGGGCTGAACCCGATCAACCGGCTGGTGAAGTCGCTTCTACGGCGGGGTCTGAACCCTCTACCGGTTTTCGTGGCGTCTTTGAAAGATCCCGTATCTGTCGCGACGCTGGAAAGCTTGTTCACCGAGGCCGCGCCAGACGTGATCCTGAACTGTACCTCCTTCGCCGTCGGCTCGCCGCATCAGGGCGACGCCCCCAGTCAGAACCCGTTCGAAGCCCCGTGGTGCAATGCGGCCCCCGTGTTCCAAGTGGTGCTGGCAGGCTCCAGTGAAGAAGCCTGGGCTGAGGGGCTGACCGGCCTGTCCGCCCGTGACATCGCGATGAATGTGGCCCTGCCCGAAGTGGACGGCCGTATCCTGTCCCGCGCGATCAGTTTCAAAGGTGAGGCGTTCTTTGATGAAGCCACCGAATGCCCCATTGCGACCTACAAGGCGCTGGGCGACCGGGTGCAGTTCGTGGCCGAGCTTGCTGCCAACTGGGCGCGGCTGCGTCGGGCCGAGGCAGGTAAACGTAAAGTCGCGCTGATCATGGCGAACTATCCCAACAAGGATGGACGACTGGCCAATGGCGTCGGACTGGATACACCTGCTGCCGTGGTGCACGCGCTAGGGCTGCTGGCGGATCAGGGATATAGGGTCACAGATGCGCCTGCGGATAGCGATGCGCTGATGCAAGCCGTCATGGCAGGGCCGACCAATTGGCTGACCGACCGCGCCGCGCGCGCCGGCGGTGTCACCATGCCAATGTCCGAATACCAGATCAACTATGGCCAATTGCCGTGGGAGATGCGTGAGGCGATTGAGAGCCGCTGGGGCAAGCCGGAACAAGACCCATTCTTCACGCCGGGTGACGTTGATTGCGGTTCATTTGCATTGTCGGTTCTGGAGTTCGGAAACGTCGTCGTCGGCGTGCAACCCGCGCGTGGCTATAACATCGACCCGACCGACACATATCACTCGCCCGACCTTGTGCCGCCGCACAACTATCTCGCCTTTTATTTCTGGCTGCGTCACACGTTCGGCGCGCACGCGCTGGTGCATATGGGCAAGCACGGAAACCTTGAATGGTTGCCGGGCAAGGCGGTCGCTCTGTCCGAGACCTGCTGGCCTGAGGCCGTGATGGGCCCGATGCCCCACGTCTATCCGTTCATCGTGAACGATCCGGGCGAAGGCACGCAAGCCAAGCGTCGCGCGCAAGCGGTGATCATCGACCATCTGACGCCACCCCTAACGCGGGCCGAGACCTATGGGCCGCTGCGCGATCTGGAAGCGTTGGTGGATGAATACTATGAAGCGGCTGGCGTCGATCCCCGCCGGATCAACCATCTGCGCCGCGAGATCCTGACTCTGACCCAAGCCACCGGGCTGGACGCCGATGTCGGCATGTCCGGCGAGGATGAGGATAGCGATCTGGCCAAGCTCGACGCCTATCTGTGCGAGTTGAAAGAAGCGCAGATCCGAGACGGGCTGCACGTGTTCGGGCAGTCCCCAGAGGGCGATCTTGAACGCGACCTTGGGATTGCGCTTGTCCGTGTGCCACGTGGGCAAGGGCAGGACGGCGATGCCTCGCTGATCCGCGCGTTGGCGTTGGATTGCGGCGTAGATATTGACCCGCTCGATTGTGATATGGCCGAAACCTATGAAGGCCCACGTCACAAGTTTCTTGAAGCCGTCGAGGCAGGAAACTGGCGCAGCAATGGCGATACTGTGGAGCGGTTGGAGTTGCTGGCGCAGATGGCGGTTCAGTGGGGCGAAGTGCCCGAGCAATTCAGCGAAACACGGCCCGTTCTGGACGCTTATCACGCGCAGGTTCTGCCCTCAGTGCAGGCCTGTGGGCCGGACGAGGGGAAGGGGCTCCTCACCGCCCTTGCTGGGCAGTTCGTCGCCCCTGCGCCGTCTGGCGCGCCGACCCGCGGACGTTTGGACGTGTTGCCGACCGGACGCAACTTCTTCTCGGTTGACAGTCGTGCGGTGCCGACCCCGACCGCTTGGGCGCTGGGCTGGAAGTCGGCAAGTCTGCTGATCGACAAGCACCTACAGACCCACGGCGACTGGCCGCGCTCTATGCTGGTGACCGCATGGGGCACCGCCAATATGCGCACCGGCGGTGATGACATCGCGCAAGCGCTTGCGCTGATGGGCGTGAAGCCCAAATGGGACAGCGCCAACCGCCGCGTGACTGGGTTTGAAGTGATCCCTTCGTCCGCCTTGGGTCGCCCGCGCGTAGACGTAACCCTGCGCGTGTCCGGGTTCTTCCGCGACGCCTTCCCGCAGTTGATTGCCTTGGTCGACAGCGCCGCGCGGGCCGTGCAGGCATTGGACGAACCCGACGACGTGAACCCTGCCGCCGCTCGCGTGCGTTCGGGCGAGGGTGCGTCGCGGGTTTATGGATCGAAACCCGGCGCTTATGGCGCCGGACTTCAGGCAATGATCGACGAACGGCTTTGGGCCGACAAAGCGGATCTGGCCGAGGCCTATCTGGAATGGGGCGGCTATGCCTATGGTGCGGGCAGCGAAGGCACCCGCGACCGCGAAGGTTTCGAGACCCGTTTGGGGCAGGTCGAAGCTATCGTCCAAAACCAAGACAACCGCGAACACGATCTTCTGGACAGCGACGATTACTACCAGTTCGAAGGTGGCGCGGCTGCTGCTGTGTCGACACTTCAGGGGCGGGATCGCCCGATCTATCACAACGACCACTCACGCCCGGAACGCCCTGTCATCCGGACGCTGGAAGACGAAATTGGCCGCGTGGTGCGATCCCGTGTTGTGAACCCGAAATGGATCGATGGGGTGAAGCGTCACGGCTACAAAGGCGCGTTCGAGATTGCGGCGACGGTCGACTATATGTTCGCCTTCGCGGCCACGACGGGTGCCGTGCGTAGCCATCACTTCGATCTGGTTTACAGTGCCTTCATCGAGGATGACGACACCCGCGAGTTTATCGAGGAACACAACGACCCGGCGCTGAAAGAGATCGCCGAACGTCTGCGCGAAGCGATTGAACGCGGGCTGTGGACGCCGCGGTCGAATTCTGCGCGGGCTATGCTGGATCAGATCCGGTGATCCATCTGCGGTTTGAAGGGCACCACCACTAGCGCGTATCGCAGTCAATCTCGGCCCTCTGAATGGCCTGATCGCCGCTGAGCGACCCTTTGACCACCTTACAGCCCGTGGCCTGTTCAATTGCGATCTTCGCGCGTGCCAGAATCACTGGAACGCGGGGCAGGGCCTCGAATCCTATTCGATAAACCTCGACCCAGCTTTCGCGCTGATGCACGGAAAAGGTAGAGCCCTCGACCTCGATCCGCGTGGTGGCGGTGTCGCGATGCATGAATTGCGGGCTTGGGCTGTCACAGGCGGCGAGGGCTGAAAGGCCCAGTAAAACAAAGGAATGGGCGAGGCGCATGGTTGGTGTCTCCTTCCCCCACACTTTGCGCTGCCTTGGTTAACAATCCGTAAATTCGTGCGGTTTCGTCCCGCGACAACATGTGCAGCCTGACGGCTTGCCAACTGTTGCATTTGCAATTATAAGATATTCAAGAAAACGAATATGAATGGAGAAATCCGATGCAAACCTCTCGTCCCGCGGATAAATATTCGCCACTCTACTTCCTCGCTTCGGTCGGGGCCGGTGGCCTGTCGGTCACCTTCTTCATGTACCTGATGTTCTGGGTGAAGCACCCGGGCCAGCCGGTGCCGGTCTTTGAAGACATCATGGCCGCTTTCACCACGGGCTCCATGGGCATCAAAATCGCTATTGCCGTGGCATGGGCTGGCATCGCCGCTATGGTTTTCCTGAACTTGAAATACCTGATCTGGAACCTGAAAAGCTTCTCGGCCTTCCGTAAAACTGAAGCCTATACGGCCCTGAAGAACTCGAACGCTGAAACGACCATCCTTGCCATGCCGCTGGCGCTGGCGATGAGCGTGAACGGCATGTTCGTGGCCGGTCTGGTCTTCGTACCCGGCCTGTGGTCGATCGTGGAATACCTGTTTCCCTTCGCCATGGCGGCCTTCCTTGCCATCGGCATTCTGGCGCTGAGCTATATCGGTGATTTCCTTGGCCGCGTGTTGTCCAAAGGCGGTGTCTTCGACGTAACCGCGCACAACAGCTTCGCCCAGATGCTGCCCGCCTTTGCCTTGGCCATGACCGCCGTAGGTTTTGCTGCCCCTGCTGCGATGAGCACCAACACCATCGTTGTGGGTGTGTCGCTGGTCGGCTCGACCTTCTTTGGCACCGCGTCCATCGTCTATGCCGCGCTGGCCCTGTTCACCGCCTTCAACTCGATGCTGCACCACGGCACCGCTAAGGAAGCTGCCCCGACCCTGATGATCGTCATCCCGCTGATGACCATTCTGGGCATCATGTTCCTGCGCCAAGACCACGGCCTGCATGCCACATTTGATGTGCACGGTTCGGGTGCCGAAACCATGATGTTCCTTGCTCGCCTGATCGCCATCCAAGTGCTGTTCGGTCTGTTGGGTCTGGTTGTGCTGTCGCGCGTTGGCTACTGGAAAAGCTTTGTCTTCGGGAACGAGACATCGCCCGGTTCCTATGCGCTGGTCTGCCCGGGTGTTGCCCTGTCGGTTCTGCTGCACTTCTTCCTGAACTCGGGCCTAGTCAAAGCTGGTGTGATCGACAAATTCTCGGTCATGTACTGGGTGATTTCCGCCATTGCGATTGCGTTCCAAATGGCCATGATTGCTCTGGTTGTTCGCTTGAACAAACAGCATTTTGGCCGCGTACTCAGCTCGGCCGTACCAGCCGAGTAATATACCACTCACGGTGGCCAAAATAAGCGGGCGTTCCGATTTTCGGGACGCCCGCACTTGCATCCGGGGCCATGTACTCTCACACTGGTCTGACATTCAGAAGTGAGGCCAGAATGACCGTAGATCCCGATCGCCACGCCACAAAGATGGCAAAGAAGAAAGCCGCCCGTGATAAAATCATGGCGACAAAGACCGACAAGAAGGGTCTGATCATCGTGCATACGGGCAAGGGCAAGGGCAAAAGCTCGGCCGCGTTCGGGATGATCTTCCGCTGCATTGCTGCTGACATGAAATGCGCCGTGGTGCAGTTCATCAAGGGCGGTATGGATTGCGGCGAGCGTGATCTGATCAATGCCAAGTTCAGCGATACCTGCGAATTCTACACGATGGGTGAAGGCTTCACGTGGGAGACCCAAGACCGCACCCGCGATATCGAGATGGCGCAGGCCGCATGGGAGAAGTCGAAAGAGCTGATCCGCGACCCGTCGAACAAGATGGTGCTGCTGGACGAGATCAACATCGCGATCCGGTACGACTATGTCGACATCAACGAGGTGGTGAAGTTTCTGGTCGAAGAAAAGCCCGACATGACCCACGTGGTTCTGACCGGGCGCAATGCCTCGGACGATCTGATCGAAATTGCCGATCTGGTGACCGAGATGGAATTGGTGAAGCACCCGTTCCGGTCAGGCATCAAGGCGCAAATTGGGGTCGAATACTGATCCCGACAACGGGAGGAGAAACGATGCCGAAGTTCTATATGGCCTATCACGAGCCGACGGATGTGCCCGACGACAAAAAGGCCGAGATGCAGGCCGCCTATAAGGCGTGGATCGCCAAATACGCAGATGTGTTCGAGATGCCTGAAACCCCGTTCAGGGCGCAATGGACCGTGGATGGCGATGGCCACCGCGAAGGGTTCAAACAGCCAATGATGGGCTTTTGCGTGATCAACGCACCGGATGCGGACACGGCCTTGGCGATTGCCAGCGAAAACAGCTTCATCCAGATGGGCACGATCCATCTGGCCGAGCTAATGGAGATGCCGAAGGGCTGAGCCTTAGCGACAGGGTTGGCGGTTACCCCGCCTCGCCCTGTGCGCGCAACTGATCCAAAGTCAGGCCCGGCGTGGCGACTTGCGGGTCTACCACCAAATCGATCACGGCCAGCTTTCCGGACGCTTTTGCGCGTTGGAAAGCAGCTTCGAAGTCTTCGCCCTTGGTGACGGTTTCGCCGTGGCCTCCATAGGCACGGGCCAGATCTGCGAATTCAGGATTCGCCATATTGGTGCCTGAGACGCGCGCCGGATAAGTGCGTTCTTGGTGCATCCGGATAGTGCCATAACGCCCGTTGTTCACAATGATCACGATGGGTTTGGCCCCGTGTTGCATCGCGGTCGACATCTCATTCAGGGTCATTTGAAATTCGCCATCCCCAAGCCATGCAATGACGGTGCGATCGGGGTGCTGAAGGCTGGCTGCAACTGCCGCCGGGAAGCCGTATCCCATCGAGCCTGAGGTCGGGGCAAGCTGCGTGCCGTACTCCTTGAAACGGAAATAGCGGTGCAGCCATGTGGCATAGTTTCCCGCCCCGTTGGTCATAATCGTATTGTCGGGCAGGGTGTCCGAGAGCCAGTGCATGATGCGTTCCAGCTTGACCGGGCCGGGGGTCTCGACCGGGGTTTGGAACGCGTCATAGGCCGCGCGGCCCTGTTGCGTCCAGTCGGCCCAGGGTGTCGCGGTCAGTGCGGGCTGCTCACTGAGCGCCGAGATCACTGCGGGACCGGTGGCCACCACAGTCCGATCCGCATGATAAACGCGGCCTAGCTCTTCTGCGCAGGGGTAGACATGGATGATGCGTTTCCCTGTCTGCATCGGATCCAGCATCTCGTAGCTTCCGGTGACGATGTCGCCCAGACGGCTTCCCAAAACGATCAGCGTGTCGGCCTCATCAAACATGGCTTTGAGCGCTGGGTTGATGCCAAGGCCAAGGTCTCCGACATAATTCGGGTGGCGGTTGTCGACGTAATCCTGACGGCGGAAGGCCGTGGTGACGGGCAGAGCGTTTTGGGTGGCGAAAGCCATGAGGTCCGCGCCCGTGTCTGCCGTCCAGCCCGGCCCACCCGCGATCAGAAGCGGACGCGCGGAGGTTTCGATTGTCGCCAGTATCGCATCTGCGTCCGCGCTGGACACGCGGCCCTGCGTTGCGGGCACAGCGGGGCGATCTGGCACGTCAGCCACGTCGCTCAGCATGTCTTCGGGTAAGGCGACCACGACAGGGCCGGGACGCCCGGTTCGGGCTACGTGAAAAGCGCGGGCCAGATATTCGGGAAGGCGTTCGGTTTGATCGACCTCACAGGACCATTTGGCCAGCGGTCCAAAGAAGGCACGATAGTCGACTTCCTGAAACGCGCCGCGATCCCTATGGGCGCGTGCGATCTGACCGACGAACACCACCATCGGCGTCGCGTCCTGCATTGCCACATGGATCCCCGCCGAGGCATTCGTTGCCCCCGGTCCCCGCGTCACGAACAGAACACCCGGCGCGCCGGTCAGCTTGCCATGCGCCTCGGCCATCATGGCAGCACCGCCTTCCTGACGGCCAACGATGTTCTCGATCCCACTGTCGTAAAGCCCGTCCAATGCGGCCAGAAAGCTTTCGCCGGGTACGGAAAAGACGCGGCTGACGCCTTCGGTTTTCAGGTGATCGACAAGGATTTGTCCGCCGTGGCGCATTGCTGTGTCTCGTCTCTTCTTGACCTCATACGTGCCGCGCCCCACATCTTTGTGACCCGACGAAGGAGGTTCTTGTGTCCAAACACCAATTGCTTGGCATGTCCGGTTCGCTGCGTAAAGACGCAACCAACCGGTTCTTGCTGCGAAATGCAGCGCGGCTTTACGGCGATGCAGACTATACCGAGGCAGATCTTAACCTGCCGCTGTATGACGGAGACCTTGAAGCGTCTGAGGGCATCCCCGATAGCGTGGCCAAACTGGCCGCCCAGATTGCAGCCGCGGATGCCGTGATCATCTCGACCCCCGAATACAACAAGATGCTGACCGGTGTTCTGAAGAACGCGTTGGATTGGGTCAGTCGGGTCAAGCCACAGCCGTGGGAGGGCAAGCCTGTTGCGGTCATGTCCGCCGCCGGAGGGCGCGCGGGCGGAGAGCGGGCGCAGGCATCGCTGGTTGCGGCCATGACTCCATTTCAGCCCAAGCTCGTGATCGGGCCAGAGATCGCTGTGGCGGGTAGCTCGAAAGAGTTCGACGCGGATGGCGTTTTGACGAATGAACGCTACGAGGCCAACTTGGTGAAGCTGACGGCCAAGCTGCGCGCAGCTGTCGTTTAAAGGCTCGCCTCAACTCGAAAGTCATCGGGGATCCCGTCTCGATCGTCCAACACCAGATCGGCCATCAGCTCGCCCACACGCGGGCCCATACCGAACCCGATCTTGAAGCCTCCATTGGCGATAAAGGTACCGGGACGCCCGGGATATTCCCCGAGCATAGGCGCGCGGGATTTGGCGCGGGGACGCACCCCGGCCCAGCGTTCGATCACGGTCGCATCTGCAAGGGCAGGGCAGGCGGCACGGGCGCGGGCGATGACTTCGTCTAATGCCTCGTCACAACTTGAGGGGTCCTCAAATTCGCGTTCACTGGTCGATCCGATAGCCACGGTGCCATCCGCATGGGGGATGATGTGCACGGCGTCTGCAAACAGCTGAGGCATGTCGCGCGCGTCATAGTCCAAAAGCGCACTTTGGCCTTTGACGCCGTTTCCGACAGGCTTGCCCAACTCCTCGGACAGTTTCACCATGCCTTGCCAGCCAGTTGCCCAGACCTCGGTCCCTTCCGAGAGGCCTTCGGTAACGATCTCGCCGCCCTTGGCTTGGATTGCGGCCACCAAGGCGGCCCCGGCGCGGCGGGGGCTCATCCGGGCAGTCAGCGTGTCGTAAATCAGGAAACCCGTTGGGCTGTTTGGCGCCCAATCGGGAAAGTCTGATGCGGGGCGTACCTGCCACACGGCTTTGCCCTGCCATAGGGTTTCGGCCTCGACCGCGCGGGCTTTGGCAAGGTCCAGCAGGCGCTCGTCAGCAATGGGTTGCAACCGGCCCGAGCGCGCGTAGCTGGGGGATTTTCCGGACACAGCCTCGACCTCGGCCCAATAGGGTTCCGCCATGATCAGGCTGTCGAATTGAAAAGCTTTCTTGGCGTTCCAGCGCTCGGGAACATGCGGAGCTAGCGCGCCGACCAACCCTCCGGATGACCCGGCGCCCGGTCCGTTTGGATCAATCACCCGCACCTTCGCGCCACGGCGCGCGCAGCTCCATGCGACCGACAGGCCAAAGATCCCTGCGCCATAGACCGTCACATCAGCCGTTGCCATCCAAGCCATCCTTCTTCATGTTCGCGCAGGTTTCATCAGCGTTCTAGGGCAGATCATGACAAAGCGCCAGACAGCGAGCATCACGTGGAAAGACAGCGGCGTGCCGGTGGCGGACCGCTTTGACGATCCCTATTTCTCGCTTGAAGACGGGCTGGCCGAAACCCGGCATGTGTTCATCGAGGGCAATGATCTGACCACCCGGTTCTGTCCCGGTTTTCAGATTGCCGAGCTGGGCTTTGGTACCGGATTGAACATGCTGGCTGCGTTCATCGCGTGGCGTGCGGCGGGGTCGCCTGATGGGGCTGGGTTCACCTCGTTCGAGGCCTTCCCGATGGGGGCTGCCGACATTGACCGTGCTCTGCAAGCCTTCCCCGAGGCGCATGCGGTCGCAGGTCCGTTCTTGACCGCATGGGAGCAGGGAGCGCGCCGTTTTGATCTGAACGGGTTCTCGGTCGAGGTAATCGAAGGCGACGCCCGCGAAACCCATTCCGCGTGGGATGGCAAAGCGGATGCGTGGTTCCTTGACGGCTTCTCACCCGCCAAAAACCCCGAACTGTGGGGTGAAGACCTGTTGGGCGAGGTTGGCATCCACACCGCGCCAAATGGCACGTTTGCGACATATACCGCGGCAGGTTTTGTTCGTCGCGCCCTAGACGCGGCGGGGTTCGACGTGGAACGTGTTCCCGGATACGGGCGCAAGCGGCACATGAGCCGCGGAATTTTGCGACCCTAGGGGGCGCAATGGATCGCAACAATCAAATCGGCATTTGGCTGATGGTGGCCACCACCTTTGTCTTTGCGATGCAGGACGGGATCTCGCGCCATTTGGGTGGCGAGTACAACGTCTGGATGGTTGTGATGATCCGCTATTGGTTCTTTGCGGCGTTTGTTATCTGGATCACGCGCCGAAACGGGGGGCTATCACAAGCTCTTCGTCCTGCCCGCCTTTGGCTGCAGATATCACGGGGGGCTCTGCTGGCGCTTGAGATTTGTGTGACGGTCATCTCGTTCACGCTTTTGGGTTTGGTGGAAAGCCATGCGATTTTTGCCGTCTATCCCCTGATGGTCGCGGCCCTGTCTGGCCCGGTTCTGGGCGAGCAAGTGGGCTGGCGCCGTTGGGCCGCCATTGGGGTGGGCTTCATCGGGATCTTGATCATTCTGCAGCCGGGGACGGGCGTGTTTTCACCCTATGCAATCATTCCGCTGCTTGGGGCTGCGATGTTTGCCGTCTATGGCTTGATGACGCGGTTGGCGGCAAAGACAGACTGCACGCAAACCAGCTTTTTCTGGACCGGTATTATCGGCGCTGTGGTGATGACCGCGATTGGCGTTTGGTTCTGGCAGCCCATGTCACAGAACGATTGGGCGTGGATGGCGCTTTTGTGCTGCACAGGCGTGTTGGGCCATTGGCTGTTGATCAAGTGCTACGAATTTGCCGAGGCCAGCACGGTCCAACCCTTTGCCTATCTGCAACTGGTTTTCGTCAGCTTCATCGGCGTGTTGATCTTTAACGAGACGCTGCACACCAATGTCGTCATCGGTGCGGTGATCGTCGTGTCAGCCGGGATCTTCACCCTGATCCGCAGCCGCCGCTCTACTTCTTGAGCTCTTTCGACAAACGCAGTGGTTCGGTTTTCCCGGTAAGCCGCGCGCGATAGATGGGCAGGCTTTCGGTGACGCGCATCACATAGTTGCGGGTTTCGCGGAACGGAATGTGCTCGATCCAGTCGATGATATCCACCGACGAGGACCGCACATTCCCGAACCGCTCGCTCCAGTTTTGCGAGCGTCTGGGACCTGCGTTATAGCCCACTGAGATCAGAACCGGGTTGCCGTTGAAATCTTCGATCAGCTTCGCCAGATATTCCGATCCCAACCGCGTATTATAGGCCGGGTCCTCGGTCAGACGAGCCTTGGAATAGGGCATGTCCAGCCGTTTCGCCATGTCGGATGCGGTGCCCGGCATCAGCTGCATCAATCCACGTGCTCCCACGCCCGAGACGACCGAGGGGTCAAATTCGCTTTCCCGGCGCGCAATCGCCAGTTCCAACGCACGCGGAACGGTGCGGTTTCCGCGCCCGATGTCGGGCGTCGGGAAATAAGGGCGAGCAATGGTGTGTCCCTGACGCGCCGCCTGTTTGGCGATCATCACTTGAAGATGCGGTTCATCTACGCTTTCGGCCCAAGCGCCCAACTGTCCGAGTTCCTCGCGGGTCAGACTTTCAGCCAGATGGACCGAGAATCGCTCGGCCCAATACAGTTCGCCCGCAGCATGCAGAAGGCGGGCGGCCTCGATCACAGATCCGCCCCAAAAGCTGGCCTGCTTGTGGTCGGGGAAGGGTTCGGATCCGGTCAGCCGAGGATCCATCGGGACGTTTGCCTTCTCTGCTGCAAGCAGCCCGTAGAAGCTTGTCTGATATTCGGCACCGAACTCATAAGCTGCCTGTGCCGAGACCTTGTCGCCCAATGCCTCATAGGCGCGACCGTTCCAATACCCGGCACGGCCTAAACTGATCGGGGTTTCGACCCCCAACTGGAAGGCTTGGAAATGCTCGCTAGCGGTTGCGGGATCGTTCAGCTTGCGAAGAGCGATGTAGCCCGCGAGCCACTCAAGATCGTTGCGGTCTGATCCGCCCGAAATGTGGTGCGAAGCTGCAAGGCGATAGGCCTGTTTTGGTTTGCCATCGCGCATCGACCAACGGGCCAAAACACGTCTCCAACTGCCCCAGCGTTCCGGCTGGCCCAAAGTCTGGGCATTCTTTGAGCGTTCTAACAGCAGATCAGACGCATCCTGATTGCGCCCCTTCGAGGCACGCCACAGAAAGCGTTCATACGCCAGCCCCGGATCGTCAGACAGGCTGGCGGGAATGGCCTTGATCAAAGCGTCCACGCCATTTTGTTTTTTGCGCAGCGCGATGCGGGCTTTGGCCAGCGCCTGCTGCCCAGAAGACAGCAGCGACATCATACGCCCGGCCTCGGTCGAGGCCCCGCGCCACAGAAGCATATCCGCCCGGTCCCAGTGATGGGATTTCAGGGTATCGCCATAGCGCGTCACGAAGGCGTTGTGCTCGTCCTCGTCCAGAGACATCGTTAACCAGCCCTGAACGATCTGGGCGTTGGCTTCAGCTGTATTGCCCGTCGCTTTCAGCGCCTCAGCCAATCGCAGCGCGCCGCGCCCAGATTGGGGTGGTTCGTCTTTGAAGAACTCAAGCACCTCTGAGGGCGTGTGATTGTGCGGAATAGATTTCTCGGATCGCTTGCGCAGAAGTTTCAACCCCGGCCAGTCTGGATGGCGCGCCAGAAAGGCGCGGGCGTCGGCAAAGCTACCTTTTGCTTCGCGCAGCCGATGCCATTCGACAATGTCTGCAGCCAGCGCACCGCCTTTGCGTGCTTCGGCCTGTGCGGTGCCCCAATCATCTGTTCGAGCCGACTTAATGGCCGTCTGAAATGCAGAAACGGCGCCAGCATCCTGTGCAATTGCACCGGAAAACGACGGCAATCCCATGAAAACGGTCAGCAAAACTGCCGGTGTTAAGCGCGATTTGATCCTGTTCATGTGCAAAATCTATCTTTGTGGCGCTAACACGCAACACACAAACTTGGCATTTTACATGAACCCGGCTAGTTTCCGCCGCGTTTGCAGCGCGATTCAGCGCAAATCTGCGAACGCATTTGGAAACACAGACAAAAATGGAGCGTGTCATGTTCAAAGGATCTCTTCCTGCCCTGGTTACGCCGTTCAAGGACGGTGCAGTGGATTTCGACGCGCTTAAACGCTTAGTCGAATGGCAGATCGAAGAAGGCTCGACCGGTTTGGTGCCCGTGGGTACAACCGGGGAAAGCCCGACGCTGACTCATGAGGAGCACGAGGCGGTCATCGAAGCCGTGGTCGATGCCGCTGCAGGTCGCGTGCCGGTTATCGCCGGAGCCGGGTCGAACAACACCGCCGAATCGCTGCGCTTCATGGAGCACGCCAAGCGTGTTGGCGCCGCAGCCGGTCTGGTGGTGACGCCGTATTACAACAAGCCGACACAGCGCGGGTTGATTGCCCATTACGAAACGCTGGCTGATGCGGTTGATCTGCCGATCGTGATCTACAACATTCCCGGTCGTTCGGTCGTGGATATGACACCCGAGACCATGGGCGTTCTAGCCAAGCACAAGAACATCGTTGGTGTGAAAGATGCGACTGGAGATCTGGCGCGAGTCAGCTTCCAGCGCATGACCTGCGGCGCGGATTTCGTGCAGCTGTCGGGTGAAGACGCCACTGCGCACGGGTTCAACGCCCAAGGCGGCGTGGGCTGTATCTCGGTCACGGCGAACGTGGCCCCGCGCCTTTGCGCGGATATGCAGGCTGCAACACTGGCAGGTGATTTCGGCAAGGCGCTGGAAATCGCAGACAAGCTGATGCCGCTGCATCAGGCGATCTTCATGGAGCCGGGACTTTGCGGTGCCAAGTATGGCCTGTCGAAGCTGGGCCGTTGTGGCACCGAAGTGCGCAGCCCCCTGACCGAGATCACGGATGAGACCAAGGCAGCCATCGACGCGGCCATGCGTCACGCCGGGCTGATCAACTGATGAAAAAGGCGCGCGAAGGCGAGGTTCAACTCGCCTTCGATCCTGCCGATAACGATGGGCCGCGAGTGGCCTTTGTCGGACATATCCGCACGCCGTGGCAGCCGGGCGATGCGCCGGGCAACGTGGCTGGCGCGCGCAAGCGTGTGGCCGAAGAGGGTGGCGCATTTCGGATTGAGCTTGCCGAGGGCTATCAGCCCGGGATCAAGGATCTGTCGGTCGGTCAGCATATTATCGTTCTGTACTGGATGGATCAGGCGCGGCGCGATCTGATCGTGCAGACGCCTCGCCACGCAGATGCTCCGCGCGGGGTGTTTTCGCTTCGCTCGCCCAATCGTCCCAATCCGATTGCAATGAGCACGGTCGAAATTGTTTCGCTGGATGTCGAGCCGGGCGTCATTGGCATTGATGCGTTGGATTGTTTTGATGGGACGCCGATTGTCGATATCAAGCCATGGATTGCCACGATTGACGCGCCGGTTGCCTGAGCAGTCTGGACAGTTCGCGGCACAAGCCCTACATCCGGCACATGGCTAAGACGAAAGAAGACACCAACTATAAGGTAATCGCCGACAATCGGCGGGCGCGTTATGACTACGCGATCGAGGAAGATATCGAATGCGGTATCGTCCTGATGGGATCCGAGGTGAAGTCTTTGCGTCAGGGTGGGTCTAACATTGCCGAAAGCTATGCGGCTGTTGAAGACGGCGAACTTTACCTGACCAATGCCTATATCGCGCCTTACAAGCAAGCTGTGACATGGGGCCATTTAGAGCGGCGCAAGCGCAAGCTTCTTGCTTCAAAGCGTGAGATTTCGAAGATGTGGAATGCAACCAGCCGCAAGGGTATGACCCTTGTGCCGTTGGTCATGTATTTCAACCACAAGGGTCTGGTGAAAGTGAAAATCGGGATCGCCAAGGGTAAGAAAGCCCATGACAAGCGCGCGACCGAAGCCAAGCGCGATTGGGGTCGTCAGAAGCAGCGTTTGCTGCGCCACGGCGACTAAACTCAGCCGATTCCAAAACCTTCGTAAGGCAGATAGCGAACGGGCGTGCCCGGCGCGATCTCCATCGCCTCGTCGGGAAGTTCGACAAGGCCTGTGGCCCAGCTGAGACCCGAGATGCGGCCGGACCCTTCCGACTTGAACGCCTCCACTTGGCCATCTTTGCTCAGGCGCGCGCGCAAGTACTCGCGGCGGCCTGCTTTCTTGGATTTGGTGAAAGCGGCCGGAAGCATTGTGCCGGGTGCGGTCAGCCATGGACCGCCCGCAAGAACCGAGAACGCGGGGCGTGCGAAAACCAATGTGGTGACAAGAGCGGCGACCGGGTTGCCGGGCAGGCCGAAAACGGGCGTTCCGTTCCACTGAGCCAGCGCCAGAGGGCGGCCCGGCTTGATCGCGATACGCCAGTGGTGCAGTGATCCGGTTTCCTTCAGCAGTGCCGAGACATGGTCTTCATCCCCAGCAGAGGCACCGCCTGAGGTCAGGATGACATCGGCCTGCGTCGCGGCTTTGTCGAATGCTGCCCGCAGCGCGTCGCGGTCATCGGCCACGTGACCAAGATCGACGGGGGTGTATCCCCAACCCTCGGCCAGAGACAGCAGCATCGGTCGGTTGGCATCATAGGTGCGGGCGGTGTCTGTGGTGGTGCCGGGCTCGGCCAGTTCATCGCCCGTGGACAGAACACCAACGCGCAGCGGCTTGAAGGCTTGGACGTCAGGCAGGCCGAGTGCGGACAGTAGCGCAACATCGGGCGCGCGCATCTTGTGGCCTGCGGGCAGGGCCAGTTTGCCGGCCTCGACGTCTTCACCAGCAGCTCGCGCATTGGCGCCGGGTTTGACGCCTGCGGGGAAGCGCAGGGTTTGCCCTTCAATCTGCACGTCTTCCTGCAAGACCACAGTGTCCACACCAGCGGGCAAAAGTGCACCCGTCAGAATGCGGATGGCGTGGCCCATCGGGACAGTTCCAGTGAAGGGGCCTCCGGCTGCGGCGCGTTCGGCCATCAGAGGCATCTCGATCACGTCGCCATTGGGCAGACCAGCATAGGTGAAGGCGTATCCATCGACGGCCGAGTTCGCGCCGGGTGGGTTGGACCTGACCGCCATGTGATCGGTCGCAAGGATGCGTCCACGCGAGGTCGCGGTCGATACGGTTTCGGTCCCAACCACCGGCGACAGGCGGTCGCGAAGCGTGTCCAACGCTTCATCGACTGGGGTCCAGTGGACTCCTTGCGGCAGCGCGAAGCAGTCGTTCTTCAGTCCTTTGGGCTTGCGCGGAGCCATGCCGGTGAGGTCCGCGATGAAATCGGCAATCGCGGCGGTATCATCCAGATCGAAAACCGGCAGATCCAGATCGTGCAGGGCTTCATTGCTGGCAATGGCGCGGATCGTGTCGTTGTCTGGTGCCAGAAGGTCTTCGCCCGTTTCCGAACGGTGGGCCTCGATCTTGGGATGCGGCGCGCCTTTGAAGCCTTCGACCAGCACAAGGTCGCACGGGGTCAGGCCCGCAATCAGCTCGGCCAGACGCGGCTCGGGATCATCTCGCAGCTCGTGCAGGGTGGTGATGCGGGCGGACGAGGCCAGCACGACCTCTTGCGCACCCGCGATACGGTGGCGATGGGTGTCGGTGCCGGGCTTTTCCAGATCCACGCCGTGATGGGTGTGTTTAAGGGTCGAGACGCGCAGGCCTTGGGCGGTGAAGTGGGCGATCAGCCGCTCCATCAATCCGGTTTTCCCTGAGTTCTTCCAGCCGGTAACACCGAAGATTTTCATGGGGCGGTCTCCAACAGTTGTTCGGCGTGGGCAAGGTCGTCAGGCGTGTTCACGTTGAAGAAGGGGTCGAAAGGGGTGGGGGCAAAGCTGGCAATGGCAGCGCCGTGCTTGTCGGTCCAAAGGACGACTTTTCGCAAGCCGTCTTCTAGGGCCGCACGTAGGTCATCACGCAGCGCTACTGGCCAGAGGCCAAAGGTGGGTTGGCGCATGGCCCCGCGTTGAGGATCTAGAGTGGCAGCCAAAGCAATGTCAGTGCCATCACGCTGTGCGGCAATCAAAAGCCGATCCACAAGGTCGCGCGGGAAGAACGGCGTGTCGGCGGCTGCAGACACCACATGGGTTGCGCCCTGTTCTGCCGCCCAATCAAGTCCAGCCAATACGCCTGCAAGCGGACCCGCGAAACCTTTGATACTGTCAGGCAGCACGGGCAGGCCGGTATCCGCGAAGCGTGCGGGGTCACCGTTTGCGTTCAGTGCCATTGAACCCACTTGCGGGGCCAGCCGATCGATTACATGGGATAGAAGCGACCCGTCGCCCAATGGCAGCCGCCCCTTATCGCCACCGCCCATACGTGTGGCTTGCCCTCCGGCAAGGATGATCCCAGCAGGCTTCATGTGGTCGTCCGTTCGGCGGCTTCCGCCCAAGCTGTGATTTGCGCCATTAGGGTCTCTTGTTCAGTATCGTTCTCGAACACGCTGCGCGGGAGGACCACGGCAAGCCCGCCCATCACGACGGTCAAACTGGTTTTCCCAAGTTGCATATGATCATAGACCCACCATGGTAGCTGATAGGCGATGTCTTGTTGTGTGATGCGTACGCCACTCTGATCATAGGCGATCTGTGCAGGCAGCCCGATGCGTAGAAAGAAGTTGCGTGTGGACCAGCCTTTGTGCCGCAGACCTACCCAATAAATCAGGGCGACAAAAGCCGCGGCAAAGGCATAGCCAACTAGCAAAGCACGCAATCCGCCGCCAGGTGTTATGGTCCAGCCAAGCAGTCCAACGCCGAATCCAGCCAACAACCACTGTGCGTTCATGAAGCGACTGGTCAGCCGATTGGGGTCACGCGGCAGATCGCCTTGCAGGACCTGACCCCCAAAGCGCGCGCCCTCGATCCAGGCGTCTAGCTCGGGTGTGAAATTGTACGTGTAACTGGTCATCGCGCCCCCTTGCGTCGATGTTTACTGTCTTCGCGGGTGACATGGGTCGGATCTACGTCACGGATCAAGCGCGATTCTCCGGCCAGACAGGTAAATCTCTGTCCACGCATCCGACCGATCAAGGTCAGGCCAATTTCGTTCGCGATCTCGACGCCCCAAGCGGTGAAGCCGGACCGCGAGACCAGGGCCGGGATGCCCATTTGTGCGGTTTTGATTACCATCTCAGATGTTAGCCGCCCAGTGGTATAGAGAATTTTGTCCGAGCCAGAGACACCTTGATCCAGCATCCATCCCGCGACTTTGTCGACGGCATTGTGACGGCCGACATCCTCCATATAGACCAAAGGACGGTCCCCTTCGCACAGGACGGTTCCATGGATAGCGCCCGCCTCAAGGTATAACGAGGGCGTGCGGTTGATCTTTTGCGACAGTGCGTAAAGCCACGAGGTTTTCACCGGGGTTGAGGGCAAGATTAGCCCTTCAAGACCCTCCATCATGTCGCCAAACACCGTGCCGACTGCACAACCCGAGGTGCGGGTCTTGCGGGCCAGCTTGTCTTCATAATCCGTTTCCGTGGCCGTGCGCACGACGACTGTTTCAATGTCGTCATCATAGTCGACGCCGGTGATCTGGTCGTCTTCGGAAAGCATTCCCTGATTGCGCAGAAATCCCAGCGCCAGATATTCGGGATAGTCGCCGATGGTCATGGCGGTCACGATCTCGCGCCGGTTCAGGAAGATGGTCAAAGGACGTTCTTCCACGACATTGATGGTCACCGGTGCGCCGGTTTCGTCATAACCTGCGACAGCACGCGTCAAGCGTGCCGCGCCGGGATTAGGGGCGATCAAGTATTCTGATAGATTGAGTTCAGTGGCCAATTGCAACTCCTGCACGGACGCCGTAAGCGTTAGGGGTAATCTAGGATTTCCCCATGACCACGTCCAACCCGAAACGACATTTCCTGCGCGGATCGCGCGATGCGCTGCCGTTTCTTCTGGTTGTTGTCCCCTTTGCTGCTCTTTTCGGAGTTGTGGCGACCGAAGCTGGCCTGAATCTGGTCGAAACGATGGGTTTTTCGGTGTTGGTGATTGCGGGGGCCGCGCAGTTCACCGCTGTGCAGCTTATGACGGAAAACGCACCTACTGTGATCGTGATCCTGACCGCGCTGGCGGTAAACTTGCGTATGGCGATGTATAGCGCGGCTTTGACGCCCTATCTGGGAAGTGCGCCGATTTGGAAGCGCGCGTTGGTGGCGTATCTGATGGTGGATCAGGCCTATGCGCTGTCTCAAATCAAGTTCGAGGTGGAGCGGGATCTGACGGTCTCCGAACGCTTCGCCTATTACTTGGGCACGGTCCTGCCTTTGGTGCCGTTCTGGTACGGGGCGTCTTATCTTGGTGCCGTCGCAGGTGCGCAGATCCCACCTGAGTTTGCGTTGGACTTCGCGCTTCCGATTACTTTTCTGGCGATGATCGCTCCGGCACTGCGAAGTGTTGCCCATGTTGCTTCGGCTGGAACCTCGGTAGCGTTGGCGCTGCTCATGGCGTGGATGCCGTATGGCTCGGGCCTGCTGGTGGCTGCGATTGGCGCAATGATCGTGGGTGCTCAGATCGAGCTTTACATGGAACGGAGAGCCGCGTGATTGAAGACCTGAACCACGCCACTGTCTGGTTTGTTATCGTCGCAATGGCGATTGGCAGCTTTTTGATCCGCTTCAGCTTTCTAGGTCTGATTGGCGAACGCCCTATGCCCGAATGGGTGCTGCGCCACTTGCGCTATACACCCGTAGCAGTGCTGCCGGGGCTGGTGGCCCCCTTGGTGTTCTGGCCAGACGCAACCGGTGGCAATCCTGATCCGGCCCGCTTGGGCGCGGCTTTGGTGACGCTGGCAGTGGGGTATTTCAGCAAGAACGTTCTGGCGGCGATCCTGTCGGGCGCCGCCACACTTTACGGGCTGCTATTCTTGCTAGGCTGACGCTTGAATCAGAGACCCTGCGTAACGATTTTGCCGCCCTTATGCGGGTCGTCATCGCTGAAGGATTGTGCGCGTACGCCGGGCAGTTCTCCGAACGCTTCCATGATCTTTTTCGGATAATAGGTCTGCGGGATGGACCCGAAGCCCGGTAGGCTGCGCAGGATGGCGCTGACCGACTGGCCGCAATGGGCCTTTGGTACTGCGCCATATTGCTCGGCGGCACGTTTGGCCATCTCAGCCACCTGTGGGGACACCACGATATCCTGACGCACAACATCATATGTGACGCGAGCGTGGTAATCGATATAGAAGTCCACGGCCTTGTTGGTCATGCCGTAAATCACGTCATGGCGTTCAGGCAAGTTGGGGTGGTTGAAAGTGCCAGCTGGATCAAAGATCGCTCGCTGAGATCCATTGATCATCAGCGCCGAATGGGCACCCGATCCGGATGCTTTCGAGATCACAGTGAACAGGGTGAGGGTCGGGGGGCCATCATGTCGATAAACCGCATCAGACACGGCCTGATCGCTGGCCCAGATATTGTCTGCGCCTCCGCAACCGGCAAGCGAAACAATCAACGACAGCACTGCAAGCAATCGCACCATGAGACCCTCTAACCTGAACTATAGTGGTGGGTGGGTTTTACGCGCCGACGAGGGCCAAAAAGACCAGAATGGCTAGAATAGCGATGACCGACCATTTTGTTGCAGTGATAAAGCCCGCATAGGTCTTTTCCTGAGCGCTTGTATCCATGGTGCCATGTACGTGATCAGCCATAGTTCAAATCCTGTCCTGAGTTTGCGTTTTGCCTCGAATAACGGATTTCCGAGCCTCTGTCACGGCCCGGAATCCAATTACCGTTCACTTCGGGCCTATTCTTCTTCCAACTGGGCAGCCAAGCGGAACCCGATACGGTTCGGTTCGGCGCTTTCGACCTGTTTGGGAAGGGCGCGCAGCATTACAGACAGCTGGCTTACATGCTGTACCAGTTGGGTTTTTGTGCCTTCTCCATCAGACCCGTAATAGGTGATGATATCTGGATCGAAAAAACCAATCCCCTCGATCCGCAGAACACCTGCGTCGCCGCCGGCAAAGCCCATGGCGACCTCGTGTTCGTTGTCCAACTGCTCTTCAAAGTTCTTGATATAGAGAATCAGGCGCTCATAGGCCCATTCCGCGGGGCTTTTTTCCTCGACCGGAGTTTCGGCCACCTTTGCAGGCAGGGGTTGGTCTTCGACCACGACCGGCCCGGATTCGCTGCAATCAACAGTGTGCGCACGGGGTTGGCGGGTTTTGGGTTTGGGGGTGTCGTCGGACATAAGGCACCGTTTTCTCGAATTACACTTTGGCAAGATTGGCACAGCCAAGTCTCGGCGTCACGTCACGATATAATGATCCCCGCAAATCTTGGGGAATGTCGGTTTCAGGACAGAAAGGCGCGACCTCGGCTGAAAGCCTGACCGAAAGTCAGGGAGAGTGTGTATGAAGATTGGATTTGTAGGGCTTGGCAATGTTGGTGGTAAACTGGCGGGTAGCCTGTTGCGCAATGGCAAGAATCTGACGGTTCTGGATTTGAATTCGGAGCTTGTCGAAGATTTTGTATCGCGCGGAGCTGAGGCCGCGGATGGACCCGCTGCCCTGATGCGGGACTGCGACGTGGTGATCACCTGTCTACCCTCTCCCGCTGCCTGTAATGCTGTGGTCAGCGAGATGCTGGACGAGGTTTGCGAAGGCAAGATTTGGCTTGAAATGTCCACCACGGACGAGGCCGAAGTGAAGCGCTTGGGGGCCGAAGTGATTGCGCGTGGAGGTGCCGCTGTGGACTGCCCGGTCTCGGGCGGGTGCCACCGGGCGGATACAGGCAATATCTCGATCTTCGCGGGTTGTGATCGGGCGACGTTTGAGCGGGTGCTGCCGATCCTGACTGTGCTGGGGCGGCGCGTGTTGCATACGGGCGAACTGGGGTCCGCGTCGGTTCTGAAAGTGATGACGAACTATCTGGCGACCGCCAACCTGCTGACCTGTTGCGAGGCCTTGGTGACGATGAAGGCCGCTGGTCTGGACCTAGCGACCACCTATGAAGCGATCAAAATCTCGTCCGGGACGTCCTTTGTTCATGAAACCGAAAGCCAAGTGATCTTGAACGGATCGCGCGATATCTCTTTCACGATGGACCTTGTGAAAAAGGACATCGGCCTGTTTCAGGACATCGCCGAGCGGGCAGGTGTTCCGTTAGAAATCTCGCCCCTGATGATCGAGATCTTCAAGGACGGGATCGCGCGCTTTGGCGAGCGGGCGCAGTCAGATGACATCATTCGTCGGCTCGAGGAAGCTACGGGGCTGGACATCACCGCGCCCGGCTTCCCCGCCGAGATGACGGATGATGAGCCCGAAGAACCCGGATACGAGGTGGTCCCAGCGCGCGGCTAGATCGCTTGCCACACCCACGCGCCATCCTCGCGTTTGGTTCGGGTGGCGCGGCCTTCGTGCAGAAGGTGGTTCAAATGGCCGACGGCCTCGACCAGCGCCAGTCCGTATTCGCCGCCCTTGATCTCGCGTTTGAACAGGGGTGGGAAACATTCGCCAGCCGTGTGGGGCTCGGATAGAAACTCTTCCAACCGTCGCAATGCGCCGTGATGATTGTCGATCAGCTGGCGCATCCGTGTTGGCAGACCCGTGAAGGGCAGCTTGTGACCGGGCAGGACCAGTTGGTCAGGCGTGGCGTATTGCTTCAGCCGTTCGTTGGCTTCCAACCAATCGCCGACCGGGTCCGCATCGGGTTCCGTGGCGTAGACGCCAAGGTTCGGGCTGATCGTGGCCAGCAGCTGGTCGCCGCCGATCACCAGCTCTCCGTCCGTGGACCACAGCGTGGCATGTTCTGGCGCGTGGCCGTTGCCGATGCGCACGTCCCAATCGCGTCCGCCGAAGTGAATTCGGCTACCTTCTTTGATGCGTTTAAAACCGAGGGGCATGTCGGCGACGATGTCGGCATAGTTGAAGGGCCGCTCGGTCAGGCGTTTCTCGTAAACCTCGCGATCCATCCCTGCTGCGCGCCAGTAGGCCAGCGTTTCGTCCACCGGTTCCATCTGTTCATCCAGCAGAAGCATCCGTGCGAACAGCCACGCTGTGCGTGTCGTGACCAGCTCCGCGCCGTGTTCGCGTTGGAACCAGCCAGCCAGCCCGACGTGGTCGGGGTGATGATGCGTGACGATCACGCGCACCACGGGCTTGCCGCCCATGGGGCCTGCCAGAAGCTTTTCCCAGATGCGACGGGTCTTGCCGGTGTCAAAGCCAGTATCGACGATGGTCCAGCCTTCGGGATCCTCGAAGGCGAAGACGTTCACATGGTCCAACGCCATGGGCAGCGGTAGGCGCGCCCAAAGCGCGCCTTTAGCAACTTCGATGGCCTCGCCCTCGGCGGGGGCATCAGGGAATGGAAAACCGAGCTTTCCGGTCTTGTTCGTGCTCACGATGCCAGATCTTCCGGGCTGAGCGCATACAGGCCAGCAGCCCCGGCGCGGGCCTGTGTAAACTGTGCGACGTGTTCCGGCAGAAGGCGGTTGATGTGGAAACGGGCCAGTTCGGTGCGCGGGCCTTTGCCGCCTTCCGCAATCGACGCTTTCAGATGCATATGTGCGCCCAGAACGCGAGCAAAGCCCATCAGGAAGGGCACGGCACCGGCGAAGCGGTCTTGCATGTTGCCCTGTTCAACCATCCATTCAACGGTTTCGCGCAGGTCTTCTGCGGCCGACCAGACAGCTTCGGACATATTGGGGAACATGGCGCGCGCGCCTTCGGCCTGTGTTTCGATTTCTTCCAGAAGGCGGAATGCGGCTTCGCCCCCGTCCATCATCTTGCGGCCCACAAGGTCCATCGCTTGAATGCCGTTGGTGCCTTCGTAAATCGCGGTCACGCGTACGTCGCGGCAGTACTGTGCAGCACCGGTTTCCTCGATGAAGCCCATGCCTCCATGGACTTGAACGCCCAGATGGCTGACCAGAATGCCGGTCTCAGTCCCGTATGCCTTCACAATCGGGGTCAGCAGCGCCGCACGGGCTTTCCAGCTTTCGTCACCCGTTGCGGTGGCCATGTCGATGGCTTTGGAGAGGGACAATGCCATGGCGCGGGCAGCGAAAAGCTCGCAGCGCATTTGTGTCAGCATCCGGCGTACATCGGCGAAATCGACGATCATGCCGGTGCCGTCTTCGCCCAGTGGCGTGCGGCCCTGCTTACGCTCCAGCGCATATTCCAGCGCTTTCTGATAGGCACCTTCACCGGCACCCAGACCCTGAACGCCAACACCCAGACGGGCGTTGTTCATCATGGTGAACATGGCGGCCATGCCCTTGTGCGGTTCGCCGATCATCCAGCCTTTCGCGCCTTCAAACGACATCACAGCCGTTGGGCTGCCGTGCAGGCCCATCTTGTGCTCAAGGCTAACGACGCGCAGGTCGTTCTTTTCGCCGGGGTTGCCGTCGGCATCGGGGATGAACTTCGGCACAAGGAACAGCGAGATGCCTTTGGTGCCCGGAACGCCATCGGGCAAGCGCGCCAGAACCAGATGGCAGACGTTTTCCGTGATGTCGTTGTCGCCCCAGCTGATGAAAATCTTCTGGCCAGAGACCGCATAGGTCCCGTCGCCATTGTCCACGGCCTTCGAGCTCAGCGCGCCCACATCTGACCCTGCCTGAGCCTCGGTCAGGTTCATGGTGCCCGCCCATTCGCCGGAAATCAGCTTGGGCAGGTAAAGCGCCTTCAACTCGTCCGAGGCGTGATGTTCTAGAGCTTCAATCTGGCCTTGGGACATCAACGGGCATAGCTGCAGCGACAGGTTTGCCGCCGACATCATGTCATTTACGGCAGTTTGCAGAGTCAAAGGCAGGCCCATGCCGCCATATTCTGGGTCCGCGGCCATGCCGACCCATCCGCCTTCGGCAATCGCGGCGTAGCTGTCAGCAAAACCCGGCGACGTGCGCACGACGCCATTTTCCAGAACCGCCGGGGTCAGGTCGCCATCGCGATGCGAGGGCGCCAGCTTGTCTTCGCACATCTTGCCCGCTTCGGTCAGAACCGCAGTCGCCATGTCGCCGGCGGCTTCCGCAAACCGCTCGGTCGCGGCAATATCGTCATAGCCAATGATATGATCGAACAGGAATTGAAAGTCGTCGGTAGTGGCGCGATAAGTCATGTTCGATCCTTGGCTTCGTGGACATTGACCCTTAACAGGGCTTTGATGACCCCTTACCGAAGGTCACTTGAAGGGCAAAGGAAAACGCAGCGTCATGGCCGAACGCGAGTTGAAAACCGAGCATTTGCGGGACGACGCGGAAGGGATTTCCCGCGCGGCAAAGCTGCTGCGCGCGGGGGCTTTGGTGTCCTTCCCGACCGAGACCGTCTACGGCCTTGGCGCGAACGCGACGGATGACCGGGCGGTTGCACGGATTTTCGAAGCCAAAGGCCGTCCGCATTTCAATCCGCTGATCGTGCATTTGCCCTCGGTCGATGCGGTTTCGGACTATGCCGAGCTGACTGGCGTCGCCCATGATTTGGCGATGGCCTTCTGGCCGGGGCCTTTGACACTTGTGTTGCCGCTGAAACCGGATGGACCACTGTCCGCCTTGGTGTCCGCCGGATTGCCGACTGTCGCGATTCGCGTGCCTGCGCATCCGCTGGCGCAGCAGTTGTTGGAGGCTGCTGGCGTTCCAGTCGCCGCGCCCTCGGCCAATCCATCGGGCCGGATCAGCCCCTCGACCGCACAGCACGTTCTGGACGGATTGTCAGGACGGATCGAAGCTGTGCTGGACGGAGGCCCCTGCGGCGTCGGGCTGGAAAGCACCATTGTTGGGCTGGACCCTGAACCGACACTTCTGCGTCCCGGTGGGCTGCCGGTCGAAGCGCTTGAGGCTGCTTTGGGTGGGTCTTTGACCTCACGCGGTCAAGATGAAGCCATCAACGCGCCGGGTCAGCTTCAATCGCATTACGCGCCGAACGCACGGATGCGGCTGAATGCGGACACTGTCGCGCCCAGTGAAAGGCTATTGGGATTTGGAAATGTCGAGGCCTCTTTGAACCTGTCGCCCTCGGGCGATTTGGTAGAAGCAGCGGCAAACCTGTTTGGATATCTGCACAAGCTGGATGCGGAGGGCGACGCGCCGATCGCGGTGTCACCAATTCCGGATCACGGGCTGGGACGTGCGATCAATGACCGTTTGCGTCGGGCGGCTGCTCCGCGTGACTGATCAAGATTAGGCGTGACCGCCTTCAGCCGACAAAAGTAGCGGATCAATGCCAAGTTGGGCCAGCGCAGCGGTCCATTTGCTGTCATTGTCAGCGGCAAAGACAATCGCTTTCTCGGCGTCGCAGGTCAGCCACGCGTTTTGCTGAATTTCGTCTTCAATCTGCCCCGGCGACCAGCCGGCATAACCCAAAGCGGCCAGCGCCTCTTCCGGGCCTTCGCCATGGGCCATGGCCTCAAGAATGTCGCGCGTCGCGGTCATCGAGAACACTTCATCCACTTTCAGCGTCGAATCGTCGTTGTTGTATTCGCCCGAGTGCAGAACAAATCCACGTCCACCTTCTACGGGACCGCCGAAAAACACTTTCCCCGCCTTAGTGATCGAGCTTGCGTCGATCTCAAGCTGCGATAGCACGTCGCCCAAAGACAGCTCGGCAGATGGCTTGTTCACGATCAGCCCCATCGCCCCTTCGGGCGAATGGGCGCACATGAACACCACGGATTTTTCGAACCGTGGATCCCCCATGCCGGGCATCGCAATCAACAGCTTGCCGCTGAGGTTCATTTCGGTGTTTTCGGTGTCGCTCATACTTAATAGAAAAGCGGTCCAGCCGGTGCTTTGCAAGGGCTGGTCACAACTTATCCGGATTTTGTGATTTTACATGTGTGATTTGCTGCTTATGTATTTGGGCATGAAGATGAAACACGCCATCCTTGCTGCCTGCCTTGGGACCATGTCACTGGTGTCTCCGGCTTCGGCCCAATCGGACATGCCTCCGTCGCTTGAGGATGTGGCGCAGATCGACGTCCTGCCGGGATGGCGGGACGCGTCTGGCAATCACATGGCCGCTCTTCGGGTGCGGCTGGCGGATGGGTGGAAAACATATTGGCGCAGCCCCGGAGAGGCCGGAATTCCCCCAAGTCTTGATTGGCGTGGATCGGGCAATTTGGAGGGTGTGACCTTTCACTGGCCGGTTCCGGAAGTCTTCGATACAGCCGGAATGCAGACTATCGGATACTCGCGCGAGCTTGTCCTGCCGATGAGCCTGACGCCCAACCAAGCGGGTGAACCCATCACATTGACGGGCAAAGTGAACCTTGGTGTGTGCAAGGATGTGTGCATGCCGATGGATGCTCAGGTTTCGGTAACCCTGCCTGTAGACGCAGGAAAGGCGAAGCGCCCAATCAAACGGGCGCTGAACGCGCGCCCCGACACGGCTGCCGAAGCAGGGCTGCGCAAAGCCATCTGTCAGGTCGAGCCGATTAAGGATGGGCTGCGCCTAACCGCAACAATCGACATGCCGCGCGTTGGCCGGGGCGAAGTGGTCGTAGTGGAAACCGCAGACCCATCGTTGTGGGTGAACACCTTGTCGACTCAGCGTGATGGCAGGGTGCTGACCACGGTGGCCGAGCTTGTTTCGACCTCGGGCAAGCCGTTCTTGCTGAATCGCTCGGATGTACGTCTGACCGTTCTGGCCGCCGGGCGTGGCGTGGACATTCGCGGCTGCACGGGCGGCTAACGCCCCCTATATCCCCATATACTTCCCCCGAATGTCGCCAATCGGCCCTTCCGTGCCGTCTTTCCCATTGCGCCCATCCCATACGCTTTCTATAGAAAACCCAACGAAGCCCTTATGGGCCAGAGAGGTTGGCTGCAGGCGATCGACCCAGATAGGGGATCAGACGCAGCGTCGTTGAACGAAAGAGGCAACCTCTTTGCGCCCGCTTTATGCGTGAAAGGATGCCGCATGACCCGTTTTGCTCTTGTAGTTCTTGGCCTTCTGGCCGGTCCGGCCATTGCCCACCCCAGCCATATCGGAGACGTCGCAGGACATGACCACATCGGGGCTATTATCCTGATTGGTCTGGCAGCGGCCATTGGCCTTTGGGCGGCGCTGAAAGGCCAGAAAGACAATGACGCCAAGGCCGACGACGCTGAGGCAGACGAGACTGACGAACAGCCGCAGGAGGCATAACCCGTGTCGAAAATTGGTGTGATGATCTGCGGGCACGGCTCGCGTAGCCAGGACGCTGTGGACCAGTTCGCAGTCCTAGCTGAAAAGCTCCCGGCCTATTTCCCGGACGACTGGATGACCGACTATGGCTATCTGGAGTTCGCAAACCCGGTGATCCGCGACGGTCTGGACCGTCTGCGTGAAGCGGGCTGTGATCGCATTCTGGCCGTGCCGGGGATGCTGTTTGCCGCGATGCACACCAAGAACGACATTCCGACTGTTCTGAACTCCTACGCTGAAAAGCACGGGGTCGACGTGACCTATGGGCGCGAGTTGGGCGTGGATCCCAAGATGATCGCCGCCGCTGGCGCACGCATTCAGGAAGCCGTCGACGCGGCCAACGCCGAGAAGGGCGAAGTGCCACTGGAAGAAACCTGCCTTGTGGTCATCGGCCGTGGTGCCTCGGACCCCGACGCCAACGGCAACGTCGCCAAGGTGGCGCGTCTGTTGCAGGAAGGCATGGGTTTTGGCTGGCTGGAAGTGGGCTATTCCGGCGTGACCTTCCCCTTGGTTGAACCATGCCTGAACCACGTGACCAAGCTGGGTTATAAACGCGTCATCGTCTTCCCCTACTTCCTGTTCTCTGGCATCCTGATCGACCGGATCTATGGCTTCACCGATAAGGTTTCCGCCGAGAACCCGGACATTCATTTCGTCAAAGCGGGCTATCTGAATGATCACCCGAAAGTGCTGGAAACCTTCGCCGAGCGCGTGACCGAGCAGCTGGGTGATGTGCGCCCTCCGAATTGCGGCACCTGTGGCTATCGCACGCAGGTTCTGGCGATGGATGGCGGCGAAGAGAAAACGATTTCTGTCGAGGATCGCGAGAAGCATCCGGCCTTTGCAGATGTCCCGCCGCCCACTTGTGTGATGTGCAAATACCGCGTGGAAGTTCTGGGCTTCGAGGCCGAGGTGGGTGCCATTCAGGAAAGCCACCACCACCACGTTGAAGGGCAGGGGGCATCGGCGCCCGGCTCGAACGTGGCGGATTGCAAACTGTGTGACACCTTCTGCACCGGCGAATGCCGCCTGCACATGGGGCACCACCACCATCATCACGACCATGACCACGATCACAGCCATGACCACGGGCACGATCACGACCATGGGCATCACCATCATCACCATGATCACGACCACGATCATGTGCACGCGGAATACCCCCATGCGAAACACCCGCATGGCCCGGAATCGGCACGCTCGAAATGAGCACGGGCCGACCTCCTCTGCGCTACGAGCGTGACCCGATGGCGATTTACGCCGAAAGCTTCGCGACCCTGCGCCGTGAGGCCCGGCTGGACCGTTTCCCCGGTGGCATGGCCGCCCTTGCCACCCGCGTGATCCACGCTTGCGGCATGGTCGAGGTCGCGGATCGTCTGGCGTTCTCGGAAAACGCCTATGAGGTCGGGCACGAAGCGTTGAAATCTGGCGCACCCGTCTTTTGCGACTGTGAGATGGTGGGCGCGGGGATCATTCGCCGCTATCTGCCCGCCGAGAACGAGGTGATCGTCACCCTGAACGACCCGCGCACGCCCCCGCTAGCCAAGGAAATCGGGAATACACGGTCTGCCGCTGCGGTCGAACTGTGGGCGGATAAGCTGGAGGGCGCGATCGTCGCGGTCGGCAACGCACCCACCGCCCTGTTCCACTTGTTAGAACTGATCGACGCGGGCGGACCGAAACCTGCCGTGATCCTCGGCTTTCCCGTGGGCTTTGTCGGCGCGGCAGAAAGCAAGGCAGAACTGGCGAACAACCCGCGTGGTTGCGAGTTCGTAGCCCTGCGCGGACGGCGTGGTGGCTCGGCGATTGCATCAGCTGCTGTGAACGCTTTGGCCGCTGGTCTGCCGGAGGAAAAGGCATGACCCAACCTTGGCTGCATATCATCGGCATCGGTGAAGACGGTGTGGAAGGGCTGGCCCCGGCGACCCGCGCGGTTCTGGATGCGGCCGAGGTCATCGTGGGCGGGAAGCGCCATCACGAGATGCTGGACACGCCGGCCGAACGCCTTGCGTGGCCCTCGCCCTTCGACAGTCTGATTGCTGAGTTGGAAGCCCGCCGAGGCAAACGCGTGGCGGTGCTGGCGACCGGCGACCCGTTGTGGTTCTCGGTCGGGGCGAAAATTGGCCGTCATTTCGATGCGTCTCAGATCGTTTTCCATCCACAGGTCGGCGCGTTCCAATTGGCCGCCGCCCGCATGGGGTGGTCGATGGCAGATTTGGAAACGCTGACGGTGCATGGCCGCCCGGTCGAGCAGATGATTGCCTTCATCCAGCCCGACGCACGGCTTTTGGTGCTGACCACCGGGGCCGAGACCCCCGGCCAAATCGCAACCTTCCTGACCGAGCGTGGCTTTGGCAAATCTCCCATGACCGTGCTGGCGCATATGGGTGGCGACAAAGAAGCACGCTTCGATGGGCTGGCGGAAAGCTGGAACCACGAGGTGCCGGAGTTCAATACGCTGGCCGTTGACTGTGTTGCCGCCCCCGACGCGGCGCTTTTGCCGCGCGTGCCGGGTCTGGCAGACGAATTGTTCCAATCTGACGGCACCATGACCAAGCAAGAGGTCCGCGCGATCACTCTGGCAAAGCTGATGCCCATGCGCGGCGCTTTACTGTGGGATGTTGGGACGGGCTGTGGCTCGGTCGCCGTCGAATGGATGCGTGGCGCGCGTTATGCCCGCGCGATTGGGATCGAGCCCAAGCCCGAACGCCGCGCCATGGCTGCTGCGAACGCACTGGCGCTGGGCGTGCCGCGTCTGGAGCTTGTCGATGGCATGGTCCCTGCTGCTCTGGACGGGCTCGACGCCCCCGATGCTGTTTTCATTGGCGGTGGTCTGACCGAGGAAACTTTTGACGCCGCATGGGCCGCGCTTCGCCCGCTGGGTCGCTTGGTCGCCAATGCGGTCACTATCGAAAGCGAAATGTGCCTGACCGCGCTGCACAAGAAACACGGGGGGCAGTTGGTGAAACTGTCCGTGGAACGCGCTGAAGCGCTGGGGTCGCTGTCCGGCTGGAAGCCGCTGCGCCCTGTCACCCAATGGAGCCTGATTAAACGATGAACGGAACCCTTTACGGGATCGGCCTTGGCCCGGGAGACCCCGAGCTGATGACGCTGAAGGCTGCGCGCCTGATCGCGGCGGCCAAGGTCGTGGCCTATCCAGCGCTCGAACGTGGCGACAGCTTTGCCCGCTCGATTGCCGCTGACCTGATCGCGGAAGACGCGATTGAGATCCGCATCCCCGTCCCGATGAGCGTTGAGCGCGCGCCCGCCCAAGCCGCGTATGACGCGGGTGCAGCCCAGATCGCTGAACGTCTGGAAGCAGGCGACGATGTGGTCGTGCTGTGCGAGGGCGATCCGTTCTTCTATGGCTCGTTCATGTATCTGTTTGCCCGCCTGTCGGACCGGTTTACCTGTGACATCATCCCCGGCGTGACCTCGATCACCACGGTGGCCGCCCGCGCGCAGTGCCCGCTGGTCGCGCGCAACGAGCGCCTGACCGTGCTGCCCGGCCCGCTGGACGAGGCTGAGCTTCGGTCGCGGATCGAAGGTGCAGAATCGGTGGCGATCATGAAAGTTGGCCGTCACCTGCCCAAAATCCGCAGCGTGATTGATGGCCTCGGCCTGACCGATAAAGCCACCTATGTGGAACGCGCCAGCCTACCGGAAGAGGTTGTGCTGCCCCTGTCTGAAGCGCCTGAAAAGGCCCCCTATTTCTCGATGATCCTGCTTGCGAAAGGAACCGACCCATGGCTGTAACGCCTGTTGTTATCTGCTTGAATGCTTCAGGCGAACCTCTGGCCCATAAGGTCGCTGCCCTGCTGGGCGCGCAGGTGCATGGCCGTGAAGGCCGTGTCGAAAAAGCCGATGCATTCTTCCCCAACGCGCTGGATCACGTGCGGATGTTGTTTGCCGCTGGCACGCCTATTGTCGGCGTTTGTGCTGCCGGTATCCTGATCCGCGCCGTCGCGCCGATCCTCGCCAACAAACTGGCCGAGCCTCCCGTTGTGGCCGTGGCCGATGATGGATCCGCTGTGTTGCCGCTTCTTGGCGGACATCGTGGGGCGAACCGTCTTGCTACGCAGATCGCAACCGGAATCAACGCCACCGCTGCCGTGACCACCGCCGGTGACGTGTCGATGGGCGTGGCGCTGGACGAGCCGCCCGTGGGCTATCGTCTGGCCAATCAAAGCGACGCCAAAGAAGCCATGGCCGAGCTACTCTCGGGCGCTGGCGTGTCCATCGTTGGCGAGAACATCTTTGAGATCGAAGACGCAGGCGGATCGGTCGAGCTGGTCGTGTCCGAGGCTCCGGTCGAGACCGGCCCGACCCGTCTGGCCTATCACCCGCAACGGTTTGCGCTGGGCGTGGGCTGCGCACGCAATGCCGACCCGGAAGAGCTGTGGCAGAACGTGTCAGAACAACTGGCCGCCGCCAACATCGCACCCGAGGCGATTGCTTGTGTGACCTCGCTGGACCTGAAAGCAGACGAGCGCGCGATGAATGATCTGGCGCGTCGACTGGGCGTGCCGTTCCGCGTGTTCACGGCGGAAGAACTGGAAGCCGAGACAGCGCGTCTCGCGAACCCTTCCGACGTCGTGTTCGAAGAAGTCGGCTGCCATGGCGTGTCCGAGGGCGCGGCGCTGGCCGCTGCCGGACCCGACGCCAAACTGGTCGTCGAGAAAGTCAAAACCGCCAACACCACCTGCGCCATCGCCCGCGCGCCTGAACCGATCACCGAGATGCGCGGCCGTACTCGTGGCAAGCTGTCGATCGTGTCGATCGGACCGGGCCAGCACACATGGCGCACGCCAGAAGCCAGCCACCTGTTGCAAGAAGCCGAGGAGCTGGTGGGCTATGGGCTCTATATCGACCTGATCGGCCCGCTGGCCGCTGGCAAAACCCGCTCGGATTTCCCGCTGGGTGGCGAAGAAGACCGTTGCCGCTATGCGCTGGAACAGGCAGGCAAGGGCAAGAACGTCGCGCTGGTCTGTTCAGGCGACGCGGGCATCTATGCAATGGGTGCGCTGGTCTACGAACTTCTCGACCGCACCGCTGAGGAAAAAGGCGTGACCGATGCAGCGCGTCGGGTCGAGGTTGTGTCCACACCCGGTGTGTCCGCGCTGCAGGGTGCAGCCGCCCGTGCAGGCGCGCCGTTGGGCCATGACTTCTGCGCCATTTCTCTGTCGGACCTGCTGACCCACCGCGAGGATATCGTGAAGCGTCTGCACGCCGCCGCTGAAGGTGATTTCGTCATCGCCTTCTACAACCCGGTGTCGATGAAACGCCGCACCCTGTTGGCCGAGGCGCGCGACATTCTGCTGAAGCACCGCCCGGCGGATACGCCCGTCATGCTGGCGTCCAATCTGGGCCGTCCGACCGAAAACATCCGCTATCGTCGTCTGGACGAATTGCAGGTGGACGAGGTCGATATGCTGACCGTGGTTCTGGTTGGTTCGTCGAACTCGCGTCTGGCGCAACTGGGCGAAGGCCCCCGTATGTTTACCCCGCGCGGCTATGCCCGTCGCATTGATGGAGATCTGTCATGACCGTCTATTTCATTGGTGCCGGCCCCGGTGATCCCGAACTTCTGACCCTGAAGGCGCAGCGCGTCATCGGCGAATGTCCGGTCTGCCTTTATGCCGGTTCGTTGGTCCCCCCACAGGTGGTCGAATGCGCCCCGGAGAACGCCAAGGTGATGGATACGGCAGCGATGACGCTGGACGACACGCATGCCGAAATCAAAGCGGCCCACGCGCGCGGCGAAGACGTGGCGCGCGTGCATTCCGGCGACCCGTCGCTGTATGGCGCGATTGCCGAACAGATTCGCCGCCTGAACGCGGATGGGATCGACTATCAGGTCATTCCAGGCGTGCCTGCCTATGCCGCTGCGGCTGCGGCTTTGGGGCAGGAATTGACCATCCCAGAGATCGCACAGTCGATCGTGCTGACGCGGATGTCGATGCAGTCGACCTCGATGCCAGAAGGCGAAACGCTGGAGAACTTCGCCCAGACGGGCGCGACGCTGGCCATTCACCTTGCCGTCCGCAACATGCGCGAGATCGAACGCGTGCTGACCCCGTACTATGGCGAGGATTGCCCGGTGGTCGTCGCCTATCGCGTTGGCTGGCCGGATGAGATGTTCATCCGCGGCACGATCAAGGACATTCGCAAGAAGGTCCGCGCGGAAAAGATCACCCGGACCGCGTTGATTCTGGTCGGTCCCGCGCTGGATCGTGGCCGCGACTTTAAGGATTCCGCGCTGTATGATCCCGAGAAGCCCCACGTGTTGCGTCCAGTGGTAGGGGTGGATCTAGTGGAAGACCACAACACCTGATCAAGAACGTATTGTTCTTAACTGGTTAACTTGACGCCAACCAATTCCCTGCCATGATGTTGGCAGGGAGGGGACCCATGCTTGAATTTCTGCCAAAAGAGGTGCGCGAGGGGCTGGAAGCCGCGCGCAAAAAAGACCTCAAAAAAAGAAGCCGTTTGCGCATTCGCGTGAACGAAGAAGCGTTTCCGGTGCTCAAGTTTTGGGAGACTGGATTCGCGCTGGATGCCGAACGCGCCCCGCATTTGCGTGGGCTTGTGGATCTGTATGACGGGTCGCGGCATCTGTATCAGTGCCTGATCATTGCCTCGGAAGAGGAAGACGGCCAGATGAAGTACGAATTTAAGCGCAAGGCCGAAGCACACGACCAAGCGCCTCTTGATTTTGCGCGTGAAGAAAACGCGCCGGTCGCACTGATCGAGGGCAAGTGAAGCCCGCGCGGAACTGAACCGCGCAGGCTTTATGCTTTTACTGCAAATCCGTGAAGGCTGCTTTTAGTCGAGCACACGCCTCTTCGACATGCGCGCGAGGGGTGGCCAGGTTGAAGCGCAGGAACGTTTCGCCACCCTTGCCGAAGGTCTCGCCATGGTTCACGGCCAGCTTGGCATCCTTCTCGACCCGACGGCGGTACTCGGCGACATCCATGCCAGTGCCCGAGAAGTCGACCCAAGCAAGATAGGTCGCTTCCATCTGCATCGACGCCAGACCCGGAATGTCAGCAATCGTGGCATCAAACAGTTTTCGATTCTCGTCGATATAGGCGACGACTCCGTCTACCCATTCGGCCCCTTCGGGGGAATAGGCCGCTTCGGCCATGACGATCCCGAATGAATTAGCCGAAATGCCCATCGCCGCCATGCGGGCGGCAAATTTCGCACGCAAGGCCGGATCCGGCACGATGACATTGCCTGAATGCGAGCCAGCAATGTTGAAGGTCTTCGTGGTGGCCGTCATCATGACCAGCCGGTCTTCAATCCCGTCAACCTTGGTCATCGGGATGTGAGTGGTGCCGGGGAAGACCAAATCATGGTGGATCTCGTCTGAGACAATGATCAGATCGTGACGACGGGCGAAATCGGCGACGCCCTCTAACTCTTCGCGGGTCCAGACGCGGCCGCCGGGATTGTGAGGCGAACACAGGATCAACAACTTCTCGTTGCCCTGCATCATCGCGTCATAGGCCGCAAAGTCCATTTCATAGCGCCCATCATTGTTGACCAAAGGACATTCCCGCAGGTCGCGTTCAGCGGCACGAATGACGCGGGCGAATGCGTGATAGACCGGAGTGAACAGGACAACGCCATCACCGGGCTTGGTGAAGGTATCGACGCACATGGCCGTGCCATTTACCAAGCCATGCGTGGTGAAAATTGCAGCTGGGTCGACCTCCCAATCATGGCGGGTTTTCATCCACCAGCAGATGGCATCCTTATAGCTGCCCTCGTCGCCATAATACCCATAGATCCCGTGATCCAGCATGCCCTGCAGCGATTTCTGAACGGCCTCCGGCGGACGAAAGTCCATGTCGGCGACCCACATGGCGATGCCTTCATCCTTTGGAACGCCATAGATCTTCTCCATCATGTCCCATTTTGCGGAATGGGTGCCGCGGCGCTCGATGATCTCGTCGAAATTCATGGTGTCTCCTTCGGGATGGCGTTTTGGGCACGTTAGCGGCTTTGGCAGCAGGCGCAAGCCAGCCATTGCACCAAACGGGCGCATGTCCTAAATGCTGCATATGACCATCAAACCAATCCTTATCCATCCCGACCCGCGCCTGAAAAAAGTGGCCGACGCCGTGCCCGATCTGTCGGACGAACTGCGCGTGCTGGCTGATGACATGCTGGAAACTATGTATGACGCGCCGGGTATCGGGCTGGCAGCGCCGCAAATCGGTATTCTGAAACGTCTGATCGTTCTGGATTGCGTGCGCGATGAAGACGCGCCGCGCGAGCCGATGGTCATGTTCAACCCCGAGGTCATTCAATCCTCGGACGAGCTGAACGTCTATGAAGAGGGGTGCCTGTCGATCCCGGATCAATTCGCCGAAGTCACCCGTCCGAAAGAGGTCCGGGTGCAGTGGCTGGACCGCGACGGTAATCTGCAGGAACGCGATTTTGACGGGCTGTGGGCGACGTGTGTCCAGCACGAGATTGACCACCTAAATGGAAAACTTTTCATTGATTATCTGAAGCCGCTGAAGCGCCAGATGATCACGCGCAAGATGCAGAAACTGAAACGAGAGCTTGCTCGCTCGTGACCCATCGCCCTTATGTGAAATACCCGCATAAATCTCTGCGCACCGCCGCCGAACCTGTCGAGTCCGTAACGGACGATATTCGCGCCATTTGGGACGAGATGATCTTCGCGATGGACTCGATGCCCGGTGTTGGGCTGGCAGCGCCTCAGCTGGGGATCATGCTCCGCTTGGCAGTTGTAGATGCGTCCGATGAGCGTGGTCAGGCTGTGCGCATGGCGAACCCGGAAATCCTGCATGCCTCGACTCAGTATCGCGAGCATGAGGAAGCTAGCCCGAACCTACCCGGTGCTTCTGCCGTTATTAGCCGTCCGCGCGCGGTGACCGTACGGTTCCTGAACGAGGCGGGCGAGGTCGAGGAACGCGATTTCGTGAACATCTGGGCCACGTCCGTGCAGCACCAGATCGATCACCTGAACGGCAAGGTTTTCGTCGATCATCTGTCGAAGGTGAAGCGCGATATGCTGGTGAAAAAGGCAAGGAAGCTAAACCGATGAGATTGGTCTTCATGGGCTCGCCCGACTTTTCCGTTCCGGTGCTTGAGGCTTTGGTCGAGGCAGGGCATGACATTGCCGCCGTCTATTGCCAGCCGCCTCGTCCGGCGGGTCGCGGCAAGAAAGATCGTCCCGGCCCGGTCCATGTGCGGGCCTTGGAATTGGGGCTGGAGGTACGTCACCCGGTGTCCCTGAAGGGCGCGGACGAGCAAGCTGCATTTGCCGATCTGAACGCCGATGCCGCCGTCGTCGTCGCCTATGGTCTGATCCTGCCGCAAGCGGTTCTGGATGCACCGGCACATGGGTGCCTGAACATTCATGCCTCGCTTCTACCGCGCTGGCGTGGGGCTGCGCCGATCCACCGCGCAATCATGGCTGGCGACGCCGAGACCGGTATTTGCATCATGCAGATGGAGGCCGGTCTGGATACTGGCCCTGTGTTGTTGCGCGAAGCGACACCCATCGGGACCGAGGAAACCACCGCAATGTTGCATGACCGTCTGGCGGCTATGGGATCGCGTATGATTGTCGACGCTTTGGCGCAGTTGGATGACCTAACCCCCGAGGAACAGCCGGACGAAGGCGTGACCTATGCCCATAAAATCGACAAGTCCGATGCGCGGGTGGATTGGACCCGCCCCGCAACCGAAGTGGATCGCCTGATCCGTGGCCTGTCCCCGTTTCCCGGCGCGAAATGCGATATGGCGGGCGAGCAAGTGAAGCTTCTGGCGTCGCGTCTGGCCGGCGGGCAGGGTGCTCCGGGGCAAGTTCTGGATGGGCTGACCATCGCGTGCGGTGACGGCGCTGTCGAAGTTCTACGCGCCCAGCGCCCGGGCAAACGCGCGGTAGAGGCCGAGGACTTCCTGCGCGGGTTCGAGATGCCTGATCACGTCGCTTAAGCCTTTCAATTCGCGCGCTCTGACCCCATATTGAACTTATGCCGTTCATTCTTTTGATCATCATAGGTGCTGCTGCGGGCTTTTTGGCCACTCGCATCATGGATGTGCGCACCGATGTACCCACCACGATTGCCATCGGAGTAGGTGGCGCGCTGATCAGTGGTCTTTTGATGCGGTCTCTGATGGCTATTGGCAGTTTTGCTTTCGGAGCTATCGGGGCAGTGCTGGGGGCCATCCTAGTGATCTGGCTGTGGCAAAAGCTCTCGAACCGCAGTTAATACCCCATTAACCTTCCTGGCGCACAGTGAACCGATGTTGGTTCGTGCGTTTATCCTTATCTGCCTTGCCTTGATGATCACTGCGGTTCAAGCCGCTGCTGGCGCGTGGCCGCGTGAACAGGGCGAGGTATTCCTGTCGGTTTCGGCACAGCAGGAAACCAACCGATTGCAGGACTATCCGCTTGGCACCGCCTATGTCGAATACGGGTTGCGACACAACATCACCATATCAGGCAAAATCGCCTATGATTTTGCGATACTTGAGGCGACGGAATACGAGCTGTCTGCCCAGTGGCATTTCCCCGAAACGGACCAGCCTCTTAGAACCGCGTTGAGTCTAACCTTGGCAGGTCCGACTGAGGATCCCCGAATTGAACCGGCCGTCCATGCAGGGCGTGGGTTTGGCACGCCATTCGGGTCCGGTTGGGCAGATCTGGAGCTTTACGCAAGCTTGTCCACACAAGGGGGAAAGACCGAGTATGGCGGTTTCGGGATGCTGGGTTTGAAACCACATGATCGACTAATGACGATGCTGGGCGTCGATGTGATGAGGGCCGCGGACAAGACCTTTGTAAAAGTCATCCCCTCAGTCGCGTGGGAACTGCGTGAAGGTCGACACCTGACGGCGCAATACACCAGAGGTTTGCACGGGAGCAACGAGAAGGAACTTGGCTTGGGGCTGTGGCTTCAGTTCTAGCGATGCGAGCCTAGCCTTTGAACGGAGCCATTCCCGCACGCGCCAACTCATCCGCACGCTCGTTTTCTGGGTGACCTGCGTGGCCTTTGACCCATTCCCACGTCACGTGGTGACGCGCCTGCGCCTCGTCCAGACGCTGCCATAGTTCGGCGTTCTTCACGGGCTTCTTGGCTGAGGTTTTCCAGCCGTTGCGCTTCCAGCCGTGGATCCATCCGGTCACGCCGTTCTTCACATACTGGCTGTCTGTGATAACAGTGATCGCACAAGGTTTGCCCAATGTCTCAAGCGCCATGATGGCGGCCATAAGCTCCATCTGGTTGTTGGTGGTTAGCGCCTCGCCACCTTTCAGCTCGCGCTCTTTGACGACGGTGTTGCCTTCTTTGGCCTGCAAAAGCGTGCCCCAGCCACCGGGGCCGGGATTGCCTGAACAGGCGCCATCGGTATAGGCGAAAAACTCGGCCATGATTGTGTTCCCTTCGCCTTAGCTGCGCGCGTGCAGGACTATCCAATCGGAGGATCGGCCGTCCAGCCCAGTACCACTTCCCAGAATGCGGGTGATGATTGTAAAGCCCGCCAAGGTCAACAGCTCTTCCAGCTCATCCTGTTGGTAGTAGGTGTAAAAGCGCCCCAGATCATCGCGCGCATCACCCGTGCCGAGCTTAACTCCAATGTGGAGCATCCCCCGAGGTTTCAACAGATTCTGAAGCCGGGTCAGCATCGCGGGCATCTCGGTTCGGGGCAGGTGGAGGAGGCTGAAATTCGCAAAGATCCCGTCATAGAGGGACCGACCGTCAATCTGATGAAACAAAACCTGTCGCGCAGGCACACCGTGATCGCGGGCACGTTTTACCATCGCGTCGGAGCCGTCCGTGGCATCCACGGTCAGGCCGTGATCCATCATCTGTTTTGCAGTCAGGCCGGGGCCGCACCCCAAGTCCAGAACATGCGCTTGGCTAGGCAGGACCGCGATGAAATCGTCCAGCCCGGGAGTGTCTTTGACAGCGACACGCGCCTCGTATTCCGCGGCTTGGGCGTCGTAGACGTCAAGGGTCTGGCGATCCTCGGACATGCGGGGTCAGGCAGGCACACGCAGCACGCGCGGGACTTTGAACTCGATGTTTTCCTGCGCGGTTTCGACCATCTCGACGGTCACGTCATAGCGGTCGCGAAAGGCGTCGATCACCTCGTCCACCAGAACTTGCGGGGCGGATGCGCCGGCTGTCAGCCCGACCGTACGGATTCCTTCAAGCGAGCGCCAGTCGATCTCGGATGCGCGCTGCACCAACATGGAATAGTCGCAGCCATTGGCGCGCGCGACCTCAACCAAACGGCGCGAGTTCGAGCTGTTGGGCGCGCCGATCACCATAACTGCGTCCGATTGCGGCGCGATGGCTTTAACCGCGTGCTGGCGGTTGGTGGTGGCGTAACAGATGTCTTCCTTGTGCGGGCCGACAATGGCTGGGAAACGGTCGCGCAGCGCAGCGACAATTCCAGCGGTGTCGTCCACAGACAGGGTGGTCTGGGTGATATAGGCCAACTGCTCTGGGTCGCGGGGTTCCAGCGTGGCGACATCCTCGGCGGTTTCGACCAGCAGAACTTCCCCGTCGGGTAGTTGGCCCATCGTGCCGACCGTCTCAGGGTGACCTTCATGGCCGATCATGACCATCTGAAGACCGTTGTCGTGGTGACGTTCGGCCTCGATATGGACTTTCGAGACAAGAGGGCAGGTGGCATCAACATAGACCATCTCGCGACGCGAGGCTTCGGCGGGGACGGATTTCGCAACACCATGCGCCGAGAAAATTACCGGGCGATCATTAGGGCATTCGTCCAGTTCTTCGACAAACACCGCACCTTTTGCACGCAGCCCGTCCACAACGAATTTGTTGTGCACGATTTCATGGCGGACATAGATCGGCGCACCCCATTTCTCGATCGCCATTTCGACGATCTTGATAGCGCGATCCACACCGGCACAAAAACCGTTGGGGGCAGCAAGATAAAGGGTCAGGGCGGGTTTGGTCATGGCGTCCTCCGATCTGGGTCAGAGGTAAGGGTTTTCACGCGGGTCGTCCAGAGCCGCACCCCAAAGGAAACAGGCCGGAGCGTTTGCCCCGGCCTGTCTATTCAGATCATTCGCGGTCTTCAGGACCGTCAAACTCACGTGGAGGGCGGCCGATCACGTCTTTCAGCTCTTCCAGTTCGATGAAATTGTCGGCCTGGCGGCGAAGTTCGTCCGCGATCATCGGTGGCTGGCTGCGGATCGTCGAGACGACCGACACACGCACGCCTTTACGCTGAAGCGCGGCCACGAGCGGACGGAAATCGCCGTCGCCCGAGAACAGAACAGCGTGGTCGATATGGTCGGCCAGCTCAAGCGCATCAACGGTCAGTTCGATGTCCATGTTGCCTTTGACTTTCCGGCGCCCCATGGAATCGGTGTATTCCTTGGCGGGCTTCGTCACCATCGAGAAGCCGTTATAGTGCAGCCAATCAACCAGAGGACGAATGGGTGAGTATTCATCGTTCTCAAGCAGGGCAGTATAGTAGAATGCACGCAGCAGTTTGCCACGGCGCATGAATTCTTGTCTGAGCAGCTTGTAATCGATGTCGAACCCAAGCGACTTAGCCGCTGCATAAAGGTTTGAGCCATCGATAAAGAGTGCGAGTCGCTCGTCGCGATAGAACATTAATTATTCCTTTCCAATTGTCTTCGCCGAGCAATTCCGTGAGTGGTAGGATAAAAATCACTTAACGAAGAAAACACCCATCGCAATCTAGGGAACGCGCGCTGTGCTGCAAGCCAAAAATTACCAGAGAACCTATACAAAAGCACTAGTTTTGCTGGGAAGCAACGTCACTTTTGAATTAGAAGATTCTGCTAAACTTGTGCGCGACGCGCTGAATTGTCTTTCTGAACGGGGTTTAAGAATCACCTCCATAAGTCCGTATTATAGCACAGCTTGCTTTCCAGCAGGGGCTGGGCCGGATTTTATTAACGTAGCGGCACAACTATGGGTGGATGAATCTGCCGCGGATCTTTTGACGATGCTGCACCAAGTTGAAGATGCCTTCGGTCGCGAGCGGCCATCGCGCTGGGCGCAACGGTCATTGGACATTGACCTGATTGCCTATGGGGGCTGCGTGTCACCGGATCGCGACACGTTTCTGCACTGGATGAACCTACCGCTGGAACGGCAGATGAAAGAAGCACCGGATCAGCTGATCCTGCCCCATCCACGGCTTCAGGACCGGGGGTTTGCGCTGATTCCTCTGGCTGACGTGGCACCCGATTGGCGACATCCAGTTCTGGGGAAAACCATCAAAGAGATGGCAGAGGCGTTGTCTGAGGGCCAAAAAAGCGAAGTTTCGCTCTTTGAAATGGGCTGAAATGGGGGGTTTGTGCTTGTCAACGCCAGCCCGGACGCATAAATAGGCCTTTCACATCCCCTTGCAAGGAATGGAACTGACATGGCCCGTGTGACGGTTGAAGATTGCGTGGATAAGGTGCCGAACCGGTTTGATCTGGTTATGCTGGCATCGCATCGTGCGCGTGAAATTTCGGCAGGTGCCGAGATCACTGTTGATCGCGACAACGACAAGAACCCCGTTGTGGCTCTGCGCGAGATTGCAGACGAAACTCAGACGGCGGACGAGCTGCGCGAGCGCATGATCGAAGACCACCAGACTCAGATCGAGGTGGACGAGCCCGAAGAAGACAGCATGGCGCTGCTCATGGGTGCCGAAGCCGCAGACAAGCCTGCTGACGACGACATGTCGGAAGAAAAGCTGTTGCGCGCGCTGATGGAAGCGCAAGGCCAAGGCTGATCGGAAGCGAACGGAGGCGTCACGAGTGACGAGCTGGAAAGACGAGCTTGTTGATCTCGATATCGACGGTCTGATCGAACGCATTTCGACGTACAATCCAAAGTCCAATTCGGACCTGCTTATGGCCGCCTATGAATATGGCGGCCAAATGCATTTTGGGCAGTATCGCCATTCGGGCGATCCCTACTACATGCATCCCTATGCCGTGGCCGATATTCTGGCAGATATGCAGCTGGACGATGCCACTATCGTTACCGCATTCCTCCACGACACGATCGAGGATACTGGTTCTACTTACGGTGAGGTGTCCGAGCTGTTCGGCAAAGAGATTGCCGAGCTGGTGGACGGTGTCACTAAGCTGACCAATCTTCAGCTGTCTTCGTCCGAAACAAAGCAGGCAGAAAACTTTCGCAAACTGTTCATGGCCATGTCCAAGGACATGCGGGTCATCTTGGTCAAACTTGCCGACCGTCTGCACAACATGCGCACGATCAAAGCGATGCGCCCGGACAAGCAGATCCAGAAATCTCGCGAGACAATGGATATCTATGCGCCTTTGGCTGGTCGTATGGGTATGCAGTGGATGCGGGAAGAGCTGGAAGATCTGGCCTTTCATGTGTTGAACCCCGAGGGGCGAAACTCGATCATGCGGCGGTTCTTGCGTCTTCAAAAGGAAAGCGGCGATGTGATCGAGAAGATCACTGGCGACATCCGCTTGGAGCTTGATAAGGCTGGCATCGAAGCTAAGGTGTTTGGTCGCGCAAAGAAGCCCTATTCCATCTGGCGCAAGATGGAAGAGAAGGGTCAAAGCTTTTCGCGCCTGTCAGATACCTATGGTTTCCGGGTGATTACGGATAGCGACACGGACTGCTATCGGGTACTGGGAGCGATCCACCAGCGCTGGCGCGCGGTGCCAGGGCGCTTCAAGGATTACATCAGCCAGCCGAAATCGAACGGCTATCGCTCGATCCACACCACGGTGTCGGGTCGCGATGGCAAACGGGTCGAGGTTCAGATCCGCTCGCGCGAGATGCATGAGGTGGCGGAAACCGGCGTGGCGGCGCACTGGTCGTATCGCGACGGGATTCGGGTTGAAAACCCGTTCGCGGTTGACCCAGCCAAGTGGATTGCATCGCTCACGGAACGGTTCGAGACCGCGGATGACCACGATGAATTCCTCGAGCATGTTAAGCTTGAGATGTATCAGGACCAAGTGTTCTGCTTCACGCCGAAAGGCGAGGTGGTCAAGCTGCCTCGCGGCGCCACACCATTGGATTTCGCCTACGCCATCCACACGCGGATTGGAGACAGCTGTGTAGGCGCCAAGGTCGACGGTATTCGGGTGCCGCTTTGGACACGGGTCAAGAACGGCCAGTCGGTCGAAATTATGACTGCAGAAGGTCAAAGCCCGCAGGCCACATGGATCGACATCGTGGTAACTGGGCGCGCCAAGGCCGCCATCCGCAAGAAGCTGCGCAGCGATGATCGCGAACGCTATGTGCGTCTAGGACGAGAACTTGCGCGCCTTGCCTTCGAGCATGTCGGGCGCAAGGTCAGCGACAAGGCTTTGTCGACCGCAGCAAAACAGTTGCGCTTAAAAGACACGGACGAGCTTTTGGCCCGCCTCGGCTCGGCCGAGCTTCAGGCGCGTGACGTGGTGGGTACTCTTTATCCCGAAGCTGGCAAAGGTGGCGACGAAGTCGAGGTCGAAGCGACTGTAATCGGGCTGGAGGCCGGGCAGGACTTCGCCCCCGCCCAATGTTGTCAGCCGGTGCCGGGCGAGCGAATTGTCGGGATTTCCTATCGTGGCAAGGGCGTGATGGTGCACACGATCGACTGTGATGCATTGGCGGAATTGGATGATGACGGCTCGCGCTGGGTGGACCTGCATTGGCATTCAGGCAAGCACCCCGCCATCCACGTGGTCAGCATTGATTTGACGATTTCCAACGACGCAGGCGTATTGGGGCGCATCTGCACCTTGATCGGCGAACAGAAGGCCAATATCTCGGATCTGAGGTTCTTGGACCGGAAACCGGATTTTTATCGTTTGATTGTGGATGTTCAGCTGCGGGATATTGAGCATTTACATACCATAATGCTGGCGCTTGAGGCCGACAGCGACGTGGCGGCGGTACATCGACATCGGGATCTGAGCCGCAAACCATAACTAACCTGGCCGAGCAGGCGGAAGGAAACGCACGTGTTTAAACGAAATCCGCGATCGTATCTGCGAATCGTAGCGGAATTCTTTTATCCGCGTGGCGGATGGTATCGTGCCGCGCAGTACGTCGCGCACCGCTTGCGGCGCCTGCCAGATCCGGCCCACCGGATCTCGCGCGGGATTGCGGCAGGGGTGTTTGCGTCGTTTACGCCTTTTTACGGCCTGCATTTCCTGACGGCCGCCATTCTGTCCTGGCTCATGCGCGGCAACGTCTTAGCCTCGCTTTTGGCGACGTTTGTGGGTAACCCACTGACCTTCCCCCTGATCGCCGAGCTTTCGGTCAATCTGGGGCATGCCATGCTGGGCCAAGATGTGACCGTCCACCTTCCTGAAATTGTTGCTAGTTTTGCTTCGGCTACCAACGATATTTGGTCGAACCTGAAGTCGATCTTCACAGACAAGGTTGCGGACTGGTCGAAGATCAACCGGTTCTATGATCGTGTGTTCCTGCCCTATCTTGTGGGCTGTCTGATCCCTGGCATCATTGCAGGCATCGCGGCCTATGTGCTGGCGAACCCACTGATCCATGCTTATCAGCGCCGCCGGATTAACAAGCTGAAGACGCGCTATCAAAAACGTATGGCTGAGCGATTTTCCGAGGGTGGCGGCCCCGACAAAAACGAGTAACACTTTCTCAAACGGAACCGGTGCAGGAGCGCGAACATGACACAGACCGCAGGCAAGCTTCGGCTTGGCGTGAACATTGACCACGTGGCGACGGTGCGCAATGCGCGTGGGTCGGCTTATCCTGATCCGGTACGGGCGGCGAAACTGGCTGAAGAGGCTGGGGCCGATGGCATCACCGCACATCTGCGCGAAGACCGCCGCCATATCCGGGATGAAGACATTGACGGGTTGATGGCTGCTCTGACGACGCCCCTGAATTTTGAGTGCGCCGCGACCGAGGAAATGCAGGCGATTGCCCTGCGCCACAAACCTCATGCAGTCTGTTTGGTGCCGGAAAAGCGCGAGGAGCTGACAACCGAGGGCGGTCTGGATGTGGCGCGCAATGACAACCGTCTGGGCGACTATATCCTGCCCTTGCGGGATGCAGGATGCCGCGTGTCGATGTTCATCGATGCGGATGCCGACCAGATCAAAGCTTCGGCCCGGATTGGTGCTGCGGTGGTCGAACTCCACACCGGGGCCTATTGCGATTTCCATGCGGAAGGCGCGTTCGACAAGCGCGACGCCGAACTGGAACGCCTACGCGACGGCGCGGCTTTTGCGCATTCACTGGGGCTTGAGGTGCATGCGGGGCACGGCCTGACCTATGACACCGTCACCCCGATCGCCGCCATGCCCGAGGTGGTCGAACTGAACATCGGCCATTTCCTGATCGGCGAGTCGATCTTTCGTGGCATGCCCGACGCTATCGCTAAGATGCGTCGCTTGATGGATGAGGCCCGCGGATGAATGGTGCGTTGAACTGGAAGCGGTATGCCGGCGTTTATATCCTGAGCATGATCGGACTGATGATCCTGAGCTTGTTGCTGGAGAGGCTGTTCGCATTTTCATTGCCGTCGGGATTGTCTGTCGTTCTGCCGCCAATGATGGCCGCCATGATCGAAGGTCAGAAGCGTGCAGATGCCGGGTTGGGGCCGTATGAGAAAACCGAAATTTGGTCCGCTGCGTCGCTTGCTACTTCGGTCGTCGGTGTCATCACCGTGGCTGTGCTGGCAGGGCTTCTTGTTCTGATGCCTCCGATGCGCGAGATGTTTTCGTCGATCTCTATGATGACTTGGGTGTTGGTATTTGCGGGGATCATGGGGCTTACCCTTCTGGTAAATCGATCTTTCCTAGCCATGGGATACAAGAACCAGCGCAAAGCCTTGGACAAAAAGGCCACCAAATGATCCTTGGCATCGGCACCGATCTTGCGAATATCGAGCGCATCCAAGGTACGCTGGATCGTTTCGGGGATCGTTTCCGTGCCCGTGTTTTCACCGAACGAGAACTGGCCAAGGCTACACGCCGCAAAGATGAAGCGGGGACGCTGGCCAAGCGCTGGGCCGCGAAAGAGGCGTGCTCGAAGGCGCTTGGCACCGGTCTTGCCATGGGGATCAGCTGGCGCGACATGGCCGTGTCGAACCTGCGAACGGGCCAGCCGGTGATGGAGGTTACCGGCTGGGCTAAGGACCGTTTGGACGAACTGACCCCTGCTGGGCATAAGGCCGTGATCCACGTCACGCTGACAGATGATCACCCTTGGGCGCAGGCATTTGTGGTGATTGAGGCGCGTCCCGTCTAAATCCCCAGCCAAAGTCGCCGAAACCGGGGGTGAAACTTGACTCCTGCCCCCCGTCCGCCCATATCGCCCCCAATAGATTTCGGTCCATTGTGGCCTGACAGACAAAAGGCAGATACATGACCGAAAAGCAGAAAGATGGCTTGTGGGAGAACGTTAAAACGATCTTCTGGGCGCTGATTATCGCCGGGATCTTCCGCACCCTGTTCTTTCAGCCCTTCTGGATCCCCACCGGGTCGATGAAAGACACGTTGCTGATCGGTGACTTTCTGTTCGTGAACAAGATGGCCTATGGCTATTCCAAGCACTCTTGCCCGTTCTCAAGCTGCCCGATCTCGGGACGTATCCTTGGCTCGGAGCCCGAGCGTGGGGACGTCGTCGTCTTCCGTCACCCGACCCTTGGCACCGACTATGTGAAACGTCTGGTCGGTCTGCCGGGTGATAAGATTCAGGTGAAGAACAGCGTTCTTTGGATCAACGGCGAAGAGGCCAAGCAGGAATCTGCCGGGATGTTCTCGGAAATCAAGCTGCCGCAGGGCCGCTTCCGTACCATCCCGCAATGTATCAACCGTCCGGTCGGTGAGGGCGGTGAGTGCCTGAAGGAAAAGTTCATCGAGACGCTGCCCGGCGGCGTGTCCCACTCGATCCTGAATTTCGCCAAGCGCAGCGTCGACAACACCAATGTCTTCACCGTGCCTGAGGGACACTATTTCTTCATGGGCGACAACCGCGACAACTCGATCGACAGCCGTGTCAGCCCGAATGCCGGCGGCGTAGGTTTCGTGCCTGCTGAATACCTTCTGGGCCGCGCCGACCGCATCATGTTCTCGGCTGCTGGCAAACGCTTGTTCTATTTCTGGACGTGGCGCTCGGATCGTTTCTTCAAGGAAATCGAGTGAAGTTGTCTGCTGATCTCATCGCCTTCACGGCGCGCATTGGGTACGAGTTTTCGAAGCCCGACCTGCTGATCCGCGCGCTGACGCATGGGTCGATTTCGTCAGCCACGCGTCCTGACAATCAGCGGCTAGAGTTTCTGGGCGACCGGGTGCTCGGTCTGGTGATGTCTGAAAAGCTATTGGCAGACGACCCCAACGCGCCCGAAGGCACGCTGGCGCCGCGCTATAATGCTTTGGTGCGCAAAGAAACCTGCGCCGATGTGGCCAAGCAGATTGAACTGGGCGAGGTCCTGAAGCTGGGCCGGTCCGAGATGAAGACCGGGGGGCGTCGCAAACTGGCGCTTCTGGGCGACGCGATGGAGGCGGTGATCGCTGCCGTCTATCTGGATGGCGGGCTGGATCCGGCGCGTGATATGATCATCCGCCTGTGGGGCGACCGCATCCATAAGGTCGAGGCCGACGCCCGCGACGCAAAAACAGCTCTGCAAGAATGGGCGCAGGCGCGTAAGATGGCCGTGCCGAAATATGTCGAAACAAGCCGCGAAGGCCCGGATCACGCCCCGGTCTTCACCATCGAGGTGCAATTGCCCGATGGGCGCGCAGTGCAGGCGAAAGCCAACTCGAAACGGGCCGCCGAACAAGCCGCGGCCAAAGCGCTTTTGGCGCAGGTTGAAGGATAAAAGATGTCGGATGCGAACACACGCGCGGGCTTTGTGGCCCTGATTGGCGAACCCAATGCAGGCAAGTCGACGCTGACGAACCGTATGGTGGGGGCCAAGGTCTCGATCGTGACGCACAAGGTGCAGACGACTCGCGCACGCATTCGTGGTGTGGCCATCGAAGGTGACGCGCAGATCGTGTTTGTGGACACGCCGGGCCTGTTCCAGCCGCGCCGCCGTTTGGACCGCGCCATGGTCGCAGCGGCCTGGGGCGGGGCGTCCGACGCCGATGTGATCGTTCTGCTGGTCGAGGCGCATCGGGGCGTGACCAAAGGTGTCGAGCGCATTCTGGAAGGTCTGGGAGAGATCGGGCAGGGCCGTACGGTTGCTCTGGCGATCAATAAGATCGACCGCGTGCAATCAGAAGTGCTTCTGGCCCTGACCAAAGAACTAAACGAGCGTTATGATTTTGCTGAAACCTTCATGATCTCGGCCGAGAAAGGCCACGGCGTGAAGGATCTGCGCAAGTGGTTGGCGGATCGTCTGCCGGAAGGTCCGTGGCTGTACCCTGAAGATCAGATCGCTGATCTGCCCATGCGCATGATCGCGGCCGAGATGACCCGCGAAAAACTGACCCTGCGTTTGCATCAGGAATTGCCCTATCAGCTGACGGTCGAGACCGAAAATTGGGAAGAGCGCAAAGATGGGTCCGCCCGTGTGGATCAGATCATCTATGTCGCCCGTGACGGCCACAAAGGCATCATCCTTGGCAAACGCGGCGAGACGATCAAGGCCGTCAGCCAATCCGCTCGCGCCGAACTGGAAGAGTTCATGGGCCGCAAAATCCACCTGTTTTTGCAGGTCAAAGTCCGTCCGAATTGGCTTGAGGAAAAAGAGCGTTACTCGGAAATGGGGCTCGATTTCCGCGACGGGAATAAGTGATGCGCCTGACGGCGGATGTCTGGGTATCGGCCTATCTTACACGGCTTCGGTTGTCTGATATTCCGGCTTTCGTGACGCAAAAGGGCGATGCGACCGCTGGGGCCGTTCTGGTCAAAATGAACACACTGGACGGGCAGGCGGTGGCCTATCAACGTAGTTTTGACCTGATGACAGGAGATCGCTGCTGGGTGGTTCTGTCCGAAGGTGTGGAAGCTGATGTGGACGCAGCGCTTCAGCGCCAGAAGGGCTTTGATCCTGACCTGTGGGTGATCGAGGTCGAGGACAAACAAGGCCGCCATCTTCTGGACGAACCGGGGCTTTCAGACTGACGCGTGCCCGGCTAGGCTGCGTGCAGGAGGGTCGCAATGGATTGGCGGGATCAAGGGGCGTTGTTGTCCGTGCGTAAGCATGGCGAAACCTCTGTCATCATTGATGTTTTCACAGCCGAACACGGACGCCATGCGGGCGTCGTGCGCGGGGGTGTCAGCCGTAAGATCGCCCCGACCCTGCAACCCGGCGCACAGCTGGACGTCACGTGGCGCGCCCGATTGGAAGAACATATCGGTAGCTACACAGTCGAACCGTTGCGAAGCCGTGCGTTGGTCCTGTCGGATCGCACAGCTTTGGCAGGGCTGAATGCGATCACCGCGTTGTTGGCCTATGCCCTTCCTGAACGTGAACCCCATCCAGTATTGTATGACCGTACGCAGTCCATGCTGGACCTACTTGGTGTCAACGAGGCGTGGCCGACGGCCTATCTAAAATGGGAACTCGCATTGCTAGAGGAGCTGGGCTTTGGCCTGGACCTGAGTGAATGTGCAGCGACGGGATCACGGGAAGATCTGGCTTATGTCTCGCCCAAGACGGGGCGTGCGGTGTCAGCCGAAGGGGCTGGGGAGTGGGCGGATCGACTTTTGCCTTTGCCACCCGAACTTCTGGGCGTAGGCGATGGGTCACTAGCCAATGTGTTGGACGGTTTGGTGACCACTGGGCATTTCCTGACCCATGGCATTGCGCACGCGCTTGGTGACAAGCCTCTACCCGAGGCGCGGGCGCGGTTTTTGGATCGGCTCAAGCGAGATGCAGTCAGCGCGGGGCGGCCTTAAAGATCATCTGTCGCCCGTCCTCGTTGGACAGGATCAGCGTGTTGCCGGAAACTTCTGCGATGCTCATCTGTTCTAGCGCATTGAAAAAGGCACCTTCCGCAGGAAGATCGGGGCAGGCACGTTTAGTGGCGGCTATCGGACCAGTCTCAAACCAAGGATAGGGTGCGGATTGGGTGCCAAAATAGCTGTTGCACGGGGCTTGTCCTGAGATTCGGCCTTTTTCAGGGAAGCTGATCGTGGCCTTTGCAGGGAACAATGTTCCGTCCAGCTCGATCAATTCCCAGCTTGCATCAGTGTCGGCATAGCCGGAAATGGTTTCGTCTTTGCAGCCAGCTGTCATCAAAGCAGCCCCTAGTGTGATCCAAAGAAGTGGTTTCATTTGATTCATGTGGTGATTGCTGCGCGAATTTCCAGCCTAGGCATCCCGCAGGGCCAGAAGGGCGGCTAGCAGTGTGCTGATGGTATCTTGGTTTGCCGAGCGGTTGTTTGTCGAAAGCGTGCCAAATCCGATCAGCGCGCTGTGTACGATATGCACAAAATCTGGGTTGGGCAGGTCGAGGTCACGCAGTATCCCGGCCAGAAATTGCTCGCGCGCTTGATCGACAGATGCCACAACATCCGTTGCCGTATGGTGGTCATGCGCCCATGCACGCACCGGAGTGTCGATACCCGCAGGCAATGGGGCTTGGGGATGCGATAGGCTTTCCGCAAAGATCGTCAGACGTGCGACGGGTGTCGCTTCGGACTGCGATTGATCCGCTAAGGCAGATAATGATAGCTCTTTCCATCGTGTAAGGACCGAAGTGTGGAAATCCTGCAGGTCCTTGAAATGCCAATAAAAAGACCCTTTTGTTGTCTTCATTTGCCGTGAAAGCGGTTCGGCCTTCAGGCGAGTGTGGCCATGCAGCGAAAGGGCGTTCAACCCTTCGGTTATCCAGTCATCTTTGCGAAGTCGTTGTCGTTGGTTCGTCATTGGCAGACCTCCATACGTAACCGTATGTTGTCTCTAACTTGATCGAGAACCATACGTAATCGTATGGGGCGGGCTGATATACCTCGCCGCCCCACACGTGTCATTTGTGTTAACCCAGAAGGCGGCGTGCGATGACCTGTGCTTGGATCTCGGCGGCACCTTCAAAGATGTTCAGGATACGGGCGTCGCAGAGCACGCGGCTGATCTGATATTCCAGCGCAAAACCGTTGCCGCCATGGATCTGCAGCGCATTGTCTGCACAGGCCCAGGCAATACGTGCGCCCAACAGCTTGGCCATACCGGCTTCAAGGTCACAGCGATGGCCGTGGTCTTTCTCCCAGGCCGAGAAATAGGTCAGCTGGCGCGCGACCATGATCTCAACCGCCATCATGGCCAGCTTGTTGGCCACGCGGGGGAAGTTGATCAGCGACTTGCCGAACTGCTTGCGATCCTCTGCATATTGCATGCCGATTTCCAGCGCGTTCTGCGCCACACCGATGGCGCGGGCGGCGGTTTGAATGCGGGCCGCTTCGAAGGTTTTCATCAGCTGTTTGAAGCCCTGACCTTCTTCGCCGCCTAGCAGGTTTTCGCCCTTAACTTTGAAACCGTCAAAGCCCAGCTCGAATTCCTTCATACCGCGATAGCCCAGCACCTCGATCTCGCCGCCAGTCATGCCTTCGGTCGGGAACGGGTTTTCGTCGTCGCCGGGGGTCTTCTCGGCCAGGAACATCGACAGACCGCGGTGGTCTTTGCTGTCCGGGTCAGTGCGTGCCAGCAGCGTCATCACGTGGGTCCGCGCGGCGTGGGTGATCCAGGTCTTGTTGCCGGTCACTTCATAGTCACCGTCAGCGTTCTTCACCGCACGGGTACGCAGCGATCCAAGGTCCGAGCCGGTGTTGGGTTCGGTGAACACGGCGGTCGGCAGGATTTCTGCGCTGGCCAGCTTGGGCAGCCAGTGTTGCTTTTGTTCCTCGGTGCCGCCGGCCTCGACCAGTTCGGCCGCGATTTCCGAGCGGGTGCCCAACGATCCCACACCAATATAACCACGCGACAATTCTTCCGAGACAACAACCATCGACGCTTTCGACAAGCCCAGCCCGCCGTATTCCTCGGGGATGGTCAGGCCAAAAACGCCCATCTCGGCCAGCTCTTCCAGAATTTCCAGAGGGATGTATTCGTCCTTCAGGTGCCACTCATGGGCATTCGGGACGACGCGTTCATCCGCGTAACGGCGGAACTGCTCGCGGATCATTTCCAGCTCTTCATCCAGACCGGTGGCGCCGAAAGTGGCGTGGCCTGCATTGTCTTGCATCAGTTCGACCAAGCGCGTGCGGGCAGCTTGGTTGTTGCCGTTTGCGATCAGTGCATTGATTGCATCTGTATCCAGAGCAGCACCATCAACACCCATGTCTGCCAGACGCGCCATTTCGTTCTGGCTCATCATCATGCCGCCCTTCATCTGGGCGAGGTATTCTCCGAATGCGATCTGAAGGATCAGCTTTTCCATCTCGCCGAACCGACCTTCACCGGTCAGGCGCGTGGCCCAAGCGTTCATCTGGCGCAGGCTTTCGGCGTAAGTTGCCAGCCAAGACAGAGCGTGCGCTGCGGCTTGGTGCTCTTCCAGCTTGGCGCCCGAAACGCGGTCGCCTTCCGACACCAGCGCGCGGACGTTTTCCTTGGCGGCGTCAAAGGTTGCTTCGACCGGGGCAAGGGCCGCGCCGGTCAGGTCAAGAAGGTTGTCGATCAGGGCGCTGGTCATGGGAAACTCCTGTCACATACGGCCGGGATTCGGCTGCTTATTTCGCGTCTGCAGAGAGATAATCCTTTTGCAGGTGCAGCGCAATAAAAATACGCCAGAAACCTCTGGTGCGAACATATATAACGCAATGGGGTTTTTCGTGCCGCGACAATTTAATTCCGATAGAAGGGACATTAAGTGGAGGATGCGCATGGGAATTCTAGCAGATCTGACCCTGTCGACGCTTGGTTTTGCCGTCGCAATCACGCTGTTTGCAGGCTTCGTGAAAGGCGCGGTGGGCTTTGGGCTTCCGCTGATCATGATCTCGGGCCTTGCCACCGTATTGCCAGCCGAGATCGCCTTGGCCGCGCTGATCCTGCCGACCGCCAGCACCAATGTGCGGCAGGCGCTGCGGCAGGGCACGCGCGCGGCATGGGAGGTTGTGAAGAAGTTTCGCGTCTTCTTGATGGGTCTGTTCGTCACCCTAATCATCAGCGCGCAGATGGTGTTGTTTCTGCCTCAGCGCGTGTTCTTCATCTTGATCGGTGTGCCCATTGTGTTGTTTTGCTTGATGCAATTGCGCGGTTGGGTGCCGACGCTCCGGCCAGAAAACCGTGTACGAGATGAAAGCATTATCTCGACGATCTCTGGACTGGTTGGTGGCATCTCGGGCGTGTGGGGGCCACCGTTCGTGGCCTATCTAACCGCAACAAACACTCCGAAGTCCGAGCAGATGCTGGCGCAGGGGGTTGTCTATGGGTTTGGAGCAATGGTGCTGGTGGGCGCGCATTTGCAGTCTGGGGTGTTCAACGCTCACACCGCGCCATTATCCGCGATCCTGCTGATCCCAGCGTTTCTGGGAATGGCTTTGGGCTATCGCTTGCATGATCGGATGCCGCAGAAGACCTTCAAACGCGCGACACTTATTGTATTGACTGTTGCGGGGTTGAACCTGATCCGGCGCGGGATCATGGGCTAGGCGATCAACGCAGGCCAGAGCGCCGCATTTTGGCGGCGGAAAGCATCGGTGTGACCCACTTTGGTAAGGCCGAAGTCGTTGGGATTTAGGACGACATGCTGGGTTGGGCTGCCGGGGTATAGATCGGCCAGACGGGCTACAGCGTTGGGTGGAACGGATTGATCATCCGACAGCGACACCATCCGGATCGGGCAGGTCAACGCGGCCTCTGGCGCAGCAGGCACAGAGGCATCGGCTGCAAAGAACCCGTGAGTAGTGCACCAACGCTTCCACTGTTTGAACACTGGGCCGGGGATATCTGTCCCAAGACCAGAGAGTCGCGCGGGCACATAGCCGAAGGTCGCAACTGATATTGGCCCGACGCCGAACCACAGCGCACGCACCATCGCTTGATAGGGCCAAGGGTGATCCGTCGTGTGCACTGGTCCCGAGCAGACGGTGATCACGCGCGCAATCTCGTTAGTGCGCTTGTGCCGGGCCAGAAGCAGCCCACCCAGAGAATGCCCCATCACCCAGATCGGCAATCCCTCTGCGCGGGCCGAGACCCAGTCTCGGGCGGCTTGGGTGTCGTGCAGACCCCAATCCAACATTGTGGCAGTGACCTTTTTTACGTGACCGCGGGCTGAAGTCGCGAAGTCGCGGTAGTCATAGATCAGGCACGAGACGTTCTGTGTCTCGGCCAACCACGCTGCGAAATGGCGATAGAAGCGGTGCGGTACCCCTGTTGCGCCATTCAGAACCGCAACAGCGCGCGGGGCGTCCGCGGCGAAGAAAGTGCCAGTCAGCGGGGCGGGGCCATCTATGGTGACAGTCTGGGTCATGCGCCCATGCAAGCGCAAGGTTTACGCGCACGTAAAGCATGACTTTACGTAAGTTCACGGGGCGTCAGCGCAAAAGAAAACGCCCCGGCGATGAACCGAGGCGTTTATCAGAATTTATTGTGCGGCTTAGCCGATGGCGACGGCTTTCACGTCGTCATCAATGTCGCCTTCGTACTGAACGAAGTTGTCCGAGAACATTTTCACCAGTTTGGCAGCCTGCGCATCATAGGCAGCAGCGTCCTGCCAGGTGCGGCGCGGATCCAGAAGCAGGTCGGCAACGCCTTCCACTTTAACCGGAACCTCAAAACCAAAGTTTTCGTCCTTGCGGAACTTGGCTTCGGCCAGCGACCCGTCCAGAGCGGCGGTCAGCAGGGCGCGGGTGGCACGGATCGGCATACGCGAGCCGGTGCCGTAAGCACCACCGGTCCAGCCGGTGTTCACCAGCCAGCAGGTTGCGCCGTGCTTGGCGATCTTGTCACGCAGCAGTGCGCCATACTCGGCCGGGCGGCGCGGCATGAAGGGCGCACCAAAGCAGGTCGAGAATGTGGGCTCGGGCTCGGTCACGCCTTTTTCGGTGCCAGCCACTTTAGAAGTGAAGCCCGACAGGAAGTGATACATGGCTTGCGCCGGCGTCAGACGCGCGATCGGAGGCAGGACACCAAATGCATCACAGGTCAGCATGATGATGTTCTTGGGATGACCGCCGATGGCCGTGTCCGAGGCATTGGCAATGTAGTGCAGCGGATAGGCACAACGCATGTTGGCCGTCAGGCTGTCATCTTCAAAGTCCAGCTCTTTGGTCTCTTCGTCATAGACCATGTTCTCGATCACAGTCGCGAACTTCTGGGTCGTGGCGTAGATTTCAGGCTCGGCTTCGGCCGACAGGTTGATCGTCTTGGCATAGCAGCCACCTTCGAAGTTGAAGGTGCCGGTGTCCGACCAGCCGTGCTCGTCATCGCCGATCAGCGTGCGCTCGGGATCTGCCGACAGGGTGGTCTTACCAGTGCCCGACAGGCCAAAGAAGATGGCGGTGTCGACTGGGTTGCCAGTGGCGTGGTTGGCCGAGCAGTGCATCGGCATGATGCCTTTTTCGGGCAGCATGTAGTTCAGCAGCGTGAAGACCGACTTCTTGTTCTCACCCGCGTATTCGGTGCCGCCAATCAGGATCAGCTTACGCTCGAAGTTCAGCGCGATCACCGTTTCCGAACGGCAGCCGTGACGCTTGGCATCGGCCAAGAAGGTCGGGCAGTTGATGATGGTGAACTCGGGTTCAAACTCGTCCAGCTCGTCGCGGTCGGGGCGGCGCAGCAGGTGACGGATGAACAGGTTGTGCCATGCCAGTTCCGAAACCACGCGCACATCCAAGCGGTGTGCCGGGTCGGCGCCACCGAAAAGGTCCTGAACGTAATAGTCCTTGCCCTTCATGTGCTCCAGCATGTCCTCGTACAGGACGTCGAATTTGGCCGGATCCATCGGCGGGTTGTTTTCCCACCAGATATGCGGCTCGACGCTGGGGGTCTTGACGACAAATTTGTCCTTGGGAGAACGGCCCGTGTGCTTGCCGGTCTCGACCAGGAAGGTCCCGCCTTGTCCAAGCTTGCCCTCGCCGCGGCCCAGTGCGGCTTCGATCAGAGCTGGCTCCATCAGGTTGTAATAGACATTTCCCAGCCCGGAGATGCCTTGATCTTCCAAGCGGCGCGCTGGGTTTACCCGTCCAGTGGTCATTTATTTGCTCCTGTCGCCGGTCCGTCTGTTGTCCCCGACGTATCTGTTTCACATGAGAGCGCAGAGAAACCCCCGCACGCCAACCCTCATGTGAACGAGGGCCGGTGACCGGCCTATAGCACGACTGCTTTCTGATGGAACAGTACGCATTGTCGCGTTAGCGCAAGCAAGTCTGTGTTTGCGCAATCAAAAAGTTTCGTATGCGAAATAAACGCCAGATACATTCGCGTTGATTTCCGAGCGGCGACGTAAGAAAGCTGCGCGGCTCGGCCCCGAATCGTAATTCTCAGTTGATTCGCCGCAGAGAACGCGAGAATATATAAATCAGAGTATAAGATTAATTGTGGCACGAGCAGTGCGAGGAAGCCCAATGTCCAGGATTGCCTTGGTTGACGACGATAGAAACATCCTGACTTCAGTGTCTATTACGCTTGAAGCCGAAGGGTTCGAAGTAGAGACCTATAATGACGGCCAAAGCGCGTTGGATGCTTTTTCCAAGCGCCTGCCAGACCTTGCCGTCTTTGACATCAAAATGCCCCGCATGGACGGGATGGACCTGCTGCAGCGGGTGCGGCAGAAGACCTCGACGCTGCCTGTTATTTTTCTGACTTCGAAGGACGATGAAATCGACGAGGTGCTCGGACTGCGTATGGGTGCCGATGATTATGTCACCAAGCCCTTCAGTCAGCGCCTTTTGGTCGAACGCATCCGTGCGCTTCTGCGTCGGCAAGAGGTGATCGCAAGTGACGACGCCGGAGATGTCGAAGAAGCGCGCGTGTTGGAGCGGGGCGAGCTTCGTATGGATCCCCTGCGACATGCCGTGACATGGAAGGGTCGGGATGTGTCCCTGACCGTGACCGAGTTTCTGTTGCTGCAGGCATTGGCCCAGCGCCCGGGTTTCGTGAAAAGCCGCGATCAGCTGATGGATGTCGCCTATGATGATCAGGTCTATGTAGATGACCGGACCATCGACAGTCACATCAAACGCCTTCGCAAGAAGATGCGCACGGCCGATTCAGATTTCTCGGCCATCGAAACGCTTTATGGTATCGGATACCGCTATAACGAAGAATGACGCAGATGTTGGTTGCGTCAGGCAGGAAGCAGAAGCGCTTGAAGGCCCGAAAAAAAACGTCCGAAGGTGATGTCGTCTCTGGGGAAGATTGGATGCCCTCGGAAGACGAGTTTGACTCGATGTTGCAAGACAAGCGGTCTGAGCGTGGTCTGATTTCGATCAACCGTTCGCCGCTTGCCCGCAAGATCATCACCTTCAACCTTCTGGGTTTGGTGATGCTGGTCGCGGGCGTTCTGTACCTGAACCCTTTCCGCGACAGCCTGCTGTTTCAACGCGAACGCGGTCTTGTTGTTGAAGCTGAACTGATTGCCGACGTATTCGAGGCGCAGCTGGCACAGGCTGAAGAGGCTGCCCGCATTGTTGAGGAAACCCTCACCGACGCGACCGATGGGGTGATCGGAGAAACCGAGGTCGAGCAAGAGGCGATTGAAACCCTCGAATCTGATCTTTCGGACCCGGCACCATCCAACTTTGCCAAGACGTTGTCGAACCTGCACCTGCCCGTTGGGCTTGAGGTGTTCGTGTTCGATGAAACGGAAACGCTTCTGGCCACAACGGTTGGGCGAGATCGCAACGAGCCAACTCCGGTCGACGGGCTTCAGCGCGATGTTGGGTCGACTGTGATCACCGATGTACTGAACTCGGTCTGGGAAGTCGCTTCGGGCATCGCGAATACCGGCCGTTGGCAGGATCAGCCGTTGGATACGGAAAGCATGGCGCGCAGTCTGTATTCCCGCGCGATGTTGGGGGCCACGCAGGTGGCAAATGGCGTTGATCAAAACGGGGGTACGGTCTTTTCGGTGGCAACCCCGATCTTGCGAGATGGAATGCCCAAAGGGGTGGTTGCGATCACCAGTGCAGCGGGCGAACTTGACCTTCTGGTCCGTGCTGAGCGCGAACAGCTTCTGCAAATGTTTGTCATCGCAATTCTGGTTTCGATCGGCCTTAGCCTTGTGCTGGCCTCGACCATTGCGAATCCCTTGTCAGATCTGGCTACGGCGGCCGAGCTGAGCGGCGAGAACGATCCACGCAACGTTAAAACGCGACGGGTGCGCATCCCGGACCTGACCGGTCGCCCGGATGAAATCGGGCGTCTTTCCGGTGCGCTGCGTGGTATGGTAACGGCGCTTTACGACCGCATTGACGCCAACGAACAGTTTGCCGCCGATGTGGCCCATGAAATTAAGAACCCGCTCGCCAGTCTGCGTTCGGCGGTGGGGACGTTGCGTCTGGCCAACAAGGAAGAACAGCGCGAACGGCTTTTGGACGTGATCGAGCATGATACGCGTCGTCTGGATCGTCTGGTCAGCGACATTTCGAACGCGTCGCGTTTGGACAGCGAGCTGGTACGTGAAGACGAAGAAGAGTTTGATCTGCTTCGGATGCTGAACAGCCTGACAGATTATCTGGGCGGCGAGGCGCAGAATAAGGGTGTCGATTTCATCACCGACTTGCCCAACAATCCGATCATGATCAGCGGACTTGAGGCGCGATTGGCGCAAGTGTTCGTGAACCTGATCACCAACGCGCTCAGCTTCTGCGAAAGTGGCGATGCCATTCGCGTCTGGACGCGTCGTCGCGAAAACCGTGTGCTGGTGGTGGTCGAAGATACAGGTCCCGGTATTCCCGATCAGGCGCTGGGGAAGATCTTTGATCGATTCTATTCCGAACGCCCGCAGAACCAGTTCGGGAACAACTCGGGCTTGGGTCTGGCAATCTCGAAACAGATCGTCGAAGCCCATGGCGGCGTAATCTGGGCCGAAAACATCCGGCCCACCGATGCTGATTTGACATCTGATCCGTTGGGCGCGCGCTTCGTCGTAGGTCTGCCAGTATGAACGAAACGCCCGTCACCGCCCAGTATCACGCCACGACAGTGGCAGTGGATGAAGCGGCGGTGATGATTAGCGGCCCCTCGGGTTCGGGCAAATCCGCATTGGCATTGGAACTGATCGGGTTGGGTGCACAGCTTGTGGCCGACGACCTTAGTCAGATCGTGATGGAAGACGAGATCCCCTTCGTGATCGCCCCACCAGAGATGCAGGGATTGATCGAAGCCCGAGGCGTCGGTCTGATCAATGTGCCCCATTGCCCTAAGGCCCGCTTGCAGCTGGTGGTGGATATGGGGCAAATCGAAATGTCGCGTTTGCCGGCCTCACCTGCATTCACAGAGGTTAACGGTTGCGCGATCGAGTGCTTGTTCCGTGTCGACGCACCCTATTTCGCAATTGCGGTATTCAACTTGTTGCGTCACGGACGCCACGCGACCGCAGAATAAGACGGCAGGACTAGGGCCCGCGTCCGAATTGCGTTATACGCGCCGGATACGCGGCGGTCGCCTGTTCTAAAGGAAGGGCAATGACGGATAGTAAAACCAAAACCGGTCAGAAAATCGTGCTGGTCACTGGCCCCTCGGGGGCTGGGCGTACCACCGCGATCCGCGTGTTGGAAGACATCGGGTACGAAGTTATCGATAACCTGCCGCTATCCCTGATCGACCGCGTATTGTCCGGTCCTGCGCTGACACGCCCGTTGGCGCTGGGCGTGGATGTGCGCAACCGGGATTTCTCGACCGAGATGTTTTTGCAGGTAATCGAAGACCTGCGCGAAGATGCCGGCTTCGAGGTCGAGGTTTTGTACATGGATTGCTCGCGCGATGTACTGGTACGTCGCTATTCCGAAACCCGCCGCCGCCACCCGCTTGCTCCGGATGAAACCCCAGACTTGGGCATCACCCGCGAGATCGAGCTGTTGGTCCCGATCCGGGGCCGTGCGGATGTTTTGATTGATACGTCTGACCTGTCGCCCCACGATCTGAAAGACGAGATCATGCGCTGGCTGTCAGTGTCGGGCGCGGAAGAGCTGGCCGTGTCGGTTCACTCCTTCTCTTATAAACGCGGGGTGCCGCGCGGGTTGGATATGGTGTTCGACGCCCGTTTCCTGCGCAATCCGCATTGGGAACCTGCTCTGCGTGCGCTGGATGGGCGCAGCGATCAGGTTTCTGACTATGTTGCACAGGATCCGCGTTTTGATCAGTTCTTTGATCAGGTGCAGAATTTGGTCGAGTTTTTGATCCCAGCCTTCGGTGAAGAGGGCAAAGCACACCTTTCGATTGGGTTTGGTTGCACTGGTGGTCAGCACCGCTCGGTTGCCCTTGCGGAAAACTTGGCGAAGGCGCTTGCAACTAAGGAGTGGCAGGTGTCAATTAGGCATCGGGAATTGGAACGCCGCGCAGGGACAGCAGCGGCATCAACATCGAGGATTTAGCGTGATCGGTATCGTGATCGTCGCGCATGGCGGGCTTGCAAACGAATATCTGGCAGCGGTCGAACATGTGGTCGGCAAGCAGCCGGGTATGCGTGCCATTTCGACGGCAGCAGAATGTGATCGTGACAACAAGCGGGCCGAAATCGCCGCAGCCGCTGATGGTGTGGATCAGGGCGATGGTGTGGTGATCGTGGTGGACATGTTCGGTGGATCGCCCGCCAATCTGTCGCTTCCGGCCTGCTGCAAATCTGACCGCAAGATCCTATACGGTGCGAACCTACCGATGTTGCTGAAATTAGCAAAAACCCGTCATCTGTCGGTCGAAGCGTCGACGCAGAAAGCACTGGCTGCGGGGCGAAAATACATTGACTGCATTGATGTGAGCGAGGACTGACGCGACATGACTACGAACCGCGAGCTTGAGATTATCAATGTGAAAGGCCTGCATGCGCGGGCCTCGGCAAAGTTTGTCGACACGGTCGAAAACCATGACGCCCGCGCGCGCGTTTCTAAGGATGGGCTGGACGCGGACGGAGATTCGATTATGGGTCTGTTGATGCTTGCGGCCTCGCAGGGGACAAGCATTCAGGTCGAAACCTCGGGCCCGCAAGCGGTCGAGCTGATGAACGCGCTTGAGGCGCTGGTAGCTGACAAATTCGGCGAAGGCATGTAAAGCTGCGACGTGGCAAGGATGAACGAAACGTGACGCATGAAGCGGAAACCACTATGGCGCAGGTCAATCCAACAGATGCGGCCCCACAGCAGTATGACCGCCGCAGCCTGACCTATGCCAATTCGTTCAATAACCCTCTGCAAGGGGTAGTTATCCGCACTGTCGAATGGATGACTGGCAAACTGTCGATCCTTCGGATGGTGCGTAATCTAGAACGCCGGGGAGCGCCCAAGGGACAGGCGTTCTGGGGGGCGTGTCTGGACGTAATGGGGGTGCAGGTGCAGACCCCGGATGAGCAGCTTGCCAATATCCCCACCGAAGGACCCGTGGTCGTGGTGGCCAACCACCCGCATGGCTTGACCGACGGTATGGTGCTGGCCGAGATGATTGGCCGTCGTCGGGATGATTATCGTATTTTGTCGCGCTCGGTTCTGGATGGGCTGGACGAGGTTGCCTCGTCTTACATGATCCCGGTGCCTTTCCCCCATGATCCTGAAGCGCAGCGAAAAATGGTCGAGATGCGGGCCGAAGCCATGGCGTTTCTGAAGCAGGGCGGTCTGATCACTCTGTTCCCTTCAGGTGTGGTTGCTTCGTCTGACAGCCTGATGGGACCCGCGATCGAGCGGGAATGGAACGTGTTCACCGCACAAATGATCCGCCGCTCAGGTGCGCGGGTCGTGCCGATCTTCTTCCCCGGTTCGAACTCGCGTTGGTACCAGATCGCCAACCGTCTGTCGGCCACGATGCGTCAGGCGCTGCTTTTGCATGAGATTGTGAAAAGCTGTAATCGCCCGATCGCTCCAGTGGTAGGTAAAGAGCTGACGGATGAAGAGATGTCCACGCTGCAATCGGACCCGCGCGGATTCATGACGTGGCTTCGCGCACATACGCTGGCGCTAGCATCCAAGTGACATGAAAAAGGCCCCGTTGGGGCCTTTTGTTCTTTCAGGGATTAGCGCGTGGGAACCGGCACTTCGCCGCGATAGTCGTAGAACCCGCGCCCGGCCTTGCGTCCGACCCATCCGGCCTCGACATATTTCACCAAAAGCGGGCAGGGGCGATATTTAGTATCCGCCAGCCCGTCATGTAGGACGTTCATGATCGCAAGACATGTGTCCAAGCCGATGAAATCACCCAGCTCAAGCGGGCCCATCGGGTGGTTCGCTCCTAGCTTCATAGATGCGTCAATGGATGAGACCGAGCCAACGCCCTCCAAAAGCGCATAGCACGCTTCATTGATCATCGGGATCAGGATGCGGTTCACGATAAAAGCGGGGTAGTCTTCAGCACTAGCGGCAGTTTTGCCCAACTTTTCCACCACTGCCAGACAGGCCTTATAGGTGGGTTCATCTGTGGCAATACCGCGGATCAGTTCGACCAGTTGCATCAACGGCACGGGGTTCATGAAGTGGAACCCCATGAAACGTTCCGGGCGATCTGTACCACTTGCCAGACGGGTGATCGAAATTGACGACGTGTTCGAAGTCAGGATTGTATCTGCGCCCAAATGCGGCAAAAGCGTATCGAAGATCTGTTTCTTGAGCGCTTCGTTTTCCGTTGCAGCTTCGATTACAAGATCGGTTGGGCCAAGATCGGGCAGCGATAGCGTGGTGCTGATCCGGCCCATCGCATCATCTTTTTCCTGAGCCGAGATCAAATCGCGCGAGACCTGGCGCTCTAAGTTCTTGGTGATGCGGGCGATGGCGGCATCCAGACTGTCCTGGCTGATGTCATTCAGGCGAACCTCGTATCCGGCAAGGGCCAGAACATGCGCGATGCCGTTGCCCATTTGCCCGGCGCCAACAACGCCCACTGTCTCGATGCTCATATGTCGTTCCTTCTGGTCACGCCGCACAGGCATGGCCCCGTGTTACGTCTGGTTATGCATAGACTATGCGCCGCGCGGTCGCAGGCGCAAGGGTTAAGCAGGGCTGAAAGAAACATCGCGCATTTTAGGCTTAGCAATTTGGCAAGGCTTTGGGCCGACACTGCTTTTCGGGTGATAAAGAAGGAGTGGGTGGCATGGCCTATGAAAGCCTTGGGAAGGGGTCATTGGACTATTCCCCGTGTCGTTACAAAACATCAAAACTTCTGTTCCGGGGACCGAAGCGTGATTTGAATACGCCCTACGTCGCGGTGCTGGGTGGGACGGAAACCTATGGCAGGTTTACGGAACATCCCTATCCTGACCTGTTAGAAGCCAGCTTGGGTCGCGTGGTGGTGAACTTCGGATGTCCGAACGCAGGGCTGGACGTCTTCTTGAACGACCCGGCGCTAATGAAGCTTTGCAACGGAGCCTCTGATGTTGTGATCCAACTGCCCGGCGCACAGAATTTGTCCAATCGGTTCTATGCAGTCCATCCGCGCCGAAACGATCGTTTTCTGCGTGCGTCCAGCATGTTGAGGTACCTCTATCCCGAATTGGACTTTACCGACTATCATTTCACGCGGCATCTGTTGAGTGCGCTGCAATCGACCTGTGCCCAGCGGTTCGCAGTGGTGCGGAAAGAGCTGCAACAGGCATGGGTGGGGCGCATGAAGGGCTTGCTGTCTCGGCTGGATAAACGCGCGACCTTGGTGTGGATGTCAGATCATCCGATTGGTCACCAATCAGATGATGCTCTGGGCTCTGACCCGCTGTTTGTAGATCGGGTGATGATTGAAAATGTCCGCCCTTTTGTGCGCGACCTTGTCCACGTCGTGCTGACGCCGGACGAGATCGAGAGCGGTCAAAAGGGGCTTGTGCATTCAGACATGGATGCTGCCGCTGCCCACATGATGCTGGGCACGCTGGCGCATGAGCGGGCGGCGAGGAAGCTGTTGAAAAGCTTTTCGGCTCATAAGGTCTGAAAATGAAAAGGCCCGCCAAATGGGCGGGCCTTTCGTATCTTAAGCGATGTCCGATTAGACAGCGTCGGTCAGGGCCGGCACAGCTTCGAACAGGTCGGCAACCAGACCGAAATCGGCAACCTGGAAGATCGGAGCCTCTTCGTCTTTGTTGATCGCAACGATGATCTTCGAGTCTTTCATACCAGCAAGGTGCTGGATGGCGCCCGAGATACCCACGGCGATGTACAGTTCCGGAGCAACAACTTTACCGGTCTGACCAACTTGCAGGTCGTTCGCGGCGTAGCCCGAGTCAACTGCCGCACGCGAAGCACCAACAGCGGCACCCAGCTTGTCAGCCAGTTTCTCGATCAGGGCGAAGTCCTCTTCCGAGCCAACGCCACGGCCACCCGAAACAACAACGCCAGCCGAGGTCAGCTCGGGGCGATCGCTTTCGGCAACCTTGTCTTCAACCCATTCCGACAGGCCGGGGTTGTCAGCAGCGCTGATGGCCTCAACCGCAGCCGAACCGCCTTCGCCAGCGACGTCGAAGGTCGAGGTGCGGAAGGTGATAACCTTCTTGGCATCCGACGACTTGACGGTCTGCATGGCGTTACCAGCATAAATCGGGCGCTCGAAGGTGTCGCCGTCTACAACAGCGGTCACGTCCGACAGAACCATGACGTCCAGCAGGGCAGCAACGCGCGGCATGACGTTCTTGGCGTCGGTGGTGGCCGGAGCAACGATGTGCTCGTAATCGCCAGCCAGCGATACGATCAGGGCTGCGGTCGGCTCGGCCAGACGGTGACCCAGCGATGCGTCTTCGGCAACCAGAACCTTGGCCACGCCGTCGATCTTGGCAGCGGCTTCACCAGCAGCAGCGGCAGATGCGCCAGCAGCCAGAACGGTCACATCACCCAGAGCTTTCGCAGCGGTGACGGCCTTGGCGGTGGCGTCCAGCGCCAGTTCACCATTGGTAACTTCAGCAAGAAGTAGAACAGCCATTATACAGCCCCCGCTTCCTTGAGTTTTGATACAAGCTCGTCAACCGAGCCAACGATGATGCCAGCGGCGCGTTCTGCCGGCTCCGAGGTCTTAACGATCTCGAGGCGCGGGGTCACGTCAACGCCGTAGTCAGCAGCGGTCTTTTCGTCCAGCGGCTTCTTCTTGGCTTTCATGATGTTCGGCAGCGACGCATAGCGCGGCTCGTTCAGACGCAGGTCGACGGTGATGATCGACGGCATCTTGACCTTGATGGTCTGCAGACCGCCGTCCACTTCGCGGGTCACAACAGCGTTGTCGCCATCAATGTCCAGCTCGGAGGCAAAGGTACCTTGCGACCAACCCAACAGGGCCGACAGCATCTGACCGGTTGCGTTCATGTCGTTGTCGATGGCTTGCTTGCCCGCCAGGACGATGCCCGGCTGCTCTTCTTCAACAACTTTGGCCAAGATTTTGGCAACGGCCAGCGGCTCGATGTCTTGGTGTACATCGTCAGCGGCGTTTACCAGAATGGCGCGGTCGGCGCCCATGGCCAAAGCTGTGCGCAGGGTTTCCTGAGCCTGCTTCACGCCGATGGACACGACGACGATCTCGTCAGCCTTCCCGGCCTCTTTCAGGCGGATGGCCTCTTCGACGGCAATCTCGTCAAATGGGTTCATCGACATTTTTACGTTGGCAAGATCGACACCGCTGCCGTCCGCTTTCACACGAACTTTCACGTTATAGTCGATCACGCGCTTTACAGGCACAAGCACCTTCATTGGCGTGTATCTCCCAGTTATGCCCACGGGGGGCGGTAATGCTCTCGCGACACGTTTAACGAAATGCTGCATGTGAAAACAGCGTAAAATCGTCACGTCCGGGTCCGCGGACGTCGCGTTCTTTCGTTTTGACGGGGATTCTTTGCAAGAATGTTGCTGGAGGAGCAGATTGCCTTGGCGGCAGAGTGCGTGCATCCTGATCCGGGAATCACAGGAGATCTGTCATGACGCAATCCGAAATCGTCGAATTGGTTCACGCGCCGTCGCGTATAATCGCGGGACGTTCGGGTCGGTATTCGATGGAAACTCGCAATCAGATCCCGAGTCTGTGGCAGCAGTTTTTTACGGACCCGCCCGAGATCGAGAACGTGACCGAGGGGGCATTTTACGGTGTATCCTATGGGATGACGGCGGCTGGAGAGTTCGACTATGCCGTCGGGCTTGAGGTTCCATCAACCGAAGAAGCTCTGCCCGAAGGTTGCTGTCATGTCACCTTGTCTGAAGGAGACTATCTGGTCCTGCGTGCCTTTGGGCCCGTTGCAGATCTGCCGCGTCAGTTCGATCGTGTGTTCAGTGAGCTGATCCCGGCGAACGCGGTCGTGCCGCGTGAAGGTGCGGTGTTCGAGCGCTATCCGCATGATGAACGCAACACGCCCGAGGCTATGGCTTACGAGATCTGGGCACCCGTGCAGGCTGCCGATTAACGATTCGCCCCCGGAACCCACAACACGTCCGCTTTTCCGTCGTCATTCGCCACGCGGGCGGCGACGAAGCACCAGTCGGACAGGCGGTTCAGGTATTTCACGGCCACCGGGTTCACGTCTTCTTGGGTTGCCAGATCGGTGGCCAGACGCTCGGCGCGGCGGGATACGGTGCGTGACAGGTGCAGCTGGGCAGCTAGAGGCGTGCCTCCCGGCAGGATGAAGCTGCGGAGCGCCTCCAGCGCCTTGTTCATCGCGTCGATCTCGGCTTCCAGCCGGTCCACTTGTTCCTGAGCCATACGAAGCGGAGGGTAGGCGGCGTCGGCGTCTTTGGCCATGTCCGGACGACAGAGGTCCGCGCCCAGATCAAACAGGTCGTTTTGAATGCGTGCCAAAGCTGCGTCCATTTCCCCCTCGGAATGCAGCCGCGCCAAACCGATGGTGGCGTTGGTTTCGTCCACGGTGCCATAGGCCTCGACCCGCGCATCATGCTTGGGACGGCGCGAGCCATCACCCAAGGCTGTCTCGCCCTTGTCCCCGGTCCGCGTGTAAATCTTGTTCAGAACAACCATCAGTTTCCTCCGCGCAGCCAGACGAATAGCAAGATCAGCGCAATGGCCACAGCCTGCGCCCCAATCCGCCAGCGCATCAATCGGTTCGAGTGTTTATGGGCCACTTTACCCCCGATCCCAAACGATCCGATGCCCAGCATCAGGATGATCAAGACAGCAGCACAGGATATTACTACGAGTATGAACAGGGGATCGTCGGCCATGATGTCTCTTCCTTACGTGTTCGTTTGAAATAGCCCCATTCCCCCCGGTTTGCGAGGGACATTTGACCGCATCTAGCCGTTGGGCGTCAGCCGATCCCCCAGCCGGGTCGACAACAGCCGCTTGGCGATGCCTGCGATATAAGTGGCGGTGGTCACGTAATAGCGCGGCTTGGGCTTGGGGTGCTCCAGCGCGTGGATCAGCTTGGTTGTCACGGCGGATGCGGGCAGTTCGAACGTGTCCAGCTCGCCGCTGTCATCGTAAAGACGCTCGCGCAGCTTAGCATAGAGGTTCCGGCGCGGGCTGTTTTCCACATCAATCCAACGCTCGAAATGCGGCTGAGCGTTTTCGCGGATCTTGGTGGTGATCGGTCCGGGTTCGATCAAGATGATGTCGATGGGCTGGTCCCGCATCTCAAGCCGAAGCGTGTCCATCAGCCCTTCCAGCGCGAACTTGGTCGCGACATAGGCCCCCCGCCATGGAAGCGAGGCAAAGCCCAGCACGGACGAGTTGTGGATCACGCGGCCATGCCCCTGCTTGCGCATCACTGGCAAGACCAGCCGGGTCAGGTGGTGATAGCCGAAGAAATTGGTTTCAAAGATGGTGCGCAGGGCGTCGGTGGGCAGATCCTCGACCGCGCCGGGGATGGCATAGGCGCCGTTGTTAAAGAGCGCGTCCAGAGTGCCGCCGGTGCGCGACAGGATTTCAGCCAAAGCGGCTTCCATGCTGGCCTCGTCCGCGTGGTCCAGAAGAAGGCTTTCCAACCCCTCGCCGCGCAGCCGTTCACAATCTTCTTCCTTGCGGCAGGTGGCAAATACGCGCCAGCCGCGTTTGGCCAAAGTGTGCGCCGCGTCATAGCCAATACCGGACGAACATCCGGTGATTAGAATGGATCTCTGGGTCATGTAGTTCTCCTGCCTCGCCTGGAAAGGGGTACGGGGTCGTCACGGATGGGGTCAACAAAAAAGAGGCGTCACAAAGGACGCCCCAAGGTGCTCTTGAAAGGGAACCGCTTGTTAAAGCTGCGGCTTAAGGAATCTCGATGCGATGAACCCGCGCTGGCCGGTGTCCACCACTTTGATCTGGCTCCAACCATCGTCTGTCTGACCGGTTTCAAGCACTTCGGTGCCGCGTGTCAGTTTGCTGACTACTCCATGCCCGGTCGAGGGGCCGCCACGCATGTTCACGGTGCTGCCGCTGACAAACATGGTTGGGAAGCTGGTGGATAGCCCGTCCGAGGCGACAGCTTCAGTGGCGACGGGCGAGGGGGCGCCTGCCGCCATCTTACGTGCGGCGGCTTCAGCAAGGGCCGCTGGGCTGGCGGATTCGTCCGCAATCGCCGCAGCTTTGATGAGAAGGGCGCGTGGGGCGTTTTCCGCTTCCGATGTGGTGTGCTCAAGCGAAGCAGCAGTCAGCGGCACAACATCTTCAGCGTCTGTTTCTTCGACCTTGGCCGAGACAGCGACGATGGTATCCTGAGCAACTGTTGGTTCGCGGCCGATCCGATCGGTTGGCAGACCGTCGTCTTTTCCGTAGTGCATCATGGCAGCGCCCATGACGCCTACCGTCAGCAATGACATACGAATAATACCCATAGTATCCCCCTTAATCATTCACCAGTTAACAATTTGCATTCAATAATATCGCGGGGAATGTAATGTGATTTTCCCCCGACAAACCCGCTTGGCAGCTTTACGCGAGTCGTCCTCAAGGATACACCAAACGCATGAATGATGTAACCGACAATCCCGAGAACAAAGGTAGCGAGCTGGCCGAACCGCTGCGACGCGCCATTGGCGACCGCTATCTGACCTATGCGCTGTCCACGATTATGCACCGTGCTTTGCCCGATGCCCGCGACGGCCTGAAGCCGGTTCACCGTCGCATCCTTTATGCGATGAGCCGTCTGAAGCTGACTTCGAACGGTAAGTTCCTGAAATCGGCTAAGATTTCAGGTGACACGATGGGTGATTTCCACCCGCACGGGGATGCCGCGATCTATGACGCCATGGCGCGTTTGGCACAGGATTTTGCGGTGCGCTATCCGCTGGTCGACGGGCAGGGAAACTTCGGGAATATCGACGGTGATAACCCGGCTGCCAGCCGCTATACAGAAGCGCGCATGACCTTCGTCGCCGAGGCGATGTTGCAGGGTCTGGACGAAAACGCCGTCGACTATCGCGATAACTATGACGGTCGCCTGACCGAGCCGGTTGTTTTACCGGCAGAGTTTCCGAATCTGTTGGCCAACGGTTCATCGGGCATTGCTGTGGGCATGGCGACCAACATCCCGCCGCATAACATCTCGGAATTGATCGACGCCTGCCTGCATCTGATCAAGACGCCGGATGCGCGCGATGACACGCTTTTGAACTATGTGCCCGGCCCGGACTTTCCAACAGGCGGCGTGATTGTCGAACCCAAGGATAGCATCGCCAACGCCTATCGCACGGGCCGTGGCTCGTTCCGTCTGCGCTGTAAGCACGAGATCGAGGATTTGGGCCGCGGCCAATGGCAGATCATCGTGACCGAGATTCCGTATCAGGTTCAAAAGTCGAAACTGATCGAGAAGATTGCCGAGCTGATCCAGACCAAGAAGGTTCCGATCCTAGGCGACATCCGTGACGAAAGCGCTGAAGACATCCGCATCGTGCTTGAGCCGAAATCGAAGAACGTCGATCCCGAGCTTCTGATGGGTTTGATGTATCGGAACTCAGATCTTGAAACGCGGTTCAGCTTGAACATGAACGTGCTGATCGACGGGGTGACGCCGAAGGTTTGTTCGATGAAGGAAGTGCTGCGTGCGTTCCTTGATCACCGCCGCGACGTACTGGATCGCCGCTCGCGTCACCGGATGGCAAAGATTGACCACCGTCTTGAGGTGCTGGAAGGCTTCATTGTCGCCTTCTTGAATCTCGATCGCGTGATCGACATCATCCGCTATGACGACGACCCGAAAGCGGCTTTGATGCGCGAAGACTGGGGCATCGAACACGTCCGCGCCATGTCGGAAAGCGATTATGTCAGCCCCGCGCCCGGCGAGGGCGAGCTATCGGAGGTTCAAGCCGACGCGATTCTGAACATGCGTCTGCGCAGCTTGCGCCGCCTTGAAGAAATCGAGCTGGTTCGCGAACGGGATGAGCTGATGGAAGAGCGCGCCGCGCTTGAAGACCTTCTGGACAGCGAAGACCTGCAGTGGGCCAAGATTTCCGAGCAGCTGAAAGAATCGAAAAAGCTGTTTGGTAAAGACTTCGAAGGGGGTGCCCGTCGCACCCAGTTCGCCGAAGCAGGCGAGGTCGAAGAGGTGCCGCTGGAAGCCATGATCGAGCGCGAGCCGATCACCGTGGTCTGTTCGCAAATGGGCTGGATCCGCGCAATGTCGGGCCATATCGACCTGACCCGCGAGCTGAAGTTCCGTGATGGCGACGGCCCGCGTTTCGTGTTCCACGCTGAAACCACCGACCGTCTGTTGGCTTTCGATTCAAACGGCAAATTCTTTACCATTTCCTGCGCCAACCTGCCCGGCGGGCGCGGCATGGGCGAACCACTGCGCCTGATGGTCGACCTGCCAAACGAGGCCGAGATCGTGGATCTGTTCATCCACCAGCCTGACCGCAAGTTGTTGGTCGCCTCGAACGAAGGTAACGGCTTCATCGTCAATGAAAGTGACGTGCTGGCCCAGACCAAGAACGGCAAGCAGGTGCTGAATGTCGGCGATGCGACAGCTAAGATCTGTGCGCCGATCACCGGAGACCACGTGGCCATCATCTCGGAAAACCGGCGTCTTCTGGTCTTCCCGGTGGCCGAGATCAACGAGATGACGCGCGGCAAGGGTGTGCGCTTGCAGAAGTATAACTCGGCTCGCGGCAAGCAAGGGATCTTGGAGCTGGATGGCGGTTTGTCGGATGTGAAAACCTTCAACCTCGAGGAAGGCCTGTCCTGGCCCGCCACCGGGGACCGCACCCGCACGGAAAGCGATATGTCGCCGTGGTTGGGTAAACGTGCCGGGGTTGGTAAAACACCGCCACACGGCTTCCCGCGTAATAACAAGTTCGAGTGATCAGGTGTGCCTCCCAGTTCTCTGAAGATTTCATATGCAGGTGAAAAAGGGCCAGTCTTTTGGCTGGCCTTGCGCACCAGTATCCTGACGGTTCTGACACTTGGGTTCTATCGTTTCTGGGCCAAGACCCGGCTGCGCCGCTACTATTGGAGCGCCATTCGCCCGGGAGACGCGCCGCTGGAATATGTGGGCGATCCGCTGGAAAAACTTCTGGGCTTTCTGGTCGCGGTTGTCTTTATGGCCTTCTACATCGGGGTCGTGAACCTGATCTTGATGTATTTCAGTTTTGCGCTGCTCAACGCCAACTACGCGGCCTATGGGCTTAGTTTTTTGGGTCTGACCCCGATCATCTTTTTCGCCCAGTACCGTGCACGTCGCTATATTCTGGCCCGTACCCGCTGGCGCGGCATTCGCTTCGGGTTAGAGCCCGGCGCGTGGGGCTACAGCTGGCGATCGATGATCCATTGGACCCTGGCCATATGCACGCTGGGTTTGACTTGGCCGTTGACGACGCTCTGGCTAGAAAAATACCGGGTCTCGCGCACGTTCTATGGAGATGAGCGCTTTGTTCAAGGGGGCTCGAAAGGGCTGCTGTTTGGGGCGATGCGGCATGTGTACTATGCCATCGGTTTAAGCGCGGTTGCTGGTTTGATGCTCTATTTGTACGAAAATCCCGCATGGGCGTTGTTGTTCTTGCTGTCTGGATCTTGGCTTGTCTACGGGATGGCCTATTGGCGGGCCGAAAGCTTCAAGCGCATGACCGAAGCGAAACAACTGGGCGAGATGCAGTTCACGGCCAAGCCGCGACCGTGGCGGATCATTGGGATCTATGCGCTGGGCGGGCTGATGCTGAACCTCGTCATGTCCGGCCTGTTCATAACCCTGTTCATGGCATTCGCTTTTGTCGCAGGGACAACGGATTTCGAGAACTTAGACCTAGAGATGCTGGATGGCGCCGGCACGGCATTTCTGCCGATCGCTCTGCTAGCCTATTTCCTGTTGCTTACGCTGACACGCGCCATGACGCATGCATGGATCACGCTGCCCTTGGCCAAGCACTTTGCCGAAGTGACCAAGGTCGTAAATACGCAGAACCTTGCGCAGATTGTCCAGCGAGACCGAGATGAGTTCGCTGAGGCTGAAGGTTTCGCAGACGCACTGGATGTGGGGGCCGCGATATGAGCGCACAGGACGTGGATTGGGTCTTTGCTGATCTGGCGCAGGGTGAACGCGCCCATCTGACCCGCGTGCAGATCGCCTTGCACCCAGAGGCGCTGGTTCTGGGGATGCCTAGCGGCGAACAGGTCACGTGGAGCTGGAAAAACCTGCGTCGGTTGCCCGATCAGGCGGACCGACGTGTCATGGTGCTGTCGCGCAAAGGTGATCCGCTGACGCGTCTCTATCTGACGGATCAGGCCGCGCAGGGTTTCGTTACGCAACATGCTAGATCGCTGCGCAAACGCGACCGCTCGACGCCCCTGTCAAAAGTAGTTCTTTGGGCAGGCGGGGCCGTGGCGTCTGTCGCCGCGATCATCTTTCTTTTGGTGCCGCTTATGGCCACCCAGCTGGCAGAAATCCTGCCGCCCGAAGGCGAAAAGGCGCTGGGCGACACCACGTTCGAACAGATCCGAACCGCGCTTTCTGAAACGGGGTTCGAAGCGCAGCTAAGGATTTGCGATGATCCGGCGGGCCTAGACGCGATGCAAACCATGTACACGCGCCTGAATCCGGATGCGGATCTGCCCTATGATGTTCAGATCCACATTCTGGATCACCCGATGGTCAACGCCTTTGCGTTGCCGGGCGGACGACTTGTCTTCTTCCGCGGGCTGCTAGAGGAGGCTGACAACCCTGACGAGGTCGCCGCAGTTCTGGCGCATGAGATCGGGCATGTGGTCTATCGTGACCCAACCCGTGATGCACTGCGTTCGGCGGGATCCCTTGGGGTCCTGGGACTTTTGTTTGGGGATTTTGCAGGCGGCACCGTTGCCCTGTTCATCGCCAACCAGCTGATCAATGCGTCCTACAGTCAGGCGGCCGAGGCGCGGGCGGACGACTATGCCCACGACCTTCTGGAAAAAGCCAATATCTCGCCCGTGGCGCTGGGTACATTCTTTGAGCGTTTGCACGAAGAACATGGAGATGCCGAAGGGATCGTGGCCCATCTTGCTTCGCACCCGCAGATGACGGACCGTATCTCGGCTGCGCAGGCCGCGGTTGATCCGAGCCGTGACTATGACACGATTCTGGATGCGCAAACGTGGCGTGATTTGCAGACAGCGTGCGGCGGTCATGGGGGCACGTCGACCAGCGCAGAGGCCCCTGACAAAAAACCTTGGTCTCGCTCCAATTAATCCCTTAATGGCGCGTCGGGCCAACCCCTTGGCAACGTGAAGAAAATGCCGTTGCTGCATTTTGCAGGTATGGGTTTAAGTCTTTTCCGCGCTTTGGGAACCACGGAAGTCTTGATTTTCTTTCGTCAAGGATATAGCTAGCGCGCGATATTGAACCACGGGGTCGGTGACCCCCCCAGACACGAGGCGTAGTGCTCATGGCTAAGGAAAAGTTTGAACGCGGTAAACCGCACGTTAACATCGGCACGATTGGTCACGTTGACCACGGCAAGACGACGCTGACGGCAGCTATCACCAAATTCTTTGGTGATTTCAAAGCATACGACGAGATCGACGGTGCACCTGAAGAGAAAGCACGCGGCATCACCATCTCGACTGCTCACGTTGAGTACGAGACCGAGAACCGTCACTATGCGCACGTTGACTGCCCCGGCCACGCCGACTACGTCAAGAACATGATCACCGGTGCGGCCCAGATGGACGGCGGCATTCTGGTTGTGAACGCAGCTGATGGCCCCATGCCTCAGACCCGCGAGCACATCCTGCTGGCACGTCAGGTTGGTGTACCTGCGCTGGTAGTCTTCATGAACAAAGTTGACCAGGTAGACGACGAAGAGCTGCTCGAGCTGGTTGAGATGGAAGTTCGTGAACTGATGAACGAATACGACTTCCCGGGCGACGACATGCCGATCATCGCGGGTTCCGCGCTGGCCGCTATGGAAGGCAAGAACCCGGAAATCGGTGAAGAGAAAATCCGCGAGCTGATGGCTGCTGTGGACGAGTACATCCCGACCCCGGATCGTCCGGTTGACGGCGACTTCCTGCTGCCGATCGAAGACGTGTTCTCGATCTCGGGCCGCGGTACTGTTGTCACCGGCCGTGTTGAGCGTGGCGTAGTGAACGTTGGCGACGAGATCGAAATCGTTGGCATCAAAGACACTCAGAAAACCACCTGTACCGGTGTTGAAATGTTCCGCAAGCTGCTTGATCGCGGTGAAGCAGGCGACAACGTTGGTGTTCTGCTGCGCGGTATCGACCGTGAAGCTGTTGAGCGTGGCCAGGTTCTGTGTAAGCCGGGTTCGGTTAACCCGCACACCAAGTTCGAAGCCGAGGTCTACATCCTGACCAAGGAAGAGGGTGGCCGTCACACGCCGTTCTTCGCGAACTACCGTCCGCAGTTCTACTTCCGTACCACCGACGTGACCGGTACTGTTGAACTGCCCGCTGGCACCGAAATGGTGATGCCGGGCGACAACCTGAAGTTCAACGTCGAGCTGATCGCTCCGATCGCCATGGAAGAGAAGCTGCGCTTCGCTATCCGTGAAGGCGGCCGCACCGTTGGTTCGGGCGTTGTCTCGAAAATCATCGACTAAGAACGCCCAGCGTTCTTACGGGCGAGAGCCTAGAGATACAGAATTGAAAAGGGCGTCCCTCGGGGCGCCCTTTTTGCGTTTGACGTAGGTCACGAAAAAAACACCTGTGCGAGGACGCTTAATCTCGGATTTCAATCACGCGACCGCCAGCTAAATCGGTAGGAAAGACGGTATTGGCATGTGACAACTCGCGGAACAGAACACCTTTGCAGATGCCAACCTGATACGCTTGGAACAGCTCGGTCGTTGGTACCGCGCGCAAGTTAAACTTTACGAGCGGTTGGAAAGCGCGAAGTGTGTCTATCGTCGTTTTACTGCCGCAAATCGTCTCGCCCGCGCCGAGCTCGTCAAGGCTGCGGGCCGGGCTGTTGTCGGGTACGACGATATATCCCACAACGCTTTTGATTGGCGGTGGCGGCGGCGGTGGGTCTGGATTTAAGGCAATTGTAAGCCAGTAGATCAAAACCGCTGACAAAACCGCAAGCGTCAGCTTCGAAAACCAATTTGCCATGACCTCCTCACATATTACTTCTCCCTTAAGGGTACTCGCAATCTCAGTGCCGGTCGTTGCGGTGTGTCAACTGTGTCGTTCAGTTAGGAGTGATCGAGGTCAAACCACCTTTGGCCTATGATCTGACACGCCCAGCTTAAAACTTCTGAACAAAATGCTTGGCGCGATCCACGTTTGGGTGCTGTTCAAAAGTCCTTATCTGCTCGTCCATTGGCATCGAGACATCGAACCCGGCCTCGGTCGTGCGTTGGTGTGCAAGGCGCAGAAGGTCTAGTCGCCTGTCGTGAGGGATTGGTCCTACAGCCGCATGCTCCAGCGCCGTGCCGTCTATCTGTTTGGTGTTCAGAAAGACCATCGTGTTGTTCGGAACGTGTGCAACCGGAACGAAATAGTCGGCGAGAAGTTCCATCTGGATGGCAATCCAAGGCTGGCGCCAGAACAGGTAATCCTGCTGCACCACCAGCGAGCGTCCGGGAATCAGAGATGGAAAGAAGGTGCGCGTCATTGCGTCCATGGTCTGAACTGTTTTCGACGCATCCATCACAAGGATCTCAATCGGGCCTTCTTCCCATGACTGGTCTTCGATCTGACCGGGGTGAAGTGAGATGCGTTCGGTCCACGGCGTTAGCAGGTCAATTGCCAGTTCCAATATGTTGTTGCCCTCGAACGGAGCGATGCCCTGCTTATAGAGGATGTGGGTCTTAACCTCTTCATTCGCGCCGAATCTGTCATATGCGTGAATAAGACCTGTATGGCCTGCATGCTGGTGCCCTGCTGCCAACCGGGCTGTCGATCCACCTGCAAAGCAACCAAGATCAACGACGGCCCCTTTGTCCTGCATCCATTCGGATGTTGCCCAAGCATAGAATTGCTGTTCTTCGGGGGCCAGCATTGTCGGTACATTCGCCGCCTGCGCCAATAATGCTGGATCAAGCGCTTTCCATGGGCTGTCTTTAAATACTGCTGGATCGTTCATCTGCGGGCCTGTTTTTCGGATTAGGTGAAAGATAGCACCAAAAATGTCAATGAAACCTCTTGATAATCCGGCCGCGCTGGCATAATCGCTGTCTCGGTCATAGGGGTATAGCTCAGTTGGTAGAGCGACGGTCTCCAAAACCGTAGGTCCCGGGTTCGAACCCTGGTGCCCCTGCCACCACCTTCAAAAAATTTGATGACCCAGCGATGCCCCGCTTAGCGATCCGGTGGCTGTTGTCGCTGTGCGCGGTCCGCGCTACATCCGTGGTATGAAATCATTGCGCCCGACCCTTCTGTCCATACCGATCATTGCGGCCTCGGCCCTACCTATGGCCAGCCATCCGCACGTCTTCATCGATGCAGGCGCGAATCTGATCTTTGACGATGCAGGCCAACTTGCAGCGGTGCGGGTGTTTTGGGCCTATGACGAGTTCTATTCGCTGCTGCTGGTCGAAGATAACGGACTGGATGCGGACGGGGATGGTATCCCCGAGCAGGCCGCGCTTGATGCCTATGCTGGGCAAGATGTTGATTGGGCCGCGGGATTTCCCGGTGACCTGTATCTTCAGAACCAAGGTGCCGATGTGGCGCTTGCGCGGCCGGTTGAACACGGAATGCGGTACGAGGACGGGCGCGTGGTCAGTTGGCACATCCGCCCGCTTGAAACCCGCGTGACGGTTGGGGCCGAGCCGCTTTTGGCGCAGATCTATGATCCCACTTTTTTCGTCGCCTATGATGTACGTCTTCCGGTCACTGTCGAAGGCCGTGATAGCTGCGCGGTCGAACAGATGCCCGCTGATTTGAACGCCGCCTATGACAAGGTGGAGAGCCTGCTTTATGGCCCGGACAGCGTCGAATATTCCGAGGACAGCTATCCCGAAGTGGGCGACCTGTTTGCCGACCAACTGCTGCTGACATGTTCCGAGTAATCTCCCTCCTGTCGCTTGTGGTTCTGGTGGTCGGCGTGGCGCTGTGGGCCACCGGCGCGCTGGATGGTGTGTCGGCTTGGGCGGCGGATTGGCAGCGGCAGGTGCAGACCTCGATGGCGCGGGGCTTGCGGGCGCTTAGGGCAGGGGAGCCGGGCGCACTGATTGCACTGCTGACGATCTGCTTTTCCTATGGGTTCTTTCATGCGGTCGGACCGGGGCACGGTAAGGTGCTGATCGGAGGCTATTCTTTGGCATCTCGGGCGACCATGTGGCGGATGTCTTTTGTGGCGCTGCTGTCGTCGCTGGCGCAGGGTCTCAGTGCCATTGTGCTGGTTTTTGCGGGTGTGCTGGTCTTGAACCTGACTCGACAGCAAATGGTTGGGCTGGCCGAGGACTGGTTCGCCGATGCAAGCTATGGCGCGATTGCTCTGATCGGTCTCTATCTTCTAGTACGCGGGGCGCGGAAGCTGTTGCGTGCAACACGCGACGAGGCACATTCGCATTCGCATTCGCATTCGCATTCGCATTCGCACGACCACGACCACCAGACCGACGGACACTCCCATTGCCACGATTGCGGCCATGCCCACGCTCCGGGTCTGCATGATGTGGAAGCCGCCGGAAACTGGCGCGAGCTGGCCGTCCTGATTGCAGGGGTCGCTATCCGTCCCTGTACTGGTGCCTTGTTTCTTCTGGTGCTGACTTGGCAGATGGGGCTGGTCTGGCAGGGGATTCTAGGTGTCGTGGCCATGGCGCTGGGAACCGCCAGCGTGACCATCGTCACAGCAATGGTCGCCGTGGGTCTGCGAGGCGGTCTGTTGGTGGGGCTTCTACAGGGCGGGGGCGGCATGGCCGCGCGTGCTGTTCCGCTGCTGGAAATCGTCGCCGGCGCGTTGGTAATGATCGTCGCTTTGGGCCTTTTAGGCGTGGTTTGACGGTGAAGGCTTGAAAACCCCGTGCGCATTGCGTAATTGACCGCCTATCATATGAAAGGCCGAAAACAGATGACCAATCCGTTGCAATTCATCCAGCAAGTGCGCGCCGAGGTGTCCAAAGTCACCTGGCCGACCCGCCGTGAGGTTCTTTTGACCACCGGCATGGTCTTCGTGCTGGCTGCTCTTACGGCATTGTTCTTTTCGCTTGTGGATCTTGGCATCCGCAGCGGTCTGTCCGCCGTGCTGGGCTACTTCGGCTAACACACCGTCTTTGCCCTTGAAATGAGCGTGTTTCAGGGGTAGTTCGGGCATCACTTCGGGACGGGCGTGCGGCGAATCAAGTTGCACGCCGATTTTTTGTTCCCGGAAACGAAATTGAAAATGTCCCTTCGGGGCGCAGGAATGCAGAGGCTGACATGGCGAAACGGTGGTATTCGGTAAGCGTTCTGTCGAACTTCGAAAAGAAGATCGCAGAAGCAATCCGTGCTTCGGTCGAAGAAAAAGGTCTTGAGGACCAGATCGACGAAGTTCTGGTGCCGACCGAAGAGGTCATCGAAGTGCGTCGCGGCAAGAAGGTCACGACCGAGCGTCGCTTCATGCCGGGTTACGTGCTGGTCCACATGGAAATGTCGGACGAAGGCTATCACCTGATTACCTCGATCAACCGCGTTACTGGTTTCTTGGGCCCGCAAGGTCGTCCGATGCCGATGCGTGACGCTGAAGTTCAGGGCATCTTGGGCCGCGTCGAAGAAGGTGCTGAAGCACCGAAGCTGATGATCAGCTTCGAGATCGGCGAGAAAGTTGCCGTGACCGACGGTGCCTTCGAAGGCTTCGATGGTCTGGTCGAAGAAGTGGACGAAGAAGGCCAGCGCCTGAAGGTTGCTGTGTCAATCTTTGGCCGGGAAACCCCGGTCGAACTGGATTACACGCAGGTCTCGAAGCAGGGCTGACGTGTTGAGAACGTGGGAGGGGCGGTGATCGCGATCACCAATCCAGACCGCGGCAATGAGAGGCAAAGGGACGCGTCCCGGAGCTGTTGTTAAAGGAGAAGCCAAATGGCTAAGAAACTCGCTGGCACGATGAAACTGCAGGTTCCTGCAGGTCAAGCCAACCCCAGCCCGCCCGTCGGCCCCGCACTGGGTCAGCGCGGCATCAACATCATGGAATTCTGCAAGGCGTTCAACGCCAAGACGCAGGATCTGGAGCCCGGCGCACCGTGCCCGACCGTGATCACCTATTATCAGGACAAGTCCTTCTCGATGGACATCAAGACGCCCCCCGCGTCGTACTTCCTGATCAAAGCTGCTGGTCTTAAGTCGGGTGCAAACAACCCCGGCCGTGAAACCGTTGGTTCGGTGACCGCTGCTCAGGTGAAAGAAATCGCCGAAGCTAAAATGAAAGATCTGAACGCGAACGATATCGAAGCCGCGATGCAGATCATCCTGGGCTCGGCCCGCTCCATGGGCATTGAGGTGAAGTAAGATGGCAAAACTGGGAAAACGTACCACTGCCGCTCGCGAAGCCTTCGCCGGCAAAGAAAACCTGACCGTCGAAGAAGCTGTTGCGCTGGTTAAGGGCAACGCCAATGCAAAATTCGACGAAACCATCGAAATCGCGCTGGCCTTGGGTGTAGACACCCGTCACGCTGACCAGATGGTTCGTGGCGTCATCGGCCTGCCGAACGGCACCGGTAAAACCATGCGCGTTGCTGTATTCGCTCGTGGCCCGAAAGCTGAAGAAGCTCAGGCTGCTGGTGCAGACATCGTCGGCGCTGAAGACCTGATGGAAACCGTTCAGGGCGGCACGATCGAGTTTGATCGCTGCATCGCCACTCCGGACATGATGCCCGTCGTTGGTCGTCTGGGTAAAGTTCTGGGTCCGCGCAACCTGATGCCGAACCCGAAGGTTGGCACCGTGACCATGGACGTTAAAGCGGCCGTGGAAGCTGCCAAGGGCGGTGAAGTTCAGTTCAAAGCTGAAAAAGGTGGCGTGGTTCACGCTGGCCTGGGCAAAGCCTCGTTCGATGAAGCCAAGCTGGTTGAGAACGTGAAAGCGTTCATCGACGCCGTTCAGAAAGCCAAACCCTCGGGCGCCAAAGGCACCTACATGAAAAAGATCTCGCTGAGCTCGACCATGGGTCCGGGTGTGACGCTGGACGTGGACAACGCGACCGGTAACTGAGCTTTTTCAGTCTGACTACGAAAAGGGCGCCCTGATCGGGCGCCCTTTTTTGTTCTGATGTGCGTAGGAATTTTGAGAAGTCAGAGTTTTGTGGTAGTGTCGCTTTATTGGGCCGCCGGTGTTTCTTGACCGAGCGCCCTGTTAGGGGTTGGAAAACCTCTTCAAACGTCCTAAATAGACCGAGCATTCCAGCGTGCGATTCGTCGTGCGCTGTTTTGCGTTTCGTCCGAGACGGTGGGTGACGCCGGTGGGCCAAGCTGAAAAGCGACCGCGCACAAGTGTCATAATTCCTGCCTGAGATGGGAAATGAACAAAAGAATTCCTACGGCCGCTTGGCCTTAGGGCGATTTTGCGAAGGACCCTTATCGCGGACCCGATTGCCGGGTTTTCCTTGAAAACTCGGTAAAATATGAGCCGGAGGGGTTAAACCCTCCATACTTGGAGTGAAACTGTGGATAGAGCACAAAAAGAAAAAGTGGTCGAGGAACTCGGCCAGATCTTTGAAAGCTCTGGCGTCGTTGTGGTTGCCCACTACGCCGGTCTCACGGTTGCTGAAATGCAGGACCTGCGTTCGCAAATGCGCGAAGCTGGTGGGTCTGTACGCGTTGCCAAGAACAAGCTCGCCAAAATCGCCCTTGAAGGTAAGCCGGCCGCTTCGATCGCCGACTATCTGACGGGTATGACCGTTCTTGCCTATTCCGAAGACCCTGTGGCTGCGGCCAAGGTCATGGATGCATATGCCAAGACCAACGAAAAGTTGGACATCCTTGGTGGTGCAATGGGTGAGGATGCTCTGGACAAGGCTGGTGTTAAAGCCGTTGCCGCTATGCCGTCGCGTGAAGAGCTTATTGCTTCGATCGCTGGCTGTATTGGCGCACCTGCTTCGAACATCGCTGGGGCCATTGGCGCGCCTGCTTCGAACATCGCATCCATCTTGTCTACTGTTGAAGACAAGGCTGCTTAAGCAATCTGAGACCAGCGGAGCGGAATATCACCCTACGTTGGAACACATCTAAATACGGAAAGAAGTCAAATGGCTGATCTGAAGAAACTTGCAGAAGAGATCGTGGGTCTGACCCTTCTCGAAGCACAAGAACTGAAAACCATCCTCAAAGACGAGTATGGCATCGAGCCCGCCGCTGGCGGCGCAGTTGTAATGGCAGCAGGCGGCGACGCCGGCGGCGCAGCAGCTGAAGAGAAAACCGAATTCGACGTCGTTCTGAAGAACGCCGGCGCTTCGAAAATCAACGTGATCAAAGAAGTTCGCGGCATCACCGGTCTTGGCCTGAAAGAAGCCAAAGAGCTGGTTGAAGGCGGCGGCAAGATCAAAGAAGGCGTCGACAAAGCCGAAGCAGAAGACATCAAAGGCAAGCTGGAAGCAGCTGGCGCCGAAGTCGAACTGGCTTAAGCTTTACGCTTTTAGGCCCACGGTAGCCTGTAAAAACAAGGCTGGGCCCGGAGAAATCCGGGTCCAGCCGAACCTGTCTTGAAGAGGGCCTGAATGCAGGCGTTGTTCTGGGAAAGGTTCAATGGATCGGGAGGGAACCCTTGGGCGGGTTTCCATGAATTGGTTCGAACCCCCGTCTCGGACGAGGTGTCGCCGGCGACCCAACGGTTGGCGCCTCAGTTGAGAAATGAAAGGTAAATACCTTATGGCGCAGACCTATCTTGGCCAGAAACGCTTGCGTAAGTATTACGGCAAAATCCGTGAAGTTCTGGAAATGCCGAACCTGATCGAGGTTCAGAAAAGCTCGTATGATCTTTTCCTGAACTCTGGCGATCAGCTGGAGCCGATGGACGGAGAAGGCATCAATGCTGTTTTCCAGTCGGTTTTCCCGATCAAGGATTTCAATGAAACCTCGATCCTCGAGTTCGTGAAATACGAGCTGGAAGAACCGAAGTTCGACGTTGAGGAATGCCAACAGCGCGACCTGACTTATTCGGCTCCGCTGAAAGTCACCCTGCGTCTGATCGTGTTTGATGTGGACGAAGATACCGGTGCGAAATCGGTTAAGGACATCAAGGAACAAGACGTATTCATGGGTGACATGCCCCTGATGACGCCGAACGGTACGTTTGTTGTGAACGGCACCGAGCGCGTGATCGTGTCTCAGATGCACCGTTCGCCGGGCGTGTTCTTCGATCACGATAAAGGTAAGACGCACGCTTCGGGCAAGCTTCTGTTCGCCTGCCGCATCATTCCCTACCGTGGCTCGTGGTTGGACTTCGAATTCGACGCCAAAGACATCGTCTTTGCCCGTATCGACCGCCGCCGTAAGCTTCCTGTGACCACCCTGCTGTATGCGCTGGGTCTGGACCAAGAAGGTATCTGTGACGCGTACTATGACACCGTTCAGTTCAAGCTGAAGAAGAACAAAGGTTGGGTCACCAAGTTCTTCCCCGAGCGTGTTGCCGGCACCCGTCCGGTGCAGGATCTGATCGACGCCAAAACCGGTGAAGTGATTGCTGAAGCTGGCAAGAAGATCACTCCGCGTGCTGTCAAGAAACTGATGGAAGCGGGCGACGTCACCAACCTTCTGGTGCCGTTCGACGCGATCGTTGGTCGTTACGTGTCCAAAGACATCATCAACGAAGACACCGGTGCGATCTACGTCGAAGCTGGTGACGAGCTGACGCTTGAGCACGACAAAGACGGTGAGCTGATCGGCGGATCGCTGAAAGAGCTGATGGATGCGGGCATCACCGACATCCCGGTTCTGGACATCGACAACGTCAATGTTGGCCCCTACATCCGCAATACCATGGCTGCCGATAAGAACATGGGTCGCGACACCGCGCTTATGGATATCTATCGTGTCATGCGTCCGGGCGAGCCGCCCACGGTTGAAGCCGCGTCGAACCTGTTCGACACACTGTTCTTCGACAGCGAGCGCTATGATCTGTCGGCTGTTGGCCGCGTGAAAATGAACATGCGTCTGGCTCTGGATGCTGAAGACACCCAGCGCACCCTGCGTCGCGAAGACATTATCGCCTGTATCAAGGCGCTGGTTGATCTGCGTGATGGCCGTGGCGATGTCGACGACATCGACCACTTGGGCAACCGTCGTGTGCGTTCCGTTGGCGAGCTGATGGAAAACCAGTACCGCGTTGGCCTGCTGCGCATGGAACGCGCGATCAAGGAACGTATGTCCTCGGTCGAGATCGACACCGTGATGCCGCAGGATCTGATCAACGCGAAACCGGCTGCCGCCGCTGTTCGCGAGTTCTTCGGTTCGTCGCAGCTGTCGCAGTTCATGGACCAAACCAACCCGCTGTCAGAAGTCACCCACAAACGCCGCCTGTCGGCGCTTGGGCCGGGTGGTCTGACCCGCGAACGTGCTGGCTTCGAGGTGCGTGACGTTCACGCCACCCACTACGGCCGCATGTGTCCGATTGAAACGCCGGAAGGGCCGAACATTGGTCTGATCAACTCGCTGGCCACCTTTGCCCGCGTGAACAAGTACGGCTTCATCGAAACGCCTTATCGTAAGGTTGTGGACGGCAAGGTCACCGACGAGGTGAACTACATGTCCGCCACCGAAGAGATGCGTCACACTGTGGCTCAGGCCAACGCGCATCTGGACGAAAATGGCCGGTTTGAAAACGATCTGGTGAACACCCGTCAGTCGGGCGAATACACCATGGCACCGCGTGATAACGTCGACCTGATCGACGTGTCGCCCAAGCAGCTGGTTTCGGTTGCTGCCTCGCTGATCCCGTTCCTTGAAAACGACGATGCTAACCGCGCTCTGATGGGTTCGAACATGCAACGTCAGGCTGTTCCGCTTCTGCGGGCCGAGGCTCCGTTTGTCGGCACCGGTATCGAAGGCAAGGTTGCCATCGACTCGGGCGCTGCCATTCAGGCCAGGCGTGGCGGTGTGATCGACCAGGTTGACGCAACCCGTATCGTTGTGCGTGCCACCGAAGACCTTGGTCTGGGTGACGCGGGTGTGGACATCTATCGTCTGCGCAAGTTCCAGCGTTCGAACCAGAACACCTGCATCAACCAGCGTCCGCTGGTGAAAGTAGGTCAGAAGGTTTCCAAAGGCGAAGTGGTTGCTGACGGTCCGTCGACAGATATGGGCGAACTGGCTCTGGGTAAAAACGTGGTCGTCGCGTTCATGCCTTGGAACGGCTACAACTACGAAGACTCGATCCTGATCTCGGAACGTATTGCGCGTGACGACGTCTTCACTTCGGTTCACATCGAAGAGTTTGAAGTCGCTGCTCGTGACACCAAGCTTGGGCCGGAAGAAATCACTCGCGATATTCCGAACGTCGGTGAAGAAGCGCTGCGCAACCTCGATGAGGCTGGCGTTGTGTACATCGGTGCGGACGTAGAACCTGGCGATATTCTGGTTGGTAAGATCACCCCGAAAGGCGAAAGCCCGATGACGCCGGAAGAAAAGCTTCTGCGCGCCATCTTCGGTGAAAAAGCTTCGGACGTGCGCGATACCTCGCTGCGTGTGAAGCCAGGTGACTTCGGTACCGTTGTTGAGGTCCGTGTCTTCAACCGCCACGGCGTTGAAAAAGACGAACGTGCCCTTCAGATCGAGCGCGAAGAGGTCGAAAGCCTTGCCCGCGACCGTGACGACGAGCTGCACATTCTTGAGCGCAACACCTATGCCCGCCTGAAGGACATGATCCTGGGCAAAGCGGCCGTAAAAGGGCCGAAAGGCGTGAAAGCCGGTTCGACCATCTCGGAAGAGCTGCTGGAAGGTCTGTCGCGCGGTCAGTGGTGGCAACTGGCGCTTGAGGACGAAGACGATGCGAAAATCGTTGAAGCCCTGAACGAACAGTTCGAAGCTCAGAAACGTGCACTGGATGCGCGCTTTGAAGACAAGGTCGAAAAAGTCCGTCGTGGCGACGATCTGCCGCCGGGTGTGATGAAGATGGTTAAAGTCTTCGTTGCCGTGAAGCGTAAGCTTCAGCCGGGCGATAAGATGGCCGGTCGTCACGGGAACAAAGGTGTTATTTCCAAGGTTGTACCGATGGAAGACATGCCGTTCCTGGCCGATGGTACTCCGGTTGACTTCTGTCTGAACCCGCTGGGCGTGCCTTCGCGTATGAACGTTGGTCAGATCCTTGAAACCCACATGGGTTGGGCCGCGCGCGGCCTGGGTCTGAACATTGACGAAGCTCTGGGTGAATACCGCCGTTCCGGCGATCTGACCCCAGTTCGCGAAGCCATGCGCATCGCCTATGGCGACGATGTCTATGAAGAAGGCATCTCGGGCATGGACGAGGACGAACTTGTGGATGCAGCTGGCAATGTGACCCGCGGTGTTCCGATCGCGACTCCGGTTTTTGACGGCGCCAAAGAGGCTGACGTAAACGACGCGCTGACGCGTGCCGGTTTCGACACCTCGGGTCAGTCGGTTCTGTTTGACGGTCGTACCGGTGAACAGTTCTCGCGCGAAGTTACTGTCGGCGTGAAGTACCTGCTGAAACTGCACCACCTTGTGGACGACAAAATCCACGCACGTTCGACCGGTCCGTACTCGCTTGTTACGCAGCAGCCGCTGGGTGGTAAGGCACAGTTCGGTGGTCAGCGCTTCGGTGAGATGGAAGTCTGGGCTTTGGAAGCATATGGCGCGGCATACACGCTGCAAGAGATGCTTACCGTCAAGTCGGATGACGTTGCTGGCCGTACCAAGGTGTACGAGAGCATCGTCAAAGGCGAGGACAACTTCGAAGCTGGTGTACCGGAATCGTTCAACGTTCTTGTCAAAGAAGTCCGCGGCCTCGGCCTCAACATGGAACTCCTGGATGCGGAGGGCGAGGAGTAAGGCGCCCGCCTTACCCCTCCCACCCTTCCCCTGATTAAAGGAAACGCAAAATGAACCAGGAACTGACAACCAACCCGTTCAACCCGCTGGCCGCCCCCAAGGTGTTCGACGAGATCAAGGTCTCGCTTGCCAGCCCGGAACGGATCCTTTCGTGGTCCTATGGCGAGATCAAGAAGCCCGAGACCATCAACTATCGTACCTTCAAGCCCGAGCGTGACGGCCTGTTCTGTGCCCGTATCTTTGGCCCGGTCAAAGACTACGAATGCCTGTGCGGTAAATATAAGCGCATGAAGTATCGCGGCGTTGTCTGCGAGAAATGTGGTGTTGAAGTTACCCTTCAGAAAGTACGCCGCGAGCGTATGGGCCATATCGAGCTGGCAGCCCCTGTCGCTCACATCTGGTTCCTGAAGTCGCTGCCGTCGCGCATCGGCCTCATGCTGGACATGACCCTGCGTGATCTGGAACGCATCCTGTACTTCGAAAACTACGTTGTGATCGAGCCCGGTCTGACGGACCTTCAGTATGGTCAGCTGATGACCGAAGAAGAGTTCATGGACGCGCAGGACACCTACGGCATGGACGCCTTCACCGCCAATATTGGTGCTGAAGCCATCCGCGAAATGCTGGCCGCGATCGATCTGGAAGCCGAAGCCGAGCAGTTGCGTGCCGATCTGGCCGAAGCCACAGGTGAACTGAAGCCGAAGAAGATCATCAAGCGTCTGAAGATCGTTGAATCGTTCATTGAATCGGGCAACCGCCCCGAGTGGATGATCCTGACCGTGATCCCGGTAATCCCGCCAGAGCTGCGCCCGCTGGTGCCGCTGGATGGTGGCCGTTTCGCGACTTCTGATCTGAACGATCTGTATCGCCGCGTGATCAACCGGAACAACCGTCTGAAGCGTCTGATCGAGCTGCGTGCGCCCGACATCATCGTCCGCAACGAAAAGCGGATGCTGCAGGAATCCGTGGATGCTCTGTTCGACAACGGCCGTCGTGGCCGCGTAATCACCGGCGCCAACAAGCGTCCGCTGAAATCGCTGTCGGACATGCTGAAAGGTAAGCAGGGTCGCTTCCGTCAAAACCTTTTGGGTAAGCGCGTCGACTTCTCGGGTCGTTCGGTCATTGTGACCGGTCCAGAACTGAAGCTGCACCAATGTGGTCTACCGAAGAAGATGGCGCTCGAGCTGTTCAAGCCGTTCATCTATTCGCGTCTTGAAGCCAAAGGCCTGTCTTCCACTGTGAAGCAAGCCAAGAAACTGGTGGAAAAAGAGCGTCCCGAAGTTTGGGATATCTTGGACGAAGTGATCCGCGAACACCCGGTCATGCTGAACCGTGCACCTACGCTGCACCGTCTTGGTATTCAGGCGTTCGAACCGGTTCTGATCGAAGGTAAAGCCATTCAGCTGCACCCGCTTGTCTGTTCGGCGTTCAACGCTGACTTCGACGGTGACCAGATGGCTGTTCACGTACCGCTTTCGCTGGAAGCCCAGCTGGAAGCACGTGTCCTGATGATGTCGACGAACAACGTTCTGTCGCCGGCAAACGGCGCACCGATCATCGTTCCGTCGCAGGATATGATCTTGGGTCTGTACTACATCTCGATGGAACGCGAAGGCATGAAGGGTGAAGGCATGGTCTTCTCCGACGTGGACGAAGTGATCCACGCCTTGGACGCTGGCGAAGTGCATCTGCACGCCAAAGTTCAGGCGCGTCTGCCGCAGGTAGACGAAGAGGGTAACACCGTTATGGTTCGCTTTGAAACCACACCGGGCCGTATCCGTCTGGGCGCACTTCTGCCGCAGAACAACAAGGCACCGTTCGCTCTGGTGAACCGCCTTCTGCGTAAGAAAGAAGTGCAGCAAGTCATCGACACCGTCTACCGTTACTGCGGTCAGAAAGAGTCGGTTATCTTCTGTGACCAGATCATGTCGATGGGCTTCAAAGAAGCGTTCAAGGCTGGCATCTCGTTCGGTAAGGACGACATGGTTATTCCGGACACCAAATGGCCGATCGTGGATGAAACCCGCGATCAGGTTAAAGGGTTCGAGCAGCAGTACATGGACGGTCTGATTACTCTGGGCGAGAAGTACAACAAAGTTGTCGACGCCTGGTCGAAGTGTAACGACAAAGTCACCGACGCTATGATGGACACCATCTCGTCCAACAAGCGCGCTGAAGATGGCTCGGAAATGGAACCGAACTCGGTTTACATGATGGCCCACTCTGGTGCGCGTGGCTCGGTCACGCAGATGAAACAGCTGGGCGGCATGCGCGGCCTGATGGCCAAACCTTCTGGCGAGATTATCGAAACGCCGATTATCTCGAACTTTAAAGAAGGTCTGACCGTGCTCGAGTACTTCAACTCGACCCACGGTGCCCGTAAGGGTCTGTCGGATACCGCTCTGAAAACCGCGAACTCGGGTTACCTGACCCGTCGTCTGGTTGACGTGGCACAGGACTGCATCGTGCGCGAGCAGGATTGTGGCACCGAAAACTCGATCACCGCAGAAGCTGCTGTGAACGACGGTGAAGTTGTCGCCTCGTTGGCCGAACGTATTCTGGGTCGCGTTGCTGCCGAAGACGTTCTGGTTCCGGGCACAGAAGAAGTTCTGGTCGCCAAGAACGAGATCATCGACGAACGCAAAGCTGATGCTGTGGAAGATGCTGGCCATACCGCCATCCGCATCCGCAGCCCGCTGACCTGTGAAAGCGAAGAAGGCGTCTGCGCCAACTGCTATGGTCGTGACCTGGCCCGCGGTACCAAGGTGAACATCGGTGAAGCTGTCGGCATTATTGCTGCACAGTCGATCGGTGAACCCGGCACGCAGCTGACCATGCGTACGTTCCACATTGGTGGTGTTGCGCAAGGTGGCCAGCAGTCGTTCCAGGAAGCCAACCAAGAAGGCAAGATCGAGTATCGCAACGCGTCGGTGCTGGAAAACCGTGACGGCGAGATCGTCGTTATGGGCCGCAACATGGTTATGGCGATCATGGGCGACAACGGTGAAGAGCGTGCTTCGTTCAAGATCGGTTACGGTTCGAAACTGTTCGTCAAAGACGGTGCCGATGTGGCCCGCGGCGACAAGCTGTTCGAATGGGACCCGTTCACACTTCCGATGATTGCTGAAAAGGACGGTACGGTTAAGTTCGTCGATCTGATCAGCGGTATTTCGGTTCGTGACGAAACCGATGATGCAACAGGCATGACACAGAAGATCGTTTCTGACTGGCGTTCGGCACCGAAAGGTAACGAGCTGAAGCCGGAAGTGATCTTGGTGGCAGAAGATGGCGAACCGGTCCGCAATGATGCGGGTAACCCGGTGACCTATACCATGTCCGTGGATGCCATTCTGTCGGTCGAGGAAAGCTCGAACGTCAAAGCTGGTGACGTTATTGCACGTATCCCGCGTGAAGGCGCCAAGACCAAGGACATCACCGGTGGTCTGCCGCGTGTTGCTGAACTGTTCGAAGCCCGCCGTCCGAAAGATCACGCAATCATCGCCGAAATCGATGGTTATGTGCGCTTCGGCCGCGACTATAAGAACAAGCGTCGCATCTCGATTGAGCCTGCGGATGAGTCGATGGAAACCGTGGAATACATGGTGCCCAAAGGCAAACACATCCCGGTTGCAGAAGGGGACTTTATCCAGAAGGGTGAATACCTGATGGACGGTAACCCGGCGCCGCACGACATCCTGTCCATCATGGGTGTCGAGGCTTTGGCCGACTATATGATCGACGAAGTTCAGGACGTTTATCGTCTGCAGGGCGTGAAGATCAACGACAAGCACATCGAAGTGATCGTTCGCCAGATGCTGCAGAAGTGGGAAATCCAGGACTCGGGTGAAACCACACTGCTGAAAGGCGAGCACGTCGATAAAGCCGAATACATGGCTGCGAACGAAAAAGCCGCCGCCGAAGGGCGTCGTCTGGCCTCGGCCGAGCCGATCCTTCTGGGGATCACCAAGGCTTCGTTGCAGACCCGTTCGTTCATCTCGGCTGCGTCGTTCCAGGAAACCACCCGCGTTCTGACCGAAGCTTCGGTTCAGGGTAAGCGCGACAAGCTGGTTGGCCTGAAAGAGAACGTGATCGTTGGTCGTCTGATCCCGGCCGGTACTGGTGGGGCAACCCAGCAGGTTCGCGCCATCGCGCAGAAGCGTGACCAGAAGGTGATCGAAGAAGCCCGTGCCGAGGCCGAGGCCGCAGCCGCTCTGGCCGCGCCTGCCGAGGATGTGTTCGGCGATGCACCCGAAGACGATCTGGGTCTGGTCGAGACCCCCGAAATGGGTGGCGACGAACAGCCCTGATCAGTGCTGACATAAGATTTGGAAAGCCCCGCATTATGCGGGGCTTTCTTTTTTGGCTTGGCCAGTTTGGGAAACACTGATTAGGTGACCGAACGCTTTTAAGGACATTTCCCGATCATGCCTTCGGACAATTTTAAAGCAGCCGCACTGATGACTGGATCGATGGCCGGGTACACGTTCAACGATGCCTGTATGAAAATCCTGTCGACAATGATGCCGTTGGAGCAAGCAGTGTTCTTGCGCGGGGTTGCGACCTGTGTGTTGCTTTACGTCTTGGGCCGGTATTTGGGGACCATGCGGTTCAATCTGTCTGCGCGGGAATGGAAGCTGATTGGATTGCGCTGTGTCGGGGAAATGGGGGCAACCTATTGTTTTCTTACGGCGCTGTTTCACATGCCCATCGCCAATGTCACAGCGATCCTGCAGGTCTTACCTCTGGTGATCGCGCTGGCTGCTTGGGCTTTCCTGTCCGAGCCATTGGGCTGGCGTCGACTGGCAGCCATCGCCGTTGGTTTCTTGGGCGTGCTTTTGATTATCCAGCCTGGTGCGGGGTTTTCGGTTTGGTCGCTTTATGCGCTGGCCGCAGTTGGGTTCATTACCTTCCGCGATCTGGTGGTGCGAAAGCTGTCGCCCGAGACGCCCTCGATGACCGTTGCGATCATGGCAGCAATTTCGATTACCGTTGGGTTCGGCGTGGCGTCTGTTGGTGTTGACTGGGCTCCTGTTGATGGTTGGTCGGCATCAATGCTGATTTTGGCCGCATTTTTTATTTTCTTGGGCTACCTCTTCTCGGTCATGGTGATGCGCGTGGGCGACATCGCCTTTGCGGCACCCTTTCGGTACACGGGGCTTATCTGGGCGCTGGTGCTGGGGTTGGTGTTGTTCAGTGAATGGCCAAACCAATTGACCCTGATCGGCGCTGGGATCGTTGTTGGCACTGGCCTGTTCACTCTGTTTCGCGAACAAAAAGCAGCGCGGCAGGCCGCGGGCTAGGCCGTCTGATCCCGAAGCTCTGGCTTGGGTAGGCTTTGGGCCATGTCCCTATGGTACACAAAGCGCGGATCCTTCTGGTGGTTATCCCCGCGTTTGGCGCACATGGCCGTCACCAAATCGGCGCAACACAAATGGTGCAGCCGCAACACGCCCGGAATAGAAGCGAGCTGAGCATACTCGGCATCGAAGCGATCCTTGAACGCCAGCGTAGATGGGTTCTCGACGCTGATGTGATTGAAGCGGTCGAAGAAGTCATCGGTGTAGCGGTTAATCGACCCGGCGGATCCGGGACTGCCCTTTTTGAAGGCGAATTGCTCTTTCGTTTGCAGGATATAGTGATTCAGATGCGCGGCTTCGTGGGTTATCAGTTTGTGGTGAGAACCGTTCAGAGCGTTGTGGGTAGGGTGGAAGTCTTCGAACCAGCTTTCGTCTGAAAAAACCCAGTGATTGCTGCCGGTATCCCATTTCCCTTCACCGCGCCAAAACTTCGGTGCGTGCGAGCGTAGTCGCCCAAAGTCCAGTGGCTTGTAGACGAAGCTTTTGACGCAGTTGTTCTGACGCGCCTTTTCCGGCGCGCTTTTCAGAAAGCGTTGGTGGACGAACCGGTCTTCCCAGTTCTCTTCATCCCCCGTGCCGAAGATCAGCCAGTGGACGGACATACCCCGAAAGCGTTCTTCGGCGCCATTGCCGATCAACTCGTCGATGGTGCCGTTGCCTTTGCGGATCACCAGATACTCGTCCACGTCACAGGAAAACATCCAGTCACATTGCTTCAGAAAGGGATGAGAACGCGCCGCCTTATAGGCCGACCCCAACGGGGTTTCATTGGGCTGCGGTTGGTGCCGCTTTGCTGCGAGAACGCCATGACGTTCCAACAACCTGAGAAGCTGCGGCATTCGGTCGGTGCAATCGTTGTGCATGATCAGGAACTTCTCGAACCCAAGCATGCGGTTCCAGGCCAACCACTCCAGAACAAACGCGCCTTCGTTTCGCATGCAGGCCAGCAGCAAGGTGCCCTTCATATGAAACTCCTGAGGTTGAAACATCGGCCTTTAGGAGCTTACAAGGGGGGCGCCGGCGCTGCAATGCAGAGGCCCTGCTGTTGACAGTGCCATCGACTCCCCTTATACGCGCGAGCATCCAGCTGGGTTTAACCCGGCTATCCAAGAATTGAGGGATCAAGTTCGGGCTACTTTGAAGCGCCGATCCTCTGTGAACCAACCGCGACGTTTGCCTCGGAATGGAAACGCTCGCGGGTTTTCGTTTTGTGGATTGTCACAATCCTGAAACGCGAAACAGATTTAACCGCGTGGGGGCTTCCCTGCGTAGACTGAGTTGAGAAACGGGAAAAGAGCCCTATGCCAACGATCCAACAGCTGATCCGCAAGCCGCGTCAGCCCAAAGTCAAGCGTTCCAAGTCGCAGCACCTGGAATCTTGCCCCCAGAAGCGCGGTGTATGTACCCGCGTTTACACCACGACCCCGAAAAAGCCGAACTCGGCTATGCGTAAAGTTGCGAAGGTTCGCCTGACCAACGGCTACGAGGTCATCTCCTACATCCCCGGTGAAAGCCACAACCTTCAGGAGCACTCGGTGGTTCTGATCCGTGGCGGTCGTGTAAAAGACCTTCCGGGTGTCCGTTACCACATCCTGCGTGGTGTTCTGGATACCCAGGGCGTCAAAGACCGTAAGCAACGTCGTTCGAAATACGGCGCCAAGCGTCCGAAGTAAGGAGAGTCAGATATGTCTCGTCGTCACGCCGCTGAGAAGCGCCAGGTCCTGCCCGATGCCAAATTTGGTGATGTGGTTCTGACCAAGTTCATGAACAACCTGATGATCGATGGTAAAAAATCGGTTGCAGAAAAAATCGTTTACAACGCGCTGGATCGCGTTGAAGACAAAATCAAGCGCGCCCCCGTGGAAGTGTTCCACGAAGCGCTGGATAACGTAAAACCGTCGGTCGAAGTTCGCTCGCGCCGTGTAGGTGGTGCCACCTACCAGGTTCCGGTTGAAGTTCGCCCCGAGCGCCGCGAAGCTCTGGCAATCCGCTGGCTGATCACCGCCGCTCGTAACCGCAACGAGAACACCATGGAAGAGCGTCTTGCAGGCGAACTTCTGGATGCTGTTAACTCGCGCGGTACTGCAGTTAAGAAGCGCGAAGACACCCACAAAATGGCAGACGCTAACAAAGCGTTCAGCCATTACCGCTGGTAACGCCAAGGAAGGATCAAAACCATGGCACGCGAATATCCGCTCGAGCTGTACCGTAACTTCGGTATCATGGCTCACATCGACGCAGGTAAAACCACCTGCTCCGAGCGTATCCTCTACTACACCGGCAAGTCCCACAACATTGGTGAGGTGCACGATGGTGCGGCCACCATGGACTGGATGGAGCAGGAGCAGGAACGCGGGATCACCATCACCTCGGCTGCGACGACCACTTTCTGGGAACGCACCGAAGACGGTGAAACCGCTCAGACGCCCAAGCACCGCATGAACATCATCGACACCCCCGGCCACGTTGACTTCACCATTGAAGTTGAGCGTTCGCTGGCGGTTCTCGATGGTGCTGTCTGTGTTCTGGACGCCAACGCTGGTGTTGAGCCCCAAACCGAAACCGTGTGGCGTCAGGCTGACCGCTACAAGGTTCCGCGTATGGTGTTCGTCAACAAGATGGACAAAATCGGCGCTGACTTCTTCAACTGTGTTCACATGATCGAAGACCGCACCGGCGCCCGCGCCGTTCCGGTTGGCATTCCGATCGGTGCAGAAACCGAGCTGGAAGGTCTGATCGACCTGGTGAACATGGAAGAATGGCTGTGGCAGGGTGAAGACCTTGGTGCATCGTGGGTACGGGTTCCGATCCGTGACGACCTGCAGGACATGGCCAACGAGTGGCGCGAGAAGATGATCGAAGCCGCCGTCGAGCAAGACGACGATGCCATGGAAGCCTATCTGGAAGGCAACGAGCCTGACGTTCCGACCCTGCGCGCTCTGCTGCGTAAGGGTACTCTGGCGCTGGACTTCGTTCCGGTTCTGGGTGGTTCGGCCTTCAAAAACAAAGGTGTCCAGCCGCTTCTGAACGCTGTTATCGACTATCTGCCCAGCCCGCTGGACGTTGTTGATTACATGGGCTTTAAACCCGGTGACGAAACTGAAACCCGTGACATCGCCCGCCGTGCGGACGACGACATGGCTTTCTCGGCGCTGGCGTTCAAAATCATGAACGACCCCTTCGTTGGCTCGCTGACCTTTACCCGCATCTACTCGGGTGTCCTGAACAAAGGCGACACGCTTTTGAACTCGACCAAAGGTAAGAAAGAGCGCGTTGGTCGTATGATGATGATGCACTCGAACGATCGTGAGGAAATCACGGAAGCGTTCGCTGGTGACATTATCGCTCTGGCCGGTCTGAAAGACACCACCACAGGCGACACGATCTGTGCCGTCAACGATCCGGTGGTTCTGGAAACCATGACCTTCCCTGATCCCGTCATCGAGATCGCGGTCGAGCCGAAAACCAAGGCTGACCAAGAGAAGATGTCGCAAGGTCTGGGCCGTCTGGCTGCTGAAGACCCCTCGTTCCGTGTGGAAACTGACATCGAAAGTGGTCAGACCATCATGAAGGGCATGGGCGAACTTCACCTGGACATCCTGGTGGACCGTCTGAAGCGCGAATTCAAAGTGGAAGCCAACATTGGTGCGCCGCAGGTTGCGTACCGCGAGACCATCTCGAAAGCGATCGAGCACACCTACACCCACAAGAAACAGTCGGGTGGTTCGGGTCAGTACGCTGAAGTCAAAATGGAAATCATGCCGACTGAAGCGGGCGAAGGTTATTCGTTCGAAAGCCGCATCGTTGGTGGTGCTGTTCCGAAGGAATACATCCCCGGTGTTGAAAAAGGCATCAACTCGGTTATGGATAGCGGCCCCCTGGCTGGCTTCCCCGTGATCGACTTTAAGGTTGCCTTGAACGACGGTAAATTCCACGATGTTGACTCGTCGGTTCTGGCCTTCGAAATCGCTGCACGTATGTGTATGCGCGAAGGTATGCGTTTGGCTGGCGCCAAGCTGCTTGAGCCGATCATGAAAGTGGAAGTGATCACGCCCGAGGAATACACCGGTGGCATCATCGGCGATTTGACCTCGCGTCGCGGTCAGGTATCGGGTCAAGAGCCGCGCGGCAACGCCGTGGCAATTGACGCCAACGTACCGCTGGCCAACATGTTCGGCTACATCAACACGCTGCGTTCCATGTCTTCGGGCCGTGCGCAGTTCACGATGCAGTTCTCGCATTACGATCCGGTTCCGCAGAACATCTCGGACGAAATTCAGGCGAAATACGCCTAATCGAAATTGCCGGGCAGTGACCCATTGCTGCCCGGTCCTTAGATTTACAGGAGGCCATCATGGCTAAGGAAAAGTTTGAACGCGGTAAACCGCACGTTAACATCGGCACGATTGGTCACGTTGACCACGGCAAGACGACGCTGACGGCAGCTATCACCAAATTCTTTGGTGATTTCAAAGCATACGACGAGATCGACGGTGCACCTGAAGAGAAAGCACGCGGCATCACCATCTCGACTGCTCACGTTGAGTACGAGACCGAGAACCGTCACTATGCGCACGTTGACTGCCCCGGCCACGCCGACTACGTCAAGAACATGATCACCGGTGCGGCCCAGATGGACGGCGGCATTCTGGTTGTGAACGCAGCTGATGGCCCCATGCCTCAGACCCGCGAGCACATCCTGCTGGCACGTCAGGTTGGTGTACCTGCGCTGGTAGTCTTCATGAACAAAGTTGACCAGGTAGACGACGAAGAGCTGCTCGAGCTGGTTGAGATGGAAGTTCGTGAACTGATGAACGAATACGACTTCCCGGGCGACGACATGCCGATCATCGCGGGTTCCGCGCTGGCCGCTATGGAAGGCAAGAACCCGGAAATCGGTGAAGAGAAAATCCGCGAGCTGATGGCTGCTGTGGACGAGTACATCCCGACCCCGGATCGTCCGGTTGACGGCGACTTCCTGCTGCCGATCGAAGACGTGTTCTCGATCTCGGGCCGCGGTACTGTTGTCACCGGCCGTGTTGAGCGTGGCGTAGTGAACGTTGGCGACGAGATCGAAATCGTTGGCATCAAAGACACTCAGAAAACCACCTGTACCGGTGTTGAAATGTTCCGCAAGCTGCTTGATCGCGGTGAAGCAGGCGACAACGTTGGTGTTCTGCTGCGCGGTATCGACCGTGAAGCTGTTGAGCGTGGCCAGGTTCTGTGTAAGCCGGGTTCGGTTAACCCGCACACCAAGTTCGAAGCCGAGGTCTACATCCTGACCAAGGAAGAGGGTGGCCGTCACACGCCGTTCTTCGCGAACTACCGTCCGCAGTTCTACTTCCGTACCACCGACGTGACCGGTACTGTTGAACTGCCCGCTGGCACCGAAATGGTGATGCCGGGCGACAACCTGAAGTTCAACGTCGAGCTGATCGCTCCGATCGCCATGGAAGAGAAGCTGCGCTTCGCTATCCGTGAAGGCGGCCGCACCGTTGGTTCGGGCGTTGTCTCGAAAATCATCGACTAAGAACGCCCAGCGTTCTTA